>JBBSQC010000027.1:0-50432 GCA_038258215.1 Actinomycetales bacterium | reverse complement strand
AGACAGACGGAGCGGGTGACGAGAATCGAACTCGCGTAGCCAGTTTGGAAGACTGGGGCTCTACCATTGAGCTACACCCGCACACCTCGTGGGCTTGCACCCCGAGGGCACCGGCTAGCCTAGGGCCGCGCGTGCGGGATCTGAAATCACGACGTCCCCTCAAGGACGTCCGAGGCCAGTGCCCGCGCGGCGCGGGGTATGGCGCAGCTTGGTAGCGCGTCCGCTTTGGGAGCGGAAGGCCGCCGGTTCGAATCCGGCTACCCCGACTGATGGGCGACGTGGCCCTGGGGGGGCATCCGTGTCCGACCACCAAGGGCGCCGGCGAGATCGACGCTCAGCGCAGGGTGCAGGTGAGCTCCACGATCGAGCGCCCGGCACGCACCCCTTTGGCCTCGAAACCGTCGTCCGGCCGCCACGCCGGTCGACACCCCTCCACGACCTCCCACCGATCATGGTGGGCGAGCTGGGTCCGGGCGTGCACGGCATACCGGGGATGGTCGGTAGCGACGAGCATCACCCCGCCCGGCACGAGCCGCGACGCGAGCAGGTCGAGGGTGTGCTGCTGGAGGAAGCGCCGCTTCGCGTGCTTCTGCTTGGGCCACGGGTCGGGGAAGAACAGGTGCACCGCGTCGACCGATCCCGGCGCCACCCGGTCGGCGAGGAACGGGAGCGCGTCTCCGTCGTGCACCCACAGGTTGGTCACGCCGACCTCGTCCGCCGTCGCCAGCATCCGCGCCACACCAGGAACGTGAACCTCGATGGCGACCAGGTCCGCCTCGGGGTGGGTCTGTGCGTAGCGGACGGCGGCCGCCCCGTGCCCCGACCCGATCTCCAGAACCACCGGTCCCCGGCGTCCGAACGCCACCTCCGGCACGAGCGGGCCCGGCGGCAGCGACCGCGCGGGAAGGAACGTGGCCATCCGCTCGTCGGTCAGCGGGGTGTTGCGCCACCGCGGGGTGAACGTGCGCACCCCCTCACGCGGCGCGAGGTCGAGGTCCGGGCGGGGGTCCACGACAGGTCCTCCAGGTGCGGGTGGGGTCAGAGACGACGGACGGCCAGCGCCGCCCGGTCGTCATCCTCCCCCGAACGAGCCGCCACGCACACGTCGGTGGCGACGTCACGGCCCCCGAGCACCGACATCGTCGCCACACCCAGCATCCGGTCGACCCCGTCGACGAGGTCGTGCCCTCGGGCCTCGATCACGCCGTCGGAGTAGAGCAGCAGGGCGTCGCCGCGGTCGAGACGACCACCCTGTCGAGGGAAGGCTGCGTCGGGCACGACGCCGAGCAGCGGCCCGCGCCCGGCATCCAGCACCGTCCATCGGGCCCGCCCGGAGGTGTACGCGGCGGGTGAGGGATGCCCGGCGATGGCGATCGAGTAGGCCCCGGTGTCCAGGTCGAGGTCGAGGTGGACCGCGGTCGCAAAGCCCTCCGCCCACCCCTGGCGCACCAGGTAGTCGTTCGCCGCGCGGAGGAAGTCAGCCGACGGCACGGCGCCTAGGAGCCCGCCGAGCGCGCCGGAGAGCAGCAGGGAGCGGGTGCCGGCCTGGGTGCCCTTGCCGCTGACGTCCACGAGCACCACCTCCAGGCGGTGACCTGACGGGCTGAGGTGGGCGACGAAGAAGTCCCCGGAGAAACGGTCACCGTGCGCGGACAGCACCCTGGAGGTGACTCCCCATTCCGGCGGCAGAGCCGGGATCCGGCCCCCGGAGGCGATGCGGTCGCGCAGCTCGGCGAACATCCGGTCGGAACTGAAGCCCCGGGTGCCGACCAGCGACCTCGAACGGGCGGCCACGACCATCATGCCCATCACGATGATCATCGAGGCGATGACCAGACCCGCTCGGCTGGGGCTGATCCCCGCTCGGGGGGCCCACAGGCCTCCGCAGACGAGGATGACGCCGTAGGTGACGGCGAGCCGCCTCGGGCTGAGCACGAGGCCGGAGAAGACGATCACCGGCATCAGCAGGGAGATCGGCAGCGACTGCGGCCAGCGGGCGCTCGCCAGCCCGCCACACACGGTGAGCACGAGGATGCCGGCGAAGTAGACACGGTCCTCGACCTCGGTGAACCGGGGCATGCGTGCCCGCACCCGCGGTGCCACCTCGTCGCGAGTCACGCGTGCCTCATCGAGCACGTCGGCCATCTTCCACCCCCTCGGGCGACATCGACCTGGGCGGTCACACTAGTGCGCCGGGTAGGCGGGCGCCACACCTGTCTAGACTTGCCATCTCAGGCGTTTCTGCAGGTCAACACGCGTCGCGCGCGCCGTGAGCCCGCGTCAGCCGGGTCAGGCGGGAAGATCGGGCAGCGTACCGTCGTCCTCATAGGTCGCGACCATCGAGATCCGCCGTTGATGGCGCTCGTCACCACTGAATGACGTGCCAAGAAACGTATCGACCATCGAGCGAGCCTGCTCGGACGTCGTCATCCGGGCGCCGATCGAGATGACCTGGGCATCGTTGTGCTCGCGCGCCAGACGCGCGAGCTCGTCGTCGTAACACAGAGCAGCCCGGATGCCGGAGACCTTGTTGGCCGCCATCTGCTCACCGTTGCCCGACCCGCCGAGCACCACTCCGAGCGACCCCTTCTCGGCCGCCACCGCCTCGGCCGCGCGCAGGACGAAGACGGGGTAGTCATCGAGAGCGTCGTAGGCGTGCGGGCCGTGGTTCGTGACGTCGTGGCCCTGTTCCTGAAGGTGTGCGACGAGGTCCACGAGCAGGTCGTGGGCCGCGTGGTCACCGCCGATGTGCACTCGCACGACGATCAGCCCGCCACGTCGAAGATCGGGCCCTGGGTGCGTGAGCGCTTCAGCTCGTAGAAGCCCTCCGTGCCGGCCACCAGGACGCATCCGTCCCAGAGCCGCCCGGCAGCCTCGCCCTTGGGCGCCGGGGTCACGACGGGCCCGAAGAACGCCACACCGTCCACCGACAGCACGGGGGTGCCCACGTCGTCGCCGACCAGACCGATACCTCGGGCGTGGCTCTCGCGCAGCGCCTCGTCGTGCTCGGTGCTGGCCGCGGCGGCCGCGAGCTCGGCGGGGAGCCCCACATCGTCGAGCGCACCCTTGATCGCGACGTCGTACTCCTCCTCGCGATGGTGGATCCGCTCCCCGAGGGCGTCGTAGAGCGGTTTGACGACCTCGTCGCCGTGCGCCGCCCGAGCGGCGATCACCACGCGCACCGGACCCCAGGCCCGGTCCATCATCTCGGTGTAGTCCTTGTCGAGGTCGCGGCCCTCGTTGAGGACCGCGAGGCTCATCACCGACCACGTGACGTCGACCGGGCGGACGTGTTGCACCTCCATCATCCAGCGGGAGGTCATCCAGGCCCACGGGCAGATGGGGTCGAACCAGAACTCGGCTGCGCTGCGCTCACTCATGGGGCCATCCTGCCACCGGAGCCTCGGGGCCCCACGCCGAGTGCCGTCGTCCTCCCGTCTTGCGTGGGGAGTGCCCCGGCGCGCGTGTCAGGATGGAGCGACCCCCACCGGGGCCTTCCCGTACGCCACCGCTAGGAGAACCCGTGCCCGGCACGAACCTCACCCGTGAGGAGGCCGCCACCCGAGCGGCCCTGATCACGCTCGAGCGACAGGACGTCGCGCTGGACGTCACCACCGGACCCGACACGTTCGGCACCCGCAGCACGATGCACTTCTCGTGCGCCGAGCCCGGCGGTGAGACCTTCGTCGACTTCATCGGGGCCTCGGTCGAGGAGGTCGTCGTGAACGGCGAGCCCCTGGACCCGGCCACCCACGTCGCGGACGGCCGCGTGCGGATCACGGGTCTGGAGCGCGAGAACGTCGTGACGGTCGCCGCGACCGGCAGATACTCCCGCACGGGCGAGGGCCTGCACCGCTTCGTGGATCCGGTCGACGAGGAGGTCTACCTCTACAGCCAGTTCGAGGTGCCCGACAGCCGGCGCATGTATCCGGTGTTCGAGCAGCCCGACCTCAAGGCGGCGTTCACCTTCACCGTGACCGCGCCCGCGCACTGGCAGGTCGTGTCCAACTCACCCACGCCCGAGCCGGAGCCCGCGGGCGAGGGGGCCGCGACCTGGCGGTTCTCCCCCACCGGCCGCATCTCGAGCTACATCACCGCGCTGGTGGCCGGGCCCTACGACGTGGTCCGCGACTCGGTGACCACCCGCGGCGGCGAGGTGCCGCTCGGCATCTTCTGCCGCAAGTCCCTCACGCCCTACCTCGATGCCGACAACGTCTTCGACCTGACCAAGCGCGGGTTCGCCTTCTTCGAGGAGGAGTTCGACGCGGCCTACCCGTTCGAGAAGTACGACCAGCTCTTCACGCCGGAGTACAACATGGGCGCGATGGAGAACGCCGGGTGCGTCACCATCAACGAGATCTACCTCTTCCGCTCCAAGGTCACCGAGGCCATGGTCGAGCGCCGCGCCCTCACCGTGCTCCACGAGCTGGCCCACATGTGGTTCGGCAACCTCGTGACGATGGTCTGGTGGAACGACCTGTGGCTCAACGAGTCCTTCGCGGAGTGGGCGTCGACGACCTGCCAGGCGGAGGTCACGCAGTGGACCGACGCGTGGACCACGTTCGGCACGCACGAGAAGGACTGGGCCTACCGCCAGGACCAGCTCACGACGACCCACCCGATCGTCGCCGAGATCCGTGACCTCCAGGACGTCGAGGTCAACTTCGACGGCATCACCTACGCCAAGGGAGCCTCGGTGCTCAAGCAGCTCGTCGCCTACGTCGGGCGCGAGCCCTTCCGCGACGGGTTGCGCGCCTACTTCGCCAAGCACGCCTGGGGCAACACGACGCTGGCCGACCTGCTCGACGAGCTCGAGGCCACGTCGGGGCGCGACCTGCGCACCTGGTCCACCGCGTGGCTCGAGACGGCGGGAGTCAACACGCTGCGGCCGCTGCTCGAGGTCGACGACCGAGGCCTGGTCGCGTCCGCCGTCGTGGAGCAGACCTTCGCTCCCGGCTACGAGACGCTCAGGCCGCACCGCATCGGCATCGGCGTGTATGCCGTGCGCGACGGTGCGCTGCACCGCACCGATCGCTTCGAGGTCGACGTCAAGGGAGAGCGCACCGAGGTGCCCGAGCTCGTGGGCTCGGAGCAGGGCGACCTGCTCCTCGTCAACGACGACGACCTCACCTACGCCAAGATCCGCCTCGACGAGCGGTCCCTCGCGACCGCACTGGCCCACCCGCGCGGGTTCACCGAGTCCCTGCCGCGGGCCCTGGTGCTCGCCTCGGCGTGGGACATGACCCGCGACGCCGAGATGGGGGCCCGCTCGTTCGTCGACCTCGCCCTGGCCACCCTTCCCGGAGAGAGCGACTCGACCCTGCTGCGCACCCTCGTGGCGCAGCTCCAGACGGCCGTGTTCACCTACACCGCACCCGAGCACCGCGAGCAGACCCGCGAGGCGACGCGGGACCGCCTCTGGGAGCTGGCGCGCTCGGCCGAGCCGACCAGCGACGCGCAGCTCCAGCTGGTCAGCGCGGCCGCCGCCCTCACCACCGATGGCGACGACCCGGCATACCTCCGGGCCCTGCTCGAGGGCACGCAGACCCTCGACGGCCTCGAGGTCGACTTCGAGATGCGCTGGACACTGCTCACCGCCCTGGCCGCCGCCGGTGACGCGGATGAGGAGGCGATCGACGCCGAGCGAGCCCGCGAGGACACCGCCACCGGGCGGGAGCGAGCGGCCCGCGCTCGTGCGGCCGTGCCCACGGCGCAGGCCAAGGAGGCCGCCTGGGCCTCCGCGGTCGACGGCAACGACCTGACGAATGCCGTGGTCGACGCGATCGGCCTGGGCTTCACCCGGGCCGCCGCACCCGCCGAGCTCCTGGAGCCCTACGTCGAGCGCTACCACGCGGCGCTCTCCGACCTGGAGTCCAAGGGGTCCCACGCCCTCGTCGAGTCGATCGTCACCGGGTTCTACCCGCGCTCGCTCGCCTCGCAGTCGTTGCACGACGCGAGCCAGGCCTGGCTCGAGCGCAACCCAGAGGCACCAGCGGGCCTGCGCCGGCTGGTCGCCGAGAACCGCGACCCGGTCGCTCGGGCCCTGTCGGCCCAGGAGCGTGACGCCCGTGGCTGAGGTGCACCCCGACATCTCGCTGCCCGGCCTGGAGCTACAGGCCGTCACCGGCGTGCTGCAGGACGCCCAGCAGTGGCTCCTCACCGACGGGCTGCGAGTGCTCATCACGATCGTGCTCGCCGTGATCGCGCGGTGGCTCCTGCACCGTGCGATCCGCCGGGTCGTGAAGACCATGACGTCGAAGTCGGCCGCGCGGCTGGTGGAGGCGAGCACCACCGGGCGGATGCTGGGCACGGCCACCGGGCTGGCCCAGGAGCGGCACGTCCAACGGGTGCAGACCATGGCCTCGCTGCTGCGGAGCGTCGCAACGTTCGCGGTGGGCACCATCGCGACCCTGACGGTCATGGGTCTCGTCGGGATCCCCCTCGCACCGCTCCTGGCATCGGCGGGCGTCGGCGGTGTGGCGCTCGGTTTCGGGGCGCAGAGCCTGGTCAAGGACTTCCTCTCCGGGGTCTTCATGATCTTCGAGGACCAGTACGGCGTGGGCGACGTCATCGACACCGGCGAAGCAATCGGCACCGTCGAGGAGGTCACCCTGCGGATCACCCGGCTGCGTGACGCGGCCGGCATCACCTGGTACGTCCGCAACGGCGAGGTCGTGCGGATCGGTAACAAGTCCCAGGGCTTCTCCACCGCGATCGTCGACATGCCGGTCTCCTACGTGGAGGACGTCGAGCGGGTCGTCGCGGTGATCCGCGGGGCCGCCGTGGCCTTCGGCGAGGACCCCGCGTGGAAGGACAAGCTCGACGGCGAGCCCACGGTCCTCGGGGTCGAGTCGATCACCGGCGCGACGATGACCATCCGCACCCTCGCCCAGTGCGTCCCGGGCGCCAACTTCGGGGTGCAGCGCGAGCTCCGCGAGCGGATCAAGATCGCCCTCGACACCGCCGGGGTCAAGGCGCCACCCATCCCGCCGTACGGCGCGGGAGGCCATCCGTGAGCATCTACGACGACGTCGGGGGCGCACCGACGTTCGAGGCGCTCGTCCACGCCTTCTACCAGGGCGTCCGCCAGGACCCCGAGCTGCGAGCGCTCTACCCCGACGAGGACCTCGCACCGGCCGAGCGTCGCCTGCGGATGTTCCTCGAGCAGTACTTCGGCGGGCCCACCACCTACAGCGAGGAGCGCGGACACCCCCGCCTGCGGATGCGGCACGCCCCCTTCGCGGTGACCCTCGACATGCGCGACCGCTGGCTGCGGCACATGGCCGACGCCATGGACCAGGTCGACCTGCCACCGGAGCGCGCCGAGCTGATGCGCGACTACTTCTTCCGCGCCGCCCACTCGCTGGTCAACCGCGACGAGACACCCCCGGGCCACGGCGCCTCGCTCATCACCTGAGCGCGAGCGGCGACACATTTCGCCCGCGACGCGGCATACGGAAGCATGGGGCGGGTGACCCAGCAGACCGACCCGCCCCTGACCGAGCCCGGCACGATCGTGCACCCCGCCGACTCCCCCGATGCGCCTTGGTGGCACGACGCGGTGATCTACCAGATCTACCCGCGCTCGTGGGCCGACGCCGACGGCGACGGCATCGGGGACCTCCCCGGAACTGCCGCCCGGCTCCCCTACCTGCGCGACCTGGGGGTGGATGCCGTGTGGCTCAGCCCGTTCTACGTCTCCCCCATGAACGACGCCGGCTACGACGTCGCCGACTACCGCGACATCGACCCCCGCTTCGGGGTGCTCGCCGACGCCGACACCCTCATCGCCACCGCTCACGACCTCGGGCTCAAGGTCCTCGTGGACCTCGTCCCCAACCACACGAGCAACGAGCACGAGTGGTTCCGTGCCGCCCTCGCGGCCGGCCCCGGCAGTCCGGAGCGGGCACGCTACATCTTCCGCGACGGACGGGGCGAGCACGGCGACGAGCCGCCCAACAACTGGCCCTCGGTCTTCGGCGGAGCGGGCTGGACCCGCGTGACCGAGGCCGACGGGTCCCCGGGCCAGTGGTACCTGCACATCTTCGACACCACCCAGCCCGACCTCGACTGGGAGCATCCCGAGGTCCGGGAGGAGTTCCACACGATCCTGCGCTTCTGGTGTGACCGCGGCGTCGACGGCTTCCGGGTCGACGTGGCGCACGGCCTCGTCAAGAAGGAGGGGCTCCCCGACTTCCACGGGGCGGTGGGCCTCTACGACGAGGTGGACACCGACGGTGCCGGCAGCGCGGGGCATGCCGCCGAGGTCGAGGACGGCGGGGGCGTCCTCGACCACAACGCCACCGGGGCCGCCCCGATGTGGGACCAGGACGGGGTGCACGAGATCTACCGCGAGTGGCGCAAGGTGCTCGACGAGTACGGCGAGCCGGACCGCATCCTGTGCGCCGAGGCGTGGGTGCGCCCCGCCGAGCGGCTGGCGCTGTACGTCCGCCCCGACGAGATGCACCAGGCGTTCAACTTCGACTTCCTCGACACCCGCTGGGACGCCGGGCCGCTGCGCATGGTCATCGAGGCGACGCTGCGCTCGAACGACGAGGTGGGAGCGCCGACGACCTGGGTGCTCTCCAACCACGACGTGGTCCGCCACGCCTCCCGCCTCGGGCTGGACCAGAGCCTGCAGCGCCCCAACGGCATCGGGGCCGAGGACCCGCAGCCGGATGCCGTGCTCGGGCTGCGGCGCGCTCGTGCCGCCACGTCGATGATGCTCGCCCTGCCCGGCGGGGCCTACGTCTACCAGGGCGAGGAGCTCGGTCTGCCCGAGCACACGACCATGCCCGACGACGTGCGCCAGGACCCGACCTTCCACCACACCAAGGGCGAGGTCACCGGACGCGATGGGTGCCGGGTGCCGATGCCCTGGGTCAAGGGTGCGCCGAGCCAGGGCTTCGGTCCCGGTGACACCCCCTGGTTGCCGCAGCCCGCGGCCTACGCCGACCTCGCGGTCGACCAGCAGGTGGGCGTCGCCGGCTCGACGCTCGAGCTCTACCGTGAGCTGCTGGCCCACCGGCGCGAGCACCGCCTGGGCCAGGGCAGCCTCACGTGGGACCCGCTCTCCTCCGAGGATGTCATCGCCTTCCGCACCACGCCCGGCCACGGGGCACCCACCCTGCTCGTGGTGGCCAACCTCGGCGCCGAGCCGGTGGCCCTGCCCGAGGGACGGGTGCTCGTGAGCTCCGAGGACCTCACCGCGGACGGTCACCTGCCCACCGACACCACCGCCTGGGTCGAGCTCACGGTGGCCTGAGTGCGCGCCCGCGACTTCGCCTACCTTGACCACCCGACCCCGGTGGCCCTCGCCCACCGGGGCGGCGCGGCATACGGACCGAACATCGGTCTTGAGAACACGATTGCCGCATTCAGGCGTGCCGTGGACCTCGGTTACCACTACCTCGAGACCGATGTGCACGCGACGCGCGACGGGCACGTCGTCGCCTTCCACGACACCGTTCTGGAGAGGGTGGCCGACGGCCGGGGCGCCATCGCCGCGCTGCCGTGGAAGGAGGTGAGCCGGGCGAGGATCGGTGGCCTGGAGCCGATCCCGCTGCTCGCCGAGGTGCTCGAGGAGTTCCCGGAGGCGCGGGTCAACATCGACATCAAGTCCGATGCGGCCCTCGCTCCCACCGTGGCGGAGGTCGTGCGCCACGGTGCGAAGCAGCGCGTCTGCATCGGCTCGTTCAGCGAGCGCCGGATCAAGGCCGCCAGGGCGGCTCTCGGGCCCGGGGTCGCGACGGCCGCGGGCGCGGTCGGCACGGCAGCCCTGCGGTTCACGCCGTCCTTCGTGAGCCGGCTGGTGCACACGCCCGCTCCCGTGCTCCAGATCCCGGTGCAGCACCGGGTGGCCGGGTGCACGGTGACGCTGGTGACCCCGGGGCTGGTCCGCCGGGCCCATCTCTCCGGAAAGCACGTGCACGTGTGGTTCCACTCGTGGTCGGTCGACGACACCGACGAGATGAACCGGCTGATCGACATGGGGGTAGACGGCATCGTCACCGACCACATCGACCTGCTGCGCGACGTCTTCCAGGAGCGCGGGCTCGAGCTGTGAGACCTCTTGCGTCCGGCAGGTGTTGCCCCAGGGGGTCAACCTGCCGGACGCTGGCCTGCCGGCCGAGCTACCTGATGTCGACCTGGCCGAACAGGCTGCCCGCGCCGTAGTTGATGATGAAGGCCTTGCCGGTGTGCAACCGGTGGTCGCTCGGGTGCACGCGGACCCGGTAGCTCACGATCGGTGAGGTGCATCGGATGGTCTGGTCGATCTGGTTGGTGGCGTACTGCACGTAGGGCGAGGAGTTGGTCTGGTGGATCTCGATGTTGCCGGCGGGGACGGTGACGGCGTGGGCGCACCGACTGGTGAGATGCACATCGGCCGCAGCTCCAGCCGCTCGCAAGGTCAGGTGCGGGCGGACGGTCGTGGTTCCGTCGGAGAGCCGGTCGAGGTCGGGGCTGTTGGTGAGTGTCACGGTCTGTCCCGGGTAGTAGCGGGACCGGCAGTTGTATCCGAGGCAGGAGGCGTAGGCGACGGCTGTCGTTCGGCCGGCCCGCAGGGGCCCGCCATCGCCGGGGACGTCGCTGTTCTCCAGCGACAGGTTGTCGGCGGCGAGAGGGACGCTCACCACCTGTGGCTCGCTCGTGCAGTCGCGGTCGAGTCGCGCGTAGCCACCGGCGCCCGCGACCGAGCCATCCGCCCGCGTGCTGTGGACGCCGACTTCCAGGATGGAGACCTTGAGCCCCGTGCAGGCCACACTGACCTGCACGATGGCTCCGGCGCCAGCGGCGCGCACCGTGGCGTGGTTGAGGAACGTGACCGTCGGCCAGCTGTAGGGGCCGGCCGAGGCAGTGGGGACCGCCACCACGCTGGACATCATGAGCGCTCCGACGGCTGCTACCAGAGCAACGAGGCGGGCAGTACGGGTTCGTGGGTGTTGCATGGCGTGCTCCTTCGAGGTGCCGGGTCGGCGTCCGACGGATCCCCAGGTCAGCTGCCGCAGGTCCGCCGTCCCGCGTCCAGCTGAGGCGACATCTCGCCAGGTGAATGGAGACCTCCAGTCTCCTCCTCGGACTCGTTCGGCGCAGTCGGATTCGGACAGGTGCCGGAGGGTCCCTCAGAGGTGCATTCGCGAGGTCACGGCCCGCGATCGCTCCGCCTCAGCCCTGGATCGAGAGGTTGTTGCCGTCGGGGTCGTGGAACCACGCGACGCGGGCGCCACTGGGCGCCGTCCAGACACCACGGTCGTCCTGGTCCATGCCGCCGTAGCGGTTGAACACGACACCGGCGGCCGCGAGCCGGTCGACTTCGCCGTCGAGGTCGGCGACCACCCAGCCGAGCACCGTGTAGGGCGCCACGACCACCCGCTCGACCAGGGTGATCCGGAGATCGGATCCTGCCGTCTCGTGGACGAGCGCGAAGGGCCGCGCGTCGACGAGCACCAGGCCCAGGGTCCCGCCGTAGAACCGCTGGGCCGCGTCGAGGTCGCTCACCCCGACGAATGCGGCGTGCCTGGCCTCGTCCATGTTCATCCCAACCGGCCGGTCACCGGCGGCTCGGCCGCATGCTGCGCTCGATCCCGGACCGGCCTCCGTTTCGTGGTGCCTTCGCACGCTACTCCGGGCCGCGGTCGGGCGTCAGGGGGTGGTGCGCGCGAGCGCGTCCACGGTGGCGTCAACGATCTCTGCCTGGGCCACGGAGCGCGAGACAGTGGGTGTCCCGTCGCCGGACTGCTTGCCGTAGTCACCGAAGAACGCGTGAACGCCGCCCTCCACCGCCACGAAGGTCGTCGTCGGCGGCAGGTCGGCGCGGCTCGCCTCGATGTCCTCCGGGGTGGACAGGCCGTCCTGGGTTCCCGACACCGAGGTGACCGTCAGGTCTGCCCGGTCGGCCAGCGAGCCGAGCGGGTAGGACGCCCAGAAGACCAGGCCGTCCACGGCATCCGGGCGCCCGGCGAACGACGACGCCGCCACGCCGCCCAGGCTGTGGCCGCCGACGCTCCACACCGCGATCTCGGGGTGGTCCTCGATGATGCCTTCGGGTGCGCCGATCGCCGTGAAGCCGATGTTGAGCGGCTGCTTGACGATGACGACCAGGGTGCCCGCCTCGCTCACCCGGGTGAGCAGCGGCACGTAGGCCCGGGGGTCGACCTTGGCGCCCGGCTGGAAGACGAAGCCGTCGGCCGGGGCGGACCCGCTGGGCGAGAGGGTGATCGTCGTCGTGGCATCGGTGACGGTGATCGCGTCGGTCCCGGCCATGGCGTCGACCGCGGCACCCGTGGCCGGCAGGGGGATGAGGTAGACGAGGGACCCGATCACGGCCACGGACGCTGCCAGGCCCGCCGCACGCCCCAGCCCCACGAGCCACCCGGGGCGTCGCCGGCGTGGCGCCGGCCGGCGCCACGAGCGCGCCCCCCGCACGAGCAGCAACACCCCGACGACGGCCGCGGAGATCAGCAGCACCGGGTATGCCGGGTGGCCGGCGAGCAGCACGTCGAACCGGGTCACCCAGATCACGAGGGGCACCGCCAGCCAGACCGCGCCGAGCACGATCGCGACCACCGCCGAGGCCGAGGGGGTTCGCGGCGTCGGTGGGCTCGCAGGCTTGGCGTCGTCCACGGGATGTGAGCGTACGCAGACGACCTCGGCAGCGGGGCCGGGCGTCTAATGTGGATGTGGTGCACGAGCAGCGGAGCGTCCAGGTCGGGGGACCGCTGGACCGCCGCTTCCTCGAGATCACGCTGTCCATGCTCGCCCTGGTCACGATCGTGGCCTTCGAGGCGATGGCCGTGTCCACGGCGATGCCCACCGTCGCCGCCGAGCTCGACGCCGTGCGCTCCTACGGTCTGGCCTTCTCCGTCATGCTCACCGGCCAGCTCCTCGGCATCGTGCTCGCCGGGGTCTGGTCCGACCGGTCGGGGCCCCTCGTCGGCACCTTCGTCGGACAGGGGCTCCTCGCCGTCGGCGCAGCGATCTGTGGCTTCGCCACCAGTTTCGAGATGCTCCTTCTGGGGCGGGCCCTCACCGGGCTCGGGGGCGGCCTGCTCGTCGTCATGCTCTACGTCATCGCCGGGCGGGCCTACCCGGAGGAGCTCCGTCCGCGCCTGTTCACCTACGTCTCCGCCGCCTGGATCCTCCCCTCGCTGCTCGGGCCGCCCCTGTCGGCCTGGCTCACCGAGACGTTCTCGTGGCGCTGGGTGTTCTGGGGGGTCGTGCTGCCGGTGGCCGTGACGATGCTGGTGCTGCTCCACGCCGCACGCCGGATCGACTCCTCCGCCCTCACCGCATCGGTGAGCACCCGCGACCACGCCGCGCACGTGCGCGCAGCGTGGGCCGGCCTGGGCATCGCGGTGGCGGCCGGGGCCGTGCAGTACGGCACGCACGAGCTGGAGCTCTCGTGGTCGCCGAAGACCGCGGTCGGCGCCGCCGGCCTCGTCGGGGTCGTGCTCGTCGCGCCGGTCCTCGTACCCCGCGGCACCTGGCTGATGGCCCGGGGCGTGCCCAGCGTCATGCTCTCGCGCGCGATGATGTCGGCCGCGTTCGGGGCCGCGGTCACCTACGTCCCCCTCTACCTCGTCGATCAGCGCGGCAGCAGCCTGCAGACCGCCGGGATCGCAATAGCGACCGGCTCGATCGGGTGGGCCGCAGGCGCCTGGTACCAGGGGCACGCCAAGCTGCCCGTGCCTCGGCACCGGCTGGTGGAGTTCGGCGGCGCGATCCTCGCGGCGGGCCTGGTCCTGCTGGCCGCCAGCGCGCTGTGGACGCTCTCCCTGGTCGTCGTCGTACTCGCCATGGTGTTGCTCGGCCTCGCGATGGGGCTGGGCGTCACGACGACCACGGTGCTGGCCCTCGAGCTCAGCCCGGTCGCCGAGCACGGCGAGACCTCCTCGGCCCTCCAGCTCTCCGACGTGCTCGGTGGGGTGCTCGGGGTCGCCGCGGCGACCGCGCTCTTCGCGGCACTCCACGTCCCCGGCGACGACGCCGGGCTGTTCGGCATGATCTTCTTCGGGCTCGCGGTGGTGGGGCTGGTGGCCGTGCCCGCCGGTCAGCGCATCAGCACGTGACCACCGGGCCCGCTGAGACGGGTCCAGCGGTTGCACCGGAAGACCAGCACCGGAGTGCCTGGTCCCAGGAAGCCGAGGGCGTAGGCCGCGAGCGCGCCACCGGCCCGCACCTCCCCCACCGTCCTGGCGCTTCCGCCCTCACCACCGACCGGCACCGAGCGCGACCAGACCCGTTCCTTGAGCAGCCCGGCCGCGGCGCCACGTTCCTGGACCGCGGCTGACACCTCCGAGATCCCCTCGCGTCCCACCCTGGCCAGATCGTCGCCATCGATCTCCCCTGCAGGCTCCCACCCGGAGCGCGGCGGGGTGACCGCGGCCCAGGGTGCGAGCGCCCGCACGGGCGGCACGGCGAAGTCGGTGCCGGCGCGGGCCGTGCGGTCCGTGACCGCTCCGAGGGGCACGACCACATCGAGGTCGGCGAGCTCCGAGAGCGCGAAGGTCCGCAGGCCGAGCACCGTGCCCTCACCGAGGATGCCGCTGCCGGGGAGCACCCCGACCCAGGCCGCCAGCACCTCGCCGGTGCACTGCAGACGCATGGCACCTTCGGCGTCCAGCGTGCGGGCGCGACCGGCATACCGCCCGAGGTCTGCGAAGGCGGCCGTGTCGGTCAACCGGATGACGTCGTTCACCGGCCGGCCCACCGCAGCTTCACTCGCTCGCCCTCGTGCCTGTGCAGTCCCTCACGGACGTCGGCACCGAGCCGCCGGGGCCGGGAGGTGGCGAAGTCGAAGAGCACCAACCCCGTCTCGGCCACGGCATACACGGTGTCTCCCATCGTGGCCGGGTCGCGCACGACGTAGCCGACGTCGAATCCCGCACCGTGCACTCGCGTGACCCACATGTCGACCTGCACCGGCTCCGGACGGTGCGTCAGTGGCGCGCGGTACTCGATCGCGTGCCAGGACACCACGATTCCCTCGTCGAGGATGCTCGGCCTCCCCTCGAACCACTCCCGGATGCCGACCACCCGCGCGTCCTCGAGGAGGCGCAGGTACTGGACGTTGTTGACGTGGCCGTAGGCGTCCATGTCGGACCAGCGCAGCGGCACCTCGACGCGGTAGGGATCTGGCATGCCGCCATCCTCTCAGCCCTCGAGCGATCCGTGCTCGCGCGCCTAGGGTGTGGAGCCATGAGCCTGGATACGCGGACCGCTGACCGACTGCAGCACATCCTGGGCACGGCCCAACGCGACGGCCGCCTGCCGAGCGTGGTCGCCGGGGTGGTGCGTGGCGGCAGCCTGCTCTGGCAGGGCGCGGCGGGCACGATCGACGGTCGCGCGGGGGGCGAGCCCGCGGACGCGGACACGCAGTACCGGATGGGCTCCATCACCAAGACCTTCGTCGCGGTGGCCGTCCTGCGGCTGCGCGACGCCGGTCGGCTGGACCTCACTGACCGCTTCGAGGAGCACGTCCCCGGCTCGCGACTGGGGGCGGTGACCATCGAGCAGCTGCTGACCCACGCGGCGGGGACGCAGGCCGAGACCTCCGGGCCGTGGTGGGAGCGCACGGCGGGGAGTGACTGGGAAGAACTGGCCGAATCCCCTGTGGGGCAACGGTTCCGCCCAGGTCGCCGGTTCCACTACAGCAACGTCGGGTATGCCGCGCTCGGCCGGCTCGTGGAGGTGAGCCACGGGCGCAGCTGGGCACAGGTGGTGCACGAGGACCTGCTGGACCCGTTGGGCATGCGCCGCACCACCACGCGCCCCTCGGGTCGGGCGGCCCAAGGGTTCGCGGTGCACCCCTTCGCCGACCTGCTCCTGCCCGAGCCCGAGCACGACGCGGGTGCCATGGCGCCGGCCGGGCAGCTCTGGAGCACGGTCCCCGACCTTGCGCGGTGGGCGGCCTTCCTCGCCGGCGACACCGCGGGCCTGCTCTCGACGGACACGCTCGCCGAGATGGTCGAGCCGCACCACGTCAACGACGAGCCGGGCAAGCCCTGGACCGGTGCGCACGGGCTGGGCTGGCAGGTCTGGAACGTCGACGGCATCCGATCGGCGGGTCACGGCGGGTCGATGCCGGGCTTCCTCGCCGGGCTGCGGGTGCGACTCGACGGTGGCGACGGCGTGGTGACCTTCACCAACACCACGACGACGACAGTCATGCGCGACCTCGCCGGGGACCTGCTCGAGGCCCTCGGCGACCTCGAGCCGTCCCCGGTGCAGGCATGGTCGGCGAGCGGGGACGCAGCGCTCCTCGAGCTCGTCGGCACGTGGCACTGGGGGCCTTCGGTGGAGACGGCCCGGGTGCAGGGTGAGCACCTCGTGCTGGGCGACCCCGGTCAGGGGCGCGGGTCGCGGTTCGCCCGGGCGGGAGAGGACGCCTGGGTCGGCCTGGATGGGTACCACACCGGGGAGCCGCTGCGGGTCGTGCGACGGGCCGACGGCACCGTCTCGCACCTCGACCTCGCGTCGTTCCGGTTCACCCGCACGCCCTACGACCCGCAGGCCGACGTGCCCGGTGGCGTCGACGAGACCGGCTGGCGCTGACTGCACGAACCTCTGCTAGCAGAGGTTCGTCACCGAACCACAGGTTCCTACCTGTGGTCCTGGACCTACCCTCTGCTGAGTACCCACCTCGCATCGCTCAGAGGAACTGGGCCGGGTCGAACTCGTCGATCGGGATGATCCGCACCCTCGGCAGGCGGGTGTTGAAGGCCTGGACGTCGTGCTCGAGGTCGAAGAACTCCAGGCCCCGCTCGGCCAGGTCCGAGAAGGCGTGGTTGCGGAACTCGGAGAACCCGACCACGCCCACCCGTCGGCCGTCGAGGACGTCGCTGACCTGCTCGACGAAGTCGCCGTCGTTGCTCACGAGGAGCACGTCCCCCTCGCGGCGCCCGATCTCCACGAGGGTCCGCTGGATCGCCATGTCGACGACCTTCTCCCCGGGCGCCCCCGAGAGCGGGATGGGCCGGTAGCCGATCGCCAGCAGGGCCTGCACGAAGGTCATCGGCAGCTCGGTGTTGGCGGCGAGGAAGAACAACCCGGTCGCGGGCTGACCCCACCGGTCCCGGGCGAACTGGAGCAGCCGCTCCCACCGCGGCCGCTCCTCGGGCCGGGGGCGCCGCCCCAGGATCGACGTGCCGAGCGTGGCGTCGATGTTCTCGCCGTCGACCATGAGGTAGGTGGTGCGCGGGTCCTCGACCATGGCGTGAGACTACGCGGAGTGACAGCACGCCGCGTTGCCTGTGGATGGCGGTCGGCCGGTGTCGGCCGCCCGGCATACCGTGGGGTGACCATGACGACCACACCGGATGCCGCGACCGCTCCCCTCCGCACCGACGCCCCTGCTCCTGAGCTGGCCGAGCAGGCCCGCGCCGCCCTGCGCCGGCTCGTCGGCCGCGATGACGTCGACTTCCGGGACGGTCAGCTGGAGGCCGTGTCGGCCCTGGTCGCCGACCGGTCACGGGTGCTCGTGGTCCAGCGCACGGGGTGGGGGAAGTCGGCCGTGTACTTCGTCGCCACCGCCCTGCGCCGCGCCGAGGGCGCCGGCCCGACCGTCATCATCAGCCCGCTCCTCGCCCTCATGCGAGACCAGATCGCTGCGGCCGAGCGGGCCGGCATCCGCGCCGTCACGATGAACTCCGCCAACGCCCAGGACTGGGACGAGGTGCGGGCGGCCCTGGCCGAGGATGCCGTCGACGTGCTGCTCGTCAGCCCGGAGCGGCTCAACAACCCGCGCTTCCGCGACGAGCAGCTGCCCGACCTCGCCCG
This sequence comes from Actinomycetales bacterium, assembly GCA_038258215.1. Taxonomy (GTDB): domain Bacteria; phylum Actinomycetota; class Actinomycetes; order Actinomycetales; family Dermatophilaceae; genus Fodinibacter. The sequence goes on along the minus strand of JBBSQC010000027.1, from coordinate 32,654 downwards.
CCGCTGCGGCCTGCTCGTCGTCGACGAGGCGCACTGCGTCAGCGACTGGGGCCACGACTTCCGCCCCGACTACCGCCGCATCCGGGATCTCCTGACGGCGTTGCCCACCGACACACCGGTGCTGGCCACGACGGCCACCGCCAACGCCCGGGTCGTCACCGACGTCGTCGAGCAGCTCGAGGTCGGCGGACGCCCGGTGCTCACGGTGCGCGGCGGACTGGCCCGTGACTCCCTGCGCCTCGGGGTGCTCCGCTCGATGTCACCGGAGCAGCGCCTGGGCTGGCTGGTCGCCCATCTCGGCGACCTCCCGGGCAGCGGCATCGTCTACACCCTGACGGTCGCCGCGGCCGAGGACGTCGCCGCGGCGCTCTCGGATGCCGGCCTCACCGTCGCCTCCTACACCGGGCGCACCGACCCGGCCGACCGCGAGCGGCTCGAGGGTGCGCTGCGCCGCAACGAGGTCAAGGCGCTGGTGGCCACCTCGGCCCTCGGGATGGGCTTCGACAAGCCCGACCTCGGTTTCGTCGTGCACCTCGGCGCCCCGAGCTCTCCGGTCGCCTACTACCAGCAGGTCGGTCGCGCCGGGCGGGCCACCGAGCGCGCCGACGTGCTCCTCATGCCGGGGCCCGAGGACAAGGACATCTGGGCCTACTTCGCGTCGGTGTCGATGCCGCGCGAGGACCAGGCCGAGGCCGTGCTGCGCGCGCTCGCGGAGGCCGGGCGTCCGCTGTCGACGGCCGCGATCGAGACGGCGGTCGACGTGCGCCGCACCCGTCTCGAGCTGCTGCTCAAGGTGCTCGATGTCGACGGCGCGGTGCAGCGGGTCAGTGGGGGGTGGGTGTCCACCGGCGTCCCGTGGACCTACGACGGCGAGCGCTACGAGCGGGTCGCCCAGGCCCGCAGGTCCGAGCAGCAGATGATGCTCGACTACGAGCGCACCGACGCGTGCCGGATGGCGTTCCTCCAGGAGACCCTCGACGACGCCTCGGCGATCCCGTGCGGACGGTGCGACGGGTGCGCCGGCCCCTGGTATGCCACCGATGTGCCCGACCAGGTCATCGGTGCTGCTCGTGAGCGCCTGGCGCGAGTCGGGCTCGACCTCGACGCCCGGGTGCAGTGGCCGACGGGCATGGACCGCCTGGGGGTGCCCGTCAAGGGCAAGATCCCACCCGGGGAAGGGCTCTCGCCGGGCCGGGCCCTCGCCCGCCTCTCCGACCTCGGCTGGGGGCAGCGACTGCGCCAGGTGCTGGCCGAGGACGGCCCCGCGCACCCCGACCTGCTCCGCGCGTGCGTCCCCGTGCTGGCCGGGTGGGGCTGGAAGGAGCGCCCGGTGGGTGTGGTGGCGATGCCGTCCCGCGTCCGCCCCCAGCTCGTGGGCTCCCTGGCGGCGGGGCTGGCCGAGATCGGCCGCCTCCCGTTCCTCGGCACGCTCGACCTCGCGCACGGTGGGCCGACCGGGCAGCCCGGTGGCAACAGTGCGTTCCGGCTCGCGGGGGTCTGGGAGCGGCTCGTCGTCGGGCCCGAGCTCGCGGCGACGTTGGCGGGCGTCGATGGTCCGGTCCTCCTCGTCGATGACGTCGTCTCCTCCCGGTGGAGCCTCACCGTCGCCGGGCGGGCGCTGCGCCTCGCCGGCGCCGACGGAGTCCTCCCCCTCGCCCTCGCCGTCGACGGCTGAGCGCGCCCGCGTCGTCGAGGGTTGGACAGGCCCCGTCACGACGGTGCCACCAGCCGGCGGAGCAGGACATACCGTGGGCCCGGTGACCCAGGAGACCGACGAGCGCACCGACGATCCGCAGGTGGAGCCCGACCCCCGACGGTGGAAGGTGCTCGGTGTCACTCTCACCGTCGGGTTCATGGTGTTGCTCGACGTGACGATCGTCAACGTCGCGATCCCGTCGATGCGCACCGGCCTGGACACCAGCGCCGGAGCGATCCAGTGGGTCGTCTCGGGCTATGCCCTCGCCCTCGGGCTCCTCCTCGTCATCGGCGGCCGGCTCGGTGACGCCCACGGCCGGAGATCGATGATGCTCATCGGGCTCATCGGCTTCATCGTGGCCAGCGCCGCCGCCGGACTTGCTCCCACGGTGACCGTCCTCGTGATCGCTCGACTGGTCCAGGGATTCGCCGCGGGCCTGCTCACCCCGCAGAGCTCCGGCCTGATCCAGTCCCTCTTCAGCGGCGCCGAGCGCGGCGTCGCCTTCGGCCTCTTCGGCTTCACCGTGTCGGTCTCCTCGGCGATCGGCCCGATCCTCGGTGGCCTGCTCATCGCCGCCTTCGGCGAGGAGAACGGCTGGCGCTGGATCTTCCTCGTCAACGTGCCCATCGGCCTGGTGCTGCTGGTCCCGATCGCGCGACTCGTGCCGGGGCGGGACCCCGACACCTCCGCCGCCACCGGGCTCGACCTCCCCGGTGCCGCGCTCCTCGGCGCAACCGTGCTCGCCATGCTGTACCCGGTGGTGAGCGTCGAGAGCGGTCAGCGACTCCCTCTGCTGCTGCTCGTGCTCGTCCCGGTGTTCGCCGTCTCGTTCCTCCGGTGGGAACAGCGGGTCGTGCGCACCGGCGGAGCGCCGCTGCTCGACCTCGGCCTGCTCCGGTCGACCCCGGGCTACGCGAGCGGCATCCTCGTCGGCAGCCTCTACTTCACCGGGTTCACGGGGGTCTTCCTCGTGCTCAGCGTCTACTTCCAGGACGGCCTCGGGCTCACCCCCCTCACCGCCGGGCTGCTGCTCACCCCGTTCGCGGTCGGCTCGGCCATCGCCTCGCCGGTCGCCGGACGCCTCGTCAGCCGAGTCGGTCGGCCGCTCACCGTGGTCGCGCTCGGGGTGATGATGAGCGGTCTGGTGGCGCTCGCCTTCCTGGTGTCGGCGGCCGCCGACAGCTCGCTGATGTGGCTGCTCCTCGGTGTGCCCCTCCTGGTGGCCGGGCTCGGCGGAGGCGCCGTCGTCTCCCCGAACATCACCCTCTCCCTCGCCGACGTTCCCACCCGGATGGGCGGTGCGGCCGGTGGCGCCCTCCAGACGGGGCAGCGGATCGGGTCCGCGATCGGCGCCGCGCTGCTCGTCACCGTCTACCAGGTCGCGGTATCTCGCACGGACGAGCCGGGGATCGCACTGCGGTGGGCCCTGGCGGCATCCCTCCTCCTGTTGACCGCGGCCCTGGCTGCGGCGATCTGGTCCTGGCGCCACGAGCCGGACGCCCGAGTCCGGGACAGCTAGGCCTGCCTCCTCGCCCGAGTCCGGGACGGCACCCGTGAACAATCGACCAATAGGTCACTTCTTTACCGAGGTGGATCGGCTCAGGCGGTGTGGTGCACCTCCTGCAGCCGGTAGACCGGGGTGTCCAGGCCCGCGAAACGCGCGGTCAGCTGCAGCGCGAGGGACAGCGAGTAGTGCCGGGACTGGTGCAGGTTGCCACCGTGCATCCACAGGTTCGGCACCTGGGTCGGTTTCCACATGTTGCGCTGCTCGCCCTCCCACGGTCCGGGGTCCTTGGGGGTGTCCGAGCCCAGGCCCCAGCACTTGCCCAGCCGGTCGGCCGTCTCCTCGTCGACGAGGTCGGCGACCCAGCCGTTCATCGAGTTGTACCCGGTGGCGAACACGACGAGGTCGGCGGGCAGCTCGGTGCCGTCGTCGAGGACCACGGCATCCTCGGTGAGCCGGACTACCTGGCCGTGGGCGAGGGCGACGTCTCCGTCCGCGACGAGCTCGGCCGAACCGACGTCGATGTAGTAACCGGAGCCTCGCCGGAGGTACTTCATGAAGAGCCCCGAGCCATCGGAGCCCCAGTCGTGCCAGAACCCTGCCCGCTCGAGGCGGTCGTAGAAGTCCTTGTCGACCTCGGCCATCTTCTCGTAGGCGGGGATCTGGAACTCGTGCAGGATCCGGTAGGGCAGCGAGGCGAAGATCAGGTCGGCCTTCTCCGTGGTGACCCCGGCCGCGAGCGCACGCTCTGAGTAGAGGTCCCCGAGGCCGTACTCCATGAGGCTCGCGCTCTTGACGATGTGCGTGGAGCTGCGTTGCACCATCGTCACGTCGACATCGTTTTCCCACAGCGCGCCACAGATGTCGAAGGCGCTGTTGTTGCTGCCGATGACGACCGCCTTCTTGCCCCGGTAGGCATCCGGCCCGGGATGCCGCGACGAGTGGTGCACGTCCCCGCGGAAGATGTCCGCGCCCTCGACCTCCGGCATCCTCGCCTTGCCGGACATGCCGGTCGCGAAGACCACCTGGGTGGGCCGGATGGTGAGCGGCTTCCCCTCCCGTTCGACCTCGACGGTCCACTCCCCCGCCTCATCCGACCAGGTGGCCGACGTGGCCACGGTGTTGGACCAGTAGGGGATCTCCATGACCTTCACATAGGACTCGAGCCAGTCACCGATCTTGTCCTTCGGGGCGAACACCGGCCAGGTGTCCGGGAACTTCAGGTAGGGCAGGTGGTCGTACCAGACGGGGTCGTGGAGGCAGAGCGACTTGTAGCGCCCTCGCCACTGGTCGCCCGGGCGCGGGTGCTTGTCGATGACCAGGCTCGGGACGCCGAGCTGGCGAAGCCGCGCGCCGAGACCGATGCCGGCCTGGCCCCCGCCGATCACGAGCACGTAGGGCTGGGTGGTGGACCCGAGGCTCTCCGCCTCGGCCTGCCGTCGCTCCTTCCAGGTCGCCCGATGCTTGCTCGCGCCGTGCTCGGCACCCATCGCGCGTCGCCCCCCGCTCGGCTCCTCGTGCCCGGTGAGCTGCTCGAGAGACGTCAGCATGGTCCAGGCCCGGTCGGAGCCGGCCTCCTCCTTGAGCCGGAGCAGGCCGGTGCCGCGGCCCACCGCGGTCTCGAAGGTGAACCAGGCGGTGACCACACCACCGTCCTCGGTCGCGGGCTCGCTCGTCGCGAAGCCCGAGGGGTCGGTACGGGCGAGGGTCTCGGAGAGAAGGTCGCGCACTCCGTCCGGGTTCTCGACGGTGGTGATGTTCCAGGTGAACGAGACGAGGTCACGCCAGAAGCTGGCAGCGGCGAACATCCGGGCGGCCCGGTCGACGTCACGAGCCGTGAGGGCCTCCTCGAAGGCCGAGAGCCACGCGTCGGCGCGGTCGGGGGCCGCCGCGCTGTCCGTTTCGGGTCGCTCCAGGGTCTCGGTCATCGGTGCTCCTTCTCGGCCAGGAGGTCCTCGTCGACCCGCCAGACCCCAGTGAACAGCGACCGGGCCGCCAGCGGAAGGGGTGCAGTCCGTGCAAGACGCTGCAGCCCGCCGCACGCCGGGTGCCTACCCTTGGCTCGCTCAGCTGGAGGGGCCGAACCTCTCGGTTCGGATGGTACCGGAGTCGTGCCCCTTGGCGATGAGGATGCCGGCCGCCGCCTCCACGAAGCCGGAGGGGCCACACACGTAGACCCTCGGCGGGACCGCGGTCTCCCCCACGCCGGGCAGGTCCTCCGGCCGGAGCCGACCCGCGGGCCGGAGGTCGTCGGGCAGCCCACCTCGGGAGTAGAGCCGGTCGACGCGCACGCCCGGAGTCGTCCGAGCCAGTGCGAACAGCTCGTTGGTGAAGAACACGTGGTCTGGTGTGCGCGTCGAGAGCACGAGATGGAACGGGTTCTCGGCATCCGCACGCCACCGTTGGCGCAGCATGGCCATGAGGGGCACGACCCCGGACCCACCCGCGACGAGCAGCACCGGCTCGGGCATCGCCTCGGTCCACCGGAACCAGCCACCGATGGGACCGCGAATCTCGAGCTCGTCGCCGGGCTGCATGGTCTCCACGAGGTAGGGCGACACCTCGCCTTCCCCGACGAGCTGCACGGTGAGGACGAGCCGGTCGCGCTCCGGAGCCGAGGCGACGGAGTAGGTGCGCTGGGCGGTGTAGCCGTCTGCCGCGGTGAGCCGCACGTCGACGTGCTGACCGGCGTCGTGCCCGGGCCACCCCGCGACGTCCAGCACGAGGGTGCGCGCCGTGCGAGTCTCGAGCCACGAGTCCTCGAGACGCCCCACGCGCCATGGCATGGGCTGCGGCGGGGTGGCCATCAGTCGCCGACGTAGCGCTGCTCGCGCCACGGGTCGCCGTACTCGTGGTAGCCGAGCCGCTCCCAGAAGCCCAGCGTGTCCACGGCCTTCAGCTCCAGTCCGTTGACCCACTTCGCGGACTTCCAGAAGTAGAGGTGCGGCACGATCAGCCGGGCCGGGCCGCCGTGTTCGGGTCGTAGGGGCCGGCCCTCGTACTCGAACGCGATCCACGCGCGCCCGCCTAGCAGGTCGGCCAGGGGCAGGTTGGTGGTGTATCCGCCGTAGGAGTGCACGAGGGCGAAGCTGGCGCCGTTCGGGTCGCCGACGACCGCGTCCACGGGCACCCCCCGCCAGGTGGTGTCGAGCTTGCTCCACTTCGTGACGCAGTGGATGTCCCGGCGCAGCTCCTCGCTCGGCAGCGAGCGCAGCCCGTCCCACGTGAGCGTGCGGTCCGGGCCGCTCGGGTCGGTGACTCGCAGCCGCCAGTCCTCGGTGCGCACCACCGGGGTCGGGCCCGCCGAGAGCACCGGGAAGTCCTGCTCGAGGTACTGCCCCGGCGGGATGCGCGGGTCCCGGTCGCGGCGACGGCCGACGAAGCCCCTGCTGACGACGTTCACGGGGCCCATTCTCCCTGCGCCACCCGGGCCTCGCCATCGGGCCTCGCCATCGGGCCTCGCCATCGGGCCTCGCCATCGGGCCTCGCCATCGGGCTTGGCCGTCGGCCCCCGTCAGGAGCCGTGTCGGTCCATCCCGTCACCTTCGGCAGCGGGTGCCGGACGTTTCGGCCGCTCCAGGCGCACCGTGAGCATCGGCAGGAAGAGCTGCACGGTCGGACCTATGAGCAGGGCGTACAGGATCGTCCCCACACCGACGACACCGCCGAGGAGCCACCCCAGCGTCACCACCGTCACCTCCAGCCCGGTTCGCACGAGGCGGATCGAGCGACCCGAGCGCCGCGAGAGACCGGTCATCAGCCCGTCGCGCGGGCCGGGGCCGAGCTGGCTCCCGATGTACATCGCGCCGGCGACACCGTTGCCGAGGATCGCCACGAGCATCACGAGGATCCGCCACCCCAGGCCCTCGATGTCCGGGACCACCGTCAGGGTGAGGTCGATGGCCACCCCGATCACGACGGCATTGAGCACCGTCCCGAGGCCGGGCCACTGACGCAGGGGGATCCACAGCAGCAGCACGACGAACGAGACGACGATGCTCATCAGGCCGTAGGACATCGGGACGTGCTGGATCAGGCCGTACTGCAGCACCCCCCACGGCTCGAGTCCGAGCCGGGCCCGGAGCAGCAGCGCCATGCACACCCCGAACAGCACCAGGCCCACGAGCAGCTGCGCCACCCGGCGCGGTAGGTGACCGGCCCGAAGCTGCTCGATCGGGTTCAACGGCACGAGGTCCACGCGTCGCCGCACACCGTGGCGCATCATCTCCAGGGGGGTCATGGGTCCATCCTGCCGGAAAGTGGCCTTCACATCGATAGCCACTTCTGGGAGAGTGGCCTCATGCCCCTCGCGTCCGTCTCCGCCGCCCGGACCGCCCGCCTCGTCGGCGCTCACCCGCTCGACCTCGGCGCCGGCCGACCGGCATACCGCCTGCTCGCCGATGCCCTGCGCCTGGCGGTGGCCGACGGGCGGATCGCCCCCGGCACCCGCCTTCCGAGCGAGCGCGAGCTGACCGAGGCGCTCGCCGTCAGCCGCACCACGGTCTCCAACGCGTATGCCGTGCTCCGCGAGAGCGGCTACCTCGCCTCCCGCCGTGGCTCGGGCTCAGTCGCGACACTGCCGGACACCGCTCGCGGTCACGGCACCGGATCGCTCTTCCCGGCCGACGTCTCCGAGGGGGACATCGACCTCACCTGCGCGGCCACGAGGGCTCCGACCGGCGTCGTGGAGGCCTACGAGCGCGCCGTGGCCCGGCTGCCCAGCTACCTCGCCGGGAGGGGCTACCTCACCCTCGGCGTGCCGGATCTGCGCGAGGCCATCGCCGCGCGCTACGAGGCCCGCGGGCTGCCGACGAGCCCGGAGCAGGTGCTCGTCACCTCCGGAGCGGTCGCCGGGCTCGGGATCGTCATGGGGGCTTTGGTGCGGCACGGGACCCGGGTGGCCGTGGAGCACCCGACGTATCCCAACACCGTCGACGCCCTGCGCCGCTGCGGCGCCCGACTGGTACCACTGGCGATGGATCCGCACGGATGGGACGTGACCGAGGCGGCATCCACGATCAGCACCGCCGGCGCCGCCGCCGCCGTGCTCATCCCCGACTTCCACAACCCCACCGGTGCCCTGATGGCCGATGACGACCGCAGCCGGATCGCGCACGCGCTCCGTGGGGCGGGCACCGTGCCCGTCATCGACGAGACGATCGCGGAGGTGGCGCTCGACGAGGTGCCCCTCCCCAGGCCGTTCGCCGTCCACGACCCACGGACGATCAGCGTCGGCAGCTCGTCCAAGTCGCACTGGGGCGGACTGCGCACCGGGTGGATCCGCGCGCCTCGCTCGGTGCTCCCCGCCCTCGTGCGCTCGCGGGTGACGAGTGATCTCGGGGCTCCCGTGCTCGAGCAGCTGGTGCTGCTCGAGCTGCTTCGCGTCTCCCCCGGGCTCAGTGGCGAGCGTCGTGCCGACCTGGTGAGCTCGCGCGACGCCACGGTGGGTGCCCTGCGCCGACACCTCCCGCAGGCTCGCTTCGTCGTGCCCGCCGGGGGCCTGTCGCTCTGGTGTGAGCTGCCCGAGGGGGTCGGCGCCACCTCCCTGGCGGCGGAGGCGGAGGAGGAGGGTCTGCTCGTGGCCGCCGGCCCGAGGTTCGCCGTGACCGGCGGCCTGGACCGCTGGCTACGGGTGCCCTATGTGCTTCCCGCGGAGACGATGTGCGACGCGGTCGACCGCCTGGCCCGCGCGATGGCTCGCGTTCGCGACGCCGGGATGCCGTCCGCCGACGCGTCGGGTGGGCATCGGGAGAGCCGTCGGCGCGGCACGGTGTCACGCCGCCCGCTCGTCGCCTGAAGCGCGCACGAGCGCGGCTGGATATCGTTGCGCCCGTGACCACCGACCCGCCGGCTGCCCTGCTCGACCTGCTCGCCACCCTCGACCTCGAGGAGCTCGGCTCGGCCCAGGTGGAGGTGCGACCCCAGTCCACCTCCGGGCCGCTGGCCGAGATCGGCTCCGACCCCCTTCCCGCGACCTTCGCCGAGGACGTCACCCTGTTTCGGGGACAGAGCCAGAAGCAGCCCCACGGGCGGGTGTTCGGTGGGCAGGTGCTGGCGCAGGGTGTCGTCGCCGCGGGCCGCACGGTGCTCTCCGTCGAGGGCGGTGCCGACCGACGGCTGCACTCCATCCACGCCTACTTCATGCGCCCCGGCGACGACACCCAGCCGATTACCTTCAGCGTGGAGCGGATGCGCGACGGCCGGTCCTTCTCGACCCGCCGGGTGCACGCGGTGCAGCACGGCAAGCCGATCCTCTCGATGAGCGCGTCCTTCCAGACCCCCGACGGCGGGATCGACCACCAGGACCCGATGCCGGAGGTCGAGCCACCGGAGAGCGTCCCTTCCCTGGCCGAGGTCTACGGCGACGTGGACTCCCCCGCGGCCCGGCACCTCGTCGAGGGTCGGGCCATCGAGCTCCGTCACCTCGAGGGCGACCTGTTCGCCCGACCGGCGGAGCAGCGGGTCGCCGACCAGCGGGTCTGGATGCGCGCCGTCGGCCGGCTCCCCGACGACCCGCTGATCCACGAGGCGGTGCTCGCCTACGCGTCGGACTACTCCCTGCTGGAGTCGGCCCTGCGGGCCCACGGGAAGTTCTGGCGCAGCCCGGGGCTGCGGGCCGCGAGCCTGGACCACGCGATGTGGTTCCACCGGCCCGCGCGCGCCGACGAGTGGATCCTCTACGCACAGCAGTCGCCCTCGGCGCAGGGTGGGCGCGGGCTGGGGGTCGGGCGGATGTTCACCCGCGACGGCACGCTCGTCGCGACCGTGGCGCAGGAGGGCATGATCCGCATCCCCGACCCGGCACCGGACCCCGATCTCGACGCCTGACCGTCGCCCGGCCCTCCACGCCGACCGCCCCTCCACCCCCTCACCCTCCCGACTTATTGCCCCACAGCCACACCCGAGCCCCGCTGGAGGCCCTCTGCGCGTGGCTGGAGCGCAATAAGTCGGGAGGGGTGGGGGTCGGGTCGTGACCGGGGTGGGTCAGCCGACGCGCAGGACGGCCACCGAGCGAGCCGGCACGTGGACCGCGTCGCTGCCCACCGCGATCGCCGTCTCGTCCCAGGAGAGGAGCACCTCGCCGGCACCGTGGACCGGCACTGGCCCGTCGGCGTCGGACAGGTTGACGACGACGGCGTATGCCGCCCGGCCGGTGGGTGCGTGGGTCAGCACGAACCACCCGGCATCCTCGTCGAATGCCGCACTCACGTCGGCCAGCCGGGTCGGTCCGTCGCCCAGGAGCGAGCGTCGGGCGCCGATGCACGCGGTGTACCAGCGCAGCATCCGGGCGTGGTCCTCGTCCTGCGTCTCCGACCAGTCCAGGACCGAGCGGTCCCGGGTGGCGGGGTCCTGCGGGTCCGGCACGTCCTGCGCCGACCACCCGTGGCTGCCGAACTCGGCGCGCCGGCCGTCGCGGACCGCGTCGGCGAGCCAGTCCTCCTCGAAGCTCGTGAAGAACTGCCACGGGGTGGAGGCGCCCCACTCCTCCCCCATGAAGAGCATGGGCGTGACCGGTCCCAGCAGGTACATCGCGGCACCGGCCGCCTGGAGCCCCGCCGGGAGCAGCGCGGAGATGCGGTCCCCCGCCATCCGGTTGCCGACCTGGTCGTGCGTCTGCAGGTAGCCGACGAGGCAGCGGGCGTCGAGCCGCTCGGTGTCGACCGGCGCGCCCCAGCGCTGCTCTCGGAACGTCGACATCGTGCCGTCGTGGAGGAAGCCGCGGGTGAGCACCTTGGCGAGCACAGCGAGCGGCCCACCCCCATCGGGCAGCGCCGCGCAATGACCGGCGAAGTCGGCGTAGTAGCCCTGGTGCTCGCCGGTGAGCGCGACGTGCAGCCCGTGGTGGAGGTCGTCGTCCCACTGGGCCGTCATGCCCCGGCCGCCGTCGCTGGTGGCCGTGACCATCATCGTGTCGTTGAGGTCGCTCTCGGCGACGAGGTCCAAGGGGCGGCCCAGCTCGGTCGACAACGAGGTGACCGCGTCGGACAGCTCCACGAGGTAGTGCGGCTCGCTGTCGTCCTTCAGCTCGTGCACCGCGTCGAGCCGCAGGGCGTCGACGTGGAAGTCGCGGAACCAGCGCAGGGCACTCTCCAAGAGGAAGGCTCGTACCTCACCTGAACCCTGGTGGTCGAGGTTGACCGCCGGGCCCCATGGCGTGTGGTGGGCCTCGGTGAAGTAGGGGCCGAACCGCGCGAGGTAGTTGCCGCTCGCGCCGAGGTGGTTGTGCACCACGTCGAGGCACACCCCCAACCCGCGCGCGTGGCACGCGTCGACGAACCGCTGGAAGGCGAGCGGGCCGCCGTAGGGGTCGTGCACGGCATACAGACCGACACCGTCGTAACCCCAGCCCCACCGGCCGGGGAAGGAGGCGACGGGCATGACCTCGACAACCTCCACACCGAGCGAGACGAGGTGGTCCAGGTGCTCCACCGCGGCGTCGAACGTCCCTTCCGCGGTGAACGTGCCCACGTGCAACTCGTAGATCACGGAGCCGAGAACGCCTGCGCCAGAACGGATCCCGTGCCAATCTGGGTCAGACCACGAGAAGGCCGTCGCGTCGAAGGTGCGGCTCGGGGCGTGCACCCCGGCCGGCTGCCAGGCACTGCGCGGGTCGGGGAGGGCGGGCTCGGCGCCATCGAGGACGAAGGCGTAGTCGATCGCGGATGCCGGCCCGTGGACATCTGCGCCTCCGTCGAGGTCCCCGTCGAGTCCGCGCGGCTCCCAGGACCACCACCCGCCCCCGGTGGCGATCATCGCCTCCCTGCTCGGCCCCTCCTGGAGAGGCCCGTCGGTCGACGACGGCACGACCGCCCACTCGACCTCGACGTGGTCCGCCGACGGCGCCCACACCTCGATGGCGCTCACGGCTGCCTCACCAGCAGGGCGACCGGTCGCTCGGACAGCACGTCGCCCAGGGCCACCCCCGACCCGTCGCAGACGTGGGTGCGCGCCGCGATCACGTCGTGCCACTCCCCGGCGGGCACCTCAAGCACCGCGTCGCCGAAGCCGCCCGCCGACTCCAGACGCCCGGAGGAACGGGTCGCGACCGTGACGACCCTCGGTCCGCCCAGGTCCCCGCGGGCGAAGGCCAGGGCGTGCTCGCTTCCCGTCTCGACGCCGGCGTAGGTGGTGTCGGGTCCGACGAACACCTCGGGCAGCTCGCGCCGCAACCGGAGGGTGAGGGCCGTGACGCGCATCTTGTCGTCGTCGAGGTCGAAGCACGGCTCGTCGTCGAGCACCCGGGAGAGGCGCAGGGCCCGGTCGGTCCAGTCCACGGTGCGCCGGTTGTCTGGGTCGACGACGGCCAGGCGGCCGATCTCGCAGCCCTGGAACACGTCGGGGACGCCGGGCATGGTCAGCTGGACGAGCTTCTGCCCGAGGATGTTGGCGCGCACCGACTGCTCGTGGGCGGCGGTCCAGGTGTCGAGGTGCGCGTGCACGGCAGAGTCGCGCCCGATGGCCCGGGCGAAGGCGACGACCTCGTCCTCGTAGTCGGTGTCGCCGTCGACCCAGGCCGTGTGGACCTTCGCCTCGCGGACCGCCTTGAGGAGGTACTCCTCCAGCCGACCGCCGCTGATCGGCCAGGTCCCGACCAGGGTCTGCCAGACGAGGTACTCGGTCGGGGCGTCGACGCGGTCCGTGCGGTGCGGGGCGGCCAGCTCGCGAGCCTGCTCGACCCAGGCCGCCCAGCCCTCGGCATCCTCGGCCAGCACCATGAGCCGGGCCCGCGTGTCCTCGGAGCGCTTGGTGTCATGGGTGGTGAGCGTGGTCATCGAGGTCGGCCAGCTCGCCACGAGCTCCCGGCACCAGGCGTGGAACTCCTCCACACCGATGGACAGGTGCTCCGGGTCACCCCCGACCTCGTTGGCGCCGGCCAGGCGGAACCACCGGTAGAAGGCGGTGTCCTCGATGCCCTTGGCCATGACCGGCCCGCAGGTCTGCTGGAAGCGCACCCGGAACTCGTCCGCCGCGGCGCCGGTGTCGAGCTGCGCCTGCGGGAGGTCGCGGTCGAGCACCAGGGCCACCACGGTGTCGAGGGCGTCCCGGTCGCTCGGTGCGAGCAGGGCGCCCGCGCGCGTGGCGGCGTCGACCACCACGGCCGCCTGGTCGGGGTCGACGCCGCGGCCCGGCACGATGTACGCGCGATAGCGGTCCATCGAGACGAGCAGCGCCTCCAGGGCTCGCCGGAGGGCCGCGAGGTCCTCCCCCGGAAGCACGCGGCGGACCAGGCGCATCAGGCGGTCGACCTCGGCGGCCTGCACGTCGTCGACGACGAGGCGCTTGGCCTCGGCGACCACGTCGTCGAGGTCGATGAGATCGGGGGCGACCTCGGCCCAGAGCCGGTCCAGGGTGCCCGTCTCGTCGGCGGGGGTGAGCACCTGCTGCACCCGCAGCATCGCGTCGTAGCCCGTGGTGCCGGCGCACCGCCAGGACTCGGGAAGGGACTCCTCACCCTCGAGGATCTTCTCGACGACGACCCAGGCACCACCGGTGGCGTCGCTGAGCCGCTCGAGGTAGCCCCCCGGGTCCGCGAGGCCGTCGGGGTGGTCGATGCGGAACCCGTCCACCTCACCGTGTCCGTGCAGCGCCAGCAGGAGAGCGTGCGTCGCCATGAAGACGACCGGGTCCTCCACGCGCACCGCGACCAGGGAGGTCACGTCGAAGAAGCGCCGGTAGTTGAGCGCCTCCCCCGCCTCCCGCCACGAGGAGAGCCGGTAGGCCTGGTGCTCGACCAGCTCGGCGAGCGGAAGGGTCTCGCTGCCGGGTGCCACGGGGAACTCGGCGTCGTAGTAGCGCAGCACGTGGTCGCTGCCCGAGGGCCCGCCGTCGTCGACGAGCTCGAGCTCGCCCGAGTCGATCGCCTGCGCCACCGTGCCACCGAGGACGGGCATGAGGATGCGGTCGTCCTCCGCCGCCCAGTCGACGTCGAACCAGCCGGCATACGGGGAGCCGCGGCCGTCGCGCAGCAGCGACCAGAAGGGGGCATTGAGGTGCGCGGGCTGTGGCACGGTCATGTGGTTGGGCACCACGTCGACGATGATGCCCAGACCAGCTTCGCGGCAGGCGGTCACGAGCCGCTCGAAGGCTTCACGACCCCCCGCGTCCTCGTTGATCCGGGTGTGGTCGAGCACGTCATAGCCGTGGGTGGACCCGGGTGCGGGCTGGAGGACGGGCGAGAGGTAGACGTGGGAGACCCCGAGCGATGCGAGGTATGCCGTCTGCTCGGCCGCGGCGTCGAAGCCGAACCCTCCGTTGATCTGGAGGCGGTAGGTCGAGCTCGGCACGATGCGTCCGGGGTCGGGTCGGTGCACGGCGCTCATCCTCACACCTTCGGCGTGGCGGCCGCTCCCGCGGGGACGGTCGCGACCTCGCGCGGGGAGCGCAGGACGACGACGGAACGCGAGGGGACCTGGAGGTCGGAACCGGCCTTCCTCCAGTCGGTGTCGACGTCGTGGACGGAGGTGTCGATCTCGATCGTCCACGACTCACCCCAGTCCGGTCCGGGGAGGCGGAAGTCGTGGTCCTCGGAGTCACCGTTGAACATCAGGATGAAGTCGTCGTCGACGACGGGCCTACCGCGCTCGTCGAGGGTGGGGATCGCGCCACCGTTGAGGAAGACGGACATCGTCCGGGCCTCGTTGTCCGACCAGTGCGAGGCGCCCATCGGCTCCCCGGAGGGCCGGAACCAGGCGATGTCGCCGTTGTCGGACTCGCCCCCGTGGTCGGCGATGCCGTCGAAGAACCGCCGGCGCCGGAAGACGGCGTGCTCGCCGCGGAGCGCGGTCAGCGCACCGGTGAAGGCCAGGAGCTCGCGCTGGTCGCCATCGAGCTCCCAGTCGACCCACGAGAGCTCGTTGTCCTGGCAGTAGACGTTGTTGTTGCCATGCTGGGTGCGGCCGATCTCGTCGCCGTGGGAGATCATCGGCACGCCCTGGCTGAGGAGCAGGGTGGTGAGGAAGTTGCGCTGCTGGCGCAGTCGGAGCGCCGAGACCGTCGGGTCGTCCGTGGGGCCCTCGACGCCGCTGTTCCACGAGCGGTTGTGGCTCTCGCCGTCGCGGCCGTCCTCACCGTTGGCGTCGTTGCGCTTCTCGTTGTAGGAGACCAGGTCACGCAGGGTGAAGCCGTCGTGGGCGGTGACGAAGTTGATCGATGCGAAGGGCTTGCGGCCGCTGTGCTCGTAGAGGTCGCTCGAGCCGGTCAGGCGGGAGGCGAACTCACCCAGCGTGCTCGGCTCACCGCGCCAGAAGTCGCGGACCGTGTCGCGGTACTTGCCGTTCCACTCCGTCCACAGCGGCGGGAAGTTGCCCACCTGGTAGCCCCCGTCCCCGACGTCCCAGGGCTCGGCGATGAGCTTGGCCTGGGAGATCACCGGGTCCTGCTGGATGAGGTCGAAGAACGCGGAGAGCTTGTCGACCTCGTGGAACTGGCGGGCCAGGGTGGCCGCCAGGTCGAACCGGAAGCCGTCGACGTGCATCTCGGTGACCCAGTAGCGCAGGCTGTCCATGATGAGCTGGAGCACGTGCGGGTGGCGCATGAGCAGGCTGTTGCCGGTGCCCGTCGTGTCGTAGTAGTGCTCCTTGGTGTCGTCGACCAGCCGGTAGTAGGCGGAGTTGTCGATGCCCCGGAAGCAGATCGTCGGGCCGAACTCGTTGCCCTCCGCGGTGTGGTTGTAGACGACGTCGAGGATCACCTCGATGTCGGCCGCGTGCAGCGCCTTCACCATCGCCTTGAACTCGGTGACCTGCTCCCCCCGCTGCCCGCGCGCGTAGGAGTTGTGCGGCGCGAGGAAGCCGATCGTGTTGTAGCCCCAGTAGTTGGTCAGGCCCTTGCCCTGCAGCGAGGTGTCCTGCACGAACTGGTGTACCGGCATCAGCTCGAGCGCAGTGACGCCGAGGTCGGTGAGGTGGTCGATGACGGCCGGGTGAGCGATGGCGGCATACGTCCCCCGGATCTCCTCGGGCACCTCGGGGTGGGTCATCGTCAGGCCCTTGACGTGCGCCTCGTAGATCACCGTGTCGTGGTACTCGTGGCGCGGCGGACGGTCGTGGCCCCAGTCGAAGTAGGGGTTGATGACGACGCTGAGCATCGTCTTGTCGAGGCTGTCGTCGGTGTTGCGCTTCTTGGGGTTCTTGAAGTCGTAGGAGAAGAGGGCCTGGTCGTTGGAGACCTGGCCCTCGATGGCCTTGGCGTAGGGGTCGAGGAGCAGCTTGCTGGGGTCGCAGCGGTGCCCTTTCTCGGGCTCGAACGGGCCGTGCACGCGGTAGCCGTAGCGCTGGCCGGGCTGGACTGCGGGGAGGTAGCCGTGCCACACGAAGCCGTCGACCTCCGGCAGCGCGATCCGGGTCTCGGCCCCGTCGTCGTCGATGAGGCAGAGCTCGACGGTGTCGGCGACCTCGCTGAACAGGGCGAAGTTGACGCCCGTTCCGTCGAACGTGGCGCCAAGGGGGTATGCCGTTCCGGGCCAGATCTCCACTGGTTACCTTCCATGAGTGTCAGCAGGTGTCCAGCCACACTGCTGGGGCGACGGCCGTGGGGCCAGCGCGGTGGAGGTCAACCTACCGTCGGGTGCGCGCATGGGTGAAAACGGTGCCCAACTCCGTGCTCCGGGCGCTGACCTCGTAGCATCCGTCGGTGAGAGCGAGCGACATCGGCACGGATCGCTCCCAGACCTCGAAGGAGTCCCATGACCAACCAGCGCGTCGCCGTCGTCACCGGAGCAGCACGAGGGATCGGAGCGGCCACCGCCGAGCGGCTCGCTCGGGACGGGTTCGCCGTGGCCGTGCTGGACCTCGACGAAGCGGCCTGTGAGGTCGTCGCCGCCCGGATCCGCGACTCCGGCGGGCAGTCCCTCGGTGTCGGCGTCGACGTCTCGGACGCCGCAGCGGTGGCGGTCGGCGTGGCCCGGGTCGCCGACGAGCTCGGGCCTCCGGTCGTGCTCGTCAACAACGCCGGCATCATCCGCGACAACCTCCTCTTCAAGATGACCGAGCAGGACTGGGATGCCGTGATGGGCGTGCACCTCAAGGGCGCGTTCCTCATGACCAAGGCGTGCCAGGCCCACATGACGGCGGAGAGGTACGGCCGGATCGTCAACCTGTCCTCGTCCTCGGCGCAGGGCAACCGCGGACAGGCCAACTACTCGGCCGCGAAGGCCGGGCTCCAGGGCTTCACCAAGACCCTCGCCATCGAGCTGGGGAAGTTCGGGGTCACCGCCAACGCGGTGGCGCCCGGGTTCATCGAGAGCGACATGACCCGGGCCACGGCCGAGCGGGTGGGTGTCTCGTTCGAGGACTTCATCACCCACTCGGCCGCGCAGATCCCGGTGGGTCGGATCGGTCAGCCCGAGGACATCGCCGCCACCATCGCGTTCCTCGTCTCGGAGGAGGCGGGCTTCGTGTCGGGACAGGTCATCTACGTCGCCGGCGGCCCGCTCGACTGAAGCCGCACCGCCGGGCGAGCGCCGACCCGCCACCCCGGCATCCCGTCCTGGCGCGAACAATCGACCAATAGGGCGATTGTTTACCGGGGTTGCGTAAACAACAGACCAATAGGGCGATTGTTTACCTGGGGTGGGCACGGTCAGAGGCCGAGGTCGCGGCCGATGAGCTCCTTCATGATCTCGTTGGAGCCGGCCCAGATCTTGGTGACCCGGGCGTCGCGCCAGGCTCGCGCGACCCGGTACTCGTTCATGAACCCGTAGCCACCGTGCAGCTGGACGCACTCGTCGAGCACGTCGTTCTGCACCTGGGCGCTCCACCACTTGGCCTTCGCCGCGTCGACCGCCGAGAGCCGCCCCTCGGCGTGCGCCTCGATGCAGTCGTCGACGTAGGCCTCGGCGACCTCGATGGAGGTGACGAGCTCGGCGATCTTGAACTTGTTGTGCTGGAAGGAGCCGATCGCCTGGCCGAAAGCCTTGCGCTCCTTGGTGTAGTCGATGGTCTCCATGAGGATCTGCTTGGCGTGCGCGACGTTGGCGCAGGCGGCGCCCACCCGCTCCTGGGGCAGGCGTTGCATCATCGCGATGAAGCCCATCCCCTCCTCACCGATCCGGTTGGCGTCGGGCACCCTCACGTCCTGGAAGAACAGCTCGGCGGTGTCGGACTCCTCCTGCCCGACCTTGTCGAGCTTGCGACCCCGGGAGAAGCCCTCCATGCCGTCCTCGACCATGAACAGGGTGATGCCCTTGGCGCCCTTGCTCGGGTCGGTGCGGGTCGCCACAATGACGAGGTCGGCCTGGTAGCCGTTGGTGATGAAGGTCTTCGAGCCGTTCATGACCCAGTGGTCGCCGTCACGCACGGCGGTGGTCTTGAGCGCGGCGAGGTCGGAGCCACCGCCCGGCTCGGTCATCGCGATGGCGCAGATCTTCTCGCCCGCGGCCATCGGCGGGAGCCACCGCTCCTTCTGCTCCTGGGTGCCGAGGTCGACGATGTAGGGCGGGCAGACGTCGCTGTGGATGCCGAAGCAGGAGCCCACTGCCGCGTTGAAGCCGTTGAGGACCTCCGCCGCGATCGCGTTGAAGCGGTAGTCCTCGGCGCCCAGGCCGCCGAACTCCTCGGGGATGTCGAGCCCGAACAGGCCCTGGCTGCCCGCCTCCTTCCAGATGTCGCGGTCGATGGCCTTGACCTCGAGCATCTGCTCGGCGCGCGGCTTGAGCGTGCGCTCGACGAACTCCTGCATCGAGGCGCGGAAGTCCTCGTGCTCGGGACCGTAGATGTTGCGGGGCATGACACTCCTCGGGACACACTGGACAGCACTAACTGATGAGCCGCGCGCGGAAGAAACGTTGACTAAGCGCTTGCTTAGTTTCTCTCCGGTCGGGCATGCTGTCAACCGTGTCCTCCACCTCACCGCTGAGCGAGACCGCCGTCCTGGCGGCGCTCGCTCCCGAGGGTGGGCGCCACGACCGGGTCGACGACGTGACCGACACCGCGACCCGGATCATGCTGGCCGCGGCCGACGCCTTCGCCGAGCGGGGCTTCCACGCGACGACCACCCGGGACATCGCCTCGCGCGCCGGGCTCTCTCCCGCGGGCGTCTACGTGCACTTCGCCTCCAAGGAGGTGCTCCTCTTCGAGCTCAGCCGGCGCGGCCACGCCCGGGCCCGCGACCTCCTGGTTGCTGCCGCCGCCCAGGCCGCGACCCCCTCGGAGGCGCTGCGGGCCATCGTGGGCGGCTTCTCGAGGTGGCACGCGGAGCACTACGAGCTCGGGCGGATCGTGCAGTTCGAGTTCCGTCACCTGAGCGCCGAGCACCGGGATGCCGTCCTGGGCCTGCGCAAGGAGATCGACCAGGTCGTCGCGGGCGTGCTCCGCGACGGCATGGCCACCGGGGAGTTCGAGGTCGAGGACGTCCAGGGCACCGCGCTGGCCCTGCTCTCGATGGCCATCGACGTGGCTCGCTGGTACACCCCCGACGTGCGACGGACCCCCGAGGAGATCGAGCACGCCTACGGGGACCTCGCCGTCCGGCTCGTCCGCGCTCCGCGCTGAGCGCCCAGGGACCCGCGACCCGACCGCGGCCGGGTCGCTAGGGTGACGCCGTGACGCGCAGCGAAGGACACGGGGGGTCCGCCTCCATCGCCGACCCCGACTACTGGTGGTACGTCGCCCGGGCCGACCTGCTGGAGACCGCGCTCCGGTCCCACGTCGAGGGGGCCGGCACCGCGCTGGACCTCGGGAGCGCCGACGGACCCAGCGCCGCGTGGTTCCGTGAGGCGGCGGGCTCGACGGTCTCCCTGGACATCGACCCCCGAGGGCTCGACGCGGGCGGCGTCTGCGGGTCGGCCCTCGCCCTGCCCTTCGCCGACGCCTCCTTCGACGCCGTCGCGGCCTTCGACGTCATCGAGCACTGCGACCCGGAGCGGCTCGCGCTCGACGAGGTGCACCGCGTGCTTCGCCCCGGCGGTCGGCTGGTGCTGTCGGTGCCGGCCTACACGTGGGCGTGGACCGACTTCGACGTCGCCAACGGTCACCACCGGCGGTACACCCGACCCCGGGCGGTGGCCGCCGTGGAGCGCTCCGGGTTCGTCGTCGAACGTGCGACGTACGGGTTCAGCACCGTGTTCCCCGCGTTCGTGGCGGAGCGGGCCGCGCGCAAGCTGACGCGTCGGCACGGGTCCGGCGCGGTGGACATCGTGGAGCTGCCACGGATGCCGCGCCCGCTGAATACCGCTCTCCTGCAGCTGTCCCGGGCCGATCGCGCCGTGCTGCGCCGGGCCGACCTGCCCTTCGGCTCCTCGGTCTTCCTCGCGGCCAGCAAGGCCACCTGAGGCCTGGGGTCCGACCGCCTCAGCGGTCGAGCCCGCGCCCGGACACGACCCGGGAGAGCACGTCCTGCGCCGTGCGGTTGATCCCCTCCGGCAGGGTCGTCGACGCCAGGGCATCGACTTCCGGCCACACCGTCGAGGCCAGCCGCAGATCCATCACCTGCCCCGCCGACGCCCCGGCCAGAGCGATGGTGCGCATCGGCCGGTGAAAGACCCGGCGGGCCTCGGCCACGAGGTGGCCGACCGTCACGGGCCGACCGGAGCCGACGACCTTGACGACGACGGTGCCCGCCGGCTCGTCCCGCATCCGCTCCGCGAGGGCGCGGAACATCGCACCGACATCACCGGCATACACGTAGTCGCGGATGGTGTCCGTGGAGACGAAGACCGGGAGCGCCCGACCCGTGGCCTGGGCCAGGCACAGCTGGGAGAGCAGCCCCTGTGGCTTGCCCAGGGTCTGACCGGGGCCGTAGACGTTCGCCAGGCGCGCGAGCACGACCCGGAGGCCGACCTGGTCCGCGAGACCCCGGACGACCTGCTCCATCGCGAGCTTGGTGCGACCGTAGGCGACCAACGGCCGGGGCTCGGTCGCCTCGCTGAACGGCGGTCGTGAGGACCCGGCATACAACCCCCCGGCCGATGACGCGAGGACGACGACACCGTCCTCGCCGGGCCGTGTCGCGTCGCTCAGGTCCGACATCGCGGAGCGGAACACCCGCAGCTCCGCGTCGAGGGCCGCTTCCGGGGTCGCCACGACACCCGCTCCGGCGCACCACGCGAGCAGCCACGGCCGGTCGCGGCGGCGCACCTCGAAGTGCTCCATCCCCACGGCCAGGTCCGTCATGCTCGCGCCCTCATCCGGCCAACGCACCGGGGCGTCGAACAGCTCGTACCCCGCCCGATCGAGATCAGTGGCGACGTGGCGGCCGACGAGCCCTCCCCGGCCGACGACCCAGGCCAGAGGTCGACGCAGACCACCGACCGCGCCGGTGGCGCTCACCCGTGGTCCCGCCCGAGGGGGCCGTCACGGCGATCGCGCACCGGCAGGTACAACGGTTTGCCCATGGCCATGTTGACGGCCATGCCGACGTACTCGGCGATCACCCCGAGGCTGAACAGGATCACGCCGGTGGAGACCATCAGCAGGATCATCGTGGAGGTCCACCCCGGGGCCTGCCAGAGCCCGGAGGCCTTCCCGACCACGAGGACGAGCGCCACGATCGGCGCGAGCAGGACGGCAGCCGCGCCCAGGGCGCTCACCCACCGCAGGGGCCGGGTGCCGCTGGAGAGCACCAGACGCCAGAAGTGCGACACCAGGGCTCGTGCGTCGTAGCCGGAGGCCCGCTGGCCCTCGGCGCGCATCTCCACCGGGCAGGTCCGGATCCGCCCGGCCACCCAAGAGATCGCGACGTCCAGGTAGATGCCGGGGCCGGCATAGGCCGCGACCGACCGGGCCACCTCGCCGAGGAGCAGGCGATAGCTCGAGAAGTCCGTCGCCGGTGCCCCCTTGGCCATCCGCGCCACCAGCCACTTCGCGCCGCGCGAGGCGACGTTGCGGACGGCACCGTGCGGTGGCTCGTTGGTCGCGCGGGCGTAGACGACGTCGGCCTGCTCGGCCATCGCGGTGTCGAGGAGGTCTCCGATACGCGCGGGGTCGTGCTGGCCGTCCTCGTCCATGGTGAGCACCCACTCGCCACCCGAGGCGGCGATCCCGGCGAGCGTCGCGGCGTGCTGCCCGAAGTTGCGGCTCAGCCACACCGCACGCACCCACTCGTGCTCCGCGACGAGCGACCGGATCACCTCGTCGGATGCATCGGGGCCGCAGTCGTGGACGAGCACCACCTCGTCGAGCACGAAGGGGCGCCCGGCCGGGGTCCGTCCCTCCTGGCTGAGCGGCTCGAGCTCCGCGACGACCGAGGACAGGGTCCGCTCCCCCTGGTAGACGGGGATGACGACGGAGATCCGGTGCGGATCGGGCACCGCCGTCACCGGCCCCGGCTCCGGCTGCGACGGGGCAGGCGGAGCACGTCAGTCACGCCTGAGCTTGCGGTAGGTGACCCGGTGCGGCCGGGCGGCGTCCACACCAAGGCGCTCGATCTTGTTGGCCTCGTAGCCGGCGAAGTTGCCCTCGAACCAGTGCCACTTCGCCGGGCTCTCCTCGGTCCCTTCGTAGGCCAGGATGTGCGTGGCGACCCGGTCGAGGAACCACCGGTCGTGGCTGATGACCACGGCGCACCCGGGGAACTCCAGGAGCGCGTTCTCGAGGGACCCGAGGGTCTCGACATCGAGGTCGTTGGTCGGCTCGTCGAGCAGCAGCAGGTTGCCACCCTCCTTCAGGGTGAGCGCCAGGTTGAGGCGGTTGCGCTCCCCGCCGGAGAGGATGCCGGCCCGCTTCTGCTGGTCGGGGCCCTTGAACCCGAACTGGCTGACGTAGGCGCGAGAGGGGATCTCGACGTGCCCGACCTGGATGTAGTCGTGACCACCGGAGACCGTCTCCCAGAGGTTGAGCTTGGGATCGAGCCCACCGCGGCTCTGGTCGACGTAGGAGATCTTCACCGTCTCACCCACGTCGACGACCCCGGCGTCGACCTCCTCGAGACCGACGATGGTCTTGAACAGCGTCGTCTTGCCGACACCGTTGGGCCCGATCACCCCGACGATCCCGTTGCGCGGCAGGGTGAAGCTGAGGTCCTCGATGAGGACCCGGTCGCCGAACCCCTTGCGCAGCCCACGCACCTCGATGACCTTGCTGCCCAGCCGGGGGCCCGGCGGGATCTGGATCTCGTCGAAGTCCAGCTTGCGCGTGCGGTCGGCCTCCGCGGCCATCTCCTCGTAGCGGGCCAGCCGCGACTTGGACTTGGTCTGACGAGCCTTGGCGTTGGAGCGGACCCACTCGAGCTCGTCGGCGAGCCGCCTGGAGAGCTTCGCGTCCTTCTTCCCCTGCACCTCAAGGCGAGCCTGCTTCTTCTCGAGGTAGGTCGAGTAGTTGCCCTCGTAGGGGTAGGCACGCCCGCGGTCCAGCTCCAGGATCCACTGCGCGACGTTGTCCATGAAGTACCGGTCGTGCGTCACCGCGACGACGGCGCCGTGGTAACCCGCGAGGTGCTGCTCGAGCCAGAGCACCGACTCGGCGTCGAGGTGGTTCGTGGGCTCGTCGAGCAGCAGCAGGTCCGGCTTCTGGAGCAGCAGTTTGCACAGCGCCACCCGGCGTCGTTCACCACCGGAGAGCACGCTCACGTCGGCATCCGGCGGCGGGCAGCGCAGGGCGTCCATGGCCTGGTCCAGCTGGGAGTCCAGATCCCACGCGTCCGCCGCGTCGATGGCCTCCTGCAGTGTGCCCATCTCGGCCATCAGGGCGTCGAAGTCGGCGTCCGGCTCGGCCATCTGGGCGGAGATGTCGTTGTAGCGGTCCAGCTTGGCCTTGATCTCGCCGGCGCCCTCCTCGACGTTGCCCAGCACCGTCTTGTCCTCGTTGAGCTCGGGCTCCTGCATGAGGATGCCGACGGAGAAGCCCGGTGTCAGGCGCGCCTCGCCATTGGAGGGCTGGTCCAGCCCGGCCATGATCTTCAGCACGGAGGACTTCCCCGCGCCGTTGGGGCCGACGACCCCGATCTTGGCTCCCGGGAGGAAGGACAGCGTGACCTCGTCGAGGATGACCTTGTCACCGTGGGCCTTGCGGGCACGGGACATGACGTAGATGAACTCGGGCATGGGTGAAGGCTAGCCACCGCCACTGCGCCCGACGAATCCACCCGACGGCCCGGCTGTCCCTGCCGCCCGCAACGACGCCGGTGCCACCTCAGGCCGCGTGCTCGGCATCCTCACGGATGAGGGGGCCGGTGTTCGGCGCGTCGGACGGCTGCTCCCCCGTCGTCGGGGCCGGCCCCCGGACCTCGTCGACGCGGCCGGACCCGTCGTCGACCACGTACTCGACGTGGTCGGGGTCGCCGAGGTCCTGCATCGCGAAGGCCTCCGCGACCTCGGGTTGGGAGAGCCGGTCTCCGTCGGGGTACTGGCCCCGGGCCACCTTGCTGAAGGCCGTGGTGCCGAAGGTCAGGTCGTGCCCGACGGCGAAGGCCTCCACCTGCACTCCCGCGCCCATCGAGCCGTCACCGCGTTGGAAGACGTTGATGCGCTGGCGCCCGAAGACGGTGACCGGCTCCCCCTTGTGCAGCGCTGCCCCGACGTTGGCGCCGAGCGAGCGGAAGGCCGACACGTCGTAGAAGCTGGTGGCCGTGTCGGTGAAGGTGCCCGGCTTGTCCCGAACCGGTCGGCGCGCCGAGTGCGCCACGCGGAAAACGGCGAACGGCGCGCCATCGCGGGTGTACCGGACCGTCGGGTCGGCGACCAGACGACCCTGGATGGTCACGTAGGTCTCGTTCATCAGATGTCCCCTCCGGGCGCCGCACCTCGGCGCCCTCCGCTGAGCATCCGCGGGTGGGCGCAGTCACCGGAAGGGCGTTCCGACATCTGTGGACGACCGAGCCCTGAGGGGAGGACCTGTGGACAGCCCACCCGAGCACCACCCGGAACCCCCGACTTATTGCGCCTCAGCCACGCCGGAGCCCGCATTTCGGCCCGCCGGGCGTGGCTGTAGCGCAATAAGTCGAGGCACGGGGGCTCGCCGGCCCGGGCGCCGGGCGTGGTGCGGGCTCAGACCTCGGTGGCCCTTGTCAGCGCGACCCGGGTGGCCGCGTGCCGATCGAGCACGCGCCGCACGGGGGCGAGGATCCGCTCGTCCGCGGCACCGGCGACCGACTCCCGGAGCCGGGCATCCATCACCCGGCCGCGACGGCGGGCACCGGAGCGCGCCAGGGCCCTGGACAGCAGCGCCAGCAGCAGCCCGAGGAGGATCCCTCCGAAGAGCAGCAGCACCGGAACCGGGATGACCCCCCACGACGGGGGTGATCCCACCACCGTGTCGAGCTGGAGCCAGCCCAGCACGACGTACAGGGCGAGCCAGAGGAAGCCGGACACCGCGCTGAGCGCCAGCAGGAGCTGGACGAGGCGCACGACGCGCCACCAGATCGGCTCCCGCGCCAGCAGCGAGGTGCCCACGACGGCCTGGTCCAGGGCATCACCCAGCGACCCGTCGGCGGGTGCCGCCGCCCGCTCGACCGCGTCGGCCCACGGTGTCGGGAGCACGGACGCCACCTCGTCCGCCAACCGGTGGGTCGCGAGCGTTACCGCTGAACGGGCGGCCGGTGACGGCGGCGGAAGCGAGGAGCGACCGAGCACCGACCTGACGTCCGACTGCGACACGTGCACGTCGCGACCGTCGCCACCGTCGAGGCGCAACCGGCGCAACGGGCGCGGTCGGAGCCGGTGCACCCACCGGGTGAACGGCCAGCCGGTGCGCACGGCGGCCTCGAGCCGGTAGTCCCGCTCCACGGCGTCGACCACGACCGGGACACCGGCGCTGCGGGCGAGGGCGTCGATGAGGTCGGCCCGGGAGGCTGGACCGATCTCCGCCTCCTCCTGCGCGACGTGGGGGACGAGCGCCGCCGCGGCGGACCGGACGTCGCCGGCCAACCGAGCCCGGGACATCGTGCGACCCGACACTGCGTTGGCCAGTCGTTGGCGGAGCTCGTCGACACCGGCGCCCGTGGTCGCCGACGTCGCCAGCACAGGTGCACGCGGCATCCCGTCGCGGTCCATGAGCCGCACGAGGTCCCCGCGGCACTCCTGCACCTCGTCCGGCGTGAGCCGGTCGGCCTGGTTGAGCACCACCATGGTCACGGCCTCGTGCGTCGACAGGGCCGTGACGTAGTCGTCGTGCAGGCGGGCGTCGGCATACTTCTGTGGGTCGGTCACCCACACGAAGAGGTCGACCAGCTCGAGCACCCGCTCGGCCTCGACCCGGTGGCTGTGCTCCCGTGAGTCGAAGTCGGGCAGGTCGAGGAGCACCAGCCCGTCGAGGGTGCCCACCTCCGGGCCTCCCCCACCCGGCTCGACGAGGTGGCGCGACCCGACCCCCAGCCACGACAGCAGCTCACCGGAGGACGTCGACCCCCAGACCGCGGCGGTGGGGGTCGACGTCGTCGGCCTGCGCACACCGACCTTCGCCACGTCGGCGCCGACGAGGGCGTTGAACAGCGAGGACTTGCCGCTGCCGGTCGCGCCCGCAAGGGCGACGACGGTGTGGCCGCCGACGAGGGCGGTGCGCTGCCCGACCTTCTCCACCACCGCGTGGACCCGCTCGCGCGGTGGCGCCGGGAGCTCCGAGCCGCCGGCGTCGACTGCTGCCGAGAGGGATGCCGCGGCCGCGGCCAGCTGTTCGGCCGACACCACAGCAGCGCGCGCCGACCCCATCCGCAACGGGCTCACGGCGACACCCCCGCCAGGGTCGCGCGCACCGCGGCGAGTCGCTCGGCCTGGTCCTCCGGCGGAGCATGCTCGGCCAGGGCGGTTGTATAGCGGGCGAGCTCAGCGGCATACATCTCGTCGGCAAGGGTGAGCAGCCGCTTCCTCGCCTTGGCCGCCATGTCGCGGACCGCCTGGTCACCGAAGATCGCCTCGAGCACTCGCTGGGCCAACACCGCTGTGCCACCAGCGATCCCGACCTCGGCGCCGACCAGCGAGCCACCGTGGGCGAACGCGACCAGCATGAGGAACAGCCCGATCGCGTTGACGCCGTAGGCGGCGATGCGGGCGTTCGTGCGCCTGCTCTGCCCCTCTCCCCGGACGAGCTCGAGCACCTCACCCTGCCAGTCACGCACGAGGCGCTCGACGTCGTGCTGGAAGCCATCCGACGAGGCGGTCAGCGCAGGAACATCGGCGAGCACCGACGCCCCACCCGGCAGCCGGCGCCAGGACCGTGCCGACTGCGAGGCTGCCGTCTCGGCGTTGGCCGAGAGGAGGGCCGCCACGCCGGTCTGGAGCGCCTCTCCGAGGGAGTCCGCCGGCGGTGGCGCGCCCTTGACGACTGCGGTGAGACGGTCTCGCCACCGGGAGATCGTCGTCTCGACCTGCTTGAAGAACTCCCCGGTGCCGACGAACTCCTGCCACCGGGCGAGCACCTCGCCACGCAGGAGGGTGCCGTCGGTCATCCCGTCCGCGACCCGTCGGTGGGCTTCTGCGTAGGCCTCGGATGCCGACGACGCCAGCTCGGCGGCGGCATCCTGCTGCTCACGGCTGGCCTCCACGAGCTCACCGGTACGACCGGAGAGCGAGCCGACGGCACCGCGCAGGGTCTGCTCGACGACGATGGCCCGCGCTCGCGCGTCCCCGGCGAGTGCCTCCAGCCACGAGGCGAGCCGTGAGATCGCCTGTGCCGGAAGGCGTCCGCCGGCATCGAGGACCACCTCGGGGACGGTGAAGATTGGCGCGGTCGGCAGTCCCTGGTCCCGGAGCATCGCGGCGAGGTGCGGACGGATCTCCTCGACCGCGTCGTCGGGCACCCGGTCGAGCACGATCGCCACTGCCGTGCCCCGCTCGGCGGCGGTGCGTAGGAGGTCCCACGGCACCGCGTCGGCATAGCGTGCCGCGGTCGTCACGAACAGCCACAGGTCGGCCGCCGACAACAGTTGGGTGGCGAGGGTCCGGTTGGCCGTGACCACCGAGTCGATGTCCGGGGCGTCCAGGAGGGCCATTCCGGCCGGGAGGGCGCTCGACTCGGCCAGCCGCACGGTGCCGGCACCGGTCTCAGCGGTGTCCGCGCCGGTGACCCGGGCCAGGCCGGGGAGGATGCGGTCGTCGGCGAACCAGTGTCGGTCCTGGGGGTGGTGCACGAGCACCGGGGAGGTGGTCGTCGGTCGGAGGACGCCGGATCGGCTCACGGTGGCGCCGACGACCGAGTTCACCAGGGTCGACTTCCCGGCCCCGGTCGAGCCGCCGACGACGGCGAGCAGGGGTGCGTCGATGGACCGCAGCCGCGGGAGGACGTAGTCGTCGAGCTGGTGGATGAGCTGGCGCCGCGCCACCTCGGCGGCCGGCCGGCCAGGTGTCGCGAGCGGCAGGACGGCCCGCTCGACCTCGGCGCGCAGGCTCTCGACAGCGGAGACCATCTCCTCCGCGTCACCCTGTCCTCCCACGGGGGGAGCCTATCGAGCCGTTGCGCACAATCCGGCATTCGTCCCGGGCGGCGCGCGAGGATGTCCGGCATGCGACTGTTCGTGGCCGCCGTGCCACCCGAGAGCGTCATCGAGCACCTCGACGCGTTCCTCGATCCGCGGCGTGACTCCGTCTCTGCGCTGCACTGGTCACACCCGACGCAGTGGCACCTGACCCTCGCGTTCATGCCGTCCGTGCCGGCTCACGTGCTCGACGACCTGGTGGCTGGGCTGCGGGGGGTCGCCCGTCGGCATTGCCCCGTGGAGCTCACTGTGGCCGGAGGTGGGTGCTTTCCCGACGTCAGCCGGGCTCGGGTGCTGTGGGCCGGCATCCGGGGTGGGGAGTCGCTGCACTCCTTGGCTCAAAGCGTGCGATCGGTGACGGCGAGCCTCGGCGCGGCTCCGGAGGGAGGGCAGTTCGTGCCACACCTCACGGTGGCACGCCTGCCCAGGCCCGTGGACGCCACCCGATGGGCGAGGGTGCTCGATGCGTATGCCGGCCCGCCTTGGGTGGTCGACGAGATCACCCTCATCGAGTCCCAACTCCCTCGGGAGAGGGGCCACCGCCCCCGGCACGAGGTCCTGGCCTCGATGCCCCTTGCCGGTCGGTGAGTGACCCTGCGGTCACCGAGGCGCATCTCCCGCTGGCGTGGCGACGAGAGCGCTGACGACCCCAGGTGCAGGCTTGCGGCGTAACCGCGGGACGGGCACCACGGGGCGCCACGAGACGCCGAGGTCACGGCGCCCTCTTCATCACGGAGGGAACGACGAAGGGCCACGCCGCGGCGTTGTTGAGCACGCTCGGTCGGGTGGTCCGGAGCGCGCTCGGCCGCGACCGGCCCCGACCGGGCGGGTCTTTCGGCTCTCCGGCCTCCGGAAGGACTCCGCTCACCGCTTCCGTCTCGGGCGCTACCGGGTCGGCCCCGGCTCGTGTTCATGGGCTTGGATGACCCGACCTCGTGGCCCCGACGGTGGGAGCCGACCTCGTCCCCGCATCCGCACCATCGGTCTCGGCAGCGGTAGCCGACGCTCGGTGCGTGTCGGCGGCGGAGCGTCGTATGCCGGGCCGGTCGACGGCGTGTGGCGACGCGCGACGCGCCTCGCAGCAGACGTCGTCGGTGACCTCCTCGAGGAGATCGTCATGCGCACCGGCCGTCGGCTGTACGGATGACGACGGAGCGATGTCAGGCCACATCGCGCTGAGTCTCGTCTGGTGGCGCCTCAGAGCAGTTCGAGCCCGGCAAGCCCCTTGAGCACGAACCAAACTCCGAAGACCAGCCCAAGGGTGATCACGATGACTCGGTCTCTTGCTTCGAGCGACGCCGATACCCGCGCGAGGACCTCGCCAGAGCGCCGGGGCGCGGCGAACGCGACCCCGAGGATCGTGAGGTGGACCGACTCGGCAAGAAGGATGAAGAGCAGGAACAGGAGGATCGAGGATGCTGCGCCTCCTCCCGCGTCCCCGATGACGGCGACCGCACCGAGGGTGAGGACCCAGAACTTGGGTCCGATCAGCAGCAAACCGGCGCCCAGGCCGAAGGCCCGCACCGGCGTGCTGTCCCGGGTCACGGTGATCCACCTCGCGGGCGGCTCATCCGCATCCGGCGCATGGGCCACCGCTCGGGCCGTCACCGTCAGAAGAACCACACCGACGATCAGGAGGAGTCCAGCGGTGAACGGCGAGGCGCCACCGTCCGCTGCATCCCCGGTGGCTGCGTCCGCGCCCAGGACCATGCCGAAGGCCAGCCCCTGAAGGAGCCGCACGGCGCTCATTCCTGCCACGAAGGCAAGGGCAACCCGCCGGCCGCCAGGCGAGCGAAGAAGCAGGATCGTGATGACGATCTGGACGGGGACCACCGCACTCCCCACGGCGAGCGGGAGGAGCGACACCCAGATGTTTGTCACCCGTGCCGCATGTCGCAGTTCCCGCCCTCCCGGGACGTCGGCGTTCTCACTCCGCTCGAACCGCTGCTGGCCTCTGCCCGGGTCGCCGCGCCAAGGCGCTGCGCCCCCGGCAGGACTCGAACCTGCGACCTAGAGATTAGAAGGCTCTTGCTCTGTCCAGCTGAGCTACGAGGGCAAGACGTCAACGACGTCTCGGCCCAGTCTAGGTGTGGGGCGTCCCGCTTCCGGCGCCCGACTCCCTCATCGACCAGCGAGCTGGCGACCGCGCCGCAGCGCGAGCTCGGCCAGTGCCGCCGAGACCTCAGGCACCACTGAGTCATCGAACGCCGCACGGGGTGAGTGGTTGTCCTCGGCCATCCGGTGGTCCTCGTGGACGCAGGCACTGACGTTGAGATACGCACCCGGCACCTCCTCCAGGACGAACGACATGTCCTCAGATCCCGCCTCCGGGAAGGGCATGTCGAACCACCGATCCTTACCGAAGAGCTCGACGACCACCCCTCTCGCGAAAGCGAACTCGTCTGGGTCGTTGACCGTCACCGGATACCCGTGGCCGATCGACACCTCGGCGCTCAGGCCGTGCGCCGCCGCGACGCCCTGGCTCACCTGCGTCACCACCTCCTGGGCGAGCGCGCGGCTCTCGGCCGAGAAGGTCCGCACCGTCGCCTCGATGAAGGCGTCGTCGGGGATGATGTTGTCCTTCGTGCCGGCGGCGACCTTTCCGCACGTCACCACGACCGGGTCGAAGATGTCGAACCGCCGCGTCACAGCGGTCTGGAGCGCGAGCACGATCTCGCACGCCACCGGCACCGGATCCTTCGTGCGGTGCGGCGCCGACCCGTGGCCACCCACGCCGCGCACCCGGACGTGCACCTCGTCGGCAGCCGCCATCAGGGGCCCGGGACGCCCGAACCACACCCCTCTGGGGTGGTCGGCCGAGTAGACGTGCACGGCGTATGCCGCGTCCACCCGCCTGCCGGCCACGTCCAGGAGGCCCTCGCGGATCATCGGCTCGGCACCCCCCGGCCCCTCCTCCGCGGGCTGGAACATGAACACCACGTCGGCGACCAGATCGTTCCGGATCGCATCCAGGATTCGGGCGGCACCCACGAGTCCCGCCACGTGGAGGTCGTGTCCGCAGGCGTGCATCACTCCCGGGCGCTGCGAGACGTAGTCGACGTCGACCTCCTCGGTGACGGGGAGCGCGTCCATGTCGCCGCGCAACAGGATCACGGGCCGCTCCCCCTCGTGGGGCGCACCCCCTCGGAGCACCGCCACGACCGAGCTGAGGCTCGACCCCGCGTGCACCTCGAGGTCCAGGCCGCCGAGGGCATCGAGAACGCGGGCCTGGGTCTCGGGGAGGTCCAACCCGAGCTCAGGAGTGCGGTGCAGTCGGCGGCGTAGCGCGATGAGGTCCGGCCCGAGCTCTCGGGCGATGGCCATGCTCTGGGTGTCCGTGTCGGGCACTGGGTCCTCCGGTCCGAATGAAAGGTGACGAGGTCAGACGTCCTCCTCGCAGAGGGGGACGGCCGCAACCGCTTCGTACCTTCTCACACACCTATGGCGATGCCCGGCTGGTACTGGTACGGGCCAAGAGTCCTCACGATGCTTGTTGGGGCAATCTCGTCAATCGCGCTCTGGTGCAGACAGATTGCCGTAATCAAACTCTTGTCCAGACGCACCTCGGCGGGTAGAATCGTGGGAACGGGGAGGGGGGCGAGACATGGTGGTCGGGGTGGGTACGGAAGCTGTCGCGGGGGCGGCCGGGGTTGCGGTCGAGGCGTTGCGGGCGGTGGCCTGCCCGGCCGCGTCGGGTGGCTCGCGTGAGGGGTGGGCGGGTGTGGTGGGGGATCTGCAGCGGGTGATCGATGTGGCGTCGGCGGCGCAGGATGCCGCGATCGCTCGGTTGGCGTGTGTCGAGGTGGAGTTCTGCGAGGACGGGACCGTGGTGGCGTCGCATCGGGCAATGGGGCATGTCGCCCTGGATGCTCCGGCGATCCTCTCGGGGGTGTTGAACGTGTCGTCGGTGCACGCGGAGAGGCGGGTGCGCTTGGCGGTCCGGCTCGCGGGTGACGGGCCGGGCGTGGCGAGGGAGAGCGGCCTGGGGGGGTTGCATGCGGCGATGGGCGCGGGGCGGTTGGACTCCTACCGGGCGTGGGTGGTCGCGGGCGAGCTGGAGGAGGCCCCGGCGGAGGTCGCGGCGGGGGTGGTCGCCGCCCTGGAGCCGTTCTT
>JBBSQC010000026.1:0-53060 GCA_038258215.1 Actinomycetales bacterium | reverse complement strand
GGTGGTCGCGCCGGCCACGACCCAGACCACGGCCTGACCCGGCGGACCGACCCGAACGCGAGAACCCCGCCCCCGGTGACCAGGGGCGGGGTTCTTCGTGGATCAGCCGCAGGCGGCTAGCGTCACTCGGCGGAGTCGCCGCTGCCACTGGCCACGAGCGGGACCTCGATGGCCTGCGCGTGGGGCGTGCCCTCGAAGGTGAAGATCGCATCCTTGCCCTCGCCGTCGACACCGACCGCGACGATCTCGCCGGCCTTGAGCTCGCCGAACAGGATCTTCTCGGACAGCATGTCCTCGATCTCGCGCTGGATCGTGCGACGGAGGGGGCGTGCGCCGAGAACCGGGTCGTAGCCGCGTGTCGCCAGCAGGTTCTTGGCACCGAGCGTCAGCTCGATACCCATGTCCTTGTCCTTGAGCCGCTTGTCGAGCTTGGCGATCTCCAGGTCGACGATCTGGACGATCTCCTCCTGCGTGAGCTGGGGGAACACGATCGTGTCGTCGACACGGTTGAGGAACTCGGGCCGGAAGTGCTGCTTGAGCTCGTCGATGACCTTGTTCTTCATCCGGTCGTAGGACGAGCGCGAGTCGGGCCCGGCCGAGAAGCCGAGGGTTCCCTTGGAGATGTCCCGGGTGCCGAGGTTCGTCGTCATGATGATGACGGTGTTCTTGAAGTCGACCATCCGACCCTGGGAGTCGGTGAGCCGGCCGTCCTCGAGCACCTGGAGCAGCGAGTTGAAGATCTCCGGGTGGGCCTTCTCGACCTCGTCGAAGAGCACCACGGAGAACGGCTTGCGGCGCACCTTCTCGGTGAGCTGCCCACCCTCCTCGTAGCCGACGTACCCGGGCGGGGAGCCGAAGAGCCGCGAGACCGTGTGCTTCTCGCTGTACTCCGACATGTCGAGCTGGATGAGGCTGTCCTCGTCGCCGAAGAGGAACTCCGCCAGGGTCTTGGCGAGCTCGGTCTTACCCACACCGGTCGGACCGGCGAAGATGAACGAGCCACCGGGGCGGCGGGGATCCTTCAGCCCGGCGCGGGTGCGCCGGATGGCCTGCGAGAGCGCCTTGATGGCGTCGTTCATGCCGACGACCCGCTTGTGCAGCTCGTCCTCCATGTGGAGCAGGCGGCTGGACTCCTCCTCGGTCAGCTTGAAGACGGGGATGCCGGTCGAGGCGGCGAGCACCTCGGCGATGAGCTCCTCGTCGACCTCGGCGATCACGTCCATGTCGCCGGACTTCCACTCCGCCTCGCGGCGGGCCTTGTCGGCGCGCAGGTTCTTCTCGTCGTCACGCAGGCGCGCGGCCTTCTCGAAGTCCTGGCCGTCGATGGCCGACTCCTTCTCCCGCACGACGTTCGCGATCTTCTCGTCGAACTCGCGCAGGTCTGGCGGCGCGGTCATCCGGCGGATGCGCAAGCGCGCTCCCGCCTCGTCGATGAGGTCGATGGCCTTGTCCGGGAGGAACCGGTCGTTGACATAGCGGTCGGCCATGTTGGCCGCGGCCACGAGCGCGCCGTCGGTGATCGAGACGCGGTGGTGCGCCTCGTAGCGGTCGCGGAGCCCCTTGAGGATCTCGATGGCGTGGGCCAGAGTCGGCTCGGCCACCTGGATCGGCTGGAAGCGGCGCTCCAGGGCGGCATCCTTCTCGATGTGCTTGCGGTACTCATCCAGGGTCGTCGCCCCGACGACCTGGAGCTCACCGCGAGCGAGCATCGGCTTGAGGATGGATGCCGCGTCGATGGCGCCCTCGGCGGCGCCGGCCCCGACGAGCGTGTGGATCTCGTCGATGAACAGCACGATGTCGCCGCGGGTGCGGATCTCCTTGAGGACCTTCTTCAGCCGCTCCTCGAAGTCACCGCGGTAGCGGCTGCCGGCGACGAGCGCGCCGAGGTCGAGGGTGTAGAGCTGCCGGTCCTTGAGGGTCTCGGGCACCTCGCCGCGCACGATGTCCTGGGCCAGGCCCTCGACGACGGCGGTCTTGCCGACGCCGGGCTCCCCGATGAGCACCGGGTTGTTCTTGGTGCGGCGTGAGAGCACCTGCATGACCCGCTCGATCTCCTTCTCGCGCCCGATGACCGGGTCGAGCTTTCCCTCACGAGCGGCCTGGGTGAGGTTGCGCCCGAACTGGTCGAGCACGAGAGAGCCCGCGGGGGTGCCCTCTGCGGGTCCGCCCTGGGCGGAGGTGCCGGCAGCGGCACCCTCCTTGCCGCCCTGGTAGCCCGAGATGAGCTGGATGACCTGCTGGCGCACGCGGGAGAGGTCGGCGCCGAGCTTGACGAGCACCTGGGCGGCGACCCCCTCGCCCTCCCGGATCAGGCCGAGCAGGATGTGCTCGGTGCCGATGTAGTTGTGGCCGAGCTGCAGCGCCTCGCGCAGGCTCAGCTCGAGAACCTTCTTGGCGCGCGGGGTGAAGGGGATGTGACCGGTCGGGGCCTGTTGGCCTTGGCCGATGATCTCCTGCACCTGCTCGCGCACGGCCTCCAAGGAGATGCCGAGGCTCTCCAGGGCCTTGCTCGCAACGCCTTCGCCCTCGTGGATGAGCCCGAGAAGAATGTGCTCGGTGCCGATGTAGTTGTGGTTGAGGCCGCGCGCCTCTTCCTGCGCGAGCACGACCACTCGGCGGGCGCGGTCGGTGAACCGTTCGAACATGGTGCTTCTCCTGACGTCGAGTCCCCTCGATGCTAGCCGCGCCGCCTGTGCCAGTCGCCCGGATGTGCCCGAACGCTCGCCACGGCGGCGACTTCTTCTGGGGGTCCAACGCCCGGGGCGCCCGCTCGTGTTCCTGTCGAACGTCCTCCGGGGCCGTGTTCGCTCACGGCGGAAGTCGGCGTGATCACCGGGTATGCCGCGTTGCGACCGACCCTCAGTGTCGTCGCTGGCAGCGCCCGCACCAGAAGAGGTTACGGCCGGCCACGACCCGGGTCTGGATCCTCGAGCCACAGGTGGGGCACGGCATACCGGACTGCTTGTAGACCAGCGAAGATCGACCCGGCGGGCGGGGTACCTCACCGCGGCCCAGGGCGGCCTCGACCTCCTCGACCTGCTGCGGCACGGTGATGATGCGCCCGGTCGCCACCCCCAGCGGCATCAGCTGCACGAGGTCGTCCCAGATCAGCCGCCACGACGAGCGGCGCACCGACCGCCCGGGTGTGAAGGGCGAGAGCCGGTGCCGGAACAGCACCTCGGAGCGGTAGACGTTGCCGACCCCGGCCAGCACCGCCTGGTCCATGAGCAGCTCGCCGATCGGCCTCGTCGAGCGCGAGATGCGGCGCCAGGCCACGCCCTCCTCCGAGTCGGGGCGCAGCGGGTCGGGGCCGAGGCCCGCGAGGACGGAGTCGACGCGCTCCGGCGTCGCCACCTCGCACAGCGTCGGCCCGCGCAGGTCGGCGACGTGCTCGTCGGTGCGCAGCCGCAGCCGCACCTGCCCGACCACCGGCACCTCGCCGGTCCACTCGCCCGCGTCGATCGTGAACGTGCCGATCAGGCCGAGATGCACGTGCAGCCACCGGTCGTCGGCGAACTCCACGAACAGGTGCTTGCCGCGCGAGGTGGCGTGGAGCACCTCGTGACCGTCGAGCTCCGCCGCGCCCGAGGTGAACTTCCCCTGCGGGCTGCTCACCTCCGGCGAGGTGCCCACGAACGCCGCGTGCAGGTCGCGGGCGAGCGCGTAGAGCGTGTGTCCCTCGGGCATGCCGAGAGCGTATGCCGTGCCCGCGCCGCGCCCCGCAGCCCACTCGACCTCGCCGAGGGGCTCAGCTCGCCTTCTTGGCCGGCTTCTTGTCCGAGTCCTTCGTGCTGGAGCCCTTCTTGGTGGCCGCCTTCTTGGCGGTGCCCTTCTTCGCAGCCGACTTCTTCGCCGCGCCGCCCGTCGCCGCGGCGGGCTCAGGAGCCTCCCCGCGTGAGGCCTTGGCCTTCTCGACGGAGCGGGCCAGGGCCGCGAGCAGGTCGACAACCTCGCCGGACTCCTCCGGCTCGGCCGCGGCGACCTGCACCTCGCCGCCCTCGACCTTGGCACGCACGAGCTCCTGGACCGCGATGGCGTAGTCGTCCTCGTACTCATCGGGCTCGTAGTCGCCGGCCAGCTGGTCGATGAGCATCTTCGCCATGTCCATCTCCTGCTTGGTGGCGTGCTGCTCCTCCTCGACGTGGGCGAAGTCGGCCGAGCGGACCTCGTCGGGCCAGAGCATCGTCTGCATGACGATGACCCCGTCGCGCACCCGGAGCACGGCCATCGTCATCCGGGTGCGGATGGAGACCGTGACGATGGCCACCCGCTTCTCCTTCTCCAGGGCGTCGCGGAGCAGGACGTAGGGCTTGGTCGCAGCCTTGTCCGGCTCGAGGAAGTAGCTCTTGTCGAGCCACATCGGGTCGATCTGGTCCTCGGGGACGAACTTCGTCACCCCGATCTCCTTGGACGTCTTGCTCGGCAGGTCGGCGAAGTCCTCGTCGGTGAGCACGACCATGTCGCCGTCCTCGGTCTCGTACCCCTTGGCGATGTCGTCGTAGGAGACCTCCTCACCGTCGATCTGGCAGATCCGCCGGTAGCGGATCCGCCCGCCGTCCTCGCGGTGCACCTGACGGAACTGCACGTCGTGGTTCTCGGTCGCGGAGTAGAGCCGCACCGGCACGTTGACCAGCCCGAAGGAGACCGCGCCCTTCCAGATCGCCCGCATCACTGCACCCTTTCCGTATGCCGTGCCCACCTCGCGCACGAACGCCGGTTCCCAGCGTAGGGCGGTGGGACATGTCGGCACAGGCCCCGCGGCGACCTCGTCGGTCAGAACGGTGGAGTGTCGATCTCGGCCGGTGCCGTGCGGCAGCCGCCATGGCGGGTCGTCAGGGCGCGCCGCAGCTGCGCAGCGCTGGTGCACCTGTGGTGCGCCGACCGGGTCGCCCTGTGGTGCTGGGTGGGGCAACCGAGGCGGTAGAAATGAGTACGACGGCCTCGAGGGCGTCGACCGGCAGCGTGGTGCGTGAAAGGCCGAGCGGATCGACCCAGGTGGTGGTCGCGTCGGGTGCCAGGCTGACGGTCCACCCCGGCAGCTGCTTGATGCGGTGGTGGCGACGACACAGGCAGGGGCATGGGAGCTGCCGAGCGACGGAGCCACGAGGTCGGCCGCGTCGAGGGTGACCCGACCGTGCGCGTGCTCGACCTCGCCGAGGGTCCCGTCCGCCTGCCAGACACCCTCTCGGCGGACGACCTCCGCCACGGCGATGTCCTGGGCGGCGGTGACCGTGTTGACGACGGTTTGGCACCACGCGATGGCAACGACCCACTCCTCGTGACTCCACCCCGCGGTCTGCCCGGAGAGGATCTGGGAGACCAGGTGCGCCGGGTCGAGCACGGCGGGTGTCGCATCATCGGAGCTCACCGACTCGTTCATTCCTCCCCCTCCCCTTGACTAGATCTTACCCGGAGATGCACTGTCGAACAAGAGTTCGAAGCGAGCAATTGTGCTGTTACGGAGCCGGATTCGAGGCGGTCTCGCTCAATGACGGCGACACCGGCCCGCGAGGGGCAGGATGAGCCCATGCGTCCGATGCTCGCCACCGTCGCGGAGTCCGTGCCGAGCGGTGACGCGTGGGTGCACGAGGTGAAGTGGGACGGCATGCGCGTGCTCGTCGACGTGCGCGGCGGCGCGGTGCGGGTCTACTCGCGCACCGAGCGTGAGGTCACGGCCGCGTTCCCGGAGCTCGAGCGGCTCGGCTCCGACTACGACGACATGCTCCTCGATGGTGAGGTGGTCGCCCTGGAGGACGGCCGTCCGAGCTTCCACGCCCTCACCGAGCGCATGCACGTCACCAAGCGGAGAGAGGCCGAGCGGCTGGCGTCCACCAGGCCCGTCACCCTCATGGCGTTCGACCTACTGCGGCTCTTCGGGTCCGACCTCACCGCCCAACCCTGGTCGGCCCGTCGCGAGCTGCTCGAGCGACTCGACCTGGACGGCCCGCGCTGGCAGGTGCCGCCCGTGCACGACGACGGCGTCGGTCTGCTGGCCGCCACCGCGGAGCAGGGGCTGGAGGGCATCGTCAGCAAGCGTCGTTCGTCCGGCTACGCGCCGGGTCGACGCTCCCCCGACTGGCGCAAGCTCGCGCACCGGGCCACGCTCTCGGTCGTCGTGGGCGGCTGGCGGCCAGAGGTGGGCTCGACGAGCCGGCTGGGGGCGGTGCTCGTGGGTCTGCCCGACGGCGCCGGGGGCTGGCGGTATGCCGGTCGCGTCGGCTCCGGCCTGGCCGGCACCGCGGGTACGTCCCTGGCCCGGCGCCTTTCCCACCTCGAGCGCGCGACCTCCCCGTTCGTCGACGAGGTGCCGCGGGTCGACGCCGACGGCACGACCTGGGTCGAGCCCGAGCTGGTCGTGGAGGTGCGCACCCTGGAGCTCACCGGCCAGCACCGGCTGCGGCAACCGGCATACCTCGGGGTGCGCACCGACCTGACCCCCGCCGACCTCATCGAGGTCGATGATGCCTGAGTACGTGCCCGAGGTCACCCGCGTGGAGGTCGCGGGGCGCCGGCTGCGCCTGACCAGCCTCGACAAGGTGATGTATCCCGCGACCGAGACCACCAAGGGGGAGGTGCTCAGCTACTACGCCGCCCTCGCGCCGATTCTGCTCCCCCACCTGGCGGGCCGACCGGTGACCCGGGTGCGGTGGCCGCACGGGGTGGAGGACCAGATGTTCTTCGAGAAGAACCTGCCCAGCGGCGCGCCGAGCTGGCTGCCCCGGGTGCCGGTCGACGACGTGACCTACCCGCTGGTCACCGACCTCGCGGACCTGACCTACCTCGTCAACCTCAACTCCCTCGAGCTGCACGTGCCGCAGTGGACCGTCGACGAGGACGGCGCCCCCAAGCACCCCGACCGGCTCGTCATCGACCTCGACCCGGGCAAGCCCGCCGGTCTGCACGAGTGCGCCCGCGTGGCGCTGCTGGTGCGGGAGCGACTCGCGGCGCTGGGGTTGGAGATGTTCCCCGTGACCTCCGGGAGCAAGGGGATGCAGCTGTATGCCGCGCTCGGCGGCGACCTGACCTCCGACCAGGTGCGCGACCTCGTACAGCAGCTCGCGCAGGAGATGACCAAGAAGCATCCCGACCTGGTGCTGTGGAAGATGACCAGGTCGCTGCGCCCCGGCAAGGTCTTCCTCGACTGGAGCCAGAACGTCGGCGCCAAGACGACGATCAGCCCCTACTCGCTGCGGGGGAGGGAGCTGCCCAACGTCGCTGCTCCGCGCACCTGGGACGAGGTGGAACGCGGTGCGGCAGAGCCGGACTCGCTCCGCCAGCTGATGTTCGACGAGGTGCTCGACCGGGTCGCGGAGCACGGGGACCTCATCGCCGACCTCCCCTGAGGGTGGTTGCTGCTCAGCCGGTGGGACTTCCCGCGAGGCGCGGGCAGCCCGCGCACTCCTCGCAGCCGGGCAGGGCGTAGATCAGGCAGCAGGACTCTCTCGCGAGCACCCCGGTTGCGATCACGCCGGCCGCGCCGAGGGCCTCACGCTCGGCGGCGCGCCACATGTCCTCGACCAAGCCGGCTCGGGCGTGCGGGCCGAGCCGGACGATCGCCGGATAGCTCGCGGCGAGCGGTTCCGCGACCAGGCGGTAGTCGCGCTCGGCGGCGGCCATCCGGCCCTTCAGGTCGCGGCCGTCGGCCAGAAGGCCGGTGAGGCGCACGAGGTCGGGGACGAGCGTCGGACCCAGGGAGTAGGTGAGGCCAGCGAGGTCCGCGCGCCACGGGCCGCTCGCGGCGGCGTGGGCCGCCGTGTGGGCAGGCACCTGCAGCACCCACTGGAGGACGAACGCGGCCGCGACCTGTGGCGCGTCCACGGCATACCACCGTTCCTGGAGGCTGCGGAAGCCCTCCTGCCAGGCCAGGGCGTCCCCCGCATCCCGCTGGGGGAGCGCAGGGCCGCCGGCCGTGAACGCGAGCCACGCGTGGCCCCGCGACATGCGCGAAGCGGCGCCCTCGAGGTCGAGGGGCGCCGCTCCGTACGGTTGCTGCGCTGGGTCGATCAGTGGGCCTTGTCGTAGGCCGTCTGGACCTCGGCCGAGATGCGGCCGCGGTCGCTCACCTGGCGACCGTTGGCGCGGGCCCACTCGCGGACCGCGCTGAGGTCGGTCTTGGGGCCGGACGACTTCGAGCCCGCGCGTGCGGTGCTGCGGCGGCCCCCGGTGCGCTCTGCGTGACCGATCCAGACCGCCAGGTCGTCGCGCAGCTTGGCGGCGTTTCCAGCGGTCAGGTCGATCTCGAAGCTGACGCCGTCGAGGGAGAAAGAAAGGGTTTCGTCAGCAGGGGAACTCTTGTCGAGATCGTCGACGAGGAGAACTTGGACCTTCTTGGCCATGGGGCTTCCTTGTGGATGGTTGGGAGTGCCGGCGGGTCAGGGTTTACCGGCTGCGCAAACTTTAACAGTGATCATTCCGCAAAGGTAAAGGGAAGGTAAAGATCACCCCTGCTCCGGGGAATCCTCCTGCTGTGCTGGGCGCCGGTCCTCGCCGCTCTCGCCGCTGCCGTCCTTCCCGGAGGGCTCGCCCCGGGCTGCGTGGCGACGGGCCTGGGCGGCCTCGTACTGCGACTGGGCCAGTCGTTCGCGACGATCCCCCTCCAGCATCGACCGGATGAGGAAATAGAAGAGGATCGCCACGAGAATGGTCGGGACGATGGCGGCCAGATAGGGCCAGACTGCGGACACGGATCAGCCCTCCGGCTTCAGGTGCGGAAAGAGAATGGTCTCCCGGATGTTCGCGCCGGTGAAGAGCATGATGAGCCGGTCGATTCCCAGCCCGAGGCCACCCATCGGTGGTGCCCCGTACTCCAGGGCGCGCAGGAAGTCCTCGTCGAGCTGCATCGCCTCTGCGTCGCCACCGGCGGCGCGCAGCGACTGGTCGGTGAGCACGCGGCGCTGGATCTCCGGGTCGACGAGCTCGGAGAAGCCGGTGCCCCGCTCCACGCCGGCGATGATGAGGTCCCACGCCTCGATGAGCCCCTCGTGCTCACGGTGCGGTCGGGCCAGCGGCTGGGCGATCCCGGGGTAGTCGCACAGGAAGGTCGGCTGGAGCAGGCTCGGCTCGACGAGCTCGCCGAGCAGCTCGAGGAACAGCTTGTCCTTCTCCAGCGTGGGGTCGACCTCGAGGCCGTGGGCCGCGGCATACCCCAGCAGCGTCTCGACCGGGGTGTCGATGGTGACCGTGTCGCCGACCACCTCGCTCACGGCCTCGTAGACGGGCAGCCAGCGCCACTCGCCGTCGAGGTCGACCGTCCCGGAGGCGGTCTGGACCTGCCGCGACCCCAGCGCATCGGCAACTCCGAGGTAGAGGTCACGGATCAGGGCGCCGATGCTGCGCTGGTCCCCCCACGCCTGGTAGGCCTCGAGCATCGTGAACTCGGGGGAGTGGGTGGCGTCGACGCCCTCGTTGCGGAAGATGCGGCCCATCTCGTAGACCCGGTCGACGCCCCCGACGACGGCCTTCTTGAGGTTGAGCTCGAGGGCGATGCGCAGCACCATCTCGTGGTCGAAGGCGTTGAAGTGGGTCAGGAACGGGCGGGCCGCCGCCCCGCCGTGGATGAGCTGGAGCACTGGGGTCTCGACCTCGACGTAGCCCTGGGTGTCGAGCACGCCGCGCAACGCCCGCAGCGTTGTCGCCTTGGTGCGCACCATGTCCCGCGCCTCCTGGCGCACGACGAGGTCGGCGTAGCGCTGGCGCACCCGACTCTCCTCGGAGAGCTCCTTGTGCAGCACGGGCAGCGGGCGCAGCGCCTTGCTGGCCATCTCCCACGTCGTGGCCATCACCGAGAGCTCGCCCCGGCGTGAGGAGATGACCCGGCCCTGCACGAACACGTGGTCGCCGAGGTCGACGTCGGCCTTCCACGCCGCGAGGGCCTCCTCGCCGACCTCCGCGAGGCTGAGCATCACCTGGAGCCGGGTGCCCACCCCCTCCTGGAGGGTGGCGAAGGCGAGCTTGCCGGTGTTGCGCCCGAAGACGACGCGCCCGGCGACGCCCACGAGGTCCTGGGTCTCCTCCCCGGTCTCGAGGTGGCCCCACTGCTCGCGCACCTCGGCGAGGGAGTGGGTGCGCGCCACCGAGACGGGGTAGGGCTGGCGACCCTGCTCCAGCAGTCGCTCCCGCTTCGCCCGCCGGATCTGCATCTGCTCCGGAAGGTCGACCTCGGGCAGCGCGGTGGCGGAGGAGTCGGTCACGAGAGTCAAGGGTACGAGGGTGTCCGGGGTCGGCGTGACCGTGCCCGGGCTCGGCTCCCCTCCGGCCGGGGTTTGGCCACCATGGTGTCGAAACCGGGGGATGGCGTCGAGACTTGGACGCCGTACGGGGGTTTGGCCACCATGGTGTCCAACCCGGGGAGGGGGGGCGGAGGCGGAGGGGGGCGGAGTCGGAGGGGGGCGGAGTCGGAGGGCGGCGCTAGCGTGCCCGGATGAGCAGCCCGCCGGTGCACTGGAGCGATCCCCTGCCGGTGCGCCGGGTCGAGCGGAGCCGGTATGCCGAGGTGCCGGTCGGTGCTGACGGTGAGGCGTTGTGGCCGGTCACGATTCCCGCGGTGGCCGACCTGCTCGACCGTGGCGTCGACCTGGGTCGCTGCACGGTCCTCGTGGGCGAGAACGGGTCGGGCAAGTCGACCCTCGTCGAGGCGATCGCGATGGCCTACGGCCTGAACGCCGAGGGCGGATCGACGGGGGCGAGGCATCGCACCCACGACAGCGAGTCGCCGCTGCACGACTGGCTGCTGCTGGTGCGCGGTGCCGGGGCACCCAAGTGGGGGTACTTCGTGCGAGCCGAGACGATGCACGGGCTGTTCACCTGGCTCGACACCAACCCCGGACCGACGGACCCCGCGTTCCACGCGCTCTCGCACGGGGAGTCCTTCGTGGCCCTCCTCGGCACGCGGCGCTTCTCGGGTGAGGGGCTCTTCGTCATGGACGAGCCCGAGGCGGGGCTGTCCTTCCAGGCCCAGCTTCACCTGCTCGCCGTGCTGACCGAGATGGCCAGGCGTCCGAGGACCCAGGTGCTCATCGCCACCCACTCACCGGTGCTCGCCGCGATCCCGGGGGCCAGCATCCTCGAGCTGGGCGACCACGGCATCCGGGAGTGCGCGTGGGCGGACCTCGAGGTCGTCGGCCACCACCGGCGGTTCCTCGAGGCACCGGGGCGCTACCTGCGCCACGTCCTCGACGACCTCGAGACCGACTGAGCAGGTCGCCGGCCCCTCAGTCGGGCGGCGGCCCGGTGGAGCTCCGGACCACGAGGCGCGGCTCGATGACCACGTCGGCCGGGTGGCCCGGGCCGTCGAGGAGACCCAGCACGGTGCGGACGCCCGCCTGGGCCAGCAGGACGGGGTTCTGGCTGACACTCGTCAGCTGCACGGTGGCCAGGCGCGCGAGCGGGCTGTCGTCGTAGCCCACGACCGAGACGGTGCCCGGGACGTCGACCCCGTCCCGGAGGAGGGCGTCGCGCAGCCCGAGCGCGCAGCGGTCGTTGAAGGCGATGACGGCCGTGGGACGGGTCAGGGGTGGCTCTGCGGCGATCCGGGCCCCGGCCTCGAGCCCGGAGGTCTCGGTGGGTCCGGCCGGGACGACGGTGATGTGCGGCGCGAGGCCGTGCGCACGCATGGCCGAGCGGTA
Source organism: Actinomycetales bacterium (assembly GCA_038258215.1). Classification (GTDB taxonomy): domain Bacteria; phylum Actinomycetota; class Actinomycetes; order Actinomycetales; family Dermatophilaceae; genus Fodinibacter. The sequence continues at coordinate 41,436 of JBBSQC010000026.1, read as the reverse complement.
CCCGCGGCGGCGGGAGGTCGCGATCGGCCCGCGCCCACCGTCGGCGTAGGCGATCCGGTGGTGCCCGAGGCCGACGAGGTGGTCGACGGCGAGGCGCAACCCGAGCGCGTCGTCCGCCCAGACGCCGCGGGCGTGCACGGCGCCGGCCCGGCCGAGGACGACGACCGGGCACTCGGCGGTCAGGGCGTCGAGGTCCGGGCCGCCGAGAGTCGTCCCGAGCATCACGACGGCGGCGCACCGGGAGTCGAGCAGGGTGTTGACGGCGGCCTGCTCGTCGCGACGGGACGTCGTGGAGGACAGGACGAGGTCGAGCCCGGTGCCGGCCACCGCGCCGTCGAGGGCGTCGACCATGGCGGCGTGGAAGGGGTGGCTCACGTCGAGGACGACCCCGAGCAGGTGAGACCGCTTGCGGGCCAGGGCGCTCGCCGAGCGGTCGGCCCGGTAGCCGAGGGCCGCCGCCGCCTCGTGGACCGCGCTGCGGGTCGCCTCGCTCGGACCGGGCCGCTCGCGCAGGACGAGCGAGACCGTCGCGGAGGACACCCCCGCCCGGGTGGCGACGTCTGCGAGGCGAGCGCGGGGCATGGCGGCATCCTTCCACCGGACGACCCGTTGACACGCAGCACCACGATCGGGCACGCTTGCTTAAAGCGCTTCAAGACCACCACCAGATCATCGAGGACCCCGTGACCGTCACCGCGACCCGCTGCGACTACGACCCGTTCTCCGACGCGTTCAAGGCGGACCCGTTCCCGGTCTACGACTGGCTGCGCAGGGACGCGCCCGTCTACCACTCCGAGCGCTGGGGGTGGTGGGCGCTGTCCCGGTTCGAGGACGTGCGGGCGGCCGCGACCGACGCCGAGACCTTCCTCTCCTACGAAGGCATCGACATCGACGACACGGCCAAGGACCAGTCTGGTCCGGGGTTCCTCCCCGACCTCGACAACCCGAGGCACGACGAGGTCCGTCAGGTCATCCAGCCGTTCTTCCTGCCGCGTCGCATCGCCGATCGCGAGGATGCCGTGCGGGCCGTCATCCGCGAGCACCTGGCCTCGTGGCGAGACCGCGGACACGTCGACCTCGCCCAGGAGTTCGCCTGGCCGATACCCAACGACGTGTTCTTCGCCGTCCTCGGCCTGCCCGGCCGCCAGGAGGACCCCGAGACACGGGCCCGGCTCGACACCTGGGTCCACCAGCTCAAGGACCGCAGGCCGGGCGACCAGCGGCTCACGCCGGTCGCGACCGCCGCGACCGACGGCATCCGCGACTACTTCGCGGACCTCCTCAACGACCGCCGGCGCAACCCGCGGGACGACGTGCTCACGCACCTCGTGCAGGCGGAGATCGGCGGGCGGCCCTTCGCCGAGCAGCACATCACGCCCGCCTCGGAGGTCCTCGGCCTGATGATGGTGCTCTTCCTCGGTGGCGTGGAGTCCACGGCCGGGCTCATCGCCACGACCTTCAAGCTCCTCGCCGAGAACCCCGACCAGCGCGAGCTCGTCCTCGCCGACCCGTCGCTCATCCCCTCGGCCGTCGACGAGGCGGTGCGCTGGAACACCCCCCTCCAGCTCGCGGCCCGCACGACCTCGAGGGAGGTCACCCTGCACGGCGTCACCATCCCCAAGGGCGGCCGGGTCGTCCTCGTCTACGGCGCCGCGAACCGGGACGAGCGCCAGTTCGAGGAGGCCGACCGCTATCTCGTGACGCGGGGTCGGTTCCGCCACCTCGGGTTCGGGGAGGGCCTGCACGGCTGCCTCGGGCGGCCGCTCGCGCTCCTCGAGACCCAGATCGCCCTCGAGGAGGCGCTGCCGGTCCTGGGTCGCTACGAGGTCGGTGGCGCGCCCGAGAAGTACCGCAGCACACCGAACATGCACGTCTGGTGGCACCTGCCGCTCACCTTCACCCCGCCGCGCGAGCGAGGCGACTCCGGCGACGCCGTGTCACGGCTCACCGGCGAGACGATGACCGAGGCGGTCGTGGAGGCGAAGGAGGCAGGGAGCGAGGGGGTCGCCACCCTCACCCTCCGGCCGGTGTCGGGGATGCCGTTCCCGCCCTGGCAGCCCGGTGCGCACGTGGACCTCGCCCTGCCCGGTGTCCGCACCCGGCAGTACTCGCTGTGCGGCAACCCCGCCGACCGCTCCACGTACCGGCTCGGCATCCTCCGCGAGCCAGAGAGCCGGGGCACCTCCGAGTTCGTGCACGCCGGCCTCCAGCCCGGCGACCGGCTGCGGGTCGTGGGGCCGCGCAACCACTTCCGACTCGCCCCGTCGGCGCGCTACGTCTTCGTCGCCGGGGGGATCGGGATCACCCCGATCCTGCCGATGATCCGGGAGGCCGAGGCCCTCGGCGCCGACTGGCACCTCACCTACGGTGGCCGCACCCGGGGGTCGATGGCCTTCCTCGACGAGGTCGCGAGATACGGCGAGAGGGTCACGGTGGCCCCGCAGGACGAGGTCGGGCTGCTCGACCTCGCCGAGATCCTCGGGGAGCCGCGTGAGGACACCCGGGTCTACTGCTGCGGTCCGGGCCCGTTGCTCGACGCCGTCGAGGCGGCTACGACCGGGTGGCCGCGTGGGAGCCTGCGGACCGAGCGGTTCGCCGCCAAGCCGCTCACCGAGCCGGTCCGAGCGGGGGCCTTCGAGGTCGAGCTGCAGGCCAGCGGCCGCACGGTGACCGTCGGCCCCGACGTCTCGATCCTCGACGCCCTGGCGGCCGCCGGCATCCCGACCGTGTCCTCCTGCTCGGAGGGCACGTGCGGCACCTGCGAGACGACGGTGCTCGAGGGGGTTCCCGACCACCGCGACTCCGTCCTCGAGGATGCCGAGCGGGCGGAGAACGACTGCCTGATGATCTGCGTCTCACGCTCGTGCACGGCGAAGCTCGTCCTCGATCTGTGACGGCCAGATGTGCAGAAACAACCTGTGACCTGACATGGGCGCCAGGTTCCATTCCGTGAGAGGACAGCCCATGGCTGAGGCCCGAAACACCACCGACCCGCGCTACGCGAAGCTGGCCATCGGCGTCTGCCCCGACCAGTGGGGCGTCTGGTTCCCGCAGGACGAGCACCAGATCGACTGGGACGTCGCCCTCGACGAGATGGCGGAGGCGGGGTTCTCGGTCATGGAGACCGGGCCGTTCGGTTACTTCCCGACCGACCCGGTGCGCCTCAAGGACGAGATGGACGCCCGCGGGTTCCGGATCGTCGCGGGGACCGGGTGGGGCATCCTGCACCTGGAGGAGGCCTGGGCCGACACCGAGAAGCTTCCGCTCCGACGGGGAGACCCGCGCAGCGGTGGGCGCCGAGTACGTGGTGCACCTGCCCCCCATGTTCCGCGACGAGAAGACCGGCGACTACGCGGACGACAGAGTCCTGTCCGCGGAGGCCTGGAACCGGTACATCGCGAACGCCGACCGCCTGGGCCGGATCATGAAGGAGGACTACGGGTTGAAGATGGTGCTGCATCCGCACGGGGACAGCCACATCGAGACACCTGCGGACATTGACCGCGTGTTCCAGGCGACCGACCCCGAGTACGTCGGCGACCTCATCGAGGCCCTGGCCGACCTCGACAAGGAGCTGTACGTCGTGTGCGAGCAGGACCTCTACGGCAGCGACAAGGGCTTCCCGCTGCCGAACGCGGTCAAGACCAGGGAGTGCCTCGCCTCGCTCGGTCTGGGGCGACTGTGAACGGTCAGCGCTCGTCGACCATGATGTCGATGGCGTAGTCATCAGCCCGGTAGCAGTGGTCCCCGAACTCCACCGCGTTGCCGGAGGCGTCGAACGCCATCCGGGTCATCGTCAGCACCGGCCGCTGTCCCCGGATGGCGAGGCTCTTGCGCTCGGCGGGGCTCGGCATCCGGGCTCCGATCGTCTGCCGGGCGACGACGGGGCGCACACCGCGCGTGCGCAGGGCCGCGTAGAGCCCACCGGTCTCCAGCTGTTCGCGGGAGATGTCGGAGTAGACGGGTGGGAGCCAGTTGTGCATGAAGGCGATCGGCACCTCGTCCGCGGTGCGCAGCCGCACGACGAGGAGGAGCGGGCTGTCCGGTTCCAGGTCGAGGGCGGCCGCGGCTCGCTCGTCCGTGACGATCTCGTGCCGGAGGATCGTCGTCCTCGGATGCCGACCCTCGCGACGCAGGTCGTCGTAGAGGCTGGTCAGCTCGGCCCGCCGGTGCACCTTGCGGTTCGCGACCCGCGTCCCCAGCCCTCGGCGGCGCACCAGCAAGCCCTGGTCGACCAGCTCCTGGATCGCCCGGCGCACCGTGGGCCGGGACAGTCCGAGACGCTCGGTCAGCGCGAGCTCGTTCTCGAACGGGTCCCCGGGCTGAAGGCGACCGTCGGCAACCGACGCACTGAGCTGCTCGGCGAGCTGGTGGTACAGGGGCACGGGGGAGTCCCGGTCGATCGTGACGTTGACCAGGTGCGCCTCCACGAGGGGAACTGTAGCGGCATGAGTGAGTCACCACATGCGGTGTTGTTCAAGTAGAGATATCAGAATGTAAGAACAAATGCTTGACACGAGGTGCCCGGAGCCATGAGAGTTGAACCCGGCAAAGCAGCAGCGCCTCAGGGTTGTGCCACTGACACGAAGGAGTGCGGATGCGGATCGGTCTGGCGGGAGTGGGTCGAATCGGGGCGTTCCACGCCGCGACGCTGCTCGGTCTCGAGTCCGCCCCGGACGTCGTCGTCACCGATGCCGACGCGGACCTCGCCGAGAAGGTGGCCGCCGACCTGGGAGTTCGGGCCGCACCCGATGTCGAGAGCCTCTTGGCCTCGGGTGTCGACGGGTTCGTCATCACCAGCGCGACACCCGGGCATGCCCCACTCCTGCGCGCCGGGATCGCAGCCGGCATCCCGACCTTCTGTGAGAAGCCGGTCGCAGGCACCCTCGAGGAGACCTTGGAGCTGACCCGCCTGGTCGAGTCCACGGACGTGCCCGTCCACGTCGGTTTCCAGCGGCGTTTCGACGTGGGCTACCGGCGCGCACGAGAAGCCGTGGCGTCTGGGGAGCTCGGCACGATCCACGCCGTGCGGGCCACGACCCACGACCAGTCTCCCCCGCCTCCGGAGTACATCCGGGGCAGCGGCGGCATCTTCCGCGACTGCTCCGTCCACGACTTCGACATCGTCCGGTTCGTCACGGGGCAGGAGGTCGGCACGGTGTACGCCACCGGGGCCAACAGGGGCGCGCCGTTCTTCACCGAGGCCGGTGACGTCGACACCGCTGCGGCGATCCTGACCCTGGATGACGGGACCCTGGTCACCGCGACGTCGACGCGGTACTCCGGCGGCGGTCACGACGTGCGGATGGAGGTCATGGGCGAGCACGGCGCCATCGGAGTGGGGCTCGACGACTCGCTGGCCCTCCGGTCGGTCGAGCCGATGGTCGACTTCCCCGCTGGCCCCGCGCACTGGTCCTTCATGGAGCGGTTCCAGCCGGCCTACGTCGCCGAGCTCACCGCCTTCCTGGAGGTCGCTGCCGGACGGACCCCCAGTCCGTGCACCGTGCGCGACGCCCTGGAGGCCTTCCGGATCGCCGAGGCGTGCGAGCTCTCCCGTGCGGAGCAGCGCCCCGTCCCCATGTCCGACATCCCGACAGTGAAGGTCTGACCCATGACTGCCGCGCCCGTGCACGAGCTGGTCTCCATGGGGAGGACCGGTGTCGACGTCTATCCCCTCGAGCACGGCGTCGGCCTGGAGGAGGTGCGCACCTTCCAGAAGTTCCTCGGCGGGAGTGCCACCAACGTGGCCGTGGCCGCGGCACGTCACGGCCACTCGGTGGCCCTGGTGACCAAGGTAGGCGACGACCCGTTCGGCCGTTACGTGCACCGCGAGAGTGCCCGGCTCGGCGTCGACCCGCGCTTCATCAGCGTCATAGACGGTGCCGGCCCGCCCACGCCGGTGACGTTCTGCGAGGTCTTCCCCCCGGATGACTTCCCGCTCCACTTCTACCGCTACCCCGCCGCTCCCGACCTGCTGCTCACCGAGGACGACGTGCCTCTCGATGCCGTGCGGGACACGGCGGTGTTCTGGGCGACCGTGACCGGGCTGTCGCAGGAGCCTTCGCGGAGTGTGCACTTCGCGGCCTGGGAGGCCAGGGCCCGCCGCTCCCACACGATCCTCGACCTCGACTACCGCCCGATGTTCTGGGCCGACCCGACGGAGGCGAGCGCGCAGGTGGGCAGGGCCCTCGAGCACGTCACCGTCGCGGTGGGCAACCGCGAGGAGTGTGAGGTCGCGGTCGGCGAGACCGACCCCCAGCGTGCCGCGGACGCCCTCCTCGACCGAGGGTTGGAGCTCGCGGTCGTCAAGCAGGGGCCCAGGGGCGTCCTGGCGGCCACCCGCGAGGAGCGCGTCGAGGTGGCGCCGTTCCCCGTCACGGTGGTCAACGGCCTCGGCGCCGGCGACGCCTTCGGTGGCGCCCTCGTGCACGGGCTGCTGGCCGGGTGGGGGCTGCAGCGAACCATCGAGTTCGCCAACGTCGCAGGTGCTCTCGTGGCCTCCCGCCTGGAGTGCTCGACGGCCATGCCGACGACCTACGAGGTCCAGGCGGCCATGGTCGACAAGAGGTCCGGTCGATGAGCACCGAGCGACGCATCGGCCCGGAGCAGGTGACCGAGATCCGTGCCCGCGAACCGCAGAGCATCGGGCGCGCCTGGGTGCAGCGCGAGCGCCGCCCGCTGCTCGGCGCCGACGGCCAGCTGCTCCTCGTCGCGGCCGACCACCCAGCCCGCGGCGCCCTCGGGGTGCGCGGGGACGCGATGGCGATGTCCAGCCGCACCGATCTCCTCGACCGCCTGGCGACCGCGCTCTCGCGTCCCGGGGTCGACGGCGTCCTCGGCACGGCCGACGTGCTCGACGACCTCCTCCTCATGGGCGCCCTCGAGGGAAAGGTGGTCATCGGCTCGATGAACCGCGGGGGCCTTCAGGGGGCGGTGTTCGAGCTCGACGACCGCTTCACGGGCTACGACGCCCCCACCATCGCGGCCCACGGCCTCGAGGGCGGGAAGATGCTGACCCGGATCGCGCTCGACGACCCGGGCACGGCACCCACCCTGCAGGCCAGTGCCGCGGCCGTCACCGAGCTGGCGGCCGCGGGGCGGATGGCGCTGGTCGAACCCTTCCTCAGCGTGGCCGAGAAGGGTCGGGTCCGGAACCTGCTCGATCCCGACTCGGTGATCCGCTCGGTTCACATCGCCTCCGGCCTGGGCGCCTCCAGCGCGCACACCTGGCTCAAGCTGCCGGTGGTCGCCGACCTCCCACGGGTCATGGATGCGACGACGTTGCCGACGCTCCTGCTGGGTGGGGACCCCGAGGGACACCCCGACGACACCTACGCCGCGTGGGGCGCCGCGCTGGACATCCCCGCCGTGCGTGGTCTCGTCGTCGGTCGTGCCCTGCTCTACCCCCACGACGGTGATGTCGCCGCCGCGGTCGACATCGCCTCCGCCCTCGTCCACGGAGGCCGATCATGAGCCTGGGCCGGGACAACGCGACGTGGTGCCACCCTGCGGGCACCCGCGCCGAGGGTGAGTGGGACTGCGTCATCGACGAGCGCATCGAGGGGTGGGCCCACACCGGGCTGCGCACCGCGACCCTGGCGCCCGGCACGTCGGTGGAGCTGGCCCTCACCGGGGTCGAGGCGATCGTGGTGCCCCTCTCCGGGGGGCTGGGCGTCGAGGTGTTCGAGGGCGATCGGATCGAGGTCTTCGAGCTGGCTGGTCGCCCGGACGTGTTCGCCGGCCCCACCGACGTGGTGCACGTCCCCTCCGGCTTCACGCTGCGGCTCGTCGGGTCCACTGCCGAGGTCGCACGGGTGGCGGTGTGCCTGGCCCGCGTCGCCGCGCCGACCGCTGTCGGCCCCACCCACCTGTCCGCCGCTGACGTCCCCGTCGAGCTCCGGGGTGCCGGCACGGCGTCCCGTGAGGTCCGCAACTTCGGGGTGCCCGGCGTGCTCGACGCCGACCGGATCATCGCCTGCGAGGTGATCACGCCGGCCGGCAACTGGAGCTCGTGGCCCCCCCACAAGCACGACGAAGAGCGACCGGGGGTGGAGTCCGAGCTCGAGGAGATCTACTGGTTCGCCACCGTGTCGACCGATGAGCACGGCGCGGATGCCGTGGGCTACCAACGGGTCTACGGCACCGACGACCGGCCGATCGACGTGCTGGCCGAGGTGCGCACCGGCGACGTGGTCCTCGTGCCGCACGGCTGGCACGGCCCGGCCATGGCCGCTCCGGACGCCCACCTCTACTACCTCAACGTCATGGCCGGACCGGGTCCGGAGCGGGCCTGGCGGATCTGCGACGACCCGGCGCACACCCGGGTGCGTGACCAGTGGGCCGACCAGCCGGTCGACCCCCGACTCCCGCTGGGAGGGACGACCCGATGAGCACCATGCCCGACCTCGTGCGGCTGACCGTCGCCCAGGCCACCGTGCGGTTCCTGTCCAACCAGTGGAGCGAGCGCGACGGCGAGCGGCAACGGCTGTTCGCGGGCTGCTTCGGCATCTTCGGGCACGGCAACGTGGCCGGCATCGGTCAGGCGCTGCTCCAGGAGGAGGTCCGGGCCAGCGATGCCGGTGAGACCCCGGGTCTGCCCTACGTCCTGGCCCGCAACGAGCAGGCCATGGTGCACACCTCGGTCGCGTACGCCCGGCAGAAGGACCGGCTCCAGACGTGGGTGTGCACCGCGTCGGTCGGGCCGGGGTCGACCAACATGCTCACCGGGGCCGCTCTCGCGACCATCAACCGGCTGCCGGTGCTCCTGCTCCCGTCGGGCACCTTTGCGACCCGGGTCTCCTCCCCGGTGCTCCAGGAGCTCGAGGCGCCGTATGCCGGTGACGTGACCGTCAACGACGCCTTCCGGCCCCTGTCGAGGTTCTTCGACGAGGTCACCCGCCCCGAGCAGCTGCCCTCGGCGCTCCTCGCGGCCATGCGGGTGCTCACCGACCCGGTCGAGACCGGCGCGGTCACCATCTCGCTGCCGCAGGACGTGCAGGCCGAGGCCTTCGACTGGCCCGTCGAGCTGTTCGCCGAGCGGACGTGGCACGTGGCCCGGCCGCTGCCGGAGCCCTCCCGGATCGCCGCGGCCGTCGAGGTCATCCGCACGGCGAAGCGGCCCCTCGTGGTCGCCGGCGGTGGGGTCCACTACTCCGGCGCGGAGGCCGCCCTTCAAGCGTTCTGCGAGGCGACCGGCATCCCGGTGGGTGAGGCCCAAGCCGGCAAGGGTTCGCTGCCGCACGGTCACCCCCAGCAGATGGGCGCCGTCGGCTCGACCGGCACGACCGCCGCGAACGAGCTGGCCCGCGAGGCCGACGTCGTCATCGGCATCGGCACCCGGTTCAGTGACTTCACCACGGCCTCGCGAACCGCGTTCCAGGACAGCGGGGTCCGCTTCGTCAACATCAACGTCGCCGGCCTCGACGCCGGTAAGCACAGCGGGCTGTCGGTCGTCGCGGACGCCCGCGAGGGCCTGGTGGCGCTCACCGCCGCCCTCGACGGATGGTCGGTGCGGTCGTCCTACCGCCGGCGGCAGGCGAAGCTGTGGAAGGAGTGGGACGCCCTGGTCGACGCCGCCTACGACCCACCCAGGTCGGTGACGCGCGGGCTGGCGCCCGGGCTGCTCACCCAGGGCGAGGTGCTGGGCGCCGTCAACGAGCTCACCGACCCCAGGGACGTCGTGCTCTGTGCCGCGGGCTCGATGCCCGGCGACCTCCACAAGCTGTGGCGGGTGCGCGACCGCAAGGCCTACCACGTCGAGTACGGCTACTCCTGCATGGGCTACGAGGTGCCGGCCTCGATCGGCATCAAGCTCGCCGACCCGACCCGCGAGGTGTTCGCGATGGTCGGCGACGGCGGCTACCTCATGATGCCGACCGAGCTGGTCACCGCGGTGCAGGAGCGCGTCAAGGTCGTGGTGGTCCTCGTGCAGAACCATGGGTTCCACTCGATCGGGTCGCTCTCGGAGAGCCTGGGCTCTCAGCGGTTCGGCACGAGCTACCGGATGCGCGGGGAGACCTCTCGCCGCCTCGACGGCAACGTGCTGCCGGTCGACCTGGCCGCCAACGCCCGCAGCCTGGGCTGCCACGTCATCAAGGTGGGCTCGCGCGCCGAGCTCGAGGACGCCGTCCGGGCGGCCCGGGCGTGGCCCCAGGACGGGGGCCCGGTCGTCATCCACGTCGAGACCGACCCCCTGGTCTTCGCGCCCGACAGCGAAAGCTGGTGGGACGTGCCGGTCAGCGAGGTCAGCGAGCTGGCCTCCACGACGGGAGCCCGCGAGGTCTACGACGGGTTCAAGGCCACCCAGCGCCCCCTCATCAGGCCGACCGGCACCGCGGCGAAGCGGTCCCGGCGATGGCGCGCGAAGGAGGACTGACCGGCATCCCGAGCACGACCGCTGGCCCGACCGCAGGACAAGGGCCCGACCGCAGGACAGCAGGACCAGGAAGCACACCACCACAGCTCACCGCCTCGACGAAGAAGCGGTGACGTTCCGAAAGGCAGAACCTCATGATTCGCAGGAAGCCCCTCACCGTGACAGCGGTCTCGATCGCCGCCGTCCTCTCCCTCGTCGCCTGCTCCTCCTCCGGAGGCAAGCAGGAGACCGACACCGGCGGCGGCTCCAACGCCGGTCAGGCTGACACCCCCAAGATCACCGTCGCGATGATCACCCACCAGGCACCGGGCGACACGTTCTGGGACATCATCCGCAAGGGAGCCGAGGCCGCCGCCGCCAAGGACAACGTCAGCCTCCAGTACAGCAACGACCCGGACGCCACCAAGCAGGCCCAGCTCATCCAGGCCGCCATCGACAGCAAGGTCGACGGCATCGCCGTGACCGACCCGAACACCGGCGCCCTCGGTGGGGTCATCAAGTCCGCGGCCGACGCCGGTATCCCGGTGACGATGTTCAACGCGGGCGGCGACGACGCGATCAGCCTCGGCGCCATCGGTTACTTCGGCCAGGGTGAGATCGACGCGGGCATCGGTGCCGGCAAGAAGATCGTCGACGAGGGCGGCAAGAACATCGCCTGCGTCATCCAGGAGCAGGGCCAGCAGCAGCTCGAGGACCGCTGCGACGGAGTCACCAAGGGTGCCGTCGGAGCGAAGGTGCAGCGGCTCTACGTCAACGGTCGTGACGACTCGGCCGTGACGACCTCGATCCAGGCCAAGCTCACCGAGGACAAGAGCATCGACTTCGTGCTCGCGCTCGGCGCGCCGTTCGCGCTCGACGCCGTGAAGTCGGTCGAGGGTGCGGGCAGCTCGGCCAAGATCGGCACCTTCGACACCAACAAGGAGCTCGTGACCGCCATCAAGGACGGCAAGGTCGGCTTCGCCATCGACCAGCAGCCCTACCTCCAGGGCTACCTCGCGGTCGACGCGCTGTGGCTCTTCAAGACCAACGGCAACACCATCGGTGGTGGCAGCAACGTCGCGACCGGCCCCTCGTTCATCGACAGCTCCAACGTCGACGTGGTGTCGGAGTTCGCGGCCAACGGGACGAGGTGACCTGAGATGTCATCGGTCACGACCACGCCCGCCGACGACCGGGTCGGCACGCGCTCGGCGATGTCCACGATCCTGGCCCGCCCCGAGGTCGGTGCCCTCATCGGGGCGATCGCGATCGCCGTCCTCTTCCTGGTGGTCGCCCCACCGTTCCGAAACGTCGGCAACATCGGAACCGTCCTCTACGGCTCCTCGACCATCGGCATCATGGCCGTGGTCGTGGCGCTGCTGATGATCGGTGGTGAGTTCGACCTGTCGGCGGGCGTGGCCGTGACGACCTCGGGGCTGATGGCCGCCCACACGGCGTGGTACTTCAGCCTCAACGTGTGGGTCGGCGTCTTCGCAGCCCTCGCCCTGTCGCTGGCCATCGGAGCCTTCAACGGCTGGCTGCTGCACGTCACCGGGCTGCCCAGCTTCCTCGTCACCTTGGGGACCTTCTTCGTGCTCCAGGGCGTCAACCTGGCGATGACCCGGATCATCGCCGGCGGGGTCTCGTCGAACTCCATCAACGACCTCGACGGCTACGACAGTGCGAGCGCCGTGTTCTCGTCGTCGTTCACGCTCGGTCCGGTCGAGGTGAAGATCCCGGTGGTCTACTGGGTCCTCCTGACGATCGTCGCCTCGCTGTTGCTGCTGCGCACGCGCTACGGCAACTGGATCTTCGCGGTCGGCGGCGACTCGGCAGCGGCCCGCGCGGTCGGCGTGCCGGTCGTGATCACCAAGATCGCGCTGTTCATGGGTGTCGGGTTCGGCGCCTGGCTGCTGGGTATGCACCTGCTCTTCGAGTACAACAACGTGCAGTCCGGGCAGGGCGTCGGCAACGAGTTCATCTACATCATCGCGGCCGTCATCGGCGGCTGCCTCCTCACCGGCGGCTACGGCTCCGTGGTCGGCGCGTCCATCGGCGCCCTGATCTTCGGCATGACCCAGCTCGGCATCACCTACGCCGGCTGGAACGTCGACTGGTTCAAGACCTTCCTCGGCGTGATGCTCATCGCCTCGGTGCTGGTCAACATGTACGTCAAGCGGAAGGCGGAGGGACGATGAGCACTCTCGAGGAGACCCAGGTGGAGCGGGGCGACAAGCCGGTCCTCGAGCTCGAGGACTGTGGCAAGAGCTACGGCAACGTCCACGCCCTGCGCGGGGTGAACATCAGCGTCCGTCAGGGCGAGGTGACCTGCGTGCTCGGCGACAACGGCGCCGGTAAGTCCACGCTCATCAAGATCATCGCGGGCCTGCACGACTACACCGAGGGCTCGATGAAGCTCAACGGCATCGTGCGCCGGTTCAACAGCCCCCGCATCGCTCAGGCGATGGGGATCGCGACCGTCTACCAGGACCTCGCCCTCGCACCCCTCATGGCCGTCTGGCGGAACTTCTACCTCGGCAACGAGGTCCGCAAGGGGCTCTTCCTCGACGTCGAGGAGATGAAGCGGGTCTGCGGCGAGGAGCTCACCAAGATGGGCATCGTCATCCCCGACCTCGACCGCCCGGTCGGCAGCCTCTCCGGAGGCCAGCGCCAGGTGATCGCCATCGCCCGGGCCATCTACTTCGGGGCCAAGGTCATCATCCTCGACGAGCCCACGGCCGCCCTCGGCGTCAAGCAGTCCGGCGTGGTGCTGAAGTACATCGTCAAGGCCCGGGATGCCGGCCTCGGCGTCATCTTCATCACCCACAACCCGCACCACGCGTACCTCGTGGGGAACCACTTCGTGATCCTCAAGCTGGGCCGGGTCGTGCTGGACGCCCACCGCGACGAGCTGACCCTGGAGCAGCTCACCGGTGAGATGGCGGGTGGGCAGGAGCTCGACGAGCTGAGCCACGAGCTGGCGGGCGTGGACCCCGCGAAGGTCGCGACGCCGAAGGACGCCAGCCGCGGGGCGGTCTTCGACAGCGACACGGAGACCGAGCCGGACGCCGACGACGGCAAGGACGACAAGTGACCGACAGGGACCTCCGCGTCGGGATCATCGGGGTCGGCCTGATGGGGGCCGACCACGCCGATCGCCTCGCGACCCGGATCTCCGGTGCCCGGCTCGTGGCGGTGTCCGACCCGGACACCGCCCGGGCCGGGGCCCTCGCCGACACCTACGACGGGGTCCGGGTCGTGCCCGACCCGCTCGACCTGGTGGCCGAGGACGACGTCGACGCGGTGGTGATCGCCTCACCGGGCTTCGTGCACGAGGAGCAGGTGCTGGCCTGTCTTACGGCGGGCAAGCACGTGCTGTGCGAGAAGCCCCTGACCATGGACGCCCCGTCCTCGCTGCGGGTCGTGCGCGCGGAGCAGGAGAGGGGTGCGCCTCTCGTGCAGCTCGGGTTCATGCGCCGCTTCGACCCGGAGTACGCCCGCCTCAAGGCGATCCTCGACTCGGGACGGCTGGGGCGCCTCCTGCTGTTGCACAACACGCACCGCAACAAGGACGTGCCCGACTCCTTCCGCTCCGAGATGATCGTGCGCGACAGCCTCGTCCACGAGGTCGACGTCGCACGGTTCCTGTTCGGGCAGGAGATCACCGAAGTGACCGTCTACTCACCGGCGCCGACCTCGGCGGCGGCGGAGGGGGTCATCGACCCCCTGGTGTCGATCTTCCGGATGGCCGGTGGCGCCGTGGTCACCAACGAGGTGTTCGTCAAGAACCAGGTCGGTTACGAGGTGCGCTGCGAGGCGGTCTGCGAGACCGGCACGGCGGTCGTGGGCCGCCCGTGGGGGGACCTCTACACGACCGGTACCGCCCCCGGCGGAGACGGCGACGGCGTCTGGGGCGGGATGGTGCCGGCGGACTTCCGGGTCCGGTTCGCGCGCGCCTACGACCTGGAGCTCCAGGCCTGGGTCGATGCCTCGCGTCGCGGGGAGGTCGTCGGTCCGACCGCGTGGGACGGGTATGCCGCGACAGTGGTGTGCGAGGCCGGCATGGAGTCACTCACGACCGGTCAGCCGGTGAGCGTGCCCCTGGCGACGCGAGGGGCAACTTCGTGAAGATCGCCCTCGACCCCTACATGCTTCGTGAGGTCACCACGCTGGAGTCCCTTCCCTGGGTGCCGCCGGCGTGGGCGTCGCGTCGGTGCTGCCGCTCTACCGGTGGTCCGGCCCCGACGAGGACGCCCGCCAGGCGGCGGTGCGCTACTGGACACGGGCCATCGAGCTCGCCTCGTTGCTCGTGGTCGACACGATGAAAACCAGCACCTGGACATCGGCCAGGGCGAGGTCGACTTCGGTGCGTGCTTCGCGGCGCTGGAGCGCAACGGCTTCGACGGCATCCTCACCTCGTGCGTCTTCGCGTGGGAGGAGCGGGCCGAGGAGTCGAGCCGCTTCATGCGGGCCAGGATCGACGAGTACCTTTCCCAGTGGGCCACCGCGCCGACGCTCGAGTCCCCTCGGTGACGTCGACGGCATCCATGTTAGTATGTAAGAACATTTAGTCGGACCATCTCGAGGAGTCCTGATGAGCACCCCCACCCGAATCACCCACCTCATCGGTGGCCAGCCGTGGGACGGCACCGCCGAGCGCACCAGCCCGGTGTTCAACCCCGCCACCGGTGAGCAGACCGGCGTGCTCGACCTCGCCTCCAGCGAACTGGTCGGCGACGTCGTGGCCAGCGCGAAGCGTGCCTGGGCGCAGGAGTGGGGCAGCGTCTCGCTCACCAAGCGCACCCAGGTGCTCTTCCGGTTCCGCGAGCTGCTCAACGAGCGCAAGGAGGAGATCGGCGCCCTCATCACGGCCGAGCACGGCAAGGTGCTCTCCGACGCCGTCGGCGAGGTGACCCGGGGCCTGGAGGTCGCCGAGTTCGCTTGCGGCATACCGCAGCTGCTCAAGGGTGGCTACACCGAGAACGCGTCCACGAAGGTCGACGTGTACTCGATCCGGCAGAGTCTCGGCGTCGTGGCCGTCATCAGCCCGTTCAACTTCCCGGCGATGGTGCCGCTGTGGTTCATCCCCGTCGCCATCGCGTCGGGCAACGCGGTGATCCTCAAGCCGTCCGAGAAGGACCCCTCGGCGGCCATCGCCATCGCGAAGCTGTGGACCGAGGCCGGCCTCCCCGACGGCATCATGAACGTCGTCAACGGCGACAAGGAGTCCGTCGACGCCCTGCTCACCCACCCCGACGTCAAGTCCGTGTCCTTCGTCGGTTCGACGCCCATCGCGAAGTACGTCTACGAGACCGGCACCGCGCACGGCAAGCGGGTGCAGGCCCTCGGGGGCGCCAAGAACCACATGATCGTGCTGCCCGACGCCGACCTCGACCTCGCGGCCGACGCGGCCGTCAACGCCGGTTTCGGGTCGGCCGGTGAGCGCTGCATGGCCATCTCGGCGCTGGTCGCCGTCGAGCCGATCGCCGACGAGCTCGTCCAGAAGATCAAGGACCGGATGGGCAAGCTCGTCACCGGCGATGGCACCCGCGGCACCGACATGGGCCCCCTGGTGACCCAGCAGCACCGCGACAAGGTGGCGTCCTACCTGGATGCCGGTGTCGCGCAGGGGGCGACGCTCGTCGTCGACGGCCGTGAGGGCGACGTCGACGCCGACGGCGAGGGCTACTTCCTGCGGCCCACGCTGTTCGACGACGTCACCAGCGAGATGTCGATCTACACCGACGAGATCTTCGGGCCGGTGCTCTCGGTGGTGCGCACCCAGACCTACGACGAGGCCCTGGAGCTCATCAACTCCAACCCCTACGGCAACGGCACGGCGATCTTCACCAACGACGGTGGCGCCGCCCGCCGGTTCCAGAACGAGGTGGAAGTGGGCATGATCGGCATCAACGTGCCGATTCCCGTGCCGATGGCCTACTACTCGTTCGGTGGCTGGAAGAACAGCCTCTTCGGCGACACCCACGCCCACGGCATGGAGGGCGTGCACTTCTTCACCCGCGGCAAGGTCGTCACCAGTCGCTGGCTCGACCCGAGCCACGGTGGCATCGAGCTGGGCGTCCCCCAGAACGCCTGAGCCACAATGGCCCCGGCATCCTCACGAATGGCGGGGCCATTTTCGTTGGGGGGCTAGCGAACTCCCGCGTAAGCCGATACGGTGTCGTGACGGACGGCACAGGGATGGCGACATGGCGACCTATGAGTTCATCTGCGGAGAGCACGGAGTCTCGACGCTGATAGTGCCGATGGCTTCGGTGAGACCCACCGCACCTTGTCCGTCCTGCGGCGGGGAGTCCCGCCGCCGGTACACGGCACCCGGGCTGGCCCTCGGGGATGCCGCGGCACGTCGCCTCATCGAGGCGACTTCTCGGTCCGCCCACGAACCAGCTGTGGTCAGCTCACCCGGTGCTCCGACGAGCCCGAGGTCGCGCCGCCCCACGGCCGATCCGCGGACGGCCCACCTCCCCAGAGGATGACCTGAGCGTCGGCGTACCCGACCGCCCAGGCGGATCGGAGGTCCATGGGCAACGTCGGCCTGCTCTACGTCGGAGCCGTCCTGTTCATCAACGGCTGTGCGCTGCTCGGTTGGGTGCGCGGCAACGGGGCGGTCCCGCTGAACATCTTCGTCGGGCTGCTCCAAGTCATCACACCCACCTACCTGATCTTCACGGCGGGCGGCGACACCGACGTCATCTTCGGTGCGTCCGGCCTCTACTTGTTCGGCTTCACCTACCTCTACGTCGCGATGAACACCATCTGGGGGTTCGAAGCCACCGGTCTCGGGTTCTTCTCCCTCTTCGTCGTCATAGCGGCGGTCGGCTACGCCGTGGTCAACGTCGTGACCTACCAGGACTACGCGTTCGGCGTCATCTGGCTGCTCTGGGCCTACCTGTGGTGGCTGTTCTTCCAGCTGCTGGGCCGGGACCGGGAGGGCCTGACGGCCTGGACCGGTGCCGTCGCCGCAGTGGAGGGGTGGTTCACCGGGGCCGTCCCGGCCTTCCTCCTCCTCACCGGCTGGTGGGACGCACTGCCCAACGCCGCCTGGGCGGCCATCGTCGCCGTCCTCAACGTGGGTGGGTTCATCCTCGCCCGCTCACGCCTGGGTGCCCGCGCCCCGGCCATGGTCTGACCTCTTCGCGGCCCCCTGCCGCCCGATTCCAAGGAGCACGACATGCCCGACCTGATCTTCCCGCTCGACTCGACGAAGAAGTTCACCGACCAGACCTACCTGGGCCACAACCGCTGGCACCCCGAGGTGCCGGCCAACGTGCACGTGAAGCCCGGTGACTCCTTCCGGATGGACTGTCGTGAGTGGTTCGACGGGGCGATCGTCAACGACGACTCGGCCGACGACATCCTGAACGCCCCGCTCAACACCGTCCACGTCCTCTCCGGCCCGGTGGCCGTCGAGGGTGCCCAGCCCGGTGACCTCCTGGTCGTCGACATCCTCGACGTCGGACCCATCCCCCAGGAGGACAGTGGACCGCTCGCCGGTCAGGGCTGGGGTTACACCGGCATCTTCGCGAAGGAGCACGGCGGCGGCTTCCTCACCGACCAGTTCCCCGACGCCTACAAGGTCATCTGGGACTTCAGCGGCGGTGTCGCCACCTCCCGCCACGTCCCCGGTGTCTCCTTCGTCGGCATCGTGCACCCGGGCCTCATGGGCACCGCGCCCTCCGCGGAGCTGCTGGCGCGCTGGAACGCGCGGGAGGCCGCCCTCATCGCGACCGACCCGAACCGGGTGCCACCCCTGGCGTTGCCGCCAGAGCCCGACTCGGCCCTCCTCGGCACGCTCGCGCAGTCCGAGCACGCCCGGGTGGCGGGCGAGGCGGCCCGCACGGCGCCACCGCGCGAGAACGGCGGCAACCAGGACATCAAGAACTTCACCAAGGGCTCGAGAGTCTTCTACCCCGTCTTCGTCGACGGCGCGAACCTCTCGATGGGCGACCTGCACTTCTCCCAGGGTGACGGCGAGATCACGTTCTGCGGCGCCATCGAGATGGGCGGGTTCATCGACCTGCGCGTCGACCTCATCAAGGGCGGCATGGACACCTACGGGGTCTCGGAGAACGCCATCTTCATGCCCGGGACCACGGACCCGCAGTTCAGCGAGTGGATCGCCTTCTCCGGCACGTCGGTGACGCTCGACGGCGAGCAGCGCTACCTCGACTCCCACCTGTCCTACCAGCGAGCCTGCCTCCACGCGATCGACTACCTGTCGAAGTTCGGCTACTCACCCGAGCAGGCCTACATGATCCTCGGAGCCGCACCGATCGAGGGCCGGCTCTCGGGTGTCGTCGACATCCCGAACTCGTGCTCGACGGTCTACATCCCCACGTCGATCTTCGACATCGACGTGCGGCCGTCGAGCTCCGGGCCCGCGCAGGTCGACCCTGGCATGGGAGTCCCGCGGTCGTCCTTCTGACCACCCGACCGGGTCCCTTCTTTCTCGCCTGATGCCGGGACCTTCACCTCCGCAGGACAACATTCCTGGTGCGAAGGTGAAGGTCCCGGTGTGGCGACGTCCCGGTGTGGCGACGACCCGGTCGGCTGGGGCTGCACCGGCGTAGCATGACGACCCAGGTCACACTCATCGTGGAGGAGTCACCGACGTGCGCCAGCGAGGACCCACCCCCGCCCCCGTCCGGGCTCCGGCCGACCAGGAGCGGGCCGACTCGGTGCGCGCCATCGCCGAGGCGCTCAGGAGCCAGCGCGGCCCCCTGCTCCCGGTCCTGCACGAGGTGGTCGCCACGCACGGGTTCGTCCACGATGACGACATCGCCGTCGTGGCCGACGTGCTCAACCTCAGCCGGGCCGACGTCCACGGGGTCGTGAGCTTCTACCACGACCTGCGGCGCACGCCGCCGCCCGCGCACCGCGTGGCCCTCTGCCGCGGGGAGGCGTGTCAGGCCCGGGGCGCCGAGTCCCTCCACGCGTGGTCCACCGATCGATGGGCCGCCGACCCCGCCGCCGAGGTGGGCGAGGTGTTCTGCCTGGGACTCTGCGCGCTCGGCCCGTCGGGCACCCTCGACGGCACGGTGCACGCGCGCCTCACGCCCGACCGGCTCGACGAGCTGACCCGGGGGTGGCGACGATGAGCACCACGGTGTGGGTGCCGTGCGACGCTGCTGCGGTGGCGGTCGGCGCGGATGCCGTGGCCGACGCCCTGACCGCCGCCGGGGCCACGGTGCGCCGCAACGGCTCCCGCGGGATGCTGTGGCTCGAGCCGCTGGTCGAGGTCGAGACCGAGGGTGGTCGGGTGGGCTACGGCACCGTCGACCCGAGCGAGGTGGGGGCGCTGCTCGCCGGTGACCTCGACGCCACCGAGCGCGCACTCGGCGTGGTCGACGACCACCCGTGGCTGGCCCGTCAGCACCGGGTGTCCTTCGCCCGGGTCGGGGTGATCGAGCCCACCGACCTCGCGGCCTACCGCGCCCACGGCGGGCTCGTCGGCCTCGACCGCGCGCTCACCCTCGACCCACAGCACGTCGTCCAGGAGGTCACCGACTCCGGCCTGCGCGGGCGCGGAGGCGCGGGCTTCCCCGCCGGGATCAAGTGGGAGACGGTGCGCACGGCCACTGCCGACGTGAAGTTCGTCTGCTGCAACGCCGACGAGGGCGACTCCGGCACGTTCGCCGACCGCATGCTCATCGAGGGTGACCCATTCACCCTCATCGAGGGGATGGCGATCGCGGCCGTCGCGGTGGGTGCGGCCGAGGGATACGTCTACCTTCGCTCGGAGTACCCCCACGCGATCCGCACGCTGCGACGCGCCATCGACATCGCCTACGCCCACGGGGTGCTCGGCGAGTCGGTGCTCGGGAGTGGTCGGCGGTTCGACCTCGACGTGCGAGTGGGCGCGGGCGCCTACATCTGCGGCGAGGAGACGTCGATGCTCGAGTCCCTCGAGGGCAAGCGGGGCGAGGTGCGTGCGAAGCCGCCGATCCCGGCCCTGCACGGGCTGTTCGGCAAGCCGACCGTCGTCAACAACGTCCTCACCCTCGCGGCGGTGCCGATGGTGCTCGCCGACGGCGGCGCGGCATACGGCGCCCTCGGCACGGGGCGCTCGCGCGGCACCCAGGTGTTCCAGCTCGCTGGGAACGTCGCGTGCGGTGGGGTCGTCGAGGCGGACTTCGGGATCTCCCTCGGCGAGCTCGTCGAGGGGTTCGGCGGCGGCACGGCATCCGGACGACCGGTCAAGGCGGTGCAGGTCGGGGGGCCGCTCGGGGCCTACCTGCCGCCCGGCCGGTTCGGTCTCCCGATGGACTATGAGGCGTTCTCCGAGGCGGGCGCCATGGTGGGGCACGGCGGCGTCGTCGTGTGGGACGACACGATGGACGCCTCCGCCATGGCCCGCTTCGCGATGGAGTTCTGCGCCAAGGAGTCGTGCGGCAAGTGCACCCCGTGTCGCATCGGGTCGGTCCGCGGCGTGGAGGTCATCGACCGAGTGCGCGCCGCTCCCGACGACGGCGTGCGGCGCACCCAGCTCGCGCTGCTCGAAGACCTCTGCACGACGATGACCAAGGGGTCCTTGTGCGCCATGGGCGGGCTGACGCCGATGCCCGTGCGCAGCGCCATCGAGCACTTCCCCGAGGACTTCGGCATCGCCCCGACCGACGCCCACGCCGTCACCGACCACATGCCAGAGTCAGCCACGAGCACCGATGGAGGAGCCCGGCCATGACCACCGTCGACCAGGCCGCACCCGAGACGCCCGACCACGGCACGCCATTCGTGCCGGGTGAGGCCAGCGCCCACGTGAGCATCGACGGGCGCGACGTGCTCGTCGCGCCGGGCACGTCGGTGATGAGAGCGGCCCGGGTCGCCGGGGTGAAGATCCCGAAGCTGTGCGCCACCGACTCCCTCGCAGCCTTCGGGTCGTGCCGGCTGTGCCTCGTCGAGGTCGACGGGATGAAGGGCACTCCCGCCTCCTGCACGACCCCCTGCGCCGACGGCATGGTCGTCTCGACGCGCACCGAGCAGGTGCAGCAGCTGCGTCGCGGCGTCATGGAGCTCTACCTCTCCGACCACCCCACCGACTGCGCCGGCTGTGCGCGCGGCAGCTGCGAGATGCAGCGCCTGGCCCTGGAGACCGGTGTGGCCGAGGTGCGCTACGGCCTCGACGGGGCGTCGCACCTCCACGAGCCCGCTGACACGTCCAACCCGTACTTCGCCTACGACCCCACGGCCTGCATCGTCTGCTCGCGCTGCGTGCGGGCCTGCGACGAGACCCAGGGCACCTTCGCTCTGACGGTGGAGGGCCGCGGCTTCGACTCGCGGATCACCGCCGGGGGCACCGACTTCCTCTCCTCCGAGTGCGTCTCGTGCGGTGCGTGCGTCCAGGCGTGCCCCACCGACGCCCTGACCGAGAAGTCGGTCGTCGACCTCGGGATGCCGACCCGCTCGGTGATCACGACCTGCGCCTACTGCGGGGTCGGCTGTTCCTTCAAGGCCGAGGTGCAGGGTGCGGGTGAGGCGACCCGTGTCGTGCGGATGGTGCCGTGGAAGGACGGTGGGGCCAACGAGGGGCACTCCTGCGTCAAGGGCCGCTTCGCCTACGGGTACACCTCGCACGACGACCGACAGATGGAGCCGATGGCGCGGGAGACCATCGACGACGATTGGCGGGTCGTGTCCTGGGAGGAGGCCATCGAGCGCGTCGCGTCCGGCTTCCGCGGCATCCAGGCCCAGCACGGGGTCGGCTCCATCGGGGGCATCTCCTCCTCCCGCTGCACCAACGAGGAGGTCTACGTCGTCCAGAAGATGGTACGGGCGGCCTTCGGCAACAACAACATCGACACCTGTGCACGGGTGTGCCACTCTCCCACCGGCTACGGCCTCAACCACGCGTTCGGTACCTCGGCCGGCACGCAGGACTTCGCCTCGGTCGACTCGGCCGACGTGATGCTCGTCATCGGTGCCAACCCGACCGATGCGCACCCGGTCTTCGCCTCGCGGATGAAGCGCCGTCTGCGGGCCGGGGCGCGGGTGGTCGTCGCGGACCCGCGCCGCATCGACCTGGTGCGCTCGCCGCACGTCGAGGCCGCCTTCCACCTGCCCGTGCGGCCCGGCACCAACGTCGCGTTCGTCAACGCCATGTGCCACGTGATCGTGGCCGAGGGGCTGTGGGACGAGGGCTTCGTGCGCTCGCGCTGCGAGGACGCCGACACCTACCTCGAGTTCATCGCGCGACCGGAGCACTCGCCCGAGGCCACCGAGGACGAGACCGGCATCCCGGCATCCGACCTGCGCGCTGCCGCCCGGCTGTACGCCGCCGGACCGAACTCGGCGATCTACTACGGGCTCGGGGTCACCGAGCACAGCCAGGGCTCGACGATGGTCATGGGGATGGCCAACCTGGCCATGCTCACCGGCAACCTCGGGCGCGAGGGAGTCGGCGTCAACCCCCTGCGCGGACAGAACAACGTCCAGGGCTCCTGCGACATGGGCTCCTTCCCGCACGAGCTGCCGGGCTACCGCCACGTCTCGCGGCCCGAGGTGCGCGAGATCTACGAGTCGCTCTGGGGCGTGCAGATCCAGGCCGACCCGGGCCTGCGCATCCCCAACATGTTCGACTCGGCGGTCGGCGGGTCGTTCAAGGGGCTCTACGTGCAGGGCGAGGACATCGCCCAGTCCGACCCCAACACCGCGCACGTCGAGGCCGCGTTGCGGGCGATGGAGCTCGTCGTCGTGCACGACCTGTTCCTCAACGAGACGGCCCGGTTCGCGCACGTCTTCCTCCCCGGGGCCTCGTTCCTCGAGAAGGACGGCACCTTCACGAACGCCGAACGGCGCATCAACCGGGTGCGGCCGGTCATGCCTTCGCGGGTCGGCAAGGACGAGTGGGCGGTCGTCTGCGAGATCGCGACGGCGATGGGGTACCCGATGTCGTATGCCGCGCCGTCGGAGATCATGGACGAGATCGCCGCCACGACACCGACGTTCGCCGGAGTGTCGTTCGCCCGCCTGGACGCCGAGGGCTCAATGCAGTGGCCGGTCACGGACGCGGCACCGCACGGCACGCCGACGATGCACGTCGGGGAGTTCGTGCGTGGGAAGGGGCAGCTGACCGCGACCGTGTACGTGCCTACGACCGAGCGGGCCAACCGCCGCTTCCCACTGGTGCTTACGACGGGACGCATCCTCTCCCAGTACAACGTCGGGGCGCAGACCCGGCGGACGCCGAACTCCACCTGGCACCCCGAGGACGTGCTCGAGATCCACCCGTCCGACGCCGAGCTGCGAGGGATCGCCTCGGGCGACGTCGTCGAGCTGTCCTCGCGCGTCGGCACGACCCGGCTCACCGCTCTGGTGTCGGACCGGATGCCGGCCGGTGTCGTCTACACGACGTTCCACCACCCGGTCACCGGAGCGAACGTCGTGACGACCGAGAACTCCGACTGGGCGACGAACTGCCCGGAGTACAAGGTGACCGCCGTCCAGGTGGAGGTCGTGACCGAGGCGGCCCGGGCGGCCGCGAGCGCCGAGGCCGTGAGCCCTGCGCACCGCGGTGTCGTGGGCGCCCCGGCGCGGTCCTGGCGCAGGTGAGCATCCCGTGAGTCATGACGAGCCACCGGTCGTGCGACTCGGGCACGACCTGGTCCGCAACTTCGAGGTGCTGCCCCCGGAGAAGGCGGCGAAGGAGATCGCCACGCACATCCGCAAGTTCTGGGACCCGCGAATGCGTCAGGACCTCTTGGCCCGGATCCGATGGGGCGATACCAGCCTGCACCCGTTGCTCGTGCGCGCCGCAGAGGATCTCGTCGACGGCGAGGTCGACCGCGAGGAGGTCCGGGAGCCCTCCGGCGGCTGACCCCGACGCGTCATCGGGGTCGAGGGTGCAACAGGGGCCGGCCACGTGGGACGGTCACGCACAAGACCGGAGGCCACGCACCTGTTGGTGCGTGTCGCTCGGTCTTCTGCGTGACGACTGGAGTCGTGCGGTTGCCGCGCGGCATCCCGCCTCGTGCCCGTCAGGGGGCGGGCGTGATGACGTCGCGCACGAGCTGGTCGAGCTCCTCGTCGGCGGCGAGGAACTGCCGCAGCGTCTTTCGCGTGGCGCCGAAGTCGTCGAACTCCTCGGGGGTCATCCCCTCGGGCTCGTAGGCGCGACGGAAGTCCTCGATCGTCTCCAGCGCGGCGATCGTCTCGGGGTCCACCGGGATGTCGATGCGGGGCGTCGGCTCCACGCCGCTGTCCTGGAACTTCTGCTGCCACGCGAAGGGCGGCGAGAGCACGATGTCGCCGCCGACGAGCTCGGTCCACTGCAGCTGGTTGCGGTAGGCGGCGGCGAGGACCCGGGCCCGCAGGCCGCGCTCCTGGAACAGCGCGTACGCGCGCTTGACCGCAGCGACACCGGCCCACTCGAGGTGGTCGGGGTCGATCTCGATGCCGTCGCGCGAGACGACCTCCTTGAGCCAGTCGTCGAGGCGGCCGACCATGATCGTCACGATGGGGCCGATGCCGGAGACGTCGAGGCCCTCGGCCTCACGTCGCACCAGACCGCGCTCGATCGCCTCGCCCGTCGCGAGGGCCTGCGGGACCGTGAACGACACGGTGACGTTGATGTTCACCCCCCGGTAGGTGGCCTCCTCGATCGCGACGACACCCACCGACGTCGCGGGAATCTTGACGATGATGTTCGGGGCCAGGGACGCGAAGTGCTCGGCCTGGTCGGCGAGCGCCATGGCGTCGCGGCGCAGTCGTGGGTCGGTCTGCATCGACAGCCGGCCGTTGCGCCCGCCGTGCTCCTCGAAGGTGGGGGCCAGCAGCGCGGCCGCCTCCAGGGAGACCTCCTCCACGACCCTCCAGCCGATCTCCGACTCGGTCGCGGTGGGCCGCTGATCGGCGAGCTCACGGATGCGACCCTCCCAGCGCGGCTGGTCGCCGCGGATGGCCGCGAGGGCGATGACCGGGTTGCACGTGGCGCCGACGGCTCCCCAGCCGATCGCGGCGGTCAGCTCCTCGGGATCGGCGCTGTCGTTCCACAGCGCGGTGGGCGTGGTCTGCGTCATCGTCAGGAGCGGCGACCGCGTCGCGGCCACCGCCTCGGCTGCTCCGGCCATGGGCGTTCTCCCTCGTTGTGTCCGAATGTCCTGACATATAGACTAGCGGACGAAGGACCACCTGGGAACTGCTCCCGCCCCGGAGACTGGAGACGCGATGCCGACGACCCGCGGAGCCCATGGCCCCTTCGCCCTGGCCGTCTGTGCGGAGATGGTCTTTCGTGACCTCCCCGTGCCCGAGCGGGTCCGCCGGCTGACCGAGCTCGACGTGCAGGTCGAGATCTGGGACTGGACGCGGCACGACATCGACGAGCTCGTGGCGCTGCGGGAGGAGGGTGCGGTCTTCTCCTCGATGACCGGCTACCTGCGCGGCGGGCTGGTGGAGCCGGATGCCGTGGCCGACCTGCTGGCCACCGCCGAGGAGTCGATCCCCGTCGCCCAGCGCCTCGGCATCCCGCGACTGAACCTGCACGGCACCGGACTGGACCCGAACGGGTTGCCGGTGGTCCCGGTGGAGCGGGTCACCGGAGCGATGTGGGTCGCGGCCCGCGAGACGCTGCTCCGGGTGGCCGACCTGGGGGAGCGTCACGGCGTGCAGTTCGTGCTGGAGAACCTCAACCTCGCCGTCGACCACCCCGGCGTGCCCTTCGCGCGCGCCGAGGACACGCTGGCCCTCGTCGCCTCGGTCGACAGCCCGCACCTGCGGATGATGCTCGACCTCTACCACGCACAGATCGGCGAGGGGAACCTCATCGAGCTGTGCCGCGACGCGCTGCCGTGGATCGGTGAGATCCAGGTGGCCGACGTGCCGGGCCGCTGTGAGCCGGGCACCGGGGAGATCAGCTACCCGGCGGTGGCCCGTGCCCTCGCCGCGATGGGCTACCGGGGGACGATCGGCCTGGAGGCCTTCGCCAGTGGCGACTCCATGGCGGCCGTCGAGGCCTTCCGGGCGGCCTTCACGGTGGCCGGCTGACTCCTCCGTGACCGTGCGTCCGGCAGGTGTCACCCCCACGGGCCAACCTGCCGGACGTTGCGCGAGACGTGGCTCGCGGCTCCCCCTTGCAGACGTCACCGGGTGCGTGGCATGCTTGCTGGACCGTTCCAGCACCGCGACCCGTCGCGGCCCGTTCAGCACAGGAGCCCCCGCATGACCTTCGTCGACCGCATCGCGTCCGCCCCCATCTCCTGGGGCATCTGCGAGGTGCCCGGGTGGGGGCAGATGCTCCCCACGGACCGGGTCCTCACCGAGATGACCGACCTCGGCATCACGGCGACCGAGTACGGCGCCCCCGGGTTCCTCCCGACCGAGCCCACCGGCATCCGGGACGTTCTGGGCGGACACGGGATGTCCCTCATCGGCGGGTTCACCCCTCTGGTGCTGCACGACCCCGCGCGCCGGCAGGACGAGCTCGCCCGGGTCCGCGAGGTCGCCGGCCTCTTCAGCCTCTCGGGGGCCTCGACCTTCGTCTCCTGCCCGGTCATGGACGACGACTGGTCGACGCCCCGCCCCCTGGATCGTGCGGAGCACGGCCACCTCGTGCGGATGCTCGGCGAGGTCGACACCATCTGCGCGGACCACGGACTGCGACAGGTGCTGCACCCACACCTTCAGACGGTCGTGGAGACCACACAGGACGTCGAGCGGGTCCTGCAGGACTGCGACGTCGACTGGTGCCTGGACACCGGACACCTCGCCATCGGCGGAACCGACCCCGTGGAGTTCGCGCGCCGGGCCGCCGACCGGGTCGGGCACGTGCACCTCAAGGACGTCCGCATGGATCTGGTGCCCAGGATGCTCGACCGCTCGACGTCCATCATGGAGGGCGTGCAGGCCGGGCTGTTCCCGCCGCTGGGCCAGGGCGACCTCGCGCTCGCCGACGTCGTGCTCACCCTGGAGCGGGCCGGCTACGAGGGCTGGTACGTCATCGAGCAGGACACGGCCATCACCGGTGACCTGCCCGGCGACGGCGAGGGGCCGGTCACCGACGTGCAGTCTTCGATGCGCTTCCTCCACGACGTCGTGGCGCCCCTGCTGGAGCAGGGCGCGTGACCGCGGGGGCGCTCGACCTGCTGGCGCTGGGTCGCGTCAGCGTCGACCTCTACGCCCAGGAGCCCTACGCCTCCTTCCTCGACCCGCAGACGTTCGTCAAGTCGATCGGGGGCAGTCCCACCAACGTCGCCGTCGCCGGCGCCCGGCTGGGCCTGGCATCGGCCCTGGTCACCGCCGTCGGCGACGACCCGCTGGGGGACTACGCGAGGGGTCGGCTCGCTGCCCTCGGGGTGCAGACCCGCTACGTGGCCCGCACGGAAGGCGGCCGCACCCCGGTGGTCCTCGTGGCCCTGGAGGACCCCGCGGAGCCGACGCTCACCTTCCTGCGGGCGCCCGACGCGCCCGACACCGCGATCGAGGCGGATGCCGTCGACGACCGGACGCTGGACACCTGCGGCGTGCTGTGGGTGAGCGGCGCGGCCCTCGCGGCCGGGGCGACGGCGCGCACGGCGCTGCACTGGATGGAGCGCCGGTCCGACCGACCGCACACCGTGCTCGACCTGGACCTGCGCCCGACCCTGTGGGCAGACCTCTCCGAGGCCACCGCCACCGCCAAGCAGGCGATCGCGCTCTCGAGCGTGGTGGTCGGCAACCGCCGCGAGTGCGAGATGGCGCTCGGTACGTCCGACCCGCACGAGGCCGCCGACGTGCTGCTGGCCCGCGGGGTGCGGGTCGCCGTCGTGAAGATGGGCCCCGACGGGGTGCTCCTCGCCTCTGCTGATGAGCGCGTGGTGGTCGAGCCGATCCGCGTCGAGGTGCGCTGTGGGTCCGGGGCCGGCGACGCGTTCGGTGGGGCCCTCGCGGCCGGCCTGGTGGGCGGCTGGCCGCTCGCCCGCATCGGCGCGATCGCGAATGCCGCGGGCGCGCTGGTGACCTCCCGGCTCACCTGCGCGGACGCCATGCCGACCCTCCCCGAGCTCGAGGCCTTCGAGGCGTCGACGCACGAGCAGGAGGTCGTGGGCCGTGGCTGAGCACGAGATGGTCCTGAGCGACAAGGACTTCCACTCCCTCGTCGACGCCCGGGTGCGGGAGCCACGGCGGTTGCGCCAGTCGCTGGCGAGCCGACCGCGTCGTCCGCTGGTCGGTGAGGACGGCCGGATGCTGCTGCTCGCCGCCGACCACACCTCGCGCGGCAAGCTCGCGATCGGGTCCGACCCGATGGCTGCCGCAGATCGCCGCTCGCTCCTCGACCGGCTCCTGACCGGGCTGGCGGACCGCCGGGTCGACGGCGTGCTGGGCAGCGCCGACGTCCTGGAGGACCTCGCGCTCCTCGGTGCCCTGGACGGCCGCCTGGCTGTCGGCACGATGAACCGCGGTGGCATCGCCGGGGCCGACTGGGAGCTCGACGACCGGGTCACGGCCTACGACGCCGAGCACGTCGTGTCCCTGGGCCTGGACGGCGGCAAGACCCTGCTGCGCATCGAACCCACCGACCCGAGCGTGGCGCGCACCATCGAGACGGTCGCCCGGGTCGTGACCGCCCTGGCGGATGCCGGGACCATGGCCCTGGTCGAGCCGCTGCCCTACCGCAGGCGCGTCGGCGGCGGGCTCGAGCTCGACCCGTCGGAGGACGCCCTGATCCGCACCGTCGCCATCGCGAGCGGGCTCGGCTCGTCCTCGGCCCACACCTGGCTGAAGATCCCGGCCACCGCCGACCCGGGGCGCGTCGCAGCCGCGACGACCTGCCCCATCCTGCTGCTCGGTGGTGACGCCGGCCGTGAGCACGACCGTGTCTTCGGCGGGTGGGAGCGTGCCCTGGAGGTGCACAACATCCGCGGCCTGGTGCCCGGTCGCGCGCTGCTCTACCCCGAGGTCCTCAGCGTCGCCGACGCCGTGGGCCGCGCCGCCCGTCTCGTCCACCCCTCTGCTGCAACGACTTTCGAGGAGAACCCATCGTGAGCAACCACTACCGCGCCGGAGCCCTGGCGACCCAGGACACTTTGGTCACCGTGACCCCCGAAGGGGCCGGGTGGGACTACAGCGGGCTCGAGGTGTTCGACCTCACCGCCGGCACGGCATCCCGCGTCCTCGAGGGGGTCGAAGGAGTGCTCGTCCCCCTGTCGGCCACCGACGTCCGCGTCACCATCGACGGTGCGACGCACACGCTGACGGGTCGGAGCGGGGTCTTCGCGGCCGTCTCCGACTGGGTGTACCTGCCGCTCGGGTCGGACGTCACGATCAGCGGGGATTCCGGTGAGGTCGCGTTGTGCACCGCTCGGGCCAGCGAGACCTTCCCCTTGCGCGTGACGCCCGCGCAGGAGGTGCCGGTCGAGGTCCGGGGCGGAGGTCGAGCGTCCCGGCAGGTCACCAACATCGCCACCCCCGACTCCTTCACCGGTGCCGACCGGATCAACGTCTGCGAGGTGCTCACCCCGGGGGGCAACGTCTCGTCGTGGCCGCCCCACCGGCACGACGGCATCGGTGACTGCGAGCCGACCAACGAGGAGATCTACTACTTCCGGATGGGTCGCCTCGACGCACCGCACGGCCACCCCCACGGGCAGGGGCTCTTCCGGGTCTACACGGTGGACGGGTCCTCCGACGAGACCGTGACCGTGCTCGACGGGGACGTGCACATCGTCGCCGCCGGCTACCACGGGCCGTCGACGGCGCAGCCGGAGTACCCGATGTACTTCCTCAACGTGCTCGCGGGGCCGGGTGCCGAGCGCACCATGGCGTTCTGTGACGACCCCGACCACCACTGGATCCGCGAGGAGTGGGAGCAGCAGGGCCAGGACCCCCGCCTGCCCATGACCTCCGCGGCCGGGCGGGTGGCCCGATGAAGAAGGAGATCCGCATCGCCGTGCTGGGGCTGGGCTGGATGGGTCAGGCCCACTCCCGATCCGCGCGCCGCATCCCCGGGCACTTCCCGGACCGGTCCTACGACCCGCGCCTCGTGGTCTGCGCCGACCCGGTCGAGGACCGTCGTCGGCAGGCCACCTCGGACTTCGGGTTCGAGCGCGCGACTGCCGACTGGCGCGAGGCCGTCACCGCGCCGGACGTCGACGCGGTGTGGGTGACCGCACCGAACATGCTGCACCTGCCGATGATCGAGGCCGCGACCGCCGCCGGGAAGGCCGTCTTCAGCGAGAAGCCGATCGGCGGCAAGCCCGAGCACGCGGTGGCTGCGCTGGGGCACGCGAGCGCCGCGGGAGTGGCCACCGGTGTGGGGTACTGCTACCTGTGGTCACCCCTGGTGCTGCACGCCCGGGA
This sequence comes from Actinomycetales bacterium, assembly GCA_038258215.1. Taxonomy (GTDB): domain Bacteria; phylum Actinomycetota; class Actinomycetes; order Actinomycetales; family Dermatophilaceae; genus Fodinibacter. Next base: position 10,793 of record JBBSQC010000026.1, on the reverse strand, counting down.
CCTCATCGCCAGCGGGGCCCTCGGGGAGATCACCCACTACCGCGGCCGGTTCCTGTCGATGTACGGCAGCGACCCGATGGGCCTGCTCACCTGGCGCTTCTTCCTGGAGCAGGCGGGCTACGGCGTGAGCAGCGACATCCTCAGCCACTCGGTGGCCATGGCCCAGTTCCTCGTCGGCCCCGTCGCCGAGGTCGTCGGGATGGCCAACACGACGATCCCCCGCAGGCCGATCCCCACCGGAGCGGCCAGCCACTACGGCGTCGGCCGGCCGGAGGACCCGACGGGCGCCGTGGAGAACGAGGACTTCGCGTCGATGCTGTGCCGCTTCGAGGGCGGCGCGACCGGGACCTTCGAGGCGAGCCGCACCGTCGTCGGGCCCGAGAGCCAGAACGCCTTCGAGGTCTACGGCACCAAGGGCTCGCTGGCCTGGAACCACGAGCGGATCAACGAGCTCCAGTACTACGAGGTCACCGACTCACCGGACTCCGGCTACACCACGATCTTCGGCGGTGAGCGTTTCCCGTTCCACGGCGCCTTCGTGCCCGGCCAGGCCAACAGCATCGGCTTCGAGGACCTCGTGACGATCCAGGACCACGCCTTCCTCGAGGCCCTGGCGACCGGTGCCGGTTTCAGCCCCGGGTTCGCCGAGGCGGTGGACGTCGTGAGCGTGCAGCAGGCCCTCATCGACTCGTGGGAGACCCGCGGGTGGCAGAGCGTCAACGACCTGAAGGAAGGCGCCCGATGAGCACCGTGCGCATCACCACCGCAGAGGCGCTCGTGCGCTACCTCGTCGCCCAGCGCACCGAGGTCGACGGCCGTGAGGTGCCGCTATACCCGGGGGTGTTCGCGATCTTCGGCCACGGCAACGTCACCAGCCTGGGCCACGCCCTCGAGCAGCACCGCGAGGAGATCCCCGTCTGGCGCGGCCAGAGCGAGGAGGGGATGGGTCTGGCGGCAGTGGGCTTCGCCAAGGCGACCAGACGGCGCCAGGTCATGGTGTGCACGAGCTCGATCGGGCCCGGGGCGACCAACATGGTCACCGCCGCGGGTGTCGCAATGGCCAACCGCCTTCCGGCACTGTTCATCTCGGGTGACGCGTTCGCCTCCCGGCTCCCCGACCCGGTGCTCCAGCAGGTCGAGCACTTCGGCGACCCCACGACCACCGTCAACGACAGCTTCCGCCCGGTCGTGCGCTACTGGGACCGGATCAGCCACCCGGCGCAGCTGCTCACCTCCCTCCCGCAGGTGACCCGCACCCTGCTCGACCCCGCCGACTGCGGCCCGGCCTTCCTCGGCCTGCCCCAGGACGTCGCCGCGACCGCCTACGACTACCCGGAGAGCTTCTTCGAGCCGGTCGTGCACCGGGTACCCCGCCCCAGGGCCGACCGTGAGGAGCTCGTGGCGGCGGCCGCGGCCCTGCGCGCGGCCGAGCGGCCCGTGATCGTGGCCGGCGGTGGCGTCCACTACTCGCTCGCGGAGACCGAGCTGGGGGACTTCGCCCAGCGGCACGGCATCCCCGTGGTCGAGACCGTGGCCGGCAAGTCCTCCCTGCTCGCCGACCACCCTCGGTATGCCGGGCCGGTCGGGGTCACCGGCGCGGCCGAGCCCAACGAGGCGTGCGCGGCGGCCGACGTCGTGATCGCCGTGGGGACCCGGCTCAACGACTTCGTCACCGGGTCGTGGACTCTCTTCGACGACCGGGCCCGCATCGTGGCCCTGAACACGGCGCGCTTCGACGCCACCAAGCACCTCGCGACCCCGGTGGTGGGCGATGCGCGCGAGAGCCTGGTGGAGCTGTCGGCCCTGCTCGGCGACTGGTCCGCGCCCCAGCGGTGGACCGACCGCGGCACGGCGCTGCAGCAGCGGCTGCTGGAGTTCGTCGCCGGTCGGGTCGCCGACGACGGAGGCCTGCCGCTCAGCTACGCCCAGGTCGTGGGTGCGGTGCACCGGCGGGCGCGGGCCGAGGACTACGTCGTGGCAGCGGCGGGGGGTCTCCCGGGTGAGGTCAACGTCAACTGGCTGAGCCGGTCGGTGGCGAGCTTCGACTGCGAGTACGGGTTCTCGTGCATGGGGTACGAGATCGCGGGCGCCTGGGGAGCGGCCTTCGCCCGTGAGGACAGTGCCGGCGAGGTCTTCGCGCTCGTCGGCGACGGCTCCTACCTCATGCTCAACAGCGAGATCTACTCCTCGGTGCTCTCGGGGAAGAAGATGGTCGTCATCGTCTGCGACAACGGCGGGTTCGCGGTCATCGAGCGGCTCCAGAAGAACCAGGGAGGCAACTCCTACAACAACATGCTCCGGGACTCCACCGGGCCCGGCTCGGACGTCAGGGTCGACTTCGTCGCGCACGCCGCCGCACTCGGGGCCCACGCGAGCCGGGCGGGCTCGATCGCCGAGCTGGAGGCCGCGGTCGACGATGCACGCACCCACGACCGCACCAGCGTCATCGTCGTCGACGTGCGCGAGTCCGACTGGACCGAGGGTGGCCTGTTCTGGCAGGTGGGCGTGCCCGAGGTCAGCGAGCTCGACACGGTGCGCGAGGCGCGGACCGCGCACCAGGCGGGCGTGGCCTCCCAACGTCGCGGCGTGTGATGCCGACCGGCGCGGACCCGACCACGCCGGGGCGGGTGGGGCAGGTGCGGCAGGTGCCTCGCCCCACGATCCGGGACGTCGCGGCACGGGCCGGGGTCTCCAAGTCGCTGGTCTCGTTGGCCCTGCAGAACGCCCCCCGGGTCGCGCCCGAGACGCGGGAGGCCATCCTCGCCGCTGCCGAGGAGCTGGGCTACCGGCGCAACGCAGCCGCCCACGCCCTCGTCGCGCACCGCACCCGCACGATCGGGGTGTTCGTCCTCGACCTGCACAACCCGATCACCGCCGACGTGCTCGACGCGGTCCAGGCCGAGGCGCGGCGCCGTGACTACCGCACCATCGTCGTGGTCGGCAGTGAGGATGCCGCCGCCGAGCGGGCCGAGCTCGAGAAGCTCCTGGAGTTCCGGGTCGAGGGGATCATCGCCGTGGGTCACCGGTTGCCCGACGGCGCGGACCGAGCCTTCACCACCGACTGCCCCGCCGTGATCATCGGCAGCGAGCACCGCGGCATCCCCCACCTGGCGTCGATGAGCAACGACGACGTCGTGGGGGCCGGGCTGGCCGTCGACCACCTTGTCTCGCTGGGCCACGAGCGGATCGCCTTCGTCGCCGGGGGGCCGAGCTCGGTCGCCCGGGACCGTCGCCGCGGCTACCGCGAGGCGATGCACCGGCACGGGCTGGGGCGGTCGGCGCTCGTGGTCGCGGGGTCGTTCACCGAGGACGGTGGCTACCGGGGGGCGTTCGAGGCGCTTGCCCGCGCGGAGGCGCCGACCGCCCTGTTCGTCGTCAACGACCTCGCGGCGATGGGGGCGATGGCGGCCGTGGTCGACCGCGGCCTGGACGTGCCGGAGGACGTCTCGGTCGTGGGCTACGACGGCACCCGGCTGGCCGGCATCCGGCCCATCGGCCTCACCACGGTGGGCCAACCCCTCCAGGAGCTGGGCACCCGGGCCGCGGCCCACCTGTGTGGGCAGCTCGACGGCGAGACGTCCGGTGAGCCGCACACCAGGCTCGCCCCGTCGCTCATCGTGCGCCGGACGACCGCCCCGGTCTGTCGAGAGTAGGAAACACGCGGGACGACCGGCATACGGCGCGTTCTCTGGTCGAGCTCGAGGTCCTCGTGCTCGATGGTGGATGCCCGGGCCTTCGCGACTGGTTCGCGACCAGGACGCGACCGCGGCGCGAGACCGTGCCGGGGTAGTGCAGCGGTCAACGCCGCGAGAAGCGCTTCCGATCCTCGCCGCAGGCCGGCCCGCCTTGGAAAGGTATGTCCTTCGTGGAGCAGCTCCTCTACCGTGAGAACGTGGACGTCTCGGTCCTGGGTCCGCTGCGTGTCGAGGACGTCAACGGCCCCATCGAGATTCGAGGAGGCAAGGAGCGGTTGCTCCTCGCCCGTCTCGTCGCGGCCTCGGGGAGGCTGGTCACGACGAGCGAGCTGATCGACACGCTCTGGGACGACGACCCGCCGGTCAGCGCCGCCAAGTCACTGCAGACCTTCGTCCTGCGGCTGCGCAACGCGCTCGAGCCGCACCGGTCCGGAGCCCCGGCGGTCCTGGTCACAGACGGGCCCGGATACCGGCTGGCTGTCGACCCCGCCCAGGTCGACGCCGAGCGCTTCACACGCCTCGCCAGGATCGGGCAGCTGGCGCTCGCCGACGGCCGGCCCGACAGCGCCGGCCGCACCCTCGAGGAGGCACTCGCTCTCTGGCGCGGGCCGGCCTACGCGGGGTTTGACGCGAGCTTCGCCCACGCCGAGGCGCGCCGGCTCGAGGAACTGCGGCTGGCGGTCACCGAGGACCAGGTCGCAGTTGACCTCGCACTGGGCCGCGCCGCCGAGTCCGTCCCCGAGCTCGAGCAGCTCGTCGGTGATTATCCCCACCGGGAGCGGCTCTGGGAGATGCTCGTGACGGCGCTCTACCGAAGTGGACGGCAGGGTGACGCGCTCGGAGCCTACGAACGCGCGCGGACCCTGCTCTCCGACGAGCTGGGCGTCGACCCCGGAGCCGGCCTGAGATCGGTGCACGCCCGGGTGCTGGCGCACGACCCGAGCCTCGGACAGCCCACGGCGCGGTCAACCCTTCCCCTCGAGCTGCGACCGGCCCGTGCGCTCCTCGGCCGGGATGCGGAGCTGCAGCGGTTGCGTGACGCGTGGCAGCGCGGCGTGCGAGGCCATCCCAGCACCATCGTGGTCCGCGGGCCGGTAGGTGCCGGCGGTAGCGCCCTGGCGGCAGCCTTCGCGGCCGAGGTGGCAAGGGAGGGTGCCGAGGTCGGGTATGCCGGGCCGCTCACCGCCGCACCGGCATCCACCGCGGCGGCCGAGGGCTTGAGGCTGCTGGTCGCCGACCACGCGCCATCCGCTGGTCCAGCGACCCTCGTCCTGCGGCTGGCCGGCCCCGTCGCCGGGGTGGCCGCAGAGGCCGACGTCATCGACCTCGCACCCCTCGAGGCGCGCCACGTTCGGGAGATCGTGGCCGACTACATGCCCCCTGACGTCGTCGACGTCGTGACGCAAGAGGTGGGACGCCGGTCGGGCGGCTGGCCGGGGGCAGTGCACGACGCCGCCATCGACGCCGCTCGCGAACGCGCCATGCGCGGGGTCGAGGTCGCCGCCGCAGCCACCGGAGCATCGACGGTCCGGCTGGCCAGCGCCAGGGCGGAGCTCGCGGACAACGTCGCCCTCCTCCAGAACACGACGACGGTGCTCGGGCCGGCCGACCCGGCGACGTGCCCGTGGCGCGGCCTGGCGGCCTACGACATCGAGGACGCGCGCTGGTACTCCGGCCGCGAGCGGCTCGTCGCCGAGCTGGTTGCACGCCTGGCGGCGACCCGGCTGCTCGCCCTGGTCGGCGCCTCCGGATCGGGGAAGTCCTCGGCGCTGCGGGCCGGGCTCCTGGCCGTGCTCCGCCGGGACGTGCTGCCGGGAAGCGCGGCGTGGCCGGTCGTCACCATGCGGCCCGGACAGCACCCGATGAAGGAGCTCGCACGTGGCGCCCTCGGGCAGGCATCGAGGGAGGACGTCGACCTGCTCACCAACCTCGTCAACCGCGTCGACGACGACAGCAGCCGGGTCCTCCTCGTCGTCGACCAGTTCGAGGAGGCGTGGACGGTGTGTTCCGAAGCCGCGGAGCGACGGCAGTTCCTCGACACCCTCAGCGAGCTTGCCACTGACCCGCGTTCCCCCGTCACGGTGGTCCTCGGCGTACGCGCCGACTTCCTGGGCGAGGCCACCGAGCACGAGGCGCTCCGCTCTTTGCTCACCGACGGAACCGTGTTCGTCGGTCCGATGACGCCCGCGGAGATCCGCCGGGCCGTCGAGCGTCCGGCCGCGGTGGGACGGCTCATCCTCGAGGACGGGCTCGCCGACACCGTGGTCAGCGACGCGGGGCAGGAGCCCGGGCTGCTTCCGCTGCTCTCCACCGCGATGACCCAGATGTGGGAGCGGCGAGAGGACGGTGCTCTCACCTACCTGGCCTACGTCGCACTCGGCGGCCTGAGCGGCGCGATCGCCACGCTCGCCGAGGAGTCGTACGCCAGCCTCCCGCCCGCCGAGCGCGCGACCGCTCGCACCTTGTTGCTGCGACTGACCGGCCCGGGCGACGGCGCAGGGGTCACTCGCCGCCGCGTCGCCCTGACCGAGCTCGAGGCGCTTCCCCAACCGTCGATCCGGGCGGTCGTCGAGGATCTGGCCCGGGCCCGCCTGCTCACCGTGTCCAAGGGCTCGGTGGAGGTCGCCCACGAGGCGCTGTTCCGGGAGTGGCCGAGGCTGCGGGGCTGGCTGGAGGAGGACGCGGCGGGGCGTGCAGTGCAGCGCCGACTGGCGGTCGCGGCGGCCGAGTGGGACGACGACCGCGACCCCTCGGAGCTGTGGTCGGGCACGCGGCTCGCCTCGGGTCTCGAGGTGGAGGAGTCGCGTCCCGAAGAACTCACCAGCACCGAACGTACCTTCCTGGCCGCCAGCCGGGATGCCGTCGACGCAGCGCAGCGCGACGCCGAGGAACGGACCGCTGCCACGGCGCAACAGAACCGGCGACTGCGGCGGCTCCTCGTCGGAATCGCCAGCGTCCTCGTTCTGGCCCTCGTCGCGGGGATGCTGGCCTGGCGCTCGAGGCAGGACGCTCGCGCGGCCTCGGAGTCTGCCGATGCGCAACGCCTGGCCGCGACCGCGCTCACCATCGAGCAACCGGACCTGGCGCTCCTCGCCGCCGTCGAGGGCACGATGCTCGAGCAGAGCCCCGAGACCTACGGTGCCCTGCTCACCCTGCTGGCCCGTCAGCCGCGGGTGGTCCACCGGCTCCGGACTCCGGACCAGGCCACGCGCATCGCAACCAGCCCAGATGGTGCCGCCGTGTTCCTCGGCCTCAATGGAAATCGGGTCAGCGCCGTGAGCACGCAGACAGGTCAGGTCCGCTGGTCAGCGGACATGCCCGCACCCGGATTCATCGCCTCCGTTTCAGTCACCCCGGACGGCCGAGGGGTCCTTGTTCCCGAGATGGGGGAGGGGGCTTGGGGGATCGTCTGCTTCGACGCGGCCACCGGGCGGGTCGAGTGGCAGGTGCGCGAGGCGGAGCTGGCTGCCGCGGCGCCCGGTGCGAAGGCCAACGTCATCGGGGGTGGCTTTCGCGCTGACGGCCGCTTCGTCACCGTCACCCGCTCTCACGTCTTCACGCTCGACCCGGCGACTGGCCGGGTGCTGTCAGCGGTCTCGTGGCCGCAGCAGTTCCACACCGTGTTCCTCCACGTCTGGCCGGACGGAAAGGTCAGCCGTGACGGGCTGAGCGGGCGCGACGATGGTCTCGTCTTCGACCCGGCGCACCCGGAGCGGGGAACCGCCCGGCTCGACGGTCTCGTGCTGGCCGTCTCTCCCGACGCGTCCCGCGTGCTCGTCGGCCGCCAGACGGCGGTCGGAACGGACCTTCGTGTCGTCGACGGTCACAGCCTGAAGGACCTCACCAGGACGGTCGAGGTGGCTGAGCAGGTGGAGACCGCCGCCTGGAGCCCGGACGGGACGAAGGCTGCGATCGGAGTCGAGAACGGGGTGCTGGTCCTCGACCCGAAGAGCATGGCCCTGGAACGCACCATGGTGGGGCACAGCGGCCCGGTCAACGACCTGGTCTTCACCGGTGCGAAGAGCGACTTGGTCTGGACCGCAGGGCAGGACGGGACCAGCGTGGCCTTCGACCTCACCGGCATCAGAACACCCGTCACCGAGGGACCGGCTGACACCGAGCCCGTACAGGGCTCCTCGAGCCTGGCCGCCCACCTGGGCGTGTACGTGGACTTCTCCGAGCAGGGTTCGAACAGGGCATTCCTGGCCAACACGGCCACCGGTCGAAACCTCGGGCAGCTCGTTGACGACCTCGGGGACCGGGTGGACGGCTGGGCCGATGGTGCCCAGCACCAGGTCGAGACGGTCGCCATGACTCCGAACGGCAGCAGCGCCATCGTGGGCATCCTGGGAAACCTGTCCGCTCCCGTTGGGCAGATGTCGGTGCCCTGGCTGACAGACCACGGGGCGCTGGTGATCTTCGATGCCCTGACAAGGCAGCAGCGGGCAGTGGTCGAGCTTCCGTGGCCGGCCTACGGGATCGCCGTCACCCCCGACAGCCGCCGCGCCGTGGTCAACGGCGCACGAGGCTACGCCGTCGTCGACCTGGCGCAGGCCCGCTTGGTCGGCCAGCCGGTGCCGATGGAGGAGATCCCCAGACAGACCGGGGCCAACGGCGCGGAGGCGTCACCGGACGGGAGGTGGGTCGCCCTGGCCCGCGACGGGGAGGTGGTCGTCGTCGACCTCAGCACGGGGAAGCTACACCGACGCGCCGCGGTCGCGGTGCAGGACGATGCCGCCGCCGAGACCCTGGCCTGGTCGTCGGACTCCACGACCCTGGTCACGGCGACGACCAAGGGCTGGCTGCACGTGCTGTCCGCCGCCGACCTCACGGACGTCGCGCCGCGACGGCAGATCACCGGTGGCGGGGTCAGGGACCTGGAAGTCAGCCCCGACGGACGACTGCTCGCCAGCATGGGCGAGGACGGCGACGTCATGCTGTGGGACACGCGCACCTGGCGACCCTACGGACAGCCGGTCACGGACGAGCGGGGACCTGGGTGGCTCACCTTCTCGGCGGACGGCCGAGCGCTGCGCGTCTTCTTCGAGGACCACCATGTCGTGCAGGTCTCGCCGTCCCCGAGCGACTGGGTGGGGGCGGCCTGCCGGGCCGCGGGACGCAACCTCAGTGCGGCCGAGTCCGCCGTTATCCTTCCCGGCCGCCCGGTGCGCGCCTCCTGCCCCGAGTTCCGGGTGACTTCCTCAACCTGACCGCGACCCGTTCGCGACCGGTTCGCGACTGGCGGAGACCCTGCGGCGACCGGTTCGCGACCGCTGTCCCCGATCGTTGGTCCCGGCCGCCACGCCGACGGCCGGGACCACCCCGGAGGATCGTCATGGAGCTCGCCTCGACCCGCATCACGTCCCTCGTCGCCTCGGCCGCCCTGGCCGGCGGACTGCTGGCCGCCGGTGCCGGCACTGCGGAAGCCGGTCAGTCAGGCCTGCGGTCGACCGTCGCACTTCCCTCGTCGACAATGCGCCACAATCCGTCGTCCACCCCCACCGTCCCCACAGACGTCAGTCCCGGAGATGTGCGCGCCTGGGAAACCGCTCACGAGGATGCCGCGCTGCCCTTGAGGATCCTGCCGGGGGACCTCCGGGTCTGGGAGCTACGACACTCGATGCCCAGTTGACCCGAGTCGTCCGAGAGGAGAGCCGCACATGGACCGCAAGACCATCGTCCTGTCAGCCGTTGCCGCACTGGCCTGCACCGCCCTCGTCGCGCCCCAGGCCTCGGCCCGCGACCACCACGGTGGCCGGCCGTCGACCGAGGGCATCATCGTGTGGACCACGCGGGAGGCCTCCGGTTCGGAACACCTCATGGTCGCTCGCGCAGACGGGAGCCACCAGAGAGTGCTCACAGCCGCGCTCCCCGATGCCGTTGACGTCGACGCCCAGATCTCACCCGACGGTGCATGGGTGGCCTACGAACGCGACACCCCAGACACGGCGAGCGTGCGACTGGTCCGACCCAACGGGCGTCAGGACCACACGGTCGACGTCGGCTGCTCGGATCCGTGCGTGGCCGCGATCGGCCCCACCTGGCTGACCAACACCCGCTTGTCCTTCGCGCTGGTCAAGGCGCCCTTCGGACCGCCGAACGACAGCGCGGCATCCGCCGTGCTGTGGACCGCGCGGCGCGACGGCACGAACGTGCGCCGCCTCTCTCACCCGGGAATCGACGGGGCCTATGAGGACCTCTGGGCCCACCGCGCACCCGACGGCAGCTACCTGACCTTCCTGCGCCGACGCAACGCCGACCTCAAGAGCGCCCTGTTCCGGATGCGGCCAGACGGCACCCACGAGCAACAGCTCACCCCGTGGGACATCAGCGCCGACGTCAACGACCTGTCTACGGCCCGCCGTGGGCCAACCAAGGACCTCCTCGTCTTCGACAGCTACGCCCGCGGAGGTCCGGAGACGTCGTTCGTCGACCTCGGAACCATCCCGGCCACCTGCCCCGACCTGCAGGCGTGCACCGCCAGCATCCGCTGGCTCACCGACAACGGCGCTACCGGCCGGCGAAACGGCAACCCCCAGTGTTCACCCGACGGCCACCACGTGGTGTTCACCGACCGCGCCGGCATCGACGAACCGAACGCCGAGATCTGGACCATGCGCTACCCGGGCGCGGATCGGCGCCAGATCTCGACTTCGACCAACTTCGACTACCGGCCCACCTGGGGCCCTCGCCCTTGAGCGCGAGCCGACCAGGGCCACCTGCCCGCGGTGCCAGCCAAATTGGCCTCCCCTCACGAGGAAGCGAGACGTGAGGATGATGAGATATGCGGTCACCCCAGTAGTGGTCGGCGTGATGTTCTGCGTCGGATGCGGATCGGCCGCGGCGGGTGATCGAATGCACACGGGCTCGCCGACCACCAACCGCTTCGCTTCCTGGAGCCCATCGGCCGCGTGCTCGTGATCCGCGCAACCAACCCGACCAACGAGATCGGCGCGGCCTGAATCGCCCCGGGTCTGGTGGACGGTCTGATTCCACGGAAAGGTGGAGTTATGCCAGCACCGAGGAAGTACCCGGATGAGCTGCGTGATCGGGCGCAGCGGTTGGTCGCGGAGGCGATGAGCGCTGATCCCTCGTTGT
>JBBSQC010000025.1:0-53094 GCA_038258215.1 Actinomycetales bacterium | reverse complement strand
CTACCACCGGCCAGGGAGCGTATTCATCGGGCAGTTCAACGCACTCATGCCGCCGGTCGCGCGCTTTGCACTTGCTGCGTGGACCGCGCCGTTGCAGTCGGCTTCTGACATCTAGTGAAGGCGACTTCTGAAAATGACAACCACGCACCAACAGCTGCGTGCGGTCCGGTCTTCTGCGTGACGGCAGCACGCGCCATGGGTGGACTCACGCCGGACGGGCCCATCGTGGAGTTCACTCGATCAGGCCATGTTCGGCGAAACCACGGGTGCGGCCCGTCGAGGGGTCACAACACGCCCCTCAGATCGTGTTGCGTTCACCCCCTGAGCCCGCCCTTGGGGACTCCGCGTGTCGTGACCTCTCGACGGAGGGCGCTGCGCGGCCGGGCCAGAATCGGTGCAAGGTTTCCGGTACGACGGTGTCGCATCCAGCGGTCGCCGTTCGTGGGTAGGTGAACGCGGTCCACCGGGTCCGCCAGAGCGGAGGAGCAGTCATGGCCGAGTACCTCATGTACTTCAACCAGCAGTGGGTGGGCGATCACACCGAGGAGTGGTTCCGCGGGCGCGGACCGCTCGCCATGGGGGTCGTGGAGGAGATGAAGGCGGCCGGGGTATACGTCTTCGCCGGAGGCCTGCAGGAGGACGGCCCGATATACAGCGCCGAGCCCACCAGCGGCACCGTGGTGATGACCGATGGACCCTACGTCGAGACCAAGGAGTTCCTGGGCGGCTTCGCGGTGGTGGACGTGGCCGACGACGAGGCGGCCAAGATGTGGGCGGGCAAGATCTCGCAGGCCTGCGGCTGGCCCCATGAGGTTCGCCGGTTCCAGCCGCAGCCCAAGGTCGAGTGACTCCGTCCCCGAGACTCACGGAAGCTCAAGCACCTGCCGCGGCTCCCCCATCGAAAGTCCGATGACACGGATGGGACGTGGTGCTTCACTGGATGGATGCTGGTCATGTTGGCCTGCGGAGCGCTGCTCGTCGCGGGGGTCGTGCTTGCCTGGCTTTGGCGGGGCTATGCGTTGGCGTTGCCCCACGGGGCTCCGGGCGACACACGGAGCCGGCTCACGCCGGCTCGCGCGCTGGTGTGGGTTCTCGGCACAGGGCTCCTGACCGGCCTGCTCGTCGGGATGCTCATCGTCGGTCCGGCCGGGCGGCTGGCGATGCGGCTGCTGGCAGCGACGTCCTCAGATGCGCAAGGCCGGCTCACCGAGGCCGGGGAAGTGGTCGGCCGGATCTCAGTGAGCGGCACGATCGGGCTCTTCATCTTCCTGGGGCTGCCGTTCGGCCTGGCTGTTGGGATCGTCTACGCGTTGGTGTCGTCGGTCCTGCCCCGCGGCGCCATCGGTGGCGCAGTCTTCGGCGCGGCTGTTCTCGTCATCTTCGGCAGCCTTGCAGACCCGTTGCGCCCCGGTAACCCGGACTTCGACATGATCGAGCCGGGTTGGCTGAGCGTCGTCCTCTTCTGTGTCATGGCGGTGCTGACCGGGATTCTGACTGCGCCGATCGCCGGGAGGATCGGGGCAGCCCTCCAAGCCCCCACGTGGTGGTGGGCTGTGTGGATGGTGCCGACTGGTCTGCTCACGGTTGCCGCGGCGCTGGAGACGGTCCCGGTGGCGCTCATCGCGGTTCTCTGTGGGTGCCTCGTGTTCTACGCAGCTGGGATGGTCGCGCGGGCGAAACCCGACGCCTACCGGCGACGCGGCCGAGGTGCACTACAAGCTGCGCTCGCGGTGCTCGTCGCCGTCGCCCTCCCTGGCTTCGTGGCCGCCGTCTCCGAGATCGCCAGCTGAAGGCGACCGGGTGTCGAGAAGACCTGGGCTCCCCACCTCCCTGCCCGGCGGGGACCGCCGCATGGCCGGGGCTGTCGTGGTTCTCGAAACACGCCTCGTCGTCACTCTTATGCCGACGACCACGAGTTCCTTCGGTCAGGTTTCTCGGGTGACCCGATAAACCCCGGCCCTGCGGGACAAGGCTTCTGGTGTACACCCGGGGCTTCTCGGGGTATGCCGGCGTGTTCGCCCCTCTGCCGCAATCCGGGCGTCCCACGGACTCGCCTGACGGGCCGGGTAGCGCAGTGAGACCACGAGCTCTCACGCTTCGCAGCCATCGGGCCAAGGTCCGCGCCGCGAAAGGACGCCGAGACAAGGACATGGACCGCGAGAACCTCCATCGTGCTGTTCAAGGTCGGTGATCGCGGGGAACAGGAGGGGGCCAACCGAAGTTGAGTCAGGTGAACGCAAGTTTGGACACCTCGGTTTGCTCCGGCATCCGACCTCGTACTAACTTGAGTCCCAAGCACTCAACCTCAGCACCAAGGAGAGACCCACATGGCACGTGCAGTCGGCATCGACCTCGGCACCACCAACAGCGCCGTCGCCGTCCTCGAGGGCGGCGAGCCCACCATCATCGCGAACGCCGAGGGCGGTCGCACCACCCCCTCAGTCGTCGCGTTCTCCAAGGGCGGTGAGGTGCTCGTCGGCGAGATCGCCAAGCGCCAGGCCGTGACGAACGCCGACCGCACCATCCGCTCGGTCAAGCGCCACATGGGCACCGACTGGAAGTCCGACGACATCGACGGCAAGAAGTACTCCCCGCAGGAGCTCAGCGCCCGCATCCTGCAGAAGCTCAAGCGCGATGCCGAGGCCTACCTCGGCGAGGACGTGACGGATGCCGTGATCACCGTCCCCGCGTACTTCGACGACCACGAGCGCCAGGCCACCAAGGAGGCCGGCGAGATCGCGGGCCTCAAAGTCCTGCGCATCGTCAACGAGCCCACCGCTGCAGCCCTGGCCTATGGCCTCGACAAGGGCAAGGAGGACGAGCTCATCCTCGTCTTCGACCTCGGTGGTGGCACCTTCGACGTCTCGCTCCTCGAGGTGGGCAAGGACCCCGAGGACGGCTTCTCCACCATCCAGGTCCGTTCCACCAGCGGCGACAACAAGCTCGGTGGCGACGACTGGGACGAGCGCGTGGTCAACCACCTGCTCACCACGGTGAAGAACACCTCGGGCGTCGACCTGTCCAAGGACAAGATCGCGATGCAGCGACTGCGCGACGCCGCCGAGCAGGCCAAGAAGGAGCTCTCGAGCGCGAGCTCGACCAACCTCTCCCTCCAGTACCTCTCGATGTCCGAGAACGGCCCGATCCACCTCGACGAGACGCTGACCCGCGCCCAGTTCGAGCAGATGACCAAGGACCTCCTCGACCGCGCCAAGCAGCCCTTCCAGAACGTCATCAAGGATGCCGGGATCGCGCTGTCCGACATCGACCACGTCGTGCTGGTGGGCGGCTCCACCCGCATGCCGGCCGTGAGCGCCCTCGTCAAGGAGCTCACCGGCGGCAAGGAGCCCAACAAGGGCGTCAACCCCGACGAGGTCGTGGCGCTCGGTGCGTCCCTCCAGGCCGGCGTCCTCAAGGGTGAGCGCAAGGACGTGCTGCTCATCGACGTCACCCCGCTCAGCCTGGGCATCGAGACCAAGGGTGGGCTGTTCACCAAGCTCATCGAGCGCAACACCGCCATCCCGACCAAGCGCAGCGAGGTCTTCTCCACGGCCGAGGACAACCAGCCCTCGGTGCTCATCCAGGTCTTCCAGGGCGAGCGCGAGATCGCGCAGCAGAACAAGCCGCTCGGCACCTTCGAGCTTTCTGGCATCGCGCCGGCGCCCCGTGGTGTCCCGCAGGTGGAGGTCACCTTCGACATCGACGCCAACGGCATCGTGCACGTGACCGCGAAGGACCGCGGCACCGGCAAGGAGCAGAAGATCACCATCTCCGGCGGGTCCGCCCTGTCGAAGGAGGAGATCGAGCGGATGGTCAAGGACGCCGAGGCGCACGCTGAGGAGGACGCCAAGCGTCGCCTCGAGACCGAGACGCGCAACATGGGCGAGTCCCTCGTGTTCTCCACCGAGAAGTTCCTCTCCGAGAGCGGCGACAAGGTCTCCGAGGAGCACCGCGTGCCGGTCGACGAGGCGCTGGCCTCGCTCAAGGAGGCCATCAAGCCCGAGTCCGAGGTCTCGGCCGAGGACATCCAGGCCAAGATCGACGACCTCAACGCCAAGTCCCAGGAGATGGGTGCGGCGATGTATGCCGCGGCCGCCGAGCAGGGCGAGTCCGGCGACGTGCCGGGTGCGGAGGGCACGGACGGCGGCCAGCCCGTCGACGACGCGGGTGACGACGACGTCGTCGACGCCGAGGTCGTCGAGGACGACGAGGAGACCAAGTGACCGACCCCGGTATGCCGCGTGAGCAGTTCGCGTCCGAGGAGGCCCGCGCCGCATCGGCCGGATCCGACGGCGCTGCAGACGACGCGATCAACACCGAGTCCGTCAACGACGGCGAGGAGGTGGCCCCGGCGGGTGCCGGGGCCACCCCCACCGGGGCCACCCCCGCCGGAGTCGATGGCCCCGACGAGGTCGACCCGACCGGTGGAGCGGAGGACGAAGCACCGGCATACGGCACGGATCCGGCTGCGGCACAGACCCACCCGGACTCGATCCTGGCCGCGGAGCGACTCTCCGATCTCCAGCGCCTCCAGGCGGAGTACGTCAACTACAAGCGCCGGGTCGACCGTGACCGGGCCGTGGTGCAGGAGCGTGCGGTGCGCGACGTCCTCGAGTCGGTGCTGCCGGCGCTCGACGACATCCATGCCGCGCGCGAGCACGGCGACCTGGTAGGCCCGTTCGCGGCCATCGCCGACAAGCTCGAGGCGACGCTGGGCAAGTACGGCCTGGAGCGCTTCGGCGCGAAGGGGGAGCAGTTCGACCCGATGCGCCACGAGGCCCTGATGCACGCCCCGTGGCCCACCGACGACACCGATCTCCCCACGGATGCGACGGCCACGACCGTCGTGATGGTGCTCCAGCCGGGCTACCGTGCCGGGGAGCAGGTCCTGCGCCCCGCGCGCGTCTCGGTCGCAGACCCGGACTGACCCGTCACCACCGAGGAGGAGGCGCCGATGGCCAGCCAGGACTGGTTCGAGAAGGACTTCTACGCGATCCTCGGGGTCCCGAAGGACGCCGACGACGCGACGATCAAGAAGGCCTACCGCAAGCTCGCACGCAAGCACCACCCCGACCAGAACTCCGGCTCGTCCACGTCGGAGAAGCGGTTCAAGGACGTGGGTGAGGCCCACGCGGTGCTCGCGGACCCCAAGCAGCGCGAGGAGTACGACGCCATTCGCCAGATGGCCGGCGGCGGTGCGCGGTTCCACGCCGGTGGGCCGGGTGGCGGAGGTGGTTTCGAGGACGTCTTCAGCGCCTTCGGCGGTGGCGGCGGGGGCCAGCGCGTGCGGTTCAGCACCGGGGGGCCCGGCGCCGGAGGCCAGCCCGACCTCGACGACGTACTCGCCCAGATGTTCGGCGGCGGCGCGGCGGCGGGCGGTCGAGGTGGAGCCGACCCGTTCTCGGGTTTCGGGTCCGCTCGCGGGCCTCGACCGGGCGCGGACCTCCAGGCTCGCACCTCGCTGAGCTTCCGGGACGCGGTCGAGGGGGCGACGGTCACGCTGTCCACCCCAGAGGGGCGCCGGATCACCACCAAGGTCCCCGCCGGGGTCAAGGACGGCCAGAAGATCCGGCTGCGCGGGAAGGGTGCACCGGGCGACCCGGGCGCCCCCACGGGGGACCTCATCCTCACCGTCAAGGTCGAGAAGCACCCGGTCTTCGGACGCGACGGCGACGACCTCACCCTCGAGCTCCCGGTGACCTTCGCCGAGGCGGCGCTGGGCGCCACCGTGTCGGTGCCGACCCTGGACGGCACGCCGGTGCGCGTCAAGGTGGCACCCGGCACCCCGAGCGGTCGGGTGCTGCGCGTCAAGGGCCGTGGCGTGGTCGGTCGCGGCGGCACCTCCGGTGACCTGCTCGCCCGGATCTCCGTCGTCGTGCCGCAGCGCCTCACCGATGCGGCCCGCGAGGCGGTCGAGACCCTGCGCAGCGAGGAGTCCGGCGTCGACCCCCGAGCCGGGCTGTTCGACCAGGCCCCGGGCTAGGTCGGGTGCCATGACCCCCGTCGGCTACTCCTCCTTCTCGGCGGATGACGAGACGCCCGTCTTCGTCATCTCCATCGCCGCGGAGCTGGCGGGCATGCACGCGCAGACCCTGCGGCAGTACGACCGCCTCGGCCTCGTCACCCCGTCGCGCACCCGCGGTGGCGGGCGCCGCTACTCACAGCGCGACGTCGTGCTCCTCCGCGAGATCCAACGGCTCTCGCAGGAGGAGGGCATCTCCCTCGCGGGTGTCGCCCGCATCCTCGAGCTGGAGGACCGGGTGGCGGCGTTGCAGGCGCAGGCCCGGCAGCTCCAGTCCGAGCTCGAGGCCGTGCGCGTCGCCTCGGGGCAGGGGGCGAGGGTCTTCTCCGTCTCGCCCGCCGGCGACGTGTATGCCGTGCGGTGGGGTGAGCGTCCCCGGCATCCGGGCTCCCAGGCGGTCGTGCTCTGGAGCGCCGGCCGCTCCTGAGCTCCGCGGCGCCGAGCCGTCGCCGAGGTGTTGGTCGCAGCCGGTCAGCGGGCGGGCAGGCGAGTGATCCGGTAGGAGGCCGTGTCGGGTGACTCCACCCCGAACCGTGCGTTGACGGCCCAGAGCCGGCCACCCGCGAGTGTGGCCGTCGAGGGGACATCCAGGGTCTTGTCGGTGAGGGCACCGCGCCAGTCCGCCTTCCAGCGACCGCAGTCCCTGCGCAGGCGCAGCACGGAGACCTCGGCCTCCCCGCTGCCTCGCACGTCGTAGAGCGTGCAGTTCTCGATCTCGAGGCCGTCTCCGCCCGAGAGCCCCGGCCCGCCCTTGACCGGGATCCGCATCGTGGCACCGGTGGTCGTGTCGACCCGCCACAACCCGCCGACGGCGCTGTTGTTCAGCACCGCCGATCCGTCGGGCAGCTGACGGATGCCGTTGGCGTTGAGGTTCGTGCCGTCGAACGCGGGCCACCGCCCGGTCAGCGGCAGGAAGGCCGCGGCGGCCCCCGTCGGGCGGCCGCGGCGCGTGAGCCTGATCACCGCGAGCCGGTCGACCTGGGAGTCGGTGACCCACACCGCGCGGGCGGTCACGACGAGGTCGTTGAGGAAGACCCCACCCGGCACCACGGTGTCGGAGACGACGGCTCCCGAGGTTCCGTTGACGGCCCACACGTGCGAGATCGACCCGACGTTGCCGACGGCCCACACGAGGCCGGTGCGACGGTCGTGGAAGAGCCCGCGCAGCGACCTGCCGGTGGCCCCGGGGAGCAGCACCCTCGACGATCCCCTGAGGAGGTCGCCAGTGACGATCCGCCCGTCGGCGAGGGAGCCGACGTAGTAGGTCGTGCCGGGCCCCGAGGTGATGCCTTCGGGACGGATGCCGTCGGGCAGCGCCACCGTCCTGCGAACCCCTGGGGTGTGGTGTGGGTGGGCGCCGTCCGGGTGCGCGGCGGCCGGGGATGCGCCGGCCGGGGCGGCGGCGTGGACCACGGCGGCCCCCGCGAGGAGGCCGATGGCGCCGCGGCGCGTGAACGCGGTGGTGGTGGTCCGTGTCGTGCTCGGTGAGTCAGCCATACGTCATGGTGCGTCACCGGCGGGGGGAAAGGGGAACTCGGAGCGAGCGTTCGGGCGTCAGGCCGCGCGTCGGGAGTGCGCTCGCGAGGTCGCGCCCACCACGATGACCGCTGCCACGACGGCGGCCAGGGCCACGACCCCCGACTCGGGCTCGTCGGCGAACCGTCCGTAGGCGATCCAGAGCAGCCCCCAGGCCATCGCCACAGCGACCGCCCACCGCCCGCCGAGATGGCTGGCGAACATGACACCGAGCCCGGCGGCGACCGCCAGCACCACGACGGCCAGCAGCACCGCGATCAGCTCGGGTGGCTCGACCCCGCTCTCGATGAGCGCCGTCGTGACGTTCGCGCAGGCCGCCACCGCGACCCACCCGAGGTAGACGCCGAACGTGCCGTCGACGATGACCGACTCGGCCCGCCCGTACGACCGATGACGGTCGAGACGCTCCACCAGCAGGCCGAGGGTTGCCGCGAGCGCGAGGATCACCACGACGCTCGCCCACAACCAGCCCTGCTGGGTCACCAGCAGCCACGCGGCGTTGAGCACCATCGACAACGCGGCCAGCCAGCCGATGGCCCGGTGTCGGCGGTCGCTGGCCTGGTCGGGAAGCCACTGCCAGATGGTGTACGCGGCCAGACCGAGGTAGATCGGGGTCCAGATCGAGAAGGCCGGGCCGGCGGGTGCGACGAGGGTCGCATCGGCGGCCAGCGCGCCCCCGGATGGCTCCTCGACCCGGGTGCCGATCACCCCGACACCGACGAGGGTGCCGACGACACAGAAGATCTCGGCGAGGGTGACCCCCACCTGCCGGACACGGTCGGAGGGGATCGCTGGCGCAGGCATGTCAGCCATTCCACCACGTCACAGACCTGCGGTCCGTGGTGCTGACACGCCGGGCACTGGCGCGGAAGCACTCCATTGGAGGGCGTCGCGGGGATATCGTGCAGGCGGTGGTGGGAGATCCCACCCGTCGCACCGGAGCGTCGGAAGGGGTGTGGAGCGTGTCCGTCGACGAGCAGTCGAGGAGGACTGATGCGTTGCGTCCGCTGCCGACTCGCGGTGCGCTGCGCTATCCCGCGGCGAGCTTCTATCGCCGGGTGGCCCTCGGGACGCTCCTCCCCGGCGCCGGGCTGCTCCGCACCCGCTGGAGGGTGCTCGGCGCGGTCATGGCGATCGGTGCGGTCGCTGCCGCGGCCTACGTCGTGCTGCGCGTGTGGAACTCCGGCCTGTTGCGCTCGGCGCTCGACATCGCGGTGCAGCCCGTGCTGTTGCAGAGGATCGGCGTCATCGTGATGGTCGGCGCCGTGCTCTGGGTGGGATCGATCGTGCTCACCGCTCAGCAGTCCTGGCCCCGGGTGGGCTCCGGATCCGGGCTCCGCCTCGCCTTCGCCGCAGTGGCCTGTCTGCTCGTCGCGACGCCGGCCGTCGCTGCCGTGCGATACCTCGACGTGCAGGCCTCGGTCATCGACACGGTGTTCGTCGCGCCGCAGGCGCCGGAGGTGGGGAAGCCCACCGTGGCGGCTGCAGCCCCAGACCCGTGGGCTGACGTGCCGCGGACCAACACCCTGCTCATGGGCTCGGATGCCGGGAAGGGCCGCTGGGGGGTGCGCACCGACTCCCTCATGGTGGTCAGCACGGACACGAGCACCGGTGACACCGTGCTCATCGGGATCCCGCGAAACCTCGAGAGGGTGCCGTTCCCGGAGGACAACCCGCTGCACGCGCTTTACCCCAACGGTTACGACTGTGGCGACGAGTGCCTGATGAACGGTGTCTGGACACTCGCGGAGAGCCGCCCCGACCTGTTCCCCGGGGTCGCCAACCCGGGGCGCCAGTCCACGGTGGACGTCGTCGGCGAGATCACCGGCCTGAGCATCGACCACTCGGTCGTCATCAACCTGCGAGGTTTCCGGTCCCTCGTCGACGCCATGGGCGGGGTCGACGTCAACGTGCAGCAGCGGGTCTGCGTCGAGTGCCACACCGGCACCTCCGGTGGGGTGGTCTTCACCCAGGACAAGGAGGAGTGGATCGACCCGGGTCTGCAGCACCTCGACGGTCGCCTCGCGCTCTGGTACTCGCGATCCCGCGCGGGCAGTGACGACTTCAGCCGGATGCGGCGCCAGCGCTGCGTGGCTGGCGCCCTGATGGAGCAGGCGGACCCGGCCGGACTGCTGGCGCGCTACCCGCGCCTGGCCGCCGTCGTCAAGAACAACGTGAGCATCGACATCCCGCCCTCCGACCTCTCTGCGTGGGTGGACCTCGCGCAGCGGATCCAACGAGGGGGCTCGATCCGCTCGCTGCCGTTCACGTCATCGGTCATCCGGCCGGCGAACCCCGACTTCGCGGAGATCCGCCGACTGGTCAAGAAGGGACTCGACCCCGCGCAGCCCAGCGAGGAAGCCGGCTCGAGCGCCGAGACGACGGCGTCCACGACGAAGGGTTCCAGTACCAAGGAGCCGGCGTCGACGAGTGGGTCCTCGACCTCCGAGCCCACCGCGGAACCGACTCCCACGCGGGACGACTCCGAGGCATCGCCGCTCGCCGCCACCTGCTGAGACGTCCGCGAACCTCTTCGCAATCGTGACCTTGGGGAACTCGCCGGACCGATAGCGTCTGGTCCACGCGGCAGCGAGGCCGCGACGAGGACGTGAAGGAACGTGATGTCCATGACGGAGTCGTTGAGCACGCTGCTCGCCGCCGATGCGGTCGAGCCGGCATACAGTGCGGGGGTCCTGCTGCTCATCGCGGCGGCGGCGGTGGGGGTGCTCCTGTTCCTCATCATCTACGTGAAGATGCACGCCTTCGTTGCGCTGGTGCTGATCAGCTTCCTCACCGCACTGGCGACGAAGATCCCCTTCGACGACGTCGTGTCCACGATGCTCGACGGGTTCGGCAAGACCCTGGCCAGCGTCGCCCTGCTCGTCGGTCTCGGGGCGATGATCGGGCGGCTCCTGGAGGTCTCGGGTGGCGCGCAGGTGCTCGCCGACACCCTCATCAACCGCTTCGGCGAGCAGCGCGCCCCGTTGGCGCTCGGTGTCGCCTCGCTGCTCTTCGGTTTCCCGATCTTCTTCGACGCCGGACTGGTCGTCATGCTGCCGATCATCTTCAGCGTGGCCCGCAAGTTCGGTGGGTCGGTGCTCATCTACGGGCTTCCGGCGGCGGGTGCCTTCGCCGTCATGCACGCCTTCGTGCCGCCCCACCCGGGTCCGGTCGCGGCCGGTGAGATCCTCGGCGCCGACATCGGGCTGCTCGTGCTCGTCGGCCTGCTCATCGGCATCCCCACGTGGTTCGTCGGGGCCTACCTCTTCGGCACGTTCATCGGGCGCCGCATCATGGTGGTCGTCCCGGAGCTGCTCAGTGGCGGCGCCACCGAGCCTGAGGGGTCCGAAGACCGCGAACCGCCGCGCTTCGGCACCGTGATGTTCGTGCTGCTGCTCCCCCTGATCCTCATCTTCCTCAACACCGGCCTGAGCACCCTCGGCAGCGCCGGCGCCATCGATGGTGACGCCACGTGGGTCGGGGTGCTGAAGATGTTCGGGCAGACCGCGATCGCGCTGCTCATCACAGTGCTCGTGGCCACGGTCATCCTGGGCCGCGGCCGGTCCAAGGCCGATGTCGAGCAGCTGCTGAACGGCGCTCTCGGCCCGGTCTGCGCGATCATCCTCATCACCGGCGCCGGTGGGATGTTCGGTGGGGTGCTCCGCGCCAGCGGCATCGGCGAGGCGCTGGCCGGCTCGCTGGAGTCGACCGGCCTGCCCGTCATCGTCGCCGCCTTCCTCGTGGCGACCGCGTTGCGCGTGGCGCAAGGGTCGGCGACCGTGGCGCTCACGACCACGGCAGGGCTCATCGCCCCGACGGTCGCCGCGACCAGCGGGCTGTCATCGATCGACCTGGCCTGCATCGTCGTCGCCATCGCCTGCGGCTCGACCGTGCTGTCGCACGTGAACGACTCTGGCTTCTGGCTGGTCGGGCGCTTCTTCGGTATGGACGTGAAGACGACGCTGCGCACCTGGACGGTGATGGAGACCCTCATCGGTGTCGTCGGCTTCCTGCTGGCCGCGAGCGTGAGCCTGGTGCTGTGAGCGTCGCGCCGCCCACTCGGGGCCCGGACGGGGTCCCGCCGACCCGTCACATCATCGTCATGGGCGTCAGCGGGTGCGGTAAGTCGACGATCGCCAAGGGGATCGCCGACACGATGAGCCTGCCCTTCGCCGAGGCCGACCGCTTCCACCCCGAGGCCAACGTCGCCAAGATGGCGGCCGGCAAGCCGTTGACCGACGAGGACCGCTGGCCGTGGCTGAGCGACCTCTCGGCCTGGATGGCCTCCCAGGCCCAACAGGGGCAGTCCACCGTGATGGCCTGTTCCGCCCTGCGTCGCAGCTACCGCGACCTCCTGCGCTCGGGCCCCCCGTCACTCGACCTGGTGCACCTGGCGGGTCCCATCGAGGTGGTCGATGCGCGGATGCGCGCACGTGAGGGGCACTTCATGCCGACCTCGCTGCTGCGCTCGCAGTACGACACCCTCGAGCCGCTCCAGCCCGACGAGCGCGGTGTGGTCCTGGACCTGCAGGACTCCCCGGACGACCTGATCACTCAAGCGGTGGCCTGGCTCGACACCCCCGTCGAGTGAACAGAACACGCCGCCTCGAGCTCGAGCCACACGGCGTGTTCTGTTCCTTCGACGGCTCATGACGGATCCGCGACCGGCGCGCGGTGGGAGGCACAGAGTTGAGTGGAATAGACTCAACTCTGACCGGGTTGCCACGAGAGCACCCGACCCACCTCAGCAGGAGCCCCCATGGAGCTGAAGCCCACGACGAAGGTCGCCGAGGCACTCGCGCTCGCCCAGCGTGAGGCGCAGACCGCCGGCCACCCCGAGATCACCCCCTCCCACCTCGCGCTCGCCCTCGCCGAGCAGCCCGACACCAGCACCTCGGCCCTGCTCGAGGCGGCGGGCACGTCGATCGAGACGGTCGCGAGCATCGCCCGCTCCACCTTGGCCGGGATGCCGCGCAGCACCGGCCAGGGCGTGGTGACCCCCGCGCTGGGTCAGGCGGCGCTCGCCGTGCTGCAGCACGCCTCGACCCTGATGGCCGCACGCGGCGACACCCACCTCGCCACCGACCTGCTCCTGCTGGCCCTGCTGGAGAAGGGCTCCGTGCAGGGCGACTCCCGGGCCCTCGAGGCGCGCCTGGACGACCTGCGCGGCGGGGCCACGGTCGCCAACGAGAGCCAGGAGAGCGGCGGGGAGGCGCTGGCGAAGTACGGCACCGACCTCACCCAGGCGGCGCGCGAGGGTCGACTCGACCCGGTGATCGGGCGCGACAGCGAGATCAGGCGGGTCGTGCAGGTCCTCTCACGGCGCACGAAGAACAACCCGGTGCTCATCGGGGATCCGGGCGTCGGGAAGACGGCGGTCGTCGAGGGGCTCGCCCAGCGCATCGTCGACGGCGACGTGCCCGAGTCGCTGCGCGGCAAGCGGCTGATCAGCCTCGACCTGGCGGCCATGGTGGCCGGCGCGAAGTACCGCGGCGAGTTCGAGGAGCGCCTCAAGGCCGTCCTGGAGGAGATCAAGGGCTCCGGCGGCGAGGTGGTCACCTTCATCGACGAGCTGCACACCGTCGTGGGAGCCGGCGCCACCGGGGAGTCGGCGATGGATGCCGGCAACATGCTCAAGCCGATGCTGGCGCGAGGGGAGCTGCGGCTCGTGGGTGCCACCACACTCGACGAGTTCCGCGAGCACATCGAGAAGGATGCCGCTCTGGAGCGCCGCTTCCAACAGGTCTTCGTGGGCGAACCGTCCGTCGAGGACACCGTCGCCATCCTGCGTGGGCTCAAGGAACGCTACGAGGCGCACCACAAGGTCGAGATCGAGGACTCCGCGCTCGTGGCCGCCGCGAGCCTGTCCGACCGCTACATCTCGGGGCGCCAGCTCCCGGACAAGGCGATCGACCTCGTCGACGAGGCGGCGTCGCGGCTGCGGATGGAGATCGACTCCAGCCCGGTCGAGATCGACGTGCTCCGGCGCGCGGTCGACCGGCTACGCATGGAGGAGCTGCACCTGGCCCGGGAGACCGACGAGGCCTCCGTCGAGCGCCTCGACCGGCTGCGTGCCGATCTCGCCGACAAGGCCGAGGAGCTCGCGACGCTCACCGCACGGTGGGAGTCCGAGAAGTCCGGACTGAACAAGGTCGGTGATCTCAAGGCCCGCCTGGACGACCTGCGCACCCAGGCCGAGCGGATGCAGCGCGAGGGCGACTACGAAGCTGCATCGAGGGTCCTCTACGGCGAGATCCCCTCTCTCGAGCAGGAGGTCGAGGCCGCGCAGGCCGCGGAGTCCGCGATCGACACGGCTGACCTCATGGTCAAGGAGCGCGTCGGCGCCGACGACATCGCCGAGGTCATCTCGGCGTGGACCGGCATCCCCGCAGGCCGCCTGCTGCAGGGGGAGACCGAGAAGCTGCTGTCGATGGAGTCGATCATCGGGGCTCGTCTCATCGGGCAGGGTGACGCGGTGCGTGCCGTCTCGGATGCCGTCCGCCGCTCCCGGGCAGGGGTGGCCGACCCGGATCGCCCGACCGGGTCCTTCCTGTTCCTGGGGCCCACCGGGGTGGGCAAGACCGAGCTCGCGAAGTCGCTGGCCGACTTCCTCTTCGACGACGAGCGGGCCATGGTGCGCCTGGACATGTCCGAGTACTCCGAGCGCCACTCCGTGGCCCGGCTCATCGGGGCCCCGCCCGGGTACGTCGGGTACGAGGAGGGAGGGCAGCTCACCGAGGCGGTGCGCCGGCGGCCCTACTCCGTCGTGCTCCTCGACGAGGTGGAGAAGGCCCACCCCGAGACCTTCGACATCCTGCTGCAGGTGCTCGACGACGGCCGGCTCACCGACGGGCAGGGGCGCACCGTCGACTTCCGCAACGTCATCCTCGTCATGACGAGCAACCTCGGCTCGCAGTACCTCATCGACCCGACCCTGGATCCCGATGCGCAGCGCGAGGCGGTCATGGCAACGGTGCGCTCCACCTTCAAGCCGGAGCTCCTCAACCGGCTCGATGAGGTGGTGGTCTTCGACGCGCTCTCCACCGACGAGCTCGCCAGCATCGTCGAGCTCCAGGTGCGCGCGCTCGGCGCCCGGCTGCACGAGCGGCGGATCGCCCTTGAGGTGACCGACCCCGCGAAGGCGTGGCTGTCGGTGGCGGGCTACGACCCGGCATACGGTGCCCGTCCGCTGCGGCGACTGGTGCAGCGCGAGATCGGCGACCGGCTGGCCAGGGCCCTGCTCTCCGGGGCGGTGCGCGACGGGGACACGGTGACCGTGGACGTCGGCGACGACGACGGACTCACCCTCCGCTGACTGACCTAACCTCTGCTAGCAGAGGTTGGGTCTCCGACCACACTGTGCACCCTGTGGTCCTGGCACCAAGGTCTGCTAGCAGAGGTTCGTGGAGAAGGCCCGAGGCGGAGGCTCCGGCAGCCGTAGGGTGGCGTCATGCGCGCTCGCCGGCTCCTCGTGGTCCTCGCGTGCGGCGCGCTGCTCGCCGCCGGCGGTTGCTCGGGGGACGAGGCGGAGCCGGACGCGCCGCCCACGCGCTCGGCCGCGGAGCAGCTGGCCGCTGCCAAGTCCGTGCTCGACGGCGCGGGCTCGGTGGCCCTCGACCTCAGCAGCAGCGACGTGCCCGCTCGTGAGAACGGTGTCACCGCGGCCAAGGGGTCAGGGGTCGTCAGCGAGACCGAACCGCAGTTCGAGGGGACCATCACCGGCAGCATCAAGGGTGTCCCCGGCACCATCGACACCATCGCCATCGGTGACACGGCATACATCAAGTTCTTCACCCCGGACTTCGTCGAGACCGACCTCGACACCATCAACGCCCCCAATCCGGCGACCTTCTTCGACCCCTCCCAGGGCGTGTCGTCGCTGCTCACCGCCACGACCGACCCGACGGCCGCGGGGCAGATCCGCTCCGGCTCCGAGGTGCTCGACCGCATCGACGGCGGCCTGCCGGCGGACCGGGTGGAGAGCCTGTTCCACCTCGGCGACGGCACGGGCACCTACACCGTGAGCTACGGTCTGGCCGAGGGCGACGAGCTGCGCAGGGCCAGCATCGTCGGACCGTTCTTCCCCGGCGCGGAGGCGACCTACACCCTCGTCCTGAAGGACTACGGGAAGCCCGTTGAGATCACCCGCCCCTAGGGCCCTGCTCACCACGGCCTCGTTGGCGGTCGCACTCGCCGCGGCAGACACCTACGTCGTCGTGCTCGCGCTCACCGACATGATGCGAGGTGTCGGGGTCGGGATCGACTCCCTCCAGCGCGCCGCACCGATCATCTCCGGCTTCCTCCTCGGCTACGTCGCAGTCCTCCCGCTCATCGGCCGCATCGCGGACCTCGTGGAGCGGCAACGGGTGCTGCTCGGCTGCCTGGTGATCTTCGTGGCCGGATCCGCCGTGACCGCCCTCGCTGTCGACTTGCCGGTGCTCGTCGCGGGCCGTGTCGTGCAGGGTGTCGGTGGTGGCGGCCTCGTGCCGGCCACGCTCGCGATCGTCGCGCAGCTCTGGCCACCGGACCGGCGCGGGGTGCCGCTCGGTGTCGTCGGCGCGGTGCAGGAGCTCGGGTCGGTGCTCGGCCCGGTGCTCGGCGCCCTGGTGCTCGCCGTGGCCGACTGGCGGGCCATCTTCTGGCTCAACGCCGCCGCCGGATTGGTCCTCGCGGGGGCCGTCGTGCTGACCGGCGGAGGGCCGCCGCCCCGGGTTCGCGCGGGCGTCGGGGCCCTTGCCCTGGCGGCCGCAGCGACGACCGGGCTCGCGCTCGCCGCGCCGGGCTCACTCACCACGAGCGTGAGCCTGGGCGCTCCGTTCGTGCCCTTCGGCGGCGCGACCTCCCCCCTCGTCACCCCGATAGGGCTCCTCGCCGCCCTCCTCGTCTGCGCACTGAGTGTGGTTCTCCTGCACGGTGCGTGGCCGGTGCTCCGCCAGGCCGACCTGCTCGGAGCCCTGCTCTTAGGTGGGGCGCTGGGGTGCGTCCTGCTGACCTTCGCGGTCGCCGAGCCGGAGAGCGAGGTCGTGGGTCCCCTCGGGCTCGTCCTCCTTCCGGTAGCCCTCCTGTGCCTTCTCGGGTATGCCGCGCACCACCGCCGTTCCGCACACCCGTTGGTGCCCCGTGGCCTGGTCCGTGGCCGTTTCTGGTGGGCCCTGGTCGTCTCTGGTCTGGTCGGCGTCGCGCTGGTGGCGGTCATCGTCGACGTCCCCCTCCTCGCCCGGCTCGTCTCCTCGGCGTCGGCGACCGAGGCCGCCCTCGTGCTCGTGCGCTTCCTGCTGGCGGTGCCGGTGGGAGCCCTCGTCGGTGGGTGGGTGCTGCGCTGGGTGGAGGACGGTGTCGCCGCGGCCACCGGGCTCGCGCTCACCTGCGCGGGTCTCGCCGTGATGACCACGTGGGGACGGGGCTCACTGGAGGGAGGCTCTGCGAGTGTTGTGCTGGCGCTCACCGGTCTCGGTGTTGGGCTGGCGCTGGCCCCGGTGAACAATGCCGCCCTGGCCCGGTCCGGTGACGACGCGGCGGGCACGGCATCCGCCCTCGTCGTGGTCGCCCGGATGGTGGGGATGGTGGTCGGCCTGGCGCTGCTCACGGCCATCGGGCTGCACCAGTACTACGGCGCGGTCGCCGCCCTCCCCGACCCCACCGACGTCGAGGCGCTGCGCGATGCGGCCGTCAGGCAGGTGTCCAGCGTCTTCCTCGGCGCGTCACTTTCGGCGGGAGCGGGTGCCCTGTGCGCGACAGCCCTGGGGGTCGGTCGCCGCAGGTAGCGTCGGGCTCATGGCCACCACCCTCGACCTCCTCACCGACTCCCTCGCCCGCGTGCGCGAGAGCGTGCACTCCGTGCTCGACGACACCCCGGAGGAGCACCTCGCGGAGCCGCCGGCACCGGAGACCAACACGATCGCCTGGTTGGTCTGGCACCTGAGCCGCGTGCTCGACGACCACGTCGCAAACGCCTTCGACCGGGAGCAGGTGTGGACCACCGACGGGTGGTGCGAGCGCTTCGGCCTCCCCTTCCCGCCGGAGGCGCACGGCTACGGGCAGTCGTGGGAGGAGGTGTCGGCGGTGCAGGTTGGCTCCGAGCTCCTGCGCGGTTACCACGACTCGGTGCAGGATGCCGTGGGGGAGTGGCTGGTTGGCGCCGACGACGCCGCGCTCGACCGGGTGGTCGACGAGCGCTGGGACCCACCGGTGACGCTCGCGGTGCGGCTCGTCAGCGTCGTCAACGACTGCACCCAGCACGTCGGCCAAGCGTCGTATGCCGCGGGCATCCTCGGCCGCGGCTGAGCGTGCCCGAGCTGCCCGAAGTCGAGGCGGCCCGCGCTGTCATCGAGCGCGGTGGCCTGCACCGGAGCATCGTCCACGTCGACGACGCCGACACCTGGGAGTGCCGCCCGCACCGGCCCGGAGACATCCGGTCCGCTCTCGTCGGGCACCAGCTGACCGCGGCGCGCAGGCGCGGGAAGTCCATCTGGTGCGAGGTCGGCGGCCTCGACACCCCACCGCTCGGCATCCACCTCGGGATGAGTGGCCGGATCCTGATCACCGGGCCTGATGGTGAGAGTGAGGGCGGTGACTACCAGGGCGCTCGGGGGGCGGGTCAGCGCCGGCGGAAGGAGGAGTGGTTCCGCTTCTCGCTGACCTTCGAGGGTGGCGGGCGCCTGAGGCTGCTCGACCCCAGACGCCTCGGGCGGGTGCGGCTCGACCCCGACATCGACGCGCTCGGACCCGATGCCGAGGAGATCGGTCGTGGCGATTTCCGCGAGCGGGTGGGCCGCGGTCGCCTCCCCGTCAAGGCCCGCCTGCTCGACCAGTCCACGCTCGCCGGAGTCGGCAACCTCCTGGCCGACGAGGTGCTGTGGCAGGCCCGGATCGACCCGCGCCGACCGGCGGGGGAACTGTCGACCGAGGAGCTCGACGAGCTGCGGCGCCGCCTGCGCGCAGCCATCCGCTCCGCTGTCCGGCACGGTGGTGTGCACACCCTGGAGGTCGTCGGCCACCGCGGCATCGGGGGGCACTGCCCCCGCTGTGGGGCCGAGATGCAGCGGGCCACCGTCGGCGGTCGTACGACGTGGTGGTGCCCGCGCGAGCAGGTCTGACGAGCCGCGTCAGCGCGGTCGCACCCCGCGCGCCACACCCTGGCCGTCGACGCCGATGGGCACCGGAAGCGGGGACACCCCACCAAGGCACTTGCGGTAGTGGACGTGACCGGACCAGCGCTCGAGCTCGGTCCACAGCGCGGCGTGCGCGGTCCACGGGAGGGGCTCGCCGCCCCGGACCTGCCAGGACTCACCGAACGACACCCACACCGGCACCCAGTCGGCGGCGTCGTCCCACGCGCCGCGCCGCGCGGTGAGCACGCGCCGGCGGTACTGGAAGGCCTGGCGCGGGCCGTCCTCGCAGATCGGCGCCGTGGCCATCGGCCAGATCCGCAGGTCGAGGTGCATGAGTGCCACCTCGAGGTCGCTGAGCACGCCGGGGTCGACGAGGACCGTCGCGACGTTCTCGTGCGGTGGGCGGGTCATCTCGGCACGGTAGTACGAGAAGGTGACGTCCGTCAGCCCCCGCGTCCCGATACGCCCGCGCAACAATCGACCAATAGGTCACTTCTTTACGGGTGGGCGTGTGAACAATCGACCTATTGGTCAGTTGTTTACGGGTGGGCGTGTGAACAATCGACCTATTGGTCAGTTGTTTACGGGTGGGCGTGCCAGGACGAGGTGAAAGACCGGGGATGGGCCCGGGTCAGGGCTCGAGCTCGACGACCACCGGCGCGTGGTCACTCGCCCCGGTGCCCTTGCGCTCCTCGCGGTCGATCGCCGCGCCGACCACCCGAGAGGCGAGGGCGGCAGACCCGAGCACGAAGTCGATGCGCATGCCGCGCTTCTTGGGAAACGCGAGCCGCTGGTAGTCCCAGTAGGTGTAGGTGCGCGGACCGGGGGTGTGCGGGCGGACGACGTCGACGAACCCGGCATCCAGAAAGGCGTTGAAGGCGGCCCGCTCGGGCTCGGACACGTGGCTCTTGTCGAGGTAGTACTCCATCGACCAGACGTCCTCGTCCTGCGGCGCGATGTTCCAGTCCCCGCACAGGGCCACCGGGGCGCCGTCGCCCGCCCACTCGGTGGCGCGGTCCTTGAGCTCGGACAGCCAGCGCAGCTTGTACGCCATGTGCGGGTCCTCGAGGGCCCGACCGTTGGGCACGTAGAGCGACCACATCCGGATGCCGCCGCACGTCGCCCCGATCGACCGGGCCTCCGGAGCCACGGGCTCGCCCCAGCCGGGGTCGCCGTCGAAGCCGACCTGAATGTCGTCCAGGCCGACGCGCGAGAGGATCGCCACACCGTTCCACTGGTTCAGCCCGTGGTGGGCCACCTCGTAGCCGAGGGCACGGAAGCGCTCGTGGGGGAACTGGTCCTCCCGGGCCTTGGTCTCCTGCATCGCCAGCACGTCGACATCGGATCGCTCCAACCAGGCTTCGACACGGTCGATGCGGGAGCGGATGGAGTTGACGTTCCAGGTCGCGATGCGCACGCTCGTCACCCTATCCGGGAGCAACTCCCGCTGGTGTAGCGTGCCTGACGTGCAGGGCAGCGCGCATCCCGCGGCCGACGTCGAGCTGGTCGACGGCGGGGATCGTGCGTGCGGCGACCTGTTGCTCGTGCTCGCCGCCCGTGCCAGACGGCTTGCGCCCGGCACGCCGATCCGGCTCCTGGCCAGCGACCCGGCCGCGCCCTTGGACCTTCCGGCCTGGTGCCACCTGACCGGGCACGACTACCGCGGGAGCGGTCTGGTCGGCGGCCGCGCGTACTACGACATCCTCACCTCCCGCTCCGCGCGCGCGACCCGGCCCGCCGACGCGTGGAGGCTGGCTCCCGGGCCGACATCCGAACACCCACCCGCCGAGAGGAACTCCCCATGAACGGCCTCGTCATCAACCTGACCCACTCCGTCGACGACGTCGACCGCACGAGCGTCGCCATGGTCGTGGCCGGCGCGTCCGTCGCGTCGGACCAGAAGACGACCGTGTTCTTGTCCTCGGAGGGCACTCGCCTGGCAGCCCGAGGCGTGGCCGACGAGCTGCACGAGGAGGGCTTCGCACCGCTGTCGGAGCTGGTCGCGGGGTTCGTGGAGGCTGGTGGCGAGTTCCTCGTCTGCAGCCCCTGCGCGAAGAAGCGGGGCATCGGCGAGGCGGACCTCATCGAGGGGGCGAAGATCGTGGGCGGAGCCAGCCTCGTGTCCCTCCTCGTGCACGGAGCCACGTCACTCTCGTTCTGACGCCACCCACTCGTAGGGCGTCGTCGTGGACACCTTGACCAGGCCGCCGCGCTCGAGGATCGGTCTCGAGAACTCCGTGGAGTCGCTGTGCGCCAGGGACTTGCCGGCGGCGATCGCCGACCGCGCCCGAGCGGCCGTGAGCGCGCGGTAGATCCCGCGCCCGCGCCACTGCACCAGGGTCGCACCACCCCAGATCCCGGCGAAGTCAGTGCCGGCGACGGGCTCCAGGCGACCGGCGCTGACGATGATCCCGGCGTGTTCGGCCACCCAGAGCTCCATGCCGTCGCGCCGAGCCAGCCGGCCGACCACCGCGTCGGCCATGTGCGTGGAGACGGCATCCCCGAAGGCGACATCCTGCATGGCGCACATCGCCCGCACGTCGACCTCGTCGGTCACCATGCGCAGCGTGACGCCGCCGGGGAGGGCGACGTCCGCGACGAGCCCACTCAGCTCCCCGAGCATGATCGACTCGGTCTCCCCGGCGACGAAACCCGAGGCCAGGAGCGCGTCGTGCAGACCGGGTGCCACGTCGTGGCCGCGGGTCTTCCACTCCACCCGGGTCACCGACGGGTCGCCTCGGTAGTGCTCCAGCGCTTGGAGGACCCAGCGCTCGATGGTCGCGGCGTCGGCGCCGTCGAGGTGTTCGTAGGTGATGAACCCCCGACCGCCTGCGAAGGTCACCAGTCGCAGCGGGCCGAGCCGCGCGACATCGATCGCGCTCGGTGTCTCGGCATCGGTCCGCAGCTGCGAGTCGTAGGCCCGGAGAAGGTCGTGGGTCGTCGTCATCACGCACATCATCGCGCTCTCACGGTGGCCCCCACCACCGGGTTTCCGGTCGGCGGAGCGGCATACAGTCGGTGCCCATGAGCACCGCACTCGTGACCGGCGCGTCCGCCGGCATCGGCCGAGCCTTCTGTGAGCGCCTCGCCGCGGAGGGCAGCGACCTCGTGGTCGTGGCCCGTGACCGAGCCCGCCTGGAGGCGCTGGGCCGCGAGCTGGAGGCCAGGCACGGGGTCACCGTCGAGGTCCTCGTCGCCGACCTCGCCCGCCGCGACCAGGTCGAGGAGGTATGCCGGCGCCTGGCCGACACCGACCGACCGGTCGAGCTTCTCGTCAACAATGCCGGGTTCGGGTTTCGGGCTGCGTTCCTGGACAACGAGATCGGGCAGGAGGAGTCCGGGGTCGACGTCATGGTCCGGGCCGTC
The DNA here is from genome assembly GCA_038258215.1 of Actinomycetales bacterium. GTDB lineage: Bacteria > Actinomycetota > Actinomycetes > Actinomycetales > Dermatophilaceae > Fodinibacter. The sequence goes on along the minus strand of JBBSQC010000025.1, from coordinate 31,059 downwards.
CTCCTCACCTGCCACGCGGCGGCGAGGGCGATGCGCGAGCGTGGGCACGGCAGGATCGTCAACGTCTCGTCGGTCGCGTCGTTCATGAGCAACGGCACCTACTCAGCGGCGAAGGCCTACGTCACGGTGTTCTCCGAGGCGCTCGCGAGCGAGCTGGCCGGCACCGGGGTCACCGTCACCGCAGTGTGCCCGGGCTTCACCCGCACGGAGTTCCACGACCGGGCCCGGATGCGGATCTCCTCCCTACCGGCCTGGCTCTGGCTGGATGCCGATGCCGTGGTCCAGGACGCGCTGTCCGACTCGGCCGCCGGCAAGGTCATCTCGGTGCCCGGAGCGCAGTGGAAGGTCGTCACCACCGTGGTCCGGGCCCTACCCCGCTCGGTGCTCCGCGGCGCGGCGATGCGCCGGCTGAACCGCTTCCGGCGCAGCACCTGAGCGACCACCACGACCAAGCGACGGCCTCGCAACGGCGCGCGCGTATCACCGGGCCGCCGGAACGCTCCTCACGGATGTCCCGCACGGTGCGGGACAGCTGACGAAGGGAGTCGCCATGGAGGCGTCCTGGAAGTTCCTCGCGAAGATCGGCGCCATTCCGGCATCGGCGTGGGACGCGATCATCCCGCACGGCCCGGTCCAGGGCCGTCTGGTGCACCGCCTCGGGGCGGAAGCCGCCCTGAACCCCCAGCCCCTGCCACCTGTCGAGGCCCAGATCGGGGCGGTCCAGCTGGAGAACCTGCTGGTCTCGGCGATCATCATCGTCGGCGGACGCGGCGGGACCAGCGCCTTCATGGAGGACATCGACGACTGGTGCGGCACCGGATGGCCGCGGAAGTGGCCACGCCCGAAGTCTGCGACCGACTGGGACGAGAGCGTGGTGTTCGCCGGGGCCGCGCTCGCGGCTGCCGGGCTGGCCGACCAGTACGACCATGCACCCGAGATGCAGGAGGCCCTGGGAAAGGCCGCCGAGCAGCTGGCCGAGAGGGCCGTTTCCGGCTGATCAGTCCCGGGACTGACCTACGATCGTGGCATGGGACCGGCCGCCGAGTCGGCGGTGCTCCACGAGTACCGCCACCTGCTGCGCACCGCCTCCGCCGACTGGCAGGAGACGGCCCACCGCCACGCGCTGGGGGCACTGGGTGGGCAGGCCCGGGCGGACCTGCTCCGCGGCCTCCAGTCGCTGCTCCTCTCGGGCACCCGGCTGCGGCCCGACGACATCCACGCTCTCGCCCGGCTCATCGTCCTTGCGGAGCGCCGACGGCCGCGGCTGCTGCTCGACGGGTTGCCGCCGACGCTGCTCGATCTCCTCGCCGCCGCGGTCGTGGCCAGCCCGACGGGCGTGATGCTGCGCGCGGGCATCGACGTCTGGGACGGTGCGGAGCCACCGCCTCGACGCGAGGACCCACCCCCGCCGGACCACCACCTGCGGTGGCACCAGCAGCGGGCCACCCCCGGGTTCGCCGTGGACGAGGCGTGGTTCCTCCCCGGGAAGGCGCCACGCCGCCGCGAGAGAAGCTGAGTTCCGCCGCCTCCCCGACCCCCGACTGGCACTGGCGCGGCGGTGGCGGGTGGCGCGCTCCCCGGACCAGGCGGCATACCGTAGGAGCGTGACCGACATCGCCACCGACCGCGCCCGCCTCCTCGAGATCATCCGAGCCAAGGCCGTCGTGCACGGCCGCGTGACGCTCTCCTCCGGCCGGGAGGCCGACTACTACGTCGACCTTCGTCGCATCACCCTCGAGGGTGAGGCGTCTCCGCTCGTGGGCCGGGTGATGCTCGACCTCACCGCCGACCTCGAGTTCGATGCGGTCGGCGGCCTCACCCTCGGCGCCGACCCCGTGGCGACCGCGAGGCTCCACGCCCGCGCTGCGGCCGGAGGTCGCCTGGACGCGTTCGTGGTCCGCAAGGAGGGCAAGGCCCACGGGCTCCAGCAACGCATCGAGGGCCCCTCGATCGAGGGACGGCGCGTGCTGGTGGTGGAGGACACCTCGACCACCGGATCCTCACCGCTGGAGGCGGCACGGGCGGCGCAGGCGGCCGGAGCCACGGTGGTCGCCGTCGCCACCATCGCCGACCGGGCGACGGGGGCAGCCGAACGGTTCGCCGAGGCGGGGCTGGACTACCGGCACGCCTTCGGGCTCACAGACCTCGGTCTGGCCTGAGCCGCCCTGCCGCGTCGGCGGCGATCACGACGAGCATCACGACGCCGGTCAGCACGGCGGCGCCAGCGGCCCACCGCGCGTCGACGAGCCATCCCAGGGCCAGGCCGACGGCCCCGATGACGGCCATGAGCGTGCCGAGGCGGGTGAACATCGGCGTGTGGAACGCGGCGGCGAAGGGCAGGAAGTGCAGGCCGACCGCCACCACGATGACCGCGGGTCGGAGACCGGGACGGTCCGCGGCATCCAGGAGTGCCGTGCCGAGGCGGATCAGGACGAGCATGCCCACCACGCTGGCGAGGTAGACCAGCCCGGACCGTGGGCCCACCGCTGCCATCGGGCCGAAGTCACGTGGTGCGGCGAACACGAACCAGAGGTATGCCGCGAAGGCGACGGTCCACGCGAGGACCGCCACGACCGGCCAGGGCCCCGGGAGGTCGACACGGTTGACCATGACGAAGACCGTCGCCCCCACGGCGCCGACGACGGTGGCCCACACCCGTGGGTCCCAGACCCGCTGGATCCCCCGGACCGCCGCAGCGGCATCGATCTGCTGGCCGGTTGGTGCAGTCATGCCCTCAGCCTCACACGCATCGTGGTGTGGCGTCGAATGCTCTTGGGCGCGTGTCGGGCGGTGATCGAGTGAACAGAAGCCGCCGCGTGCGCACGAGCACAGACGGCGTGTTCTGTTCACTCGATGGGTGGCGACGGAGGTGGGGGGGAGGCGCGAGATCGCCGCCCACCGGATGTGGTGGACGGCGATCTCGACCCGTGGAGCGAGTGCTTCGCAGCACTCGATGGTGCGCCCGTCAGCGGTGGGCGTACTCCTTGACCTCGCCGCTGTTGACCCGCTCGTAGTAGCTGTGGATCGTCTTGCGGATGACCCGGGCCAAGAGGTACAGGCCGATGATGTTGGGGAGGCCCATCAGGAAGATCATCGAGTCGGAGAAGTTGATGACCGGCCCGAGGGCGGCCGCCGATCCGATGACGGTGAAGATGATGAAGATCACCTTGAAGACGTTCTCCGCGAGGACGTTGTCCCCGAAGAGGTAGCCCGTGGCCTTCATCCCGTAGTACGACCAGCTGATCATCGTCGAGAACGCGAAGAGCACGACCGCGACGGCCAGGACGATGGGGAACCACGGGAGCACCGTCTCGAACGAGCGCGACGTGAGGTCCACCCCACCGAGCTTGGATGCGTCGGGGTCGGCGTAGGTCTTGGTGATGACGATCGTCAACGCCGTCGCCGTGCAGACGACCACTGTGTCGATGAACGGCTCGAGCATGGCCACGAAGCCCTCCGTGGCGGGCTCGTTGGTCTTGACCGCCGAGTGCGCGACCGAGGCCGAGCCGAGACCCGCCTCGTTGGAGAACGCAGCGCGCTGGAAGCCGACGATGAGCGCGCCGACGACACCACCGGTGACGCCCGCACCGGTGAAGGCGCCGGAGAAGATGTCCCCGATGGCGCCCGGGACCGAGCCGAGGTTGGCGAAGATGACGATGGCGCACGAGATGAGGTAGAGGCCGGCCATGAAGGGCACGATCTTCTCGGTGACCTTGGCGATGCTCTTGATGCCGCCGATGATGACCGCACCCACCGCGACCGCGAAGATGATGCCCAGGATCCACGGCGCGTCGGCGAAGAAGCTGTCGTCGCCACCGGTGACCGAGATGATCTGCGCGGTCGCCTGGTTGGACTGGAACATGTTTCCGCCACCGATGGCTCCACCGATCATGCAGATCGAGAAGACCACGGCCAGCACCTTGCCGATGCCGCCCATGCCACGCTCGGCGAGGCCGTCGCGCAGGTAGTACATCGGACCACCGGAGACGGACCCGTCCTCGTGGTAGTGGCGGTACTTCACCCCGAGAGTGCACTCCGCCATCTTGGTGGCCATGCCGAGCAGGCCGGCCAGGATCATCCAGAAGGTCGCACCCGGGCCGCCGAGCGAGATGGCCACGGCGACACCGGCGATGTTGCCGAGGCCCACGGTGCCGGACACGGCGGTGGCGAGGGCCTGGAAGTGCGAGACCTCACCGGCGTCGTCGGGGTCGGAGTACTTGCCGCGCACCAGGTTGATCGCCAGCTTCGGTCCACGCACCTGCATGAAGCCGAGCCACACGGTGAAGAAGGCGCCCGCGACGACGAGCCACACGACGATGAGCGGGAGGCTGGTGTCGCCGAAGTCCACGGCGTAGAAGACGACACTGGTGATCCAGTCGGAGATGCTCGTGAAGATGTCGACGGGGTTCATCAGGGCACCACCGTCACTGGCACGTTGGCATGTTGGACGAGCCTGCTGGCCACGCTGCCGAAGACGGCCTCGCGGAGCCCGGAGTCACCGGTGCGGCCGACGATGATGTGCACGGCCTTCACCTCGTCGCTCAGCTCGAGCATGGTTTCGGACGGCTTGCCGTGCCGCACCACATCGTCGTGCTGCACCTCGCCCGCGTCGGCGATCTTCGCCATGGGCACGAGGATCTGTTCCGTGGCGGCCTCGATCTCGCGCTTCTTCTCGCGGGTGCGGTGCTCGTTCTCGGTCGGTGTGTTGAAGGAGAACGGTGACCACGGGATGACGTGCGTGAGCACAATCTTCCAGTCGTTCACCTTGGCGCGGGCAACAGCGAACTCGACTGCGCGAGTGGAAGTGTCACTGTTGTCGACGCCGACGACGATGGTGTCCATTGCGGGCCCATTTCGGTCGGGGATCATGCGGGGCGCCCCCACCATGCCACGATGTGATGCGCAGCACATAGGGAAACACGCCATTTTGGGACCAGCCCAACAGCGCCGGGAGGCCTCGTGACCACGGTCATCACCATCTTTGTCGTCGTCGTGCTGCTCCTCGCCGTGGTGGGCTGGGCGGTCGCGACCTACAACGGTCTGGTCAAGCTGCGGAACCTCGTGCAGGAGGCGTGGCGCCAGATCGACGTCGAGCTCACCAGGCGGCACGACCTGATCGGCAACCTCGTCGAGACGGTCAAGGGGTATGCCGCCCACGAGCGCGGCACGCTGGAGGACGTCATCAGTGCCCGAGGTGCCGCGATGGCCCCGGGGCAGTCCCCGGGGCAGCAGGCCGAGAGCGAGAACATCCTCAGCCAGGCACTCGGCCGCCTCGTCGCTCTCTCGGAGGCCTACCCCGACCTCAAGGCCAACCAGAACTTCATGGCGCTGCAGGCGGAGCTGACCTCCACCGAGGACCGCATCGCCTCCGCGCGCCGCTACTACAACGCGACGGTGCGCGACCTCAACACCAAGGTCGAGACGGTGCCCTCCAACATCATCGCGAACCTGTTCGGCGTGGTGCGCGCCGAGTACTTCGAGGCCGTCGGCGAGCAGCGTGACGTCCCCCGGGTCGACTTCGGCCAGAGGGATGCCGTCATCCCGCCGCCGAGCGGGTATGCCGGGGACGCGACGCCCGGGGACCAACCGCCGGCCTGAGAACAATCGACCAATAGGCCAGTTTCTGCACAGCCGGATGTAAAGAAGTGACCTATTGGTCAGTTGCTGCACATCGATGACTCGGCGGGTGTCCACCGGACGGTGGACGGCCGGTCCACCGCCCGGGTCTGCCCCGCTGGCCACGGCATCCGCGACGCTGGACCCATGAGCGACGCGATCACCATCAGGGGCCTGGCCAAGCGCTACGGCGGGCACCAGGCCGTCGACGGCCTCGACCTCGACATCCACGAGGGCGAGGTCTTCTCCCTCCTCGGCCCCAACGGCGCCGGCAAGACGACGACCGTGGAGATCCTCGAGGGGTTCCGCGCCCGGGATGCCGGTGAGGTCGCGGTCCTCGGCACCGACCCGCACCGGGCCCCGCGCTCCTGGCGCGACCGCATCGGCATCGTCCTGCAGACCTCCGGCGGCCTGGACCTCATCACCCCGAGAGAGGCCATCGAGAGCAGCGCCAAGGTCTACTCCCACCCGAGGGACGTCGAGGAGGTGATCGCGGCCGTCGGGCTGTCGGACAAGGCCGATGACCGGATCGTCGGGCTCAGCGGTGGCCAGCGCCGCCGCCTCGACGTGGGGCTGGGCATCGTCGGCGACCCGGAGCTGCTCTTCCTCGACGAGCCGACGACCGGCTTCGACCCGCAGGCGCGACGGGACTTCTGGGACCTCATCCGCGGGCTCGCCACCGGTGGCACGACCATCCTGCTCACCACCCACTACCTCGACGAGGCCGAAGCCCTCGCCGACCGGGTCGGTGTCATCGCGGCCGGCCGCCTCCTGGCCCTCGACACGCCCTCGGCCCTTGGTGGTCGCCAGGGTGAGGAGGCGACCGTGACGTGGGTCGAGGACGGCGAGCGCCGCACGCTGCGCACCGCGACCCCCACGGCGGAGGTGGCTCGGATCGCAGCGAGGGCCCCCGGTGGTGAGGTCCAGGAGCTCACCGTCACGAGACCGTCCCTGGAGGACACCTACCTCGCGCTCATCGCGCCACACCTCAACGACGAGACCACGGAGGTCCCCGCATGAGCGCCGTCGCCCTCGGGTGGGACCGCACGGTCCTCGAGCTGAAGATGTACTCCCGCGAGAAGGAGTCGGTGTTCTTCTCCTTCCTCTTCCCGATCCTGCTGCTCACCCTCTTCTCGGTGATCTTCGGGAGCCAGTTCGAGGATGGCGGAGGGGCCGGTGGCATGACGGCCGGCCTGTTCTTCCTCCCCGGCATGCTCTCCGCGGGCGTGCTCCTCACGAGCTTCCAGACGATGGCCCTCTCCGTCGCCACCGAGCGCGACGACGGCAGCCTCAAGCGGCTGCGCGCCACCCCGATGCCGCCGGTCACCTACTTCCTCGGCAAGGTCGGTCTGGTCGGCATCACCTCCACCCTCCAGACGGTGCTGCTCCTCGTGGTGGCGCGGCTGTTCTTCGGGGTGGACCTTCCCGACTCGGCCGACCGCTGGGGCATCTTCGTGATGGTCTTCGTCGCGGGGGTGTTCAGCGGCACCGTGCTCGGCATCGCCTACTCCTCGATGGCGACCTCGAGGTCGATCGGAGCGGTCGTCATCGGTCCGATGCTCGTGCTGCAGTTCATCTCCGGGGTCTACATCGCCTTCACCGACATCCCCCCGTGGCTGCAGCAGGTGGCCTCGATCTTCCCCCTGAAGTGGATCGCGCAGGGGATGCGCTCGGTGTTCTTCCCGGCCGACATGGCGTCCGCCGAGATGGCGGGGTCGTGGGAGACGGGCAAGACCCTCGTGGTGCTGCTGGCCTGGGGCATCGGGGGCCTGGTCCTGTGCGTCACCACGTTCAAGTGGTTCAAGCGCGGCACGACCTGAGGGGTGAGCGCGATGATGGACCCCGTGACCACGCAGCCGAGCTCGTCGGAGGAGTTCCAGGGCATGTGGGTGCGCCAGCAGCCGTTCTGGCACGCGGTCTACGCCGTGATCTGGGGAGCAGCGCTCGTCGTGACCCTCGTCGAGCCCGGCCCGCGCGGCTGGGCTCCGAGCGTTGCGCTGCTCCTCGTCATGGCCATCGCGTATGCCGTGCTCGGGCGCAAGGGGATGAACCACGCCCACGTGCGCTGGGCCGTGGCCTACCACGTGGTCGCGTGGAGCTCCCTGCTCGCCATCCAGGTGCTCGACGAGGGCACGGAAACCTGGCTCCTCTTCTTCGCGCTCTTCCCCCAGATGTGGGCGATGCTCCCGACGCGGTGGGCAGCGGCGGGCACGTTCGTCGTCGTCGCGTCCTTCCAGCAGGTGCGCTGGGCCCAGGCCGACTTTTCGCGGGAGGCCCTGGCGGAGGTGTTCGTCAGCGGCCTGATCTCGATCGGCCTCTCCCTCTCGCTGGGCCTGTTCATCAACCGGATCGTCGACGAGGCACAGGGGCGCGCCGCGACCATCGACGAGCTCCGGGCCACCCAGGCGGCCCTTGCGGCCGTGGAGCGTGACCGTGGTGTCCATGAGGAGCGCGAACGGATCTCGCGCGAGATCCACGACACCCTGGCCCAGGGCTTCACCTCGGTCATCACCCTCACCCGGGCCGCCGACGCCGCCCTGGCGCGCGGGGACACCGCCGCGGCCCGCGAGCGGCTCGACCTCGTCGAGCTCACGGCGGTCGACAACCTCGCCGAGGCCCGCCTGATCGTGGCCGAGCTCACGCCGGGGCACCTCCAGTCCCGCACCCTGGTCGAGGCGCTGGTGCGTCTGGGCTCCGCGGTGAGTCACGAGAACGGGCTGCGGGCCGAGGTGCGCGTCGACGGCGAGCCGGAGCCCCTGGGCGGGTCGACCGAGGTGGTCATCCTGCGCACCGCCCAGGAGGCCCTCGCCAACGTGCGCCGCCACGCCGCCGCCTCCCGCGTCGACCTCGCGCTCACCTACGACGAGTCGCGCGTGGTGCTCACCGTGTGCGACGACGGTCGGGGCTTCGACGCCGCCGCCGACCGGGGAGGCTTCGGCCTCGACGGCCGGCACTCCCGCGCGGCGGAGGTCGGCGGCACGGTCGCGCTCCACAGCCGGCGCGGTGGCGGCACGACGCTGCGCCTGGAGGTGCCCCGGTGATCCGCCTGCTCGTCGTCGACGACCACCCGGTCGTGCGCGCCGGGATGGTGGCGATGCTGGGGGAGGAGGCCGACTTCGAGGTCGTCGGCGAGGCGGCCGACGGGGCGGAGGCGGTGGCCCGCGTGCCGCTCCTCACGCCCGACGTGGTCCTGATGGACCTGCGGATGCCGGTCATGGACGGCGCCGAGGCGACCGCCCGCATCGCGGCCCTCCCCGGGGCACCGCAGGTGCTCGTGCTCACGACCTACGACACCGACGCCGACATCATCCGGGCCGTGGAGGCGGGGGCGCGCGGCTATCTCCTGAAGGACGCACCCACCGTGGTGCTCGCCGACGCCATCCGCCGGGCCGCGCGCGGCGAGACGGTGCTCGCGCCCCCGGTCGCGGCCCGGCTCGCCGAGCGGCTGCGGGCCCCGGTGGTCCCGGACCTCACCGGCCGCGAGGTGGAGGTGCTGCGCCTGGTGGCGACCGGTCGCTCGAACGCGGAGGTGGGGAGGGAGCTCTTCATCGGCGAGGCGACGGTCAAGACGCACCTGGTGCGGGCCTTCGCCAAGCTGGGGGTGACCGACCGCACGGCGGCGGTCACCGCGGCATACCGGCTCGGTCTCATCGACCTCCAGGGCTGAGGTCAGAGCCGGCCGTCGCGCACGTCGTCGACGACCTCGTCGGTCTCGCTGACCGCGTTCCGGGAGGCGCTGCGGTGCCGGAGGAACTCGATGACCATCGGCACCACCGACAGGAAGACGATGAGGAGGATCGCCGCCTCGAGGTTGTCGCGCACGATCGGCACCGCCCCGAGGAAGTACCCGGCGAGCGTGACGAGGACCACCCAGAGCCCGGCGCCGACGGCCGACCAGGTGAAGAAGTGACGCCGTTCCATCCGGCCGATGCCGGCCACCACGGTGATGTAGGTCCGCACGATCGGCACGAACCGGCCGAGGACCAGGGCCTTGGCGCCGTACTTGTCGAAGAACTCGTGGGTCTTGTCGAAGTACTCCTTGCGGATGACCTTCCCGTCGCGCTCGCGCAGTGGTGCACCGACCGCCCGGCCGATCTCGTAGCCGACGACGTTGCCCCCGAAGGCGGCGACGAACAGGGCCGCCATGGCCACCACGAGGTTCACCTCGAGCTCGCCGCCCGCGATGAAGATGCCGATGGCGAACAGCAGGGAGTCGCCCGGCAGGATCGGGAAGAAGAGGCCGCACTCGACGAACACGATCGCGAGCGAGAGCCAGAAGAAGGCCGTGCCGTAGGTGTCGAAGAGGAACTGCGGGTCCATCCAGTTGGGACCGAGGGAGTGCATCACGTCTCAAGGGTATGCCGCGGGGCTGAAGGCGCCCTGAGCGGCGGGTGACGGTCCACCACCCGTCCCGCCGTCACACCGGTGCTCGGCCTCCGGCGCTCGGACGGCTGCCGTCGTGGTGACCACCCGGCGCTACATTTGTCGCCTCCACCCCGTCGTCCCCTGCGGCGGGTCCCCCGCACCCGAAGGACCGGCGCACCATGCCCACCCACACCACCAGCAGGCTCCTGGCGCTCGCGCTCTGTGGCGCGGCCCTCCTCGCGGTCAGCGCCTGCGGCGAACCGGTCGACGACGCCGCCACCGCGACGTCGACCCCGACCGGAAGCGCCTCTGGCGGCGCGCTCGCCGACTGCACCCCGGACGCGCTCGGCACGCTGACGCCGGGCACCCTGACCATCGCCACCGACAAGCCCGCCTACGAGCCGTGGTTCGTCGACGACGACCCGAGCAACGGGAAGGGCTACGAGTCGGCCGTCGGCTTCGCCATCGCCGACGCCCTCGGCTTCGACAAGAGCTCCGTCGCCTGGGTGGTCGCGCCCTTCAACACGGTCATCGCGCCGGGGAAGAAGGCCTTCGACCTCGACCTCAACCAGGTCTCGATCAGCGACGAGCGCAAGAACGCCGTGGACTTCTCCTCCGGCTACTACGACGTGCGCCAGGCGGTCGTGACCTACGCGGGCAGCCCGATCGACGGCAAGACCATGGTCGCGGACCTTAAGGACGCGAAGCTCGGTGCCCAGGTCGGCACCACCTCCTACGCGGCGGTGACCGACCAGATCCAGCCGACCCAGCAGGTCGCGGTCTTCGACACCAACGACCTCGCAGTGCAGGCCCTGCAGAACAAGCAGATCGACGGCATCGTCCTCGACCTCCCCACCGCGTTCTACTCGGTGGCCGCCCAGCTCGACGACGGCGCGATCGTCGGCCAGCTGCCGGCCGTGGGGAGCACCCCGGAGCAGTTCGGTGCGGTGCTGGACAAGGGCAGCTCGCTGACCGGGTGCGTGACGGCCGCCGTGGACTCGCTGCGGGAGGACGGCACGATCGACGCGCTCGTCGCCGAGTGGCTCTCCACCCAGGGCGCCCCCGAGCTCAAGTAGCCCAGGCCCATGGCGTCCGACTCCGTGGCACCCCCCTCGTCGGCGACACCGGCGGGGGAGCCCGACGACGGGTGGGTGCCCAGCGCGCTCGAGCAGGAGCGGGCGGCCTACCGCCGGTCGCGGACCCAGCGTTCCGGTGTGGTCGCCGCGAGCTCGACGGTGGCGCTGCTCGCGGTCATCGTGCTGCTCGTCGTCACGTCGCCAGGGTGGCCACGGGTCAAGGAGACGTTCTTCAGCTGGGACAAGGCCGTGGACGCGTTCCCGGCGGTGCTGGAGGGGCTGTGGCTCAACATCCGGGTGATGCTCGTGTGCGCCGTGCTCATCGCCCTCCTCGGGCTGACCCTGGCCATCATGCGCACCATCCGGGGGCCGGTGGCGTTCCCCCTGCGGCTCTTCGCGACCGCCTACGTCGACCTGTTCCGAGGCCTGCCGCTGCTCCTGGTCCTCTTCCTCCTCGGTTTCGGTGCGCCCGCCCTGCGGCTGTCCGGGCTGCCGACGTCGGCGGTGTTCTGGGGAGGGACGGCGCTGGTGCTCTCCTACTCGGCCTACGTCGCCGAGGTCTTCCGGGCCGGCATCGAGTCGGTGCACCCGAGCCAGCGGGCTGCCTCGAGGTCGCTGGGCCTGACCTACGGCCAGACCCTGCGCCACGTCGTGCTCCCGCAGGCGGTGCGCCGGGTGGTGCCGCCGCTCATGAACGACCTCGTCTCCCTGCAGAAGGACTCGGGACTCATCGCGGTCCTCGGGGTGATCGACGCGATCCGCGCCGCGCAGATCGAGACGGCGAGGGACTTCAACTTCACGCCCTACGTCGTCGCGGGCGCCCTCTTCGTGTGCCTGACGATCCCGATGGCGAGGGCCACCGACTGGGTGGCCCGGCGGCAGGGCGGCCACGGGGCGACGGGGATACTGTGAGCCTGCTCAGCCTCCAGCACGTCAGGAAGTCCTTCGGCGACAACGTGGTACTGCGCGACATCGACCTCACCGTCGACCGCGGCCAGTGCGTCGTGCTGATCGGCGCCAGCGGCTCGGGAAAGTCCACCCTGCTGCGCTGCGTCAACCTCCTCGAGGTCATCGACGACGGCCGGATCGTGCTGTCCGAGGAGGACATCACCGACCCGCGGGTCGACGCCGACGAGGTGCGCTCGCGGATGGGCATCGTCTTCCAGGCCTACAACCTGTTTCCGCACCTCTCGGTTCTCGACAACATCACCCTGGCCCCGGTGCGCGTGCACGAGGTGCCGAGGAAGGTGGCCGAGGAGCGGGCCATGGCCATGCTCGAGCGGGTGGGGCTCGAAGAGAAGGCGAGCTCGCGCCCCGACGACCTCTCCGGCGGCCAACAGCAACGGGTGGCCATCGCGCGGGCCCTGGTCAACAACCCGTCCGTGATGCTCCTGGACGAGGTGACCTCGGCGCTGGACCCCGAGCTCGTGGGTGAGGTGCTCGACCTCCTGGGGGCCCTGAAGGAGGAGGGCATGACGATGATCCTCAACACCCACGAGATGGGCTTTGCGCGGCAGGTCGCCGACACCGTGTGCTTCCTCGACGGCGGCGTCATCCTCGAGCAGGGGCCGCCGGAGGCAGTGCTGGGGGAGCCCCGCGAGGAGCGCACCCGACAGTTCCTCTCGCGCATCCGGCCGTGAGTGGCGAGGAGCCGCCGGCGGTCGGGGAGCGCGCGGCCCACGAGGTGGGCGTCGGCCCCTGGGTCGGCCCGTGGCCGTCGGGGGCCCACTGGGACCCCGACCTGCTGCGCGACGGCGACCGCCGCAACGTGGCCGACCGCTACCGCTACTGGCGCACCGAGGCCGTGGTCGCCGACCTCGACACGACGCGGCACCCGTTCCACGTCGCCGTCGAGAACTGGGGTCACGACTTCAACATCGGGTCGGTGATCCGCACGGCCAACGCGTTCAACGCCGCAGCGTTCCACATCGTCGGGAGGCGCCGTTGGAACCGCCGGGGCGCCATGGTCACCGACCGCTACCAGCACGAGCACCACCACGCCACCGTCGAGGACCTCGTAGCCTGGGCCGCGACCGCCGGCAGCGACGGACACGGCATCCCGGTGGTCGGCGTCGACAACCTGCCGGGCTCGGTCCCCCTGGAGACCTTCGACCTGCCGCGCGAGTGCGTGCTCCTCTTCGGGCAGGAGGGACCCGGGCTCAGCGAGGCCGCGCGCGCCGCCTGCACGGCCGTCGTGCACATCGAGCAGTTCGGGTCGACCCGCTCCATCAACGCCGGTGCCGCGGGCGCGGTCGCCATGCACGCCTGGGTGCGATCGCACGTCTTCGGCCAGAAAGTCCGGTAGACCTGTCGAATGCCGTGCGGCCCGTGCGTCATCGGGGTGAGGTCGCAGCCGAGCGGCCCGGACCGAAGGAGAAACGTCATGACCGAGTACGTCGTCCTCATCGTCGGTGACGCCAACCGCTGGTGGACCACCATGGACACCGTCCAGCGCACCGCGGGGTACTCCGAGTACAACCGCTTCAGCGCGGAGCTGACCAGGCGCGGCCACCGGATCACCGGGGGAGCCGAGCTGCACGCCACGACCGAGGCCCGCTGCCTCCCCCACGGAGGAGGAGCCGTGACCGAGGGGCCGTTCGCCGAGACCGCCGAGCAGGTCGGTGGCTTCTACCAAGTGGAGTCCGACGACCTCGACGACCTCATGGAGTGCTGCCAGATCATCGCGGCGCTCGGCGACGGCATCGAGGTGCGGCGCACCGTGCAGCCGCAGGACCGGCCCGCGTGAGCCGGCACCTGGTCCTGCTGCCCGCGCCGGAGGCGGAATGGTCACGGCTGCCCGCGGAGGAGCACGAGAAGGGGATGCGCTCGCACGAGCAGTTCCACCAGGACCTGGCCGCGGGTGGGCACCGCATCGTGGCCGCCGGCCCGCTCACGCCGTCCGCGGAGGCCCTCTCGATGCGGCCCGACGGCTCAGGGGCCGCCCTCGTCACCGACGGACCGTTCACCGAGTCCGTCGAGCAGGTCGTCGGGTTCTACCTGCTCGACAGCGACGACCGGGCCGACCTGGTGCGCGTCTGCACCGACTTCGCCGCCCGCGGGGAGCTCATCGAGCTCCGGGACATGGCGGTCGGGGACGAGCCCGACGCCGGGCCGGGGGGCGAGGGCTCGTGACCCGCTACGTCATCCTCATCGCCTACGAACCGGGCGGCTGGGAGTCGGCCTCACAGCAGGAGCGCCAGGGCTACTTCGACGCGCACGACGCGTTCTCTCAGTTCGTCGACGACCACGGTCGCCACCTGGGCAGTGCCGCACTCGGGGATGCCGACACGGCCACCACGGTGCGGCGGGACGACGCGGGCGCGATGGTCGTCACCGACGGCCCGTTCGCCGAGCTGGCCGAGCAGGTCGGCGGCTACTACGACGTCGAGCTGGCGGACCTCGACGCCGCGATCGCCGCCGCCGCGCTGCTGCCGCCCTCCTACGTCGTGGAGATCCGTCCGGTCGTGACGATCGAGGGATACGACGGGAGGTGAACCCCGACGAGGTCCTGGCGCACACGGTGCGCGAGGAGTGGGGGCGCCTGGTCGCCCTCCTCCTGGCGCAGTTCCGTCGCCTCGACCTCGCCGAGGACGCGCTCGCGGACGCCGTCGAGTCGGCCACCCGCACCTGGCCCGACGCGGGCGCACCGGATCGCCCGGCGGCCTGGCTGCTCACCGCGGCCCGCCGGCGGCTCATCGACCGGCTGCGGGCCGAGGCGATGGCGGCCCGGCGGGCACCGCTGGTCGCCGCTGACGAGGAGACCCGACGAGGAGGTGGTGGCGCGATGGCCGATCCCGGCGACCTCGTCGAGGACGACGTGCTCCGGCTCGTCCTGATGTGCTGCCACCCCGCGTTGCCACCCGAGGTCGCCAGTGCCCTGGCGCTGCGGCTGGTCGTCGGCACGTCCACCGCCGACATCGCGAGGCTCTTCCTGGTGCCCGAGCCGACGATGGCGGCGCGGATCACGCGGGGGAAGAAGAAGATCGTCGCGGCCGGCATCCCGTTCGGCGTCCCGGACGCCACGGCCCTTCCCGGGCGCCTCGCCCTCGTGGCGCACACGGCATACCTGGCCTTCACCGCCGGCTACGCACCGGGAAGCGGCGACCAGCTGGTGCGGGCGGACCTCGCCGGCGACGCCGTGCGGCTCGTGCGCGTGACGCTCGGCCTGCGGCCCGACGAGCCGGTGCTGCTCGCGCTCCTCGCCCTCATGCAGCTCCAGCACTCGCGGCGCGATGCCCGTGTCGACGGTGCCGGCGCGCTGGTGCTGCTCCCCGACCAGGACCGGTCGCGCTGGCATCTCGACGAGGTCGAGGAGGCCGTGCTCGTGCTGGGGCGAGTCCCGGCGGGCCTGGACCCGCAGACCGAGTCATACCGGCTGCAGGCCGTCATCGCCTGCGAGCACGCCATCGCGCCCACGGCCGCGGACACCCGGTGGGACCGGATCTGTGACGGGTATGCCGCGCTGCTCGCCGTGAGCCCCACCCCGGTGGCGCGGCTCGCGTTCGCCGTGGCGATATCGGAGCGGGACGGGCCAGAGGCCGGGCTGCACGCACTGGACGGGCTGGACGCCGAGCTCCCGACGAGCCACCGAGTGCCTGCGGTGCGGGCCGAGCTGCTCGTGCGGGCCGGTCGGGCCGCCGAGGCGTCGAAGGCCTACGACCGCGCCATCGCCCTGTGCGGCAACACCGTCGAGCGGGAGCACCTCACCGCTCGTCGTGACGACGTCGCCGGACGCTGAGCGCGTGCAGGAGGCTACCGCTCGGTACGGACGCCGCTGAGGCGGCCGGTTGGTTTCGTGGAAGGATCTGGAGCAACCGGTCCAACCACTTTCCCAAGGAGCCCACGGTGCCCATCGCCACACCCGAGGTCTACGCCGACATGCTCGACCGGGCCAAGAACGGCTCGTTCGCCTACCCCGCCATCAACATCACGTCGAGCCAGACGGTGACGGCGGCGATCCGCGGCTTCGCCGAGGCCGGCTCCGACGGGATCATCCAGGTCTCCACCGGCGGTGGGGACTACGCCTCCGGCTCCACGATCAAGAACATGGTCACCGGCTCGCTGGCCCTTGCGGCCTACGCCGAGGAGGTCTCGAAGAACTACCCGGTCAACATCGCGCTGCACACCGACCACTGCCCGAAGGACAAGCTGGACGGCTTCGTGCGCCCGCTCATCGCCGCGTCGGCCGAGCGGGTCAAGGCCGGCGGGCTGCCGGTCTTCCAGTCGCACATGTGGGACGGCTCCGCGGTGCCGCTGGAGGAGAACCTGCAGATCGCCGAGGAGCTGCTCGAGCAGTGCCGGGCCGCCCAGATCATCCTCGAGGTCGAGATCGGCGTCGTCGGTGGCGAGGAGGACGGCGTCGCGAACGAGATCAACGACAAGCTCTACTCGACCCCGGAGGACGCCATCGCCACCGCGCGGGCGCTCGGGCTCGGCGAGAACGGCTACTACATGACCGCGCTGACCTTCGGGAACGTGCACGGCGTCTACAAGCCGGGCAACGTCAAGCTGCGGCCCGAGGTGCTCAAGGCCGCCCAGGATGCCGTGCACGCCGAGTTCGGCACGGCGAACGACAAGCCCTTCCACCTGGTCTTCCACGGCGGGTCGGGCTCGGCGCCGGAGGAGATCGCGGCCGCGGTGGACTACGGCGTGGTCAAGATGAACGTCGACACCGACACGCAGTACGCCTTCACGCGCCCCGTGGTGGAGTGGATGCTGCGCAACTACGACGGGGTCCTGAAGATCGACGGCGAGGTCGGCAACAAGAAGCAGTACGACCCTCGCGCGTGGGGCAAGGAGGCCGAGGGTGGCATGGCCGCTCGTGTCCTGGAGGCGTGCGAGAACCTCCGCTCCGCCGGCACCCACCCGGCGTGAGCAGCGACCTGCTCGGCATCCCGCCGACCCACCTGCCCGAGGACCCCGCCGCCCGCCGCCTCGACGACGGCGTCGCGCCGGACCAGGTCGCGGCGGGTCAGCCGACCTCGTCGCTGGCGTGGGCGGTGCTAGCGGAGGACGCGATGGCCGACGGCCACCCGGTGGAGTCCTACGCCTATGCGCGCACCGGCTACCACCGCGGGCTGGACGCACTGCGGCGCGCCGGGTGGCGCGGGCAGGGGCCGGTGCCGTGGGAGCACGAGCCCAACCGTGGCTTCCTGCGAGCGCTGGCGGCCCTGACCCGGGCAGCCGACGCGATCGGCGAGGACGACGAGAGGCACCGGTGCCAGGAGTTCCTGCGAGCCTCGAGCGCCACCGGTGCACGCGAGCTCGGCCTCTGACCCACCTCTGGACCCTTGCTCGCCCATCGAGCGAGGATGCCGCGCCGCGATAGGGTGCGGTGTACGAGGCCCCGCCGCGCACACTCCGCGCGGGGCCTTCGGCGCGCCGGAGCCCCGTGCTCGGCGCACGTGTGGAAGGAGCCGGGATGCCGGCGATCGTGCTGGTCGGGGCCCAGTGGGGCGACGAGGGCAAGGGCAAGGCCACGGACCTGCTCGGTGCTGACGTCGACTACGTCGTGAAGTTCAACGGCGGCAACAACGCGGGCCACACCGTCGTCATCGAGGGAGAGGACGGCACCCGCGAGAAGTACGCGCTGCACCTGCTGCCCTCAGGCATCCTCACGCCGTCGGTGACGCCGGTGATCGGCAACGGGGTCGTCGTCGACCTCGCCGTGCTCTTCGAGGAGATCGACGGTCTCGAGGCCCGCGGCGTCGACACCTCACGCCTCGTGGTGTCGGGGAGCGCGCACGTCATCGCGTCGTACAACCGGACCCTGGACAAGGTGACCGAGCGGTTCCTCGGAGCGCGCAAGATCGGCACCACCGGTCGGGGCATCGGGCCGACGTATGCCGACAAGATGAACCGGGTCGGCATCCGGGTGCAGGACCTCTTCGACGAGGGCATCCTGCGCCAGAAGGTCGAGGCGGCGCTCGAGCTGAAGAACCAGGTGCTCGTCAAGATCTACAACACCCGGGCCGTCGAGGTCGACGTCGTCGTCGATGAGCTGCTGGGCTTCGTCGAGCGGCTGCGCCCGATGGTCGCCGACACCTCGCTGGTGCTCGAGAAGGCCCTGGATGCCGGGTCCAACGTGCTCCTGGAGGCGGGCCAGGCGACGCTGCTCGACGTCGACCACGGCACCTACCCGTTCGTCACCTCGTCCTCGGCGACGGCCGGCGGGGCGTGCACGGGCTCCGGCATCCCGCCGACCCGGGTCTCGCGGGTCATCGCGATCCTCAAGGCGTACACCACGCGGGTGGGGGAGGGTCCGTTCCCCACCGAGCTGTTCGACGACCACGGTGAGACTCTGCGCAAGGTCGGGGCCGAATACGGCACGACCACCGGACGCCCCCGGCGCTGCGGCTGGATCGACACCGTCATCGGCCGCTACGCCACGCGGGTCAACGGGGTGACCGACTTCGTCATCACCAAGCTCGACGTGCTGACCGGTTTCGAGACCGTTCCCGTGTGCGTCGCCTACGACGTCGAGGGGGTCCGCCACGACGAGATGCCCTTGGGGCAGAGCGACTTCCACCACGCCGCACCCATCTACGAGGAGCTCGACGGATGGTGGGAGGACATCTCGGGCTGCCGTGAGTTCGAGGACCTCCCGGCTGCGGCCCAGGCCTACGTGCTGCGCGTCGAGGAGCTCATCGGAGCACGGGTGTCGGCGATCGGCGTCGGCCCCGGTCGGCACGAGATCATCCAGCGCCACCCCCTGCTCGACCGAGGGTAACGGTCTCGTCACGGGCTCGACCCTTCGGACGCTGAGGACTGACATCGTGCCGATGCTCTGGTAGGAAAGGGTTTCCCGGCCCGTAGTCACCGCCCGGCGCGGTCGGTTCTCGACAGGATCAGGAACCCCCGTGACGGCTCTCCTCGACTGGCTCAGTTTCGTCGCCGACCACTGGGACGAGATCCTGGAGGCGACGATCGCCCACGCCCGGATCACGCTCATCGTCGTTGTCACGGCGACGTTGTTCTCGGTGACGCTCGGGGTGCTGGTGCAGCGGCGCCCGACCCTGCGCGCCCTCGCCCTCACCATCAGCGGCATCTTCCTCACGATCCCCTCGCTCGCCCTGTTCGCGCTGTTCATCCCCCTCGTCGGCATCGGCAACCTCCCGGCGATCATGGCGATGTTCCTCTACGCCATCCTCCCGATCCTGCGGAACACCGTGACCGGGCTGGACGGCGTCTCCCCAGCGATCGTGGAGTCGGCCCGCGGGATGGGCATGAGCACGACGGGCGCCCTGTTCAAGATCCGGCTCCCCCTGGCGTGGCCGGTCATCATGGCCGGCGTGCGCATCTCCAGCCTCATCACCGTGGGCATCGCGGCGATCGCCGTGCTCGTCGGCGGCGACGGGTTGGGCACCTTCATCCAAGCGGGCATCACCCGCCTCGGACTGCCCAACGCGCTGAACTCCGTCTGGGTCGGCACCATCTTCACCGTCATCCTCGGCCTCCTCCTCGACGCGGTCTTCGCCACCCTCCAGCGCGCCACGACCAGCAGGGGGCAGCGCCTCTGACCTCCGCCCCCGGGCACCTCACCACCGGGCACCTCACCACCGGCCACCGAACGAGAGACCACAGATGAGCAAGGACGCGAAGATCCGCCTCGACAAGGTGGGCAAGACCTACCCGGGGACCAAGGTCCCCGCCGTGCAGGACCTCACCCTCGAGGTGCGTGAGGGGGAGATCCTCGTGCTCGTCGGACCGTCGGGGTGCGGCAAGAGCACGACGCTGCGGCTGATCAATCGGATGATCGAGCCGTCGTCCGGCCGCATCTTCCTCGACGAGGAGGACGTCACGAGCGTCAACTCCGACAAGCTCCGTCGTCGTATCGGGTACGTCATCCAGCAGATCGGGCTGTTCCCGCACCAGACGATCGCGCAGAACATCGCGACCGTCCCCAAGATGGTGGGCTGGGACAAGAAGCGGATCCAGGAGCAGGTCTCCCGCCTCCTCACGCTCGTCGGGCTCGACCCGGACACCTACTCGGATCGGTACCCGAAGGAGCTCTCGGGTGGGCAGGCCCAGCGCGTGGGGGTGGCCCGCGCCCTCGGGGCGGACCCGGACATCATGCTCATGGACGAGCCCTTCGGGGCCATCGACCCGATCACGCGCGACCGGCTCCAGAACGAGTTCCTGCGCGTCCAGGAGACGCTGCGCAAGACGATCGTCTTCGTCACCCACGACATCGACGAGGCGATCAAGATGGGCGACCGCATCGCGATCCTCGGCGAGTTCAGCCGGATCCGCCAGCTGGACACCCCCGAGCGCATCCTGGCCTTCCCCGTCGACGAGTTCGTCAACGACTTCATCGGCCGGGGCTCCACGCTCAAGGGCCTGCACTTCGAGAAGGTCGAGTCCCTCGATCTGGACCGCGCCGGCTACCCGACGATGCGGCTCGACGAGCCGGCGGCGGTGGGTCTCGCGCGTCTGGGGACGGACACGCACGACTGGATCCTGCTCCTCGACGAGCAGGACCGCCCGATCCGCTGGCTGGATGCCGGGCACCTCGGGGAGGGCGACCGGGTGAGCGCCGACTCCGGCGTGGACGTCCGGGCGACCGTGCCGGCCACCGCCACCCTCTTCGACACCCTCGAGCAGATGCTGATCAGCTCGGCCGGCGTCGGCTGCGTCGTCAACGAGGACGGGTCGCTGCGCGGCATCGTCGAGCTCAGCCACCTCAACCACGTCATCCGCCGGGTGCGGCGCGAGGCCCGCGAGCACTACGAGAGCATGGAGTCCGCCTCGTGAGCATGACTGGCGCGCAGGCGCGGATCGGCTACGAAGGTCAGGACAAGGACAACCCGGAGGAGCCACCGGACCAGATCGACGCGGGGGTCCAGGAGAGGGTCGGCTGGTTCGCGCGGGCGCGGCGCAACCACCTCGGGCTCAAGGCGGCTCCGTTCGGCATCGTCGGGCTGACCGTCGTCCTGTACGCCTACTACCAGAGCCTCGGCCTGGACGTGGACGTCAACCGCCAGCAGGCGTCCGCGCTGGACTGGAGCTCCAAGCTGTGGCCGCAGACCCTCCAGCACCTCGGGATCGCGTTCGGCTCCACGGTGCTCGTCGTCTTCGTCGCGATCCCGCTCGGGATCCTGCTGACCCGCCAACCCCTGCGCCGGTACGGCCCGGTGATCGTCACGATCGCCAACTCCGGTCAGGCACTCCCGGCCTACGGTCTGCTCGTGCTCTTCCTGGCGCTGCTGGGCCAGGGCGCGAGCACCGCCATCTACGCGCTCGCCCTGTACGCACTGCTCCCGGTGCTGCGGAACACGATGGTCGGGCTCGACAGCGTCGAACGGAGCGTCATCGAGGCCGGTCGCGGGATGGGCATGACCCGGATGCGCGTGCTGCGGCTCATCGAGCTGCCCCTCGCGGTGCCGGTGATCCTCGCCGGGGTGCGCATCGCGATGATCCTCAACATCGGGATGGCGACCCTGGCCTTCCTCATCGGTGGTGGCGGGCTCGGCATCACGATCAGCTCGGGGCTCAAGCTCCAGCAGGACCCGGTGATCATCGTCGGCGCGGTGCTCGTCGCGATCGTCGCGCTGACCTTCGACTGGGTGGGGGCCGTCGCGGAGCGCTACCTGCGCCCCCGCGGCGTCTGAGCGCGCTCGAGCCACCGCTCGTCGCGGTCGAGTGAACAGAACACGCCGTCTCGCCGCGCGCCCGCGCGGCGAGTTCTGTTCTCTCGACCAGCACCTCAGCGGTCGTGGGCAACAAGAACGGCGACGACCCCTCGGGGTCGTCGCCGTCCTCAGTGGTCCGTGGGGACCAGGGGGTGGCTCAGCGTCAGAGGACGCCGGCCTCCTTGAGGTAGTCCTCGGCGACCTTCGAGGCGGAGTCGCCGTCGACGTCGACCTTGGCGTTCAGCTCGGCCATCTTCGCCGCGTCGAGGGGCTCGAAGATCTTGTTCGCGAGCTCGTCGTAGACGTCCGGGTTCGCACTGTAGACGGCATCCTGGAACGTGAAGGAGGCGTTGTAGAGGATGAAGACGCCCGGGTCCTCGACCAGCTGGAGGTTCAGGGCCTTGATGCGGCCGTCGGTCGTGAAGACCTCGCCGAACTGGCACGCCCCCTTGGCCGTCTCCGTGTAGATCAGGCCGGTGTCGAGGATGTTGACCTGGCTCTCGGGCACCTTGTAGCCGGTGGCGTCCTCGAAGAGGATCAGGCCGTCGGGACGGTCGGGGAACTCGGTCTCCAGGCAGACCTTGGCGCTCGGGTTGGCCTTGAGGTAGTCGGCCATCTTCTGGAGGTCGAACCCACCCTCGCTCTTGGCGAGGTCCCCGAAGGCCGCGAAGCCGTAGGTGTCGTTGAACGGGGAGAGGCCGACCCACTTGATCTTGTTGTCGGCGAGGTCCTTCTCCGACGTGACCTTGAAGAGCTCCGCCGGGTCTTGGCTGGGCTTCTGCTCGCCGAGGTGCACCGTCCAGCCCGTGCCGTTGTACTCGGGGTACACGTTGATCTCGCCGCTGAGCAGGGCCTGGCGGTTGACCGAGGTGCCACCGAGGTTGGTCTGGTTGGTCACCTTCGCCCCCTCGTTCTCCATCGCCTGGGTGAGCATCTCGCCGAGGAGGATGTTCTCTGTGAAGTCCTTGGACCCCACGGTGACGCTCACACCGTCGAGTCGGGCACCTCCGTCGGCGCTCGAGGAGTCGGATCCGGCGGAGCCGCTGTCGTCGCTGCCGCAGGCCGTCAGGGTCAGGCCGGCCGTGAGGCCGATCGCGGCCAGGGCGATGGTTGCTCTACGTGTGCGCATGCGTGTGTCACCTTCGTGTCGTCGAATCGTGCCGTCTAAATCGTGTCGGTCGGGTGCTCTGCTGCACCCGGCGCCCCTTGTCCGTGCGCCTGCGGCGCAACGGTCGCGAGAGCCCGAGAGCCCACGCCGACCGGGCGCCGACTGTGCCGGGCAGGGAGGCGGTCCTCCCCCCACCCTTGACGCTGGAAGGTCATTTTGGCGAACCACGGCCGAGGTCGTGACGCAACTGTGACCGGTCAGGCCGGGCGCAGCACGTGCATCCGATGCGCGGCGCGGGTCAGCACGACGTAGAGCACGCGCACCCCTCCGGGCGACTCCTGGGCGATGCCGTCGGGGTCGACGACGACCGTCGCGTCCCACTCCAGGCCCTTGGTCGAGAGCGGGTCGATGACCTGCACCCGCCCCTCCCCGGAGTCGTGCAGCGCCGAGAGCCGGTGCTCCCAGCGCTTGGCCGGGATGACCGCGATCGAGCCGTCGACCTCGCCGAGCAGCTGCTCCACGGCATCCGCGGCGGCCTCGGCCACCGACCCCTCGACCACCCTGTCCTGGGGGTCGACACCGGTCTCGCGCACCGCCCGTGGGATGTCGGCGTCGGGCACGATCGGCAGGATGACGTCTCGCGCGTGGTCGAAGATCTCCCGGGCGTTGCGGTAGTTGGTGTCCATGTGGAAGGCGCGGCGCTGCTGCCCGGTGAAGGCCTCCTCCCGCGCCCGGACCGACTCGGCCAGGTCCCCCCACGACGACTGGGCCGCATCGCCGACGACCGTCCATGACGCCGAGCGACCGCGGCGACCCAGCATCCGCCACTGCATCGGCGAGAGATCCTGCGCCTCGTCGACCAGCACGTGAGCGTAGGACGACGGTCGATCGAGGTGCCCCGCCATGAGCCGTGACCGGGCATCGGACGGTCTGAGGATGGGCGCCGTGCGATCGGCCGGCACCCTGCGGTCCACCCCGGCGCGCACGTCCACCACCCCGTAGGACGAGAGGTCCTCGAGCTCCTCGATGTCGTAGAATCCGACGTCCTCACGGTCGGCCATCTGCACGGTGCCCAGCCGGGCGACCAGGTCGTCGACGAGTCCCGCGTCGGCCACCGACCAGGTGCCCTCCTCGATGGCCTCCCGGTAGGAGTGGGCGAGCGCCGCGCCCTCCTCGTGGGTGAGGACTCCGCGGGAGACGGCGTACACGTGGTCGGTGTCGGCGAGTCCGAGCAGGAGCTCTCGGGGGTCCACCTGGCGCCACCACCCCGCCATGAACTCGTCGACGTCGCGGGACTCCTCGAACGCGTCGAGGAAGACGTCCCGCTCTCCCTCGCGCACCGAGCGCCACGCGGCCTCGGCGAGCGCGGAGCGTGCCGCTGCGGTCGCGAGGTTGTGCTGGTGCCCGCGGAGCACCTCCGAACGCACCCGGCGCAGGGCGCGGTCGTCCAGCCGCACGGCCGTCCCGGCGACGAAGGACCGGAACTCGCGCGGCGCACCGGTCGGCGGTGCGGAGGCCAGGCGGGACAGTAACCGGCGGATGTGCAGGGACCCCTTGATGGCCGCCACCTCGGGGGTGTCCACGCGAGCGGCCGTGATGCCGTCCACCAGGTCGCCCAGCGCCCGCAGCGCCACGGACTCCTCACCCAGGCTCGGCAGCACCCGCTCGATGTATGCCGTGTAGGCCGCGGACGGGCCGACCACGAGGATGCCGCCGTTCTCGAACCGCCGCCGCTCGGCATACAACAGGTATGCCGCTCGGTGCAGGGCCACGACCGTCTTGCCGGTGCCGGGCCCGCCGCTGATCTCGGTGACCCCCCGCGACGGCGCACGGATTGCCTCGTCCTGGTGACGCTGGATGGTGGCGACGATGTCGCGCATCTGGCGACCCCGGCTACGGGTGAGCGCCGCGATGAGGGCGCCGTCGCCGACCACGACGATGTCCTCGGGGGCCTCGGGCACCATGAGGTCGTCCTCGACGCCGACGACGGCAGCCCCGCGGCAGCGCAGCACCCGTCGACGGATCACGCCCATCGGGTCGACGGGTGTGGCGCGGTAGAACGCCGAGGCCGCGGGGGCGCGCCAGTCGATGACGAGGGGTTCGTAGTCGTCGTCGCGCACGCCGAGTCGGCCGATGTAGCGCACGTCGCGCTGCGCCGAGGTCGACTGCTCGTCCCCGAGGTCGAGGCGCCCGAAGACCAGGCCCTCGTACTGCTTCTCGATGGTGGATCTCCGCCGGGCCGCGGCGTAGACCAGGGCGTCGCGCTCGAAGAGCCCGGTCATCTCCTCGTCGCGCACGTCGCCGGTGCGCGAGGTCCGGCCGCGGGCCATGCCGTCGGCCTCGACGTCGGCCGCGCGCAGGGTCGCCTTCTCCAGCTCCGCGTAGACGCGGTCGACGTGCGCCTGCTCGCGGGCGATCTCACCGGCGACGTCGGGCGCGGCCTCGGGCGGGCCGGGGTGGGGTGCGGTCACGGAGCGGTGTCTCCTCGTGGGTGGCTCGGGATGACGGAACACACCAGTATGCCGGGACGCCCACGCCCTCCGTGGCGTCCACCCCTAGATTGGTCGCGTGAAGGTTCTCGTCATCGGCTCCGGGGCCCGCGAGCACGCGCTCGTCCGCTCCCTCTCGCTCGACCAGACCGTCGACGCCGTGGTGGCCGCCCCCGGCAATCCCGGCATCGAGGCGGTCGCCCGCTGCGAGTCACTGCCGGGCGGTGTCACCGACCGCGACGGTGTCGTCGGCCTCGCTACGCGCCTCGGGGTGGACCTCGTGGTGATCGGGCCCGAGGCCCCGCTCGTCGCCGGTGTGGCCGACGCGGTGCGGGCCGCCGGGATCGCCTGCTTCGGCCCCTCCGCCGCGGCGGCCCGGCTCGAGGGCAGCAAGGCCTTCGCCAAGGAGGTCATGTCGGCCGCGGAGGTCCCCACCGGCCTCGCGCACGTGTGCACGACCATCGAGGAGGTGGCCGACGCCCTCGACGCCCTGGGCGCGCCACACGTGGTGAAGGACGACGGCCTCGCCGGCGGCAAGGGTGTGGTGGTCACCGACGACCGGGACGCGGCCCTCGAGCACGCGGGTGCGTGCCTGGCCAAGGAGGACGGCCGGGTCGTGGTGGAGGAGTACCTCGCGGGACCGGAGGTGTCGCTGTTCTGCCTGAGTGACGGGACGACCGTGGTGCCCCTGAGCCCGGCGCAGGACTTCAAGCGGGTCGGGGACGACGACACCGGTCCCAACACCGGGGGGATGGGCGCCTACAGCCCGCTCGACTGGGCGCCGGCGGGTCTGGTGGCCGACGTCGTGGCCCGCGTGGCGCAGCCGACGGTGGACGAGATGCGCCGACGCGGCACGCCGTTCGCCGGGGTCCTCTACGTCGGGCTGGCCCTCACCGCGCGCGGTCCGCGGGTCATCGAGTTCAACGCCCGGTTCGGCGACCCCGAGACGCAGGTCGTGCTCGTCCGTCTGCTGACCCCGCTCGGCGGTCTGCTCCACGCCGCCGCCAGCGGGAGGCTCGGTGACATCGAGCCGCTGCGTTGGTCCGAGGACCACGCGGTGACGGTGGTGCTCGCGGCTGCCGACTACCCGGCGACCCCCCGCACGGGTGACCCGATCACCGGTGCGGATGCCGTGGCCGGCTCGCCTGCGGCATACGTCCTGCACGCCGGCACGGCGCGAGATGCCGAAGGCCTCCTGGTGTCATCGGGGGGTCGGGTGCTGTCGGTCGTCGCCACCGGCGACTCGCTCGCTGCGGCCCGGGAGCGTGTCTACGCCGCCGTGGACGGCATCGACCTCCCGGGATCACACCACCGCACCGACATCGCCCTGCGCGCCGAGCGCGGAGAGGTGCTGCTCGACGCTAAGGCCTGAGGGCCCGACGCCTCGTGGACGTCGGCCAGGTGGTCGAGGTCGCCGAGGTCCAGCACCTGAGGTCCTGGGTCGCGCGGGCCACGGCGAGCAGGTCGTCGTGGCTCGCGCCCACTGAGGTTGGCGGAAGATGCGAAGGTCCGTGCGGCTCACGCTACGTCGTCCGCGCGCGCCCCGAGGCGATGGCGGCCAGGACGGCGGTGGCACCGCCGGTGGCCATCACCGCGGCGAATGCGGCCCCGCCCATCTCTGCTCCCTGCCAGGCGACGACCCCGCCGACCACCCCGGTCTGGAGCGCGACCCCGGTCGAGATGGCCAGGCCCTGAGCGGCGCTCGCCCGGCCCTGCTCCGAGGGGGGTGAGAGCGAGAGCAGCTCGGTGGCGAGCGTCGGGGAGAGGATCCCCATGCCGAGTGCGGCGAGCGCCCAGCCGAGCATGCCGGGCACCATGCCGACCCTGTCGAGGGACAACAGCACCGGGCCGAGCGAGCCGGCGGCGATGAGGCCGGACCCGATCCGGAGTCGTTGGAAGGCCGGGACCCGTGACTGTGCGAGGTGCGTGCTGTTGAGCCAGGAGCCAAGGGCCCACAGAACGCCGGTGATGGAGAGCGAGACGCCGGCAAGGGCCGTCGAGGCCCCTCGGGTCTGCACGAGCATGAGGGGGATGAGGCCCCCGACCCCGGTGAAGGCGGCCGCGACGAGCAGCCGCACCGCCACGACGGCCGGCACCCCGACAACCAGCCGCGTCGTCCCGGCCGGCAGGGCGCGGCTCGCGCCGGCGACCACCGCGAGCAGGCCCAGCGCGATGGCGAGGAGGCCGACCCTGCGGGTCCCGGGGGTGGACAGGAGTGGCGAGGCAAGGGTCGTGACGGTGAGGCCGCCCGCCAACACGAGGGCGGCGGTCACCCGACGTCGAGACCCCCGCGCCGCCGACACGTCATCGGCGCCCGCCCCCGGGTGGGTGCGGGCGAGGGCGGAGCGCACGAGTACGAGGCTCACCGGCACGATGAGGAGGGGGACGACGAACACCGCGCGCCAGCCGGCGACGGCGTCCACGGCTCCAGCGATGCCCGGACCGAGGAGGGAGGGCAGGATCCAGGCCGCCGCGAAGGAGGCGAAGACCTTGGCGCGCAGGTCCGGGGGGAGCGCCTGCGCCACGAGCACCATGAGTGCGGTGTCGATGAGCGCCTCCGCCGCCCCTGACGCCGCCCGACCCGCGACGAACACCGCCATCGTCGGCGCCAGAGCGGACACGACCTGGGCGAGCACGAAGGCGGCGATGCCCAAGACGAGCACCGGGCGCGGGCCCCGACGGTCGGTCCAGCCACCCGACCAGGCCATCGCCACGGTGAAGGTCACGAGGGCGGTTCCCGTGGAGGCGCCGTAGAGCGACCAGCCGTCGAGGTCGCGGACCACGGTCGGCAGGATCGTCATGACGGCCCGGTTCTCGAACGCCGCGAGGGTCACCAGGGCGACGACACCCGCGACGACGGGCAGGTTCTCGCGGTGCAGCAGCCGGGCGGGTGGGCGGTGCGCGGCCGACTCGCTCGCCGCCGCACCGGGTTCGTCGGTGGTCGTCATGGGGAGAGTCTCAAACCTCAAGTGCGCTGAAGGTCAAACCGGCCTACGATCGACGCGTGGACCGACGTGATCAGCTGACCATCGGGGAGGTCGCTCACCGGTCGGGGATTAGTGTCGCGGCGGTGCGCTTCTACGAGGATCGCGGGCTGGTGAGCTCGGTGCGGACCGCAGGGAACCAGCGGCGCTTCGAGCGGCACACGCTGCGGCGGATCGCGGTCGTGCGCGCCGGCCAGCGGTTCGGGCTGTCCCTCAACGAGATCGGGGAGGCGCTCGAGGCACTCCCGGACGACCGCCCCCCGACGAAACGGGACTGGACCAGGCTCTCCACGCGGTGGCAGGCGCTGCTCACCGCCCGGATCGTGGCGATGACCAAGGTGCGGGACGACCTGTCGTCGTGCATCGGGTGCGGGTGCCTCTCGCTCCGCTCGTGTCCGGTCTACAACCCCGGGGACACGCTCGCCAGCGAAGGACCCGGTGCGAGGCGGTGGCCCCGGGCCGCTCGAGGTTGATTGTTTGACCAAATGTGCCGCGAAGGCCCTTCGCGGGCTTACCGCCGGTTACTGTGCTCTAGGCGCCCACCGGCATCCAGTTGGCGGTTCGTGACGATGTCGCCTCATTCCGGCACAGTCACGACCCGACGTTCCACCCCAGACGTTTGCCGTCCCCTCCCCAGGAGCTCATCTCATGACCCCCACCACGACATCCCATCGCCGGGCTCGGAACGGAACGAGGGTCCTGTGCGCGGCGGCCTGTGCTGCGGGCCTCCTGGGTGCGCTCACCGCGGCCCCGGCGCAGGCGGCATCCCGCCAGCTGACGGTCACCTTCGGAGAGACCATCGGCCAGGAGTCCCTCGAAGGAGCGATCGCGCGCTCGGCCGGGCTCGACGTCGTAACCTCCGGTGGCGGCTCCCTCCAGCGCGTCGTCGGACCGGACGGCGAGCGCTCGGCCGTGCGGACCCCGGCCTTCAGCGCCTTGTCCAACGGCAAACGAGCCATCCTCGCCATCGAGAGCAAGGACCCCGCGGCGCTCAGTCCGGAAGATGGCGACTTCGTGATGCGTGCCGACGTCGCCGTGGACAAGAACTCATCGGAGCGCTCGTCGACGGACAACGGGGACAACGTGCTCCAGCGAGGCCACTTCGCCACGGCTCAGTACAAGATCCAGGTGGACCACCACGTGCCCTCGTGTCGCGTTGCGGGCAGCGAGGGTGCCGTCCTGGTGCAGGCTCCGGAGGAGATCGCGCCGGGGGAGTGGTACCGCATCTCCTGCAGGCGTGAGGGGTCGACCCTGGCGCTCGTCGTCAAGAAGAGCACGGGCAACGACACCTGGCAGTGGGTTTCCAGAACCACCGCCAGCGGGCCCATCGGGTCGGTGGACTTCGACGCGGGTGTGCCGCTGAGCGTGGGGGGCAAGCTCAACGACAGCGCCTCGATCGTCGCGAAGGCCTCCGACCAGTTCAACGGGGCGTTCGCCAACATCATGCTCCGCTTCAGCTGACCCGAGCCGCCTCACCTGTTCCGCAGCCGCGCCGGACCCGTCGAGGGCCCGGCGCGGCTGTTCGGTCTCGTCAGGTCTCAGGTGCCGACGGTGACCGCCTCCGCCTCCGTCTGCGAGCCGGCGGGCTCCACGCCGTGTCCGTCGCCCGAGTCGACGCCACGTAGGTGGGCTCGCCCGCCGAACAGCACGAGGATCGCTGCCGCCACGGCCGTCGCGCCCATCCAGAACGGCAGGTGGGCGGAGCGCTCACCGAGCCGACCGGCGAGCCACGGGGCCACTGCGCCGCCGGAGAACCGGACGAAGCTGTAGGCCGAGGACGCCACGCTGCGCTCCACCGGTGACACCTTCATGACGGTCTCGGTGATGAGGGTGTTGTTGATGCCCAGGAACCCGCCGGAGAGGATCACGCCGACCACGAGCACCGGCTTGTGGTCGGTCCAGACCGCCATCGCGGCGAGGATGAGCCCGAAGCCGACGAGCGCGAGGTAGATGCCGTTCAGGGTGCCGAGGTGGCGCTGCACCCACGGCGCCACGAGCACCGAGGTGACCGCAAGGAGCAGGCCCCAGCCGAAGAAGACCAGGCCCACGCCGTGTGCGGACAGGTCGAGGGGGAACGGGGTGAACGCCAGCAGGGTGAAGAAGCCGACGTTGTAGAGCAGCGCGGTGACAGCGACCGTGCGGAGCCCGGCGTGCCGTAGGGCCTTGAGCGGGGCGCTCAACGGGACGGGGTCGCCCTCCGGTGTGCTGTTGGGCAGGGTCAGCCAGGTCGTGACGAGCGCGATGGACATGAGCGCGCTGACACCGAAGAACGGCCAACGCCAGGAGATCGAGCCCAGCGCACCGCCGAGAAGCGGCCCGGCGGCGATCCCCACTCCCAGTGCGGCCTCGTAGAGGATGATCGCCTGGGCCACCGAGCCGCGAGCCGCGCGGACGATGGTGGCCAGGGCCGTCGCGATGAACAGCGCGTTGCCCAGGCCCCAGACGGCGCGGAAGCCGACGACGCCGCCGATGCTGTCCTGCATGCCCGCCAGCCCCGCTCCGACGATGATGATCGCGAGCCCCAGGAGCAGGGTGGGCTTGGGGCCGATCCTGCTCGAGACCCAGCCCGTGATGAGCATCGCGACGCCCATGACGGCCATGTAGCTCGTGAAGAGGAGCGAGACCTGCGACGGCGATGCACCGAGCTGATCGGCGATGGGCTTGAGGATGGGGTCGACGAGGCCGATCCCCATGAAGGCGACGACGCACGCGAAGGCGACGCTCCAGACGGTCTTGGGTTGACGCCACATCAGCGTATGGATCCTCTCGGTCGGTGGTCGGTGGTCGGTG
>JBBSQC010000024.1:0-54105 GCA_038258215.1 Actinomycetales bacterium | reverse complement strand
GGTCAGGGCAAGCGAAGGTAGCGTCGCGCATGTCGAGGTCTTCCAGATGGATGGCGTAGGAACCTCCATCCTTGGGAGACCTCGACCCCTACCCGAGCAGCGACGCGCCCACCTCAGCTACACCCTCGTTTGGGATGAGCCACTTCGTCCTCCACATGGCGATGATGTCCGGGCTGCCGCGAGTCGCCGCCCGCGAGCGCACTGCCGAGGTGCTCCGCCACGTCGGGCTCGCCGAGGAGCGGTACCGGCCGATGGGCGGCTACTCGACCGGGATGAAGCAGAAGGCGAAGCTGGCCCAGGCCCTCGCACACGACCCACGGCTGGTCCTTCTCGACGAGCCGACCAACGGCCTCGACCCCGCCGCCCGCGACGAGATGCTGGGGCTGGTCCAGCGGATCGGCCAGGACTTCGGCATCGCCGTCATCGTCACCTCGCACCTTCTCGGAGAGCTTGAGCGGGTCAGCGACCACGTCGTCATCCTCGACGGCGGCCGTCTCCTGCGGGCCTCGCGCACTGACGACTTCCTCGACGCGACGGGGGCCCTCCTCGTCGAGGTGCTCGGTGACGGCGCCCATGTCCGGATGGCCGCTGCCCTCACGAGCGCCGGTGTGTCGGTAGCAACCCGCGGCTCGATGCTGACGGTCGACACCACCCAGGGGGCCCGCGACGTTCGCGACCTCATCCGCGACACCGCGAGCGACCTCGGCCTCGGGCTGGTCCGGATGCAGGCCGACCGCCGCCACCTCCAGGACGTCTTCGCCGATCCCGATGCGGCCGATGGAACGGCCGAGGCGGTGCCCGGTGTCTGACCCGTCGTCCGCGACCCCCGAGGGCCGCAGCGTCATCCACGACCTCGGCTACCGGCCCTACACCGGGCCCCGGCTCGGCGCCGGAGCGATCGCCCGCTCGCTGACCGTCACCGGCTTCCGCAATGCCTTCGGGCTCGGCCGCTCGGGCCGCTCCAAGGTGCTGCCGTTCGTGCTCCTCGGGCTCAACCTGCTGCCCGCCCTCATCGTCGGCGGCGTGATGGCCTTCGGTGGCCTGGACCGACTGCCCATCGGCTACGCGGAGTACGCCTCGACAACACAGGTGCTGCTCGGGGTGTTCGTCGCCTCCCAGGCCCCGGTGCTCTTCTCGCGCGACCTCCGGCACGGCACGATCGCGCTCTACCTCGCGAGGCCGCTGCGGTCGAGCGCGTACGCGGTGGCGCGGTGGACCTCACTGCTGGCCGCCACGCTCGTCTTCCTCGTCCTGCCCATCGTCATCCTCTACGCGGTCGCGCTGCTGACCGAGCTCGACGTCTCGGACCAGACCCGCGAGGCCGGCATCGCCCTCGGACTCGCCGTGCTGCTCGCACTTTCCCTGGCCGGGGTCGCCGGCCTGATCTCGTCGTGGTCGACCCGGAGGGGCTTCGCTGTGGTCGCGACCATCGCGCTGCTCGTCGTCGCCAACGGCATCGTCACTGTCGTCCAAGGGATCTCCGGCGAAGAGGGCGGCCGGCCACAGGTCGGCGAGGTGGCGGGGCTGTTCTCGCCGTACTCGCTCTACCGCGGACTGATGGCCGCCTGGACCGGTGCCGAGGCCCCGACCCCGCCCTCGTCGACAGGGATGGAGCTGATCTACGTCGCCGTCTTCGTCGGGCTCTCGGCGACGTGTCTCGGGTTGCTCGTGGTGCGCTACCGGCGGGAGGCGACGTCGTGAGCGAGCTCGTCCTCGACCAAGCCTCGCGCTGGTACGGCAACGTCGTGGCCGTCAACGGCATCTCGATGACGGCGCGCCCGGGCATCACCGGCCTGCTCGGCCCGAACGGCGCCGGCAAGACCACCCTCATCGCGATGATGTCCGGCTTCCTCGCGCCGTCGGCCGGCTCGGTCACGCTCGACGGGACCCCCCTATGGCGCACCACCTCGGTGTACCGGACCATCGGCCTCGTACCGGAGCGCGAGCTGAGCTTCGGCTACCTCACCGGTCGCCAGTTCGTCCTGGCCAACGCCGAGCTGCACGGGCTGCCCGACCCGGGGGCGGCAACCGAGCGCGCGCTCGGCGTCGTCGAGATGACCGAGCCGGCCGCTCGTCACATCGGCACCTACTCCAAGGGGATGCGCCAGCGGGTCAAGCTCGCGTCCGCCCTCGTCCACGACCCGTCGGTTCTACTGCTCGACGAGCCGTTCAACGGGGTCGACCCGCGCCAACGGCTGCACCTCATGGCGCTGCTGCGGCGAATGGGCGCCGAGGGGCGCACGGTGCTGTTCAGCTCGCACATCCTCGAGGAGGTCGAGCAGGTCGCCCGGCAGATCGAGGTCGTCGTCTCCGGGCGGCACGCGGCATCCGGCGAGTTCGGAGAGATCCGCCGGCTGATGACCGACCGGCCGGTCCAGTACGTCGTCGCCGCCGATGACGACCGCCGGCTCGCGTCGTTCCTCATCGCCGAGCCGTCCGTCGTCGCGGTGTCCCTGAGGCCCGAGGGCGGGGTGGCTGTGTCGGTCTCCGACTTCGGCTCGTTCGCGGTGCGGCTTCCCCGGGTCGCGCGCGAACAGGGCCTGCGCATCCTCGAGCTCGCGCCCACCGACGACTCGCTCGAGAGTGTCTTCTCGTACCTGGTGGAGGGCTGAGGAGGTGAACCGCACCCTGTTCCGCCTCTCCGTGCAGGCCGTCCTCGGGCGCCGGCGCGGGCTCGTCCTCCTCGTCATCCCGCTGGCCCTGGTGGTGCTGGCCGTCATCATCCGCCTGTTCACCGATGGGGGCGTCGGGGTCGACGCGACCGTCGGGCTCGGCTTCACCCTCGCCCTGCCGCTCGTCGCCCTGCTCGCTGCGACCGCGGTGCTCGGGCCCGAGGTCGACGACGGCTCGATCGTCTACCTTCTCTCCAAGCCGGTGAGCCGGCATGTCATCGCGGTGAGCAAGTTCGCGGCCGCATGGGTCGTTTCGATGCTGCTCGGGGCCCTGCCGCTGGCCGCGGCGGCGCTCGTGCTCGACGCCTCGCAGCCAGGCCGGGCGGTGGCCCTCGGAGTGGGTGCCGCGGTGGGTGGAACGGCGTACACGGCGCTCTTCCTGGGGCTGGCCGCACTGACCCGCCACGCAGTCGTCATCGGCCTGCTCTACACGCTCTTCTGGGAGGGGGTCCTCGGCTCGATCCTCACCGGCGTGCGCTGGCTGTCGGTCGGCGCGTGGGGCCGCCAGCTGGCGAGCTCGCTCAGCCCGGCGGTCGACGACGCCCGCATCTCGACCACCTACGCCGCCGTGGCGTCGCTCGCGGTGACGGTCGCGGCGGTGTGGTTCACCGGGGACCGGCTGCGCTCCTTCACTCTCCGGGGCGACGAGTAGCCTCCCCGCAGCGTCCCGTCGCGACCCCACCAAAGCTGACCGAGCGTGCCTGACACCGAAGGGTCGTAGCGTCGGCCAGCTCGAACCCAGTTCGGCTTCAGGATCAACCGTCGGCACGCCGCGCGACGAAGTACATCGGAACGAACAGAACCGACACGAACAGGCACAACACCGCCCAGGTCTGAGGGCTCTCGATCGTGAAACCGAGGAAGACCGCGACGACCGGTCGGTGATGCTCCGTGCGTGCTTGGGCGTCCTGGAGCACCCAGTAGCTGCACACAGCCACCACCGCCACCAAGACCAGCGCGCTGAATATCGACGGGTGCACGGCCCTAGTTTTCCGCGGCGTTGTCAACGCTCCCCATGGACTCGGTCACGGGGCCGCGCCGAGCTCCTCGTCCTCGACCGCTGCCTCTTTCCTGGACTGCTCGATGTGTTCCTGGACGATCTCGGTGCTCAGGCAGACCTTGTTGGCGATGATGTAGACGAGGATCGAGAGCCCGGCCAGGATCAATGCGGACCACTCGAAGTTGAGCAGGCCCAGGTTCCCGGCTCCTGCGGACTTCTCCGGAAAGTTGCCCAGGTAGGAGATCAGGGCCAATCCACCGAGCCAGGGAAACAGCCAGGCGAACCCCTGCCAGAAGTGGAACGCGCCCTGTCGCACTCCGCCACAGACCTTGAAGATGGCCAGCAGGACGAAGCCCAGCAGCACCGCGATGTAGAGCTTCCACCCGGTCAGCCACCCGGACCAGTACACGATCAGGTTGGAGGCCCAGAAAGCCAGGACCGGGATCACGTGGCCCCCAGGCAACCGAAATGGCCGTGGCTGGTCCGGGACCCGCTTGCGCAGGGCGGAGAGCACCAACGGACCGGACGCGAAGGAGAGCACTGTGGCCGAGGTGATGAAGCCGACCAGCTGCTGCCAGCTCGGGAAGGGCAGAAACACGATCAGGCCCACCACGAATGTCACGCCGAGGCTGAACAGTGGGACGCCCCGGTCGGTCGTCTTCGCCAGCCGCTGCGGGGCGTTGCCGTTCCGGGCCATCGCGTAGGACAAGCGCGAGGTCAGGGTGGTGTAGATCAACCCGGTGTCCCCGGGTGAGATGATCGCGTCAAAGTAGAGCAGGACGGCCAGCCAGCCCAGTCCGAGAGCGGTCGCCAGCGCCGCCAACGGCCCGAAGTCGTTCTCGAAGCTCAGGTTGGCCCATGAGTCGGAACCACCCTGAAGGAGGCTGGGGTCCAGGGCACCGATGAAGGCGACCTGCAGCGCGATGTAGATGACCGCAGTGAT
The DNA here is from genome assembly GCA_038258215.1 of Actinomycetales bacterium. Classification (GTDB taxonomy): domain Bacteria; phylum Actinomycetota; class Actinomycetes; order Actinomycetales; family Dermatophilaceae; genus Fodinibacter. Next base: position 49,490 of record JBBSQC010000024.1, on the reverse strand, counting down.
GAGCACCGAGCCGATGACCGCGATGGGGACGTTCTTCCTGGGGTTGTCGGTCTCCCCGGCCAGCTCGACCCCCTGCCGGAAGCCCAGATAGGAGAACACGATGCCCGACGTCGCGATCGCGCTGAACACACCGTGCCAGCCCTGCGGCTTGAAGCCGTGGTCGGTGAAGTTCGAGCCGTGAAAGGCGCTGAAGAAGAACGCCAGGATGACCAGCACGATGATGAAGAGCTTCCACCACACCAGCACATTGTTGATCCGAGCGAACCACCGGATGCCGAAGTAGTTGATCACCACGAACACCGCCATCAAGATGACGGCGGCCGTGTAGCCCAGAGCGGTCAGGGTGTGCACGGTTTGACCGCCGACCTGCTGCTCCACCGTGAAGGGGGCGTACTTGGTGCCGTACTGCAGCGCCGCCAGCACCTCGATGGGCGCCGTCGTGCTGGCACCGACCCAGGTGATCCAGCCGGTGGTGTAGCTCGCGAAGGAGCCGAACGCCAGGTGCGGGTAGCGGATCACTCCCCCCGACAACGGGAACATCACCCCCAGCTCGGCATAGACCAGGGCAATGGCCAGGACCATCACGGCACCCAGAGCCCACGAGATCACGGCCGCGGGTCCGGCCTCCTTCGAGGCATTGAGGGCCCCGAACAGCCAGCCGGAGCCGATGATCGAGCCGATGCTCGCGAACAGCAGGCCCACGATGCCGATGTGGCGCTTGAGCTGGGGCTCATCGGTCGAGGTGGTGGCGGTATCGCTGGCCATGGCAGATCCTTTCGCCGAGAGTCCGGGGGTGCAGATCGTTGGCAGGCCCGGCGCTAAGCCCTTTACACCTAGGCCTACTCCTACTCCGGGACACGTGCAAGTAGTGAACTTCGGTGTCGTGACGGCGCGGCTTCGTGGGCGGCTCGCCGCGAGCTGTCCCGTGCTCGTGCGGCCCGCCCGCCGGATCGAGGTGGCACGTCGGCCCCGCGTCGTGGGCCTGACCGCGACCGGCAGGTGGCGCGTGCGAAGCAATCTCCGGAAAGTGACAAAAGACCCTGTACACGACCCGGCACCGTGGGCGAGGATCGCGGTAGGTGAGACATGGAGGTGTGTGATGGACGGACAGGTCATCACGGTCGGCGCGGATGGCTCGAGGGCGTCGACAACGGCGGTGCAGTTCGCGCTCGAGGAGGCCAAGCTGCGTGGGGCCGCAGTCCGCGTCGTGACAGCTTGGGAGTCGGACAGCGCATACTCGGCTCGCGGCTTTCCCCTGCTGGACGAGGAGCGCGCTGCCCTTGTGAAGTCTGCGACCGCGGTGCAGGACAGGGCGATCGAGAACGCCCTTCAGGCGGTGGAGGACCCACCCTCGATCGTGCGCAGGGTTGTCCGCGAACGCCCCGGTAAGGCGTTGGTGGCGCTGTCGGTGGACTCCGGAATGCTCGTCGTGGGCACCGAACACAAGGGCGCTCTCAAGCGGGTCGTGGTGGGCTCGACCAGCGCCTACTGCGCCAAGTACTCACGAGTCCCGGTGGTGGTGGTTCCTTTCGTCGACCCAGACCTCTACCGCGGCGAGGACTGAGTCCACCGCTACGGCCGATCTGGGGGCGGGGTCCGATCGGACAGCGCCCATGGGAAGCTGGTCGCGTCGTCAGGCAGGCGGCCCCTTCTGGGCACCACCGTCGTTGTCGCGCAGGCGACCTGACGTCTCTGCACACACGACCCACGTCGCGCGAGACCACTGCATTGGGACCGCAGTCTCCTTCGTTGCACCCGGGCCATTGCTTTGCCAAGGGGACCTCCACGATGCACGCTGAAGGGTATGGACGATCGCGTTGCGGCCGCAGTCGCCGATAACGTCCGGTGGTGTGATCTGGTCTGCACCTCCCACGGGATTGCCACGATTCAGTGGTCCACGGTCTGGAGCACTCGCCGGAAGGCTCCGCCGCTCTATCCCGACGCGATCACCTTGGTCGACGACCTCACCGAAGTGCAGCTGCTCGGACTGGTCGACCTCGGTCCCGGCTGCTCGGTCAAGGACAGCTTTGCACGCCTCGACCTTCACCCGTTCGGGTTCACGCAGCTGTTCGAAGCGCACTGGGTCTTTCGCGAACCCGGACGTCCGGGCACGACCGCGGCCCAGGACTGGGACTCGGTGCACACCATCAACGAATGTGCCAATTGGGTTCTGGCCCATGGTTCGTCAGGCTCCCTTGTGCCCCAGCTGCTCAGCGATCACGACGTGCAGTTCCTCGTGGTGCGCGATGGTGCGCAGATCGTTGCCGGAGCGATCGCCAGCCGAAGCGATGGGGTCGTGGGGATCTCCAACGTCTTCAGCAGCCGGGCGTCCTTCGATCCGTGGGCGGGTCTGGCGGACGCGGTCGCGCTCAGGTTCCCGTCATTGCCGATCGTCGGCTATGAGCGCGGCGAGGACCTCGAGGCCGCGACGAGCAGCGGCTTCGTCGCCGTCGGGCCTCTGCGAGTGTGGCAACGTCTCGACACCGGCTGACGGCTCGGCGATCGCCCGAGGAGCGTCCCGGGCACGCGAGCCACATCAAGTTCTCGCTCGCCGTACCCAGACGTCGGAACAGGAGGGCGTTGCCGAAGCCCCCTCCCGTTGTTGCTCTCTGGGGCCGTCCCGATCGCGTGCGTGGGGTGGCTAGGACTCACGCGGCCGAGTCGGGGGCATGTACATCTCCTGAACGGCCGCCTCGATGTCCGTGCCATGGACCTCGACGGGCTCCAGGTACAGGCGCCCCTCCACGACAAGGCCGTTCCGCACCACGAAGATCGTGACACCCCTCATTGCGAACGGTGAGCCGTCCACGTGGTGACCGTGCCAGTCCCATTCGCCCCACTCCACCTCCCCGTCCACCGATGAAGCGACCAGCTCTGAGCTGAAGTCCGGCACGCCCTCGAAGACAGAGGTCCAGTTCTCCAGCACCTGAGCGCTCCCGCCGAACCCCCGACTCGGGTGCACCGGTTGCCCGCTGCGGTAGTCCTCAGCGAACAGCGACGCCAGACGCTGTGGGTCGTGACCGTTGGCCGCATCCCTGAGTCGCTCCATCATCGTCATCCCACAACGATAGAACCTCCTGATCCCAGGCGAGGCGCTCATCCCGATGGCATGGTCCTGGATCCTGTCGACTCCGCGCCATTCCGGCACGACGCCGCGACAGGCTGGGTTGCCCCACCGCTGACGCACGGCCCTTGTTGGCGGCGTGAGCAGCGGCCGCCCCACGAACGGGAGCCGGTCAGTGTCTGAGGTGGGTTCCGAGGCGCTCGACGGTGCCGTCGACGTCGGTGAGCTTGTCGAGGCCGAAGAGGCCCACGCGAAAGGTCGAGAAGTCGTCCGGTTCGCCGCACATCAGCGGGACGCCGGCGGCTATCTGGATGCCGCGCTGCTTGAAGGTCGCGCCGCTGCGGATATCGGGGTCGTCGGTGTACGCCACGACGACGCTGGGTGCGGCGAAGCCTTCGGCAGCGACGGAGGCGTACCCGAGGTCCGCGAGCATGGCGCGGACAAGGGCGCCGAGGGAGGTCTGGGCGGACCGCAGCTCGTCGAGGCCGGCGTCACGGGTGCGGAGCATCAGGGCCGCGTTCCGCGCGAGCGCGTCGGTCGGCATCGTGGCGTGGTAGGGCGTCTGGCCCTGAAGGTAGGCATCGCTGATCGTCAGCCACTTCTTCAGGTCGATGGCGAAGCTGCTCGAGGTGGTCGACATGACCTGGGCGCGAGCGCGCTCGCTGAGCATCACGAACCCCGCGCACGGCGAGCCGCTCCAGCCCTTCTGGGGGGCGCTGAGCAACACATCGACACCGAGGTCGGGCATGTCCACCCAGAGCGCCCCCGAGGCGATGCAGTCGAGGACGAAGAGGCCACCGGCCTCGTGCGTCGCCGCGGCGATGGCCCTGACGTAGTCGTCGGGCAGCACGATTCCGGCCGACGTCTCCACGTGGGGCGCGAACACGACCTCGGGGCGACCCAGTGCGATGGCCTCGACCACCTCGGCCACCGGTGCGGGCACCCACGACGCATGCCGCTCGTCCGACACCGGGCGGGCCGTGCAGACCGTCGTCTCCAGGGCCACTGAGCCGGCGTCGAGGATCTGTGACCAACGGTAGGAGAACAGACCATTACGGACGACGAGACAGCGCCGCCCCGTGGCCAGCTGCCGGGCAACGGCTTCCATGCCGTAGGTCCCGCCGCCCGGAACGACCGCGACCGCGTCAGCACCGTAGGTCGTGGACAGGACGTCGATGATGTCCTGCATCACCGCGACAAAGCGTTTCGACATGTGGTTCAGGGACCGGTCGGTGAACACGACCGAATACTCGAGAAGGCCATCGGGATCGACGTCAGAGCGAGGAAGACTCACCTGCGCAGCCTCTCATATCGCGACTTGCGGCAGGCTGGCCGGACTCGTCATCGGGGGTGTCGCGCGAGCCCACGATCGACGATGATGGGGTGGTGCTGGCCAAGGCGCTGGAAGACATAGGCTCGTGTGAGGTCGAGGTGGTGGAACCGTGACCACCGGGGCCTCGACGGACAAGGCGGCCGTCCTCCTGGCGCTCCACACCGGCGCCGGCTTCGTCCTCCCCAACGCCTGGGATGCCGGCTCCGCCCGTGTGCTCGAGCAGGTCGGTTTCCCGGCCATCGCCACGACCAGCGCCGGCATTGCCTGGTCGCTCGGAGTCCCGGACGGTGGAGCGCTGGATCGAGACAAGATGCTCGAGCACGTCGGTCGCATCGTGGACGCAGTGGGCGTTCCGGTGACTGCGGACCTCGAGGCCGGATACGGCGACACCGCGGACGACGTCGGCCGCACGGTGTGCCGGGCCATGGAGCTCGGGGCGGTGGGCGCCAACCTCGAGGATGCCGTGAACGGCGAGCTGTTCGGCATCGATGAGGCTGTCGAGCGCATCGCCGCGGCGCGCGCCGCAGCGCCCCGCGGCACCTTCGCGCTGAATGCCCGCACCGACACCTACTTCGTCGGCACGACCGGGGACATGTTCGCCGAGACGGTCGAGCGGGCGGCCCGGTACGTCGACGCGGAGGCCGACTGCGTCTTCGTGCCCGGCGTCGTCGAGGCGGAGACGATCCGACGGCTCGCCGAGGCCGTTCCCGGCCCGCTCAACGTGGTCGCCGGGCTGGCGAACACCATCGACGCGCCAACCCTCTTCTCACTCGGTGTCGTGCGGGTCAGCCTGGGCGGCAGCCTGGCTCGAGTCGTGCTCAGCACGCTGGAGCGTGCCGGCCGAGAGCTGCTCGACTCCGGAAGCCTCGGCTTCCTGGACGGCGCGATCGCCTACGCCGACCTGCAGCAACGTTTCGGCCCCTGACCGCCGTTCGCTCGGAAGAATCGCCACGGCACCGGCTGCCCGATGACTACTCGCAGCCGATTCCGTCTCCGTCGCGGTCGAGCTTGCGGGAGTACCCCGGCTCGCCGATATAGATGGGGTCCGCACCAGCCGCGCGGACGGCAGTGCAGTTCTGGTAGAAGACGTTCGCGGGCTTGGGCTTGGGTGCCGGCTTGGGCTTGGGCTTCGGCTTGGGTGCCGGCTTGGCCTTCGGTTTCGCGGCTGGCTTCGGCTTGGGCTGGGCCTTCGGTGCTGCCTTCTGTGGCGTCGTGGTTGACGTGGGCGTCGAGCGACTCTTGGGCAGCTCCGCCATGGTGGGGGCGGCGCCCGGCGGCGGTAGCGGGATGGCGTCGCAGCTCTTCAGGACTCGTGCCATCGCGTCCTGTTCGGCCGACGTCACCCAGAGCGCGTACTTGTGCTTGACGGCCACCTGCAACGCCACGTAGTCGCACCGGAAGGGTTTGTTCGGAGGCAACCACGTCGCGGCATCCCCATCGCCCTTGGCCCGGTTGGCGCCGGCATCGACGGCCAGAAGGTTGAGGGGGTCGTTGGCGAACGCCAGCTTCTTGCCGGCCGGCCACGTCGCGGCACCCTTCTGCCACGCGTCACTCAAGGCGACGACGTGGTCGATGTCGATCTCGCTCGGACCGCCGTACTCGAAGCGGATGGTCTTGGCGGTGTAGCGATCGGGGCTGGCGGTTCCGGCCAGGACCTTGCACGAGTTCTTCATGTCGCGGTCGACCAAGTCACGGCGCAGGATGTCGTTGCGGGTGTCGCACCCGTTTCGGTCGGCGTCGAACCATGCCTGACCGAACTCGTTCCGGTCGTAGCCGGTCTTGGCAGAGCGACCCTTGACCGCCAGCGCGGCGACCGCAGCGAGGGCAGTGCCCTTGGCACCCCGGTCCGCGGCCTTGGCGGCGGCGTCCTGCGCCGCGGCCTTGGAAGCGGCATCCGGACTGTCGGCCGTGGCCTGCGGCGTCGGGGTCGCACTGGTCGACGGTGACGCACCCGGCGACAGTGTTGGCGTTGCCGAAGGTGCCGGCGAGGTGGGAGCCGCGCTCGCGGCCCTCGAGGGCGAGGGCGCACCGGGCTCGGCATCCGCGGCGGCGGTGCCGACACCGAGCATCACCACAGCGGTGCCCAGGGCCACTCCTCCGGCGGCACGGCTGCGCAGGCGGGCCCACCCGACCCGCCCCCGCGCCAGCGCGACGAGACCGACGACGAAGACGAAGAGGCCGGACAGCAGGGCCAGCCCGCTCACGCCCGCGCTCGCGGCCCCGAGGGCGGCGACCACGAGCAGCCCACCCCAGCCGAACCAGCCGGCCACCGACCGGGAGGCCTTGGAGAGCGCTGCCGGGGCCAGGTTCTCAGCCCGAGGCGCTGATGGGGGCAGCGGACCGGGAGCGGCCGGGGCGACGTGCTCGGTCCACTGCGATCCGTCCCAGTATCGGAGCCCACCGTCGTTGACCGGGTACCACCCTGCTTGAGCACTCATCTGAGCCGTCTACTGCCTTCTCCCGAGAAACCACGAAATGCGAACGCTATTCGAGCACGGCAGCAGAGGTCGTTGTTTCACGAAAGGGTGTCCGAACGAACGACCCCGTTCAGGCGATCGTCCCTGACGGTGTCACTGCCCGTTGGACGAGCTCGCGGTGACGCTTTCTGGCTGGGGGCCTCAGACGCCCTCGAGGCGGACCGCGATGAAGCGACTGCCACCGCCGTCGAAATCGACGACGCGAACCTTGAGACGCTCCCCGACCGTGGCCCGGGAGCCACTCGGACCACGGATGACACCCGGCATGCCCTTGGCCTGCACCTGTGCCACGCTGCTGGTGACGTTGGTGACCACGCACGTGGTCATGTCCCCGACCTCAAGTGCCGCCACCTGCCTCACCACTTTCCGATATCCGAGCGACGTGGAAGGTGGCCAAGGTCGCCGCAACCGCGAAGGTCACCGCGGCCAAGGCTAGCGCTCCCCCCACTTGGCACCGCCTGCTCCGGCGAGTAGAACTGTGGACGAGCTCGCGACCGTCCCCCGCGCTGACAATGGTGTCCGCTGCCGGTCGCGGAAAGGTCGGCGGCATGTCGAGCGAGAATCCCAACAGGGGCGGAGTCTCCCGCCGAAACGTCCTGGCCTACTCCACGGCTGCCGCGGCACTGGCGGGCGGCTCACTGGCCGGCGCCGCACCTGCCGGAGCAGCCGTGAGCCGGACGCCCCTGTCCGCGGAGATGCTGGCGCGGATCAAGAAGGGCGAGCGATTTCGCCTGCGGGAGCTGGGCATCATCATCGGAACGCTGCCCCCGGGCAAGCACAACGCGATCACCGACGTCCCGGGCGTGCAGGTCGGCTACACCACGCTCAACTTCGACCGGCCCGGGATCGCTCGCACCGGCGTGACGATCATCAAGCCCCGAAGCGGACCCATGCAGAACAACTGGTGCCACGCCGGATGGTTCTCCCACAACGGGAACGGCGAGATGACCGGCACGCACTGGATCGACGAGACCGGGATGCTCACCTCCGTCATCGGGATCACCACGACGAGCCAGGTCGGCGTCGTGCGGGACGCCCTGATCAAGATCGGTCTGGAGACCCTGCCGGACCTGGAGTTCCTGCTGCCGGTCGTGGCCGAGACCTACGACGGCTCGATGAACGACCTGTCCCGGTCCTGGATCAAGGACCGCCACGTGCGGCACGCCTACGCCAGTGCCAAGGGCGGGCCGGTGCAGGAGGGGAACGTGGGCGGCGGCACCGGTATGCACTACTTCGACTTCAAGGGCGGGAGCGGGACGTCGTCGCGAGTCGTCAGCTACGCCGGAACGGACTACACGGTCGGAGTCTTCGTGCAGACCAACTACGGCAGCCGGCAACGCGAGTACTACCGGGTGAACGGCGCGCCGGTCGGCAAGGAGATCACCTATGACGAGGTGCCGCGCTCCGGCCCCCCGACCGGTCACCACTCGTGCATCGCGGTCATCGCCACCGACGCGCCGTTTCTTCCGGCTCAGTGCAAGCGGCTGGCCATGCGCGCCGGGATCGGCCTCGGAGCCACGGGCGGCATCGCCGACAACAACTCCGGCGACATGTACCTGGCCTTCTCGACGGCCAACGACGTACGGCAGGACACCGTCCCGGACTACTACACCGCACTGTCGATCCCGGACGCGGAGATCACGCCGTTCATGCACGCGGTGTCGGAGGCGTTCCAGGAGGCTGCGCACAACTCGGCGACCAAGGCCCGCACGCTCGCGGGATTCCAGACCACCTTGTACGAGCTGCCGCTCGACCGCCTCGTGGAGGTCGTCCAGGAGCACCAGCTGTACGGGCCGGGCTTCTCCGGATGACGCTCCGCTGGGCGACCCGCACGCCGATCGACCCACTCGGCACGCGACCAGGAGCCATGGCCTGATGGAGCATCCCGAGCCCGTACACATCATCCGTGATGCCGACCTGCGTGATGCCGACCCGACGTCAGGGATGATGCGCCGGCGTGCCTTCGAGGCAACGGGCCTCTGGGCCGGCCAGGTGGTGACCGCGCCCGGCGCTCTCTCGGGGTGGCACCACCACGACTCGAACACCTCCATGCTCTATGTCGTCCGTGGGGTGCTCCGCCTGGAGTGCGAGGGCGTCGAGGGCTGGGTCGACGCGGTCGCGGGCGACTACGTCCGGGTTCCGGCGTTCACCGTGCACCGGGAGTCGAACCCTGGGCGTGAGCCGTCCCTGGCCGTCATCGCCCGGTCCGGGGCCGGCATCCCCACGGTCAATGTGGCCCACGCCCCACCTCCGCACGGCTGACGTGCTGCATCGGCCGGGTGCCCCGGTCACCCGCAGGCCGGGTGTTCCGGCAAGCGGGGGCGAGTCGCGTTCCCGGGGATCCCGAACTCGGTGCGCACTCCGGGGCTGAACGCCACCTGGTCGGGCCGACGGGTCGCAAGGTGCGGCAGTCCCACCGACGCCATCAGGCCGTCGTCCAGCGCCAGCACCTCCGCATCGTGCATCGGCCAGGCCCCATGGCGATTCGGGACGTACAAGGTCCGGCCCCAGGAGCGCACGTGCAGCCCCCACCGTGCACTGAGGAAGTCGTCGAGCTCGGTGCGCCGGCGGCGTGCTCCCGCGCGGACCACGACGCGGCTTCGGGCGCGCTTCCCGGGGCGGCGGAGGAGGGCGTCGTAGGTGTGGACGTCGCCGATCGACCGGTGGCGCATCCGTGCCCAGCGGTAGGGCAACCCCAGTGTCGCGCGCGCGCCGACCACCACCGCCGCGCGGTCGGCATCGAGGCTCAGGAACACGATCCCGCGGCGTCCCGTCGCATCGACCGAGTAGAGCCGCACGTTGGTCTCCAGGAACGACCCCAACCACGGCACGCCGGGACCACGAGCGATCCCGGCGTCGACCATCCGGAAGGGGATCAACCCCACGTAGGTGACACCGTCGAGGGTGTCCGGCCGGACTCCGGGCGGCATGCGGTGCGCGACCTCCTCCGGGTCGACGGCCCAGTGCAGGAACGTCAGGTCCCGCCAGGTCTGGGTCATCGTCACCGGGCCGGCCATCTCCGGGGCGGCCGAGGAGAGGGGCTCGACCCCTGAGTGGTTCACCCCAGTGATCCTAGGCAGGTCCGGGCCGGTCACATCAGCGGCTGCGGCTCCGGGGGGCCGGCGCTCTCGGCGCCGGACTCCAGCGCCTCCGTCAGCAGGCCGATGAGCGCCTCCAGCTGCACGTCGGCCGAGGACCCGACCTCGTCGTCGGAGCCGTCCAGGGCCCGGGCGGCGAGCCCTGCCTTGTCGTCGATGAGCTGGGCGAGGCGCGAGTCGATGGTCTGGGCGGCGATGATGCGCCACGCGGTGACCGGCTCGGTCTGGCCGATCCGGTGCACCCTGTCGATGGCCTGGGTCTGCTCCGCCGACGTCCATGACAGCTCGGCCAGCACGAGGTTCGAGGCGACCTGGAGGTTGAGCCCCACCCCGGCTGCGGTGAGCGAACACACCACGACGGCGACGTCCGGGTCGGTCAGGAAGGCCTCGATGTTCTCCTTGCGCACCTTCGGGGTCTGGTCGCCGCGGATCGAGGCGTAGCGGATACCCCGCTTGGCGAAGGTCTGCTCCGCCGTGTCCATGACGTCGATGTGCTTGGCGAAGAACACGACCTTGCCGACGTTGCGGGCCAGCTGCGCGGCGTAGTCCGCGGCGAGGCTGGCCTTGGCCTGCCCGATCCTGCGCATCATCGTGAACACGTTGTCGCCGGTCTTGTCCGAGCCGGCGTTCTTGCGCTCCGCCGCGGCGACCCGGCGGACCAGGTCGTGGTCGATGCCCTCGTCAGTGATGATCCTGCGGGCGGCCAGCGCCGACTCGTAGCGCGCGACCAGGCGCCGGGCCAGCTCCTGCTCGGCGGCCCGGATCGAGCGGCCGGCCTCGTCGTCGAGCTCGACCGGCAGGTCCGCGACACGGCGGGCCGGGATGTCGGCGGCGACGTCGACCTTGCGCCGTCGGACGATCCCGAGGTCGATGACACTGCTACGCGCCGCGGCGTAGAAGCCGACATCGGCGGGCGAGAGGCCGGTCTCCTCCAGGGCCGCCATGAGGGCGTGCCGGGGCTTCGCGTCCCCGATCCAGCCGAGGAACTGCCAGATGGCCTTGAAGTCTTCGATGTCGTTGATCAGCGGGGTGCCCGTGAGGGCCATGAACAGCGCCTTGCCGCCGCGCGCGCGGATGCGCTCGGACAGCTCCAGGACGTGCTGCGAGCGCTGCGAGGACTTGTTCTTGATGAAGTGCGCCTCGTCGACGACCATGCCCCTGAAGCCGCGGTCCCCCATCCAGCCGACGTGGCGGTCGAGGATCTCGTAGTTGACGATGACGATGTCGGCGTAGCCGTCGACCGTCGCGCCGTCCCCGTGGACGACCGTGGCGGCCCGGCGTGGGGTCCAGAGCTCCGCCTCGTGCGCCCAGTTCGCCTTGACGACGTTCGGGACGACCACGAGGAGGGGGAAGGCGTCGGCGGCGTCGGCGGCCAGCAGGGCCTGCGCCGTCTTGCCGAGGCCCGGCTCGTCGGCGAGCAGGAACGTGCGGTGGCCGGCCGCCGCGGCCGCCACGACCTGAGCCTGGTGGTGCATGAGCTCCAGCCCCCGGATGCCGTGGACCACGTCCGCCGCCTCGGGCAGCGGCATGCAGGTGGCGTCGCCGCCGTACTCGAAGGCGCGGAACAAGGGGGACAGCAGCTCCCAGCCCCCGAGCCGGTTGGTCCTCGGCCGGGGTGCCGGCACCGCCGAGAAGTCCGGCGCCAGGAAGGGGTTCGCGAGCTGGTGGGCGATGACCGTCTGTGGGACCACGCGACGAGTCGGCGGGGTCTGCTCGGTGGCGGGCTGGGGCTCGGGTTCGGCCTCCGGCTCGGGCTCGCGACCTCCCTCCCGAAGCATGTCGTTCTTGAGGTCCACCGCCGAGGAGGACACGGTGGCGCCCTCGGCGAGCAGCTCCAGCAGGGAGGTGTCACGGACCGCCGTCTTGGCCAGGATCGTGGCGATGCCGTCGAGCCGCGTCAGCACGGCCACCCGCTCGGCTTCCTTCGTGGAGGTGTCCCCCTTGACCCGGGCGCGCTCCTCCCGCACCAGAAGGGCGACAACCTGGTATGCCGTGCGGCCGCTCGGCCGGACCTTGCCGCGTTGCGCGGCGGCTTCGACCTGCCGGGCGGTCCTGGCCAGGACCGGGATGATGCCCTCCTCGTCCCGGGCGCGCGAACGAGGCCGGTCACGCGGCGCGTTGCGCGGCGCGCCGGCGCGGCGCGGAGCTCGCTGTGCCAAGCGGTTCCTTCTGCTGAGTCGGACACGGCGTGGAGCCGACGTCTGCGCCGGTCCACCGTGCTTGGGGCGACGCGCGGCAGTACGGCATACCCGACCACCGCGAACGCACGCCAGGGGCCAAGCCCTGGTCCCCTGTTGCTGGGGCGTCCTCGCCAAACAACGGGACGCACCACGATCCTACGTCGTCCACCACGACACCGGTACCGCGCGGGCAGGTCGGGGCGGTTCGGGTCCCGATGGCGTGCGGAGCCGACGAACCGTGAGCGCTCAGCCGGGTTCGGACGCGGGGTCGGGCAGCACCTCGCGCCACGAGTGCCTTGGGGCCCAGCCCAGGAGGTCGCTGGCCTTGTCGATGGCGTAGAAGGTCTCGTCGCGGCCCATCTCCCGGCGCACCTCCACGCCGTCGTAGAAGCGGTCCTGGATCTCCTGCGTCGTCGCGGCCACGGACAGGTCGGCGTTGGCGACGTTGAAGACCTCGAAGCCCAGCCCGTCGACCTCGAGGCAGCGCTGCACCATCTGGCCAAGGTCTCGGACATCGATGTAGGCGAAGATGTTGCGCCGCCGGAGCGAGGGGTCGCGCAGGAAGGGCGGGAACAGCTCGGCGTACTCGTGGGGCTCGATGACGTTGTTGATCCGCAGGCCGTACACGTCTGCGCCGGTGCGGGCCTGGAAGGAGCGCGCCGTCACCTCAGCCGCCACCTTGGACATCGCGTAGGAGTCCTCGGGGACCGTCGGGTGCTCCTCGTCGACCGGGACGTACAGCGGCCGCCGCTCGCCCTGGGCGAAGCAGACGCCGTAGGTGGTCTCCGACGAGGCGAACACGACCTTGCGGATGCCGAGCCGGGTCGCCGCCTCCAGCACGTTGTAGGTGCTGAGAACGTTCGTCGCGTAGGTGGCTGCATCAGGTCGCAGCAGGATCGCCGGGACGGCCGCGAAGTGCACGACGGCGTCGTAGGACGGCTGGCGCTCGAGGTCGAGCTCCTCCATCCTGGCCAGTCCCGCGAGGGCCGAGTAGGTCTCGCCGACATCGGTGAGGTCGACCTTGAGGTCTGCGACGCCGGGGTGTCCGAGGGGGACGAGGTCGGCGTTGGTGACCTGGTGGCCCTGTTCGGCGAGGAACGCGGCCACGTGCTTGCCGGCCTTGCCGCTGCCGCCTGTGAAGAAGATGCGCATGGGGCCTTCCTACCCGCAGGTGGTCGGCTCAACCACACCGGCCCGGTCGGGCAGGGCGGCCAACACCGGTGACCGGGCGGATGCCGCTGGCGCGCCTACGCGCCGCCGCCGCCGCCGAGGAGGGCCTCGAGCCCGTGTCGTGCACGCTCAGCCGACTCGATGGCCGACCGCTCGCCCCGGGTCGCGGTGACCTGGGCACGTCTCGCAGTGTTCTCGGACTCGGTGGCGGCGGCGACCCGCTCACCGAGGTCCTCGAGGCGAAGGCGCCCCTCGTCGAGCTCCGACTGGAGGTCCTCGCGCCGGCGCTGCGCCCGCACTGCCCGCCCGCGGGCCTCCTCGGACGCCTCGCGTGCCGACTGAAGGGCCCGGTCCGCCTCCTTCAGGGCCCGCTGGGCTACGGCGATCGCGGCGTCGTCGGGCTGCGTCGGACGGGCCGTCTCCCCGGGCGTCCGTGGTCCTGGCCCGGGCCCGGCGCGACCGACCGCAGCGCCGCCCAGCGCCACGACGCGGGAGAGGTCGACCGGGTCGAGGCCGGTCGAGGTGAAGGTGTCGATGAGCAGGCCGGTGGCGAGGGCGGCTCCGGCATCGGGGTCCACCATCGCCGAGCGCAGCGTCTCCTCGACCTCGGAGGCCAGCTGGGCCGAGACCCGGCGGCCCCCATCCCGACTGATCGCCACCGCCTGCCCGGCCACCGCACGAGTCAGCTGTCGGCGTTGCGCGTCGAGGGCACGCAGCTCGGCAGCCCCGAGCGTCCCCTGCGCGGCGCGCAGCCGGATGCCGAGCTCGAGCACCTGCTCGAGCTCGGCATGGTGCACGCGCGCCAGCTGGTTGAGCATCCACGCCCCCGCCGTCGGTTTGCGGAGCGCCTGCACCGCGGCACCGAGCTCACGCTCACCCGAGGTCTTGAGCTCCTTCGCCCGGGCGTTGCGGGCCGCGGTGAAAGCTTCCGGCGCGAGTCCGTACAGCTCATGGGCGACGTCCTCGATGGCCATCGGTCGATCGTGTCAGCACGCACGTCGCGGGGGAAGGAGTGCCGTCACCTCGGCGACGTCCCGAGCGGCCCGTCGGGAGGCGGCGACGCGTCACGCAGGAGCATGCGGTGGCAGGTCGTAGTCGTCGTTGCTCATCGTCAGCAGGGCGCCGCTGACGGCGGCGCAGCCGATCGCGAGCACGACGAGCCCGGCGCCGTGGACATGGTGCTCGAAGGACAGAAAGGGGTGCGTGAAACCACCCAGCCCGACCAGGGCAGCCGCCCAGGGGGGCACGGCGTGGCTCTTCCAGAGCGACAGGCCGATGAGGATCGAGCCGATGGTGATCGCGATGATGAACCCGAGGCCGCCGAGACCCACCCGCGGGTCCTCCTCGAGAGCGTCGATGAACGCGCCGGTGGTGGTCGGGTCGTAGCCCCCGCGTGCGGCCACCCACACGAGCGGGTCACCACCCATGTTCAGCGGAAGGACCATCAGGAAGCCACCGCCCATCACGATCGTGGCTGCCGTCGCCAGCCGAGGTGCACCGCGGCGGGACACCAGGGCCACCGTGATGATCGAGGGGACCACGAGGACGACGAACAGGACGTCCAGCCACTGCAGCCAGCCGTAGGCGTGGTCACTGCTCCAGTGCTTGATCTGGTCGGCGCTGGTGCCGTTCGCTGGCTCGAGGACGATGTACTGGACGCCCTTGGCCAGCCACGGGATCGGCACGATGATCGCGAGCAGCACGCGCCAGAACCCGCGCGTGTCCTTCACCGACGTGGTGGGGCGCGCGTCGACCTCCACCGCGCTCACGCCACGACCGCCGAACGCGAGGCCGGCGTGTAGACCGCGCCGAGGACGAGGCCAAGGACCTTCCAGCCCACGGTGGTGGCCTGAGAGACCTGGCCGAGGTCGGCCAGCCCCCTGAGGAGCGTGACGGCGACGGCGGGCCGCTTGAGCACTGACATGGTGGTTCCCTTCGGTGGTGCGGATCTGACACGACCACCGTCGTCGCGCCGCCTGGCCCACTCCCAGAGTCAGGGCTCACGAGTCGTCGGGAACAGTTCCCGAGTCCTCGGGACACCATGGCTTTTGCGCAGAGCGTTGGGCATGCTCAGAACATCGAGACGTCAGCCCCCTCCTTTTCGACACGCCACGCGACCGGGATGTCCGCGGCGCTGCTCGTGGCGTCGGTCGGTGCCGCGATCGCCGCGATGTGGGTCGACCGCACCCAGTGGGTCGGTGCGAGTCTCCTCAACGACGCCCAGTCGACCGCGGCGGAGCTGCTGTGCTTCGGCGCGGTCGGCGCGGTCCTGATCGCGCGTCGGCCGGATCTGCCCTTCGGTTGGCTGCTCGGGCTCGGTGCACTCGCCGACGTCGCTGTCGTCGGCATCGGTCTTCCCTCGCTGGCGCTGGCGTACCACGGGCGTGGGGGTGAGCTGGCCGCCTGGGGCGTCGGCCTGGGAGTGCTGCAGTGGGTACCGACGGCGATCATCGGCATCATCAACGTGCGGTTCCCGTCGGGGCAGCCGTCCAGCACCCTCGGGCACTGGCTTGACCGCGCCCTGCGCTACGGCATCGTGCTCGGCGTGGTCGCGAACTACCTCGGCGACTCGGTCACGAGGGACGCCGAGGCGGCCGTGGGATCCCTTCAGGCCAGTCGCGTCATCGACGGCACGTGGGTCACACCCATCGGCAACGGCTCGATCGTGCTGGTCCCGATCCTGATCCTGCTCGGCGCACTGGCCGGCCTCGGCGTGATCGTGCGCTGCTTCAAGGCGTCCGGGACAGAGCGCAAGCAGCTGCAGTGGCGCGCTGCCGGGGCTGCCGTCGCGCTGGTGCTCTTCCCACTGACCATCACGGAGGCGCTACCCGAGGTGGTGAGCGTGGCAGGGCCACTTGTCTTCGTGACGACGTTGCTGATCCCGGTGCTCCGCTACCAGCTCTGGTCGGGTGCTCCGGTGCCGCGCCGTCGCAAGGTGGGGCTCCTCGTGTCGCGCCGGACCCTGGTCGAGCTGCACGAGGAGGAGCGTCGCCGGCTGCGCCGGGATCTGCACGACGGACTCGGCCCGTTGGTCACCGGGCTGCGCCTGAATCTCGATGCCGCGCAGGCGCAGCTCGCGACCGATCCCGAGAAGGCGCGCGAGCACCTCACCACCGCCCGTCAGGCATCGGCCGAGGTGATCGCCGACCTCCGCGGCCTGGTCCGGGGGCTCCGGCCCCCAGCGCTCGACGAGCTCGGTCTCGCGGGGACCCTTCGTGCCCATCTCCCGGGGTTCGCCGACGGCTCCGGCGTGCAGCTCTTCCTCGACGTCGACAGCACGGCGACCCTTCCCGCCGCCGTCGAGGTCGCTCTGTACCGGACGGCCAGCGAAGCCGTCACGAACGTGGTGCGTCACAGCAGGGCGGAGCGCTGCACCGTGTCGCTGACCACGGCGGGCGCCGACGTGGTGCTGGGCGTCGATGACGACGGACCGGTCTCCGACACGTGGTACGCCGGAGTCGGACTCACGGCGATGCGGGAGCGGGCGGTCGAGCTGGGCGGGACCTTCCTCGCCAGCTCCGGGCCGGAGGGGTTCCACATCCGCGCGACGTATCCGAGGCAGCGGCTATGACGACCGTCGTCCTCGTCGACGACCACCCCCTCGTGCGTCAGGGCATGCGGGCGGTGCTCGACCCGCTGCCGCACATCGAGGTGGTGGGCGAGGCATCAGATGGCGAGCACGCCGTGCGGGTCTGCGTGGAGCTGAAGCCGGATGTCGTGCTGATGGACCTCAAGATGCCGGCCTTGAACGGCATCGAGGCGACCCGGCAGGTGCGCGCACGATGCCCCGGCACGTCGGTTCTCGTCCTCTCCATGTACGACGACGACGCGATGGTGTTCGAGGCCGTCGCATCGGGCGCGTCCGGGTATCTCCTCAAGGGATCCGACGGGGCCGACATCGTGGCCGCGATCCAGTCAGCGGCCGCAGGACAGGCCGTCTTCGGCGCTGCGCTCGCCGCGCGGATGCAGTCGTGGTTCGGCCGCCGGCCACCGGCAGCCAGGCCCTTCCCCCAGCTCACCGAACGGGAGCGCGGCATCCTCGACTGCGTGGCTGCGGGCATGACCAACCCGGAGATCGGCGCGACGCTCTTCCTCTCACCCAAGACCGTCGCCAACAACATCTCGATGATCCTCGACAAGCTCCAGGTCGCCCACCGGGCCGAGGCGATCGTCACGGCCCGGAACGCAGGGCTCGGCGGAGGAGCCACGCCGTGAGGACGCCCCCCTGACCCGGAGCGAGGTATGCCACCGTCTGGTGGCGCCGTCACATCCGGATCGAGCGGAGCAACAGCGAGGTCTCGCTGTTGACGACGCCCTCGATCGAGCGAATCTGTCCCATGATCGCGTCGAAGTCGCCCAGGGTGTGGGTGCGCAGCTCCGCGACGAGGTCCCAGCCGCCGTTGGTGGTGTGCAGGGCGTGCACCTCGGGGAGCCCTCGCAGCTGGTTGATCGCGGTGGTCGTGGACCGGCCCTGCACCTCGATGAGGGCGATGGCGCGGATGGTGTCGGGGTCCCGGTCGTCCTGCACGCGCACCGAGAAGCCCAAGATGGTGCCGGAGTCCAGCAGGCGCTCGATCCGGCTGGTCACGGTCGCGCGGCTCACCCCCAGCCGGCGCGCGAGGGAGCTGACCGGCTCCCGGCCGTCGGCACGCAGCGCGGAGATCAGTCGCCGGTCGAGGTCGTCGATCGTATCCATGATGCATAGTGTGCAGCAGGAGCCAGCAGGTTGCTCAATGCGGTGGCTGATAGGTCACCAGATGGCGATTGCGCCCGCATCCTGACGCGACCTATGGTGACCTACCGACCAGAAAGGAGGCGCGAGATGGTGCGCTTCGTCGACGTCCGTCACATCACCCGGTGGCTGGCCGCCAATGACCTCGAAGAGATCCTCGCGGCCCTCGTGACCTACGAGGAGGCTGACTTCCGGCGCTGGACCGACTTCGACCTCACCCCGCGCGTCGCCAGTCACAGCCGCGACGGCGTCATCGAGCTGATGCCGACGAGTGACGGACGGTCGTACTCCTTCAAGTACGTCAACGGGCACCCGTCGAACCCGGCCCGCGGCTACCAGACGGTCACGGCATTCGGCGTGCTGGCCGACGTGCACAGTGGCTACCCGACCTTCGTCGCCGAGATGACGGTGCTCACCGCGCTGCGCACCGCGGCCGCCTCGGCCATGGCGGCGCGCGCCCTCGCCCGACCCGACTCGCGGACCATGGCCATGATCGGCACGGGCAGCCAGTCCGAGTTCCAGGCCCTCGCGTTCCGGGCCGTGCTCGGCATCGACCGGCTGCGCGTCTGGGACACCGACCCCGCGGCGATGGAGAAGTTCGTGCGCAACGTCGCGCCCCTCGGCTTCGACATCGACGTCGCCTCCAGCGCGTCGGAGGCCGTCTCCGGCGCCGACGTCATCACGACCTGCACCGCTGACAAGACCAACGCCACCGTGCTCACCGACGCGATGGTGGGGCCCGGCGTGCACGTCAACGCCATTGGTGGCGACTGCCCTGGCAAGACCGAGCTCGACCCACAGATCCTGCGCCGCTCGACCGTCTTCGTGGAGCTTCCCGAGCAGACGCGCGTCGAGGGCGAGATCCAGCAGCTGGAGCCCGAATTCCCGGTCACCGAGCTGTGGCGGGTGCTCACCGGCGCCGCACCGGGGCGCACCAGCGCCGACGAGGTCACGGTCTTCGACTCGGTGGGCTTCGCGATCGAGGACTTCTCGGCCCTGCGCTTCCTGCGGGATGCCGTGGACGGCACCGATCACTACGAGGAGATCGACCTCGTGGCCGAGCCAGAGGACCCCAAGGACCTGTTCGCGCTCGTGCGCTCCGGCGCGCCCTTGGCCGCGGTGGTCTGAGGTGTCCGTGCAGGCCCCCGCGGCGGTCGTCCTCATCCGACCACGACACTTCGCGCCCAACCCGGAGACGGCGGCGGACAATGCCTTCCAGACCGCCGACCCGAGCCGGAGCCCCGCCGAGATCGCGGCTGCCGCCTACGACGAGGTCACCCGGGCCGCCGACGCGCTCGCCTCCGCCGGCGTCTCGGTGCACCTCTTCGATGACGAGGACCCGACGCGCAACGACAGCGTCTTCCCCAACAACTGGTTCTCCACGCACGCCGGTGGACGCGTCGCGGTCTACCCGATGTACGCCCCCAACCGGCGCACCGAGCGGCGGGCCGACGTCGTCGAGATGCTCAAGTCGCAGTACCGGGTGCAGGAGGTCGTCGACTACTCGGGCCTCGAGCACGACGGTCACTACCTCGAGGGCACCGGGGCGATGGTGCTCGACCACGTCACCCGGGTCGCGTTCACCGCGCGGTCCAACCGGGCCAACCCGATGGTCCTGGAGCGCTTCTGTTCCCAGTTCGGTTACGAGGCAATGGTGTTCGACGCCTGTGACGAGGTCGGCACGCCGATCTACCACACCAACGTGATGATCACCATCGCCAGCGACTTCGCCCTCGTCGGCCTGGACCTCATCGCCGACGAGGCCCGTCGCCACGAGGTCGCGGAGTCGATCGCCGAGCAGGGCCGCACGATCATCGCGCTGTCCGCGCAGCAGGTGCGGGACTTCGCGGGCAACGCCATCGAGCTCCGCACCCCCGCCGGCCGGGTGCTGGCCCTCTCCACAAGAGCCGCAGCCAGCCTCACCGACGACCAGCGCTCGGTCATCGAGCGCACCGCGCGGCTGCTCCCGCTCGACGTGCCCACCATCGAGCTCGCGGGAGGGTCGGTGCGCTGCATGGTGGCCGGCATCCACCTGACGCCACGCCCCGTCGTCGTGCCGGTCTCCGAGGAGTCGGTGCTCGGGGGGTGAGGGCAACCGTCGCGCCATCCCCGTCGCGTGGATGATCCGTCGGGTCCTGGCGCGGGGACCCATCGGGACGGACGTCAAGCCATCACGAGCGCCACGTTCTTCCAGCTCATTGCTCGGAGCGGAGTGGGTGGTGCGCCATCCGGTGGCGAGGAGTGTTCCGGCGCCCCGTCAGTGACGCCGATCCGCCCGCACGTGCCGACGACCGCGAGTTCCTTCGGCCGGGTTTCTCGGGTGACCCGATAAACCCCGGCCCTGCGGGACAAGCCTTCTCGTGTACACCCGGGGCTTCTCGGGGTATGCCGGCGTGTTCACCCATCTGCCGCAGCCCGGGAAGCGCCGGCCTGAGGCGGGTGCCGATGGGGCGCCGGTGGAGTGGGGACCTGCGTCGGTGCGGTGTGTCGCGGTTTCCCACTGGATATCCGGTGGAGTGTCAGCGGCCGGAAGTGGTTGGGTTCTGCTCAATGCGTCGCTGACACGGCCCGGCACAGTGCGAGGCGATTGGTACGAATCGCAGGCGCGGTCCAACCCGCGTGTCGTCTAGTGATGGAGGTGATCGCGGTGGCTGGTTATGGGGCGCTCTCCGACGTGTACGAGTGGCTGATCGGGGACGACAAATTGACCCCCGCCAAGGCAGCCGCGGTCTACTACAGCGATGTCGTGGGCTCTCTGCCGCCCACCGCGCGTGTCCTCGACTGCGCGTGTGGAACCGGCCCGCTCGCCGTCGGTCTCGCGAGTCTCGGCCTTGACGTGGTCGCCGCAGACGCCAGCGATGGGATGGTTCGCCGGACCGAGAAGGTCGCCAGCGAGCAGGGTGTCTCGCTTCGAGCCCTCCGCGCGAGCTGGGACGAGCTACCCGACCACCTGGAGGACTCCACGTTCGATCTGGTGTTCTGCGTCGGCAACTCGCTCGGGCATGCCGAGGGCGCAGCCGGGCGCCTGACCGCACTGGAAGCGATGTCGCGGCTGCTGAATCCGGGCGGACGCCTCGTGCTCACGTCACGCAACTGGGAGCTCGTGCGCTCCGCCGGCTCACGGGTGGACGTCCGCGATCGACTCATCCGCCGCAACGACCACGATGCGGTCGTCAGCTACTACTGGCAGATCGAGCAGCACTGGGAGCAGGAGCACTTTCTCGAGATCGTGGTCGCCCAGATCGAGCCGGATGGGGCAGTGCGAGCCTGCTCGGAGCGGTTGTCCATCTGGCCCTACCGGTACGAGGAACTCGTGGCGCAGTTGCGGAGCGTCGGGCTCGCGGTGCAGTCCACCACCTTCGACCCCGAGAGCGATGGATACCTGGTGGTCGCCAGCCGCGACCAGGCGCGAGGCACGCCCGAGCCGGCGCGCTGATCCGCTTGTTCGTCCGGACGCCAGACGATCCGTCATCTTGTGCCGCGAACCGTGTGGAGCAGGCCATCGACGCGCTGATGCGGCCGTGGTCGGGCCGCTGGTGGCAGACCGCCGGAATCACCGCGGGCGTCACCCTCCCGACGGCCAGGTCAGCGGGCGCCGATCCGTTGCGGCAGGCGGTGCAGCATGACGTCACGCACCTCACCACCCAGGAGCAACGCCGTCATGAACGTGCAGTGCGGTTGCCGGCGCCGGTCGGTCGGTGAGCCGGGGTTGAGCAGCCGCAGCCCGGCATACGAGGTGTCCCACGGGATGTGGCTGTGGCCGAACACCAGCAGGTCGGTGTCGGGGTGGGCCAGCCGCATCCGCTGCTCGCGCCGGTCCCTCGACCCGGTCTCGTGGACGACGCCGACCCGCACCCCCTCGACCACATCGGCGGCCACCTCAGGCAGCCGCGCCCGTAGGGCGGGACCGTCGTTGTTGCCCCAGCAGGCGAGCAACGAGTGGCTCCGGGCCTCCAGCTCGTCCAAGAGCGCGACGTCCACCCAGTCGCCCGCGTGCACCACGAGGTCGGCCCGCTCGACCGCCTCCCACACCGGCGCCGGGAGGTCCTTGGCCCGCTTGGGAAGGTGTGTGTCGGCCAGCAGCAGCACCCGCACTCCGTCGCTCATGGGCCAACTCTCGCACCCGGAGTACGCCCGTGGGTGTATGCCGGTCTCCTCCCCGTGTGGGCTGACGGAACTCCGCCCCCGGGGCTACGGTCGGAGCATGCGTCGCCACCGGCAGCCGGGCTGGGGTGGGCCGCCGTCCTGGCTGCCCACGGTCCCACTGGCCGTCCTCGCAGCGGTCATCCAGGTCGGTGGCTCGTGGGGGCGCGCCCAGAGGGACGGGACGTCGCTCGGCTGGGTCGCCGTGCTGCTCCTGCTCGTCGGGCCGGTGGCGATCGTGACCCTCGCCCGGTTCCCCCTCGTGCCGCTCAGCGTGGCCATCACCGCATCGGTGGCCTACACGCTCCTCGGCAACCCCGTCGGGCCGATCGTGGCCGCTCCGCTCGCGGCGCTCCTCCTGGAGGGGCTGCGGCGTCGCCGGGAGCGCTTCGCCCAGGTGCGACGCGATCGACACACCCGCGAGGACCGGGCGCGGGTGGACGAGCGGATGGCGATGGCTCGTGACCTGCACGACGCCCTCGGACACAGTCTCACCCTGATCACGGTGCAGGCGGGTGCGGCCCTGCACACCTTCGACCGCGAGCCCGAGAACGCTCGTCGGGCCCTCCTCACCGTGCGGTCGGAGTCCCAACGGGCCCTCGATGAGGTGCGCCGGGTGCTCGATGCCGTGCGTGACCCCGGGTCCGCCGCTGACCGGCGTCCCGAGCCGACCCTCGCGGACGTCGCCGCACTCGTGGCGGCCGACCCGGACGTCGCCTGGGACCTCGTCGTGACCGGCTCGGACGTCGAGGTCCCGCCAGCGGTCGGGGCCGCGGCATACCGCGTGGTGCAGGAGGCGATGACCAACGTGCGGCGCCACTCCGCGGCCGACGGTGCACGAATCACCCTGCATCGCAGTGCAGCTGATCTCACCGTCGAGGTCGAGGACCTCGGCGGCGGGGTTGGGGCGGCCCACTCGGGGGAGGCTGGAGGCACGGGCCTGGTGGGGATGCGTGAGCGGGTCCACGGCGTCGGCGGGCGGCTCTCGGCCGGCGCGACCGGGAGTGGTGGTTTCCTCGTGCAGGCCGTGTTCCCCTTGGGGCGACCAGGGGAGGGCGAATGACCAGAGTGGTCCTCGTCGACGACCAGCCGCTGTTGCGGGCGGGGTTCCGGATGATCCTCGACAGCGAGCCCGACCTCGACGTCATCGGCGAGGCGGGCGACGGTGCGGCCGCCGTGGAGGTCGTGCGCTCCCTTCACCCCGACGTCGTGCTCATGGACATCCGGATGCCGGAACGCGACGGGTTGTCGGCCACCGAGGAGATCTGCGCCGACCCCGACCTCCACGGCGTGCGGGTGCTCGTGCTGACGACCTTCGAGCTCGACGAGTACGTGTTCGAGGCGCTGCGCGTGGGCGCCAGCGGCTTCGTGCTCAAGGACCTCGAGCCGGAGGACCTCCTCACCGCGATCCGCCGGACGGCGGCGGGCGAGGCGGCCCTGTCGCCGAGCGTGACCAGGCGGCTCATCGAGCACGTCGCCTCCCGTGGCCCGACCCCGCCGATCGGTCAGGTGCGGCTGCTGGGCTCGCTCACCGCGCGGGAGCGCGAGGTGGTGGCTCTCGTCGCAGAGGGCCTGACCAACGACGAGATCGCCGGTCGGTTGTTCCTGTCGCCGGCCACGGCGAAGACCCACGTGAGCCGGGCGATGGTGAAGGTCGGTGCGCGCGACCGGGCCCAGCTCGTCGTGCTCGCCTACGAGAGCGGGTTGGTGCGCCCCGGCTGGATGGCCTGAGCTGGCTGGCGAACCGCACCCGGCACCGCACCCGGCATACCACCGGGGTCGTATGCCGGGTCGGCACCGCAGGCCGACGCGGGAGCAGACCCCGCCGGCGGACGGTGGGGTGTGGCCGGGAGCCGGCCATCCATGCACGAGAGGACGATGAGAGATGGACGCCATGACCGCACTTGCCGGGCACCCCTACGACGGAGGGCCGCACTGGTGGTTCTTCTTCTTCCCGCTGGGGTTCTTCGTGTTCTGGGTGCTCGCGATCCTGTTGCTGCGCAGGGTGTTCTGGGGCCGCGGGCCCGGGCCGTGGGCACACCGCGGCTGGCCTAGCGGAGCGCCGGGCGCGGAGCAGACGCTGGCCACCCGGTTCGCGTCCGGGGACATCGACGAGGTGGAGTACCGCGCCCGTCTCGAGGTGCTCCGGGCCTCGCCCCCCGGCCCCCGTTGACGGCGTCTGCCCGGATGCCGGTGGCGGGCGTCCCGTGCGCAGGTCAGCGCGCGCCGCGCGCCGTCAGGTGCAGGTAGTCGGGATGCCGCTCCAGCCAGGCTGCGACGAACGGACAGGAGGCGATGACCGTCTCACTCCCGGCGGCGACCTCGTCGAGCGCAGCGCGCACGAGGGTGCCGCCGACCCCACGACCCTCGAACGCGGGCTCGACCACGGTGTGCCGGAAGTCGATCGCACCCTCGGAGCGCCGGTAGGAGGTGGATCCGGCGAGGTCGTCACCGATCCACGCCTCCCAGCGGTGCCGGGCCTCGTCGTGGGTCACCCTGATGTCCTGCGTCATGGCCGCACCTCCTGATCGCAGCCTCTCACTCCGGCTCCCCCGGCGTCGTCGGGGCGGCGGCCCAGAACGATTCACCGAGCGGCGGCCCGTCGGCGCCGCGTTCGAGGTCCGACGAGAGCCCTCGGAGGAGCCCGCCGATCAGCGCGTGGTCCTCCTCGAGCTTCACGACCGTGGATCGGAGGCTGGGATGGGTGCGGTCCAACCAGGGAAACAGGACGGCATGCTCGGTGTCGTGGTGTTTCGCCAGGACCGCGCAGAACGCCCGGCAGTGCACGAGCAGGTCGGTGTCCAGGGATGCCGCGCTGAGCACCGCGCCGTCACGCGAGTCGTCGAGCAGTGAGCGGATGTGGTCGTGCAGGCGCCGCAGCTCAGAGCCCACGGCCACGGGCGCGGCCGGTCGTGGCCCGCTCGCCTTTCGGTGCGGAGGTCGATGCCACGATGGCACGATAGCCCTGGACTGACGCGGATGCGCCGCGGGGGATCGAGGAGGACGACATGTCGGCACCGGCGGGATGGCATCTCCAGCCGGACGGGCAGGAGCGCTACTGGGACGGGCAGCAGTGGACCGAACAGTTCCGGGCGCCGCTGGCCAGCGACCCGACGGCCCCGCCGGAGTGGGCCGCGTCGTCGCAGGACACCCAGGCCGTGGACATGTCGCAGACGACGGCCATCCCGGCGGCCGAGCCGCCCTCCGACCCCTACGCCGTGCCGGACCCCTACGCCGCACCGCAACAGGGCTACGGTGCACCGCCGCAGGGGTACGGCGCGCCCCCGCCCGGGTACCCGCCGCAGGCCGGCGGCTACCCGGCATACGGACCGCCACCCCAGAAGGGCAGCAGTGGAGCCGCCAAGGGGTGCCTCATCGCGGCCCTCGTCGGTCTCGTCGTCGTCGCCCTGGTCGTGGCCGGCGGGATATTCTTCTTAGCCCGCACCGCCGACCAGGTGGCCGAGTCCTTCCCGACGGAGCTTCCCAGCGATTTTCCGAGCGACTTTCCCACGACCCTGCCCTCCGACGGCCCCAGCGAGGACGGCGGCCTCGACATCGAGATCACCGTCGGTGAGGGCTTCGACCTGCCCAGGGCGCGGATCGAGGACGGCTGGTCGGTGGAGGGCGAGGCCGCGGGCCCGCTCGACGTCATGAGCATCACCGGCATGCGAGCCGTGCCGACCGAGGACGGCGGGCTGCCGGTGCTCTTCACGATGGCCTTCGAGGTCGACGACGAGACCACCGTGGAGACGGTCTGCACCGCCGCGGGCGGGTCGGCGGGCGAGGCGGTGGACGTGAACTGCATACCGCTGTTCGGCAACGTCGAGAACGCCCGCCGGGTGACGGTGACCTCCGCGCTCTGAGCGGACTCAGGCCCTTGGCCTCAGCCCTTTGACTCAGTCCTTTGACGACGCCGTGACGAGGTCGTGGACGAGCTCGGAGGTGCGGATGTCGTCGCCGTCCAGCTCGGGGGTGAAGCCCAGGCGCACGACGACGAGGTCGGCCGAGGGCACGACGTACACACGCTGACCGTCGTGACCGCTCATCCAGTAGGCGTCCTCGGGCAGCTGGGCGTCCACGAACGACCCGTCGGCCTCACGGTTGGCCCACCAGCCGGCGGCATACCCCTTCTCCTCGGTGT
Source organism: Actinomycetales bacterium (assembly GCA_038258215.1). Classification (GTDB taxonomy): domain Bacteria; phylum Actinomycetota; class Actinomycetes; order Actinomycetales; family Dermatophilaceae; genus Fodinibacter. The sequence goes on along the minus strand of JBBSQC010000024.1, from coordinate 23,152 downwards.
CCCGCACCGGCTCGACGGTCGTCGACTGCTCCATCCAGCCCTTGGGGAGGAGGCGGTCACCGGCCACGACACCGTCCGCGAGTGCGAACTGGCCCACGGCGGCCCAGTCGCGCGGTGTGGCCCACATGTAGGAGCTGCAGACCGGCGTGCCGACCATGTCGGGCTCCATCACCGCCGAGGACAGGCCCAGGGGCGCGAAGATCTGCTGGCGGGGGAGGTCCGCGTCGGGGACGTCGGCCAGGCGGGTGAGCACCGAGCAGAGGATGTTGGTCGACCCGCTGGAGTACTGCTGGTAGGTGCCGGGAGCGTGGGCCAGTGGCTGGCTCGCCGCGTAGCCGGCCATGTCTCCGTGGGAGTAGAGCATCTCGGTGATGGGTGTGCCCAGGTCGTAGGTCTCGTCCCAGGTGAGGCCACTCGTCATCCGCATGAGCTCATCGACGGTGATGTCCGCTCGGTCGTCGGTCCACTCGGGCCGTAGCCCCGCGTCGTCGATCGCGAGGCGCTTCTGCTGCACGAGGCGCCCGACCACGAGGTTCGCGACGCTCTTGGACATCGACCACCCGAGCTGCGGTGTCTCCGCGTCGAACCCCGGCGCGTAGCGCTCGGCGACGAGCTGGCCGCCCTGGACGACGACGACACCGCGCGTGCCGAGCTTCGCCTTCTCGTCGGCCGGCAGGTCGTCACCGAAGGCCTTGTCGAGGATGTCGGTGAACTCCGGGGTGGATTCCGGGACGGGGGCGGACGACAGCGGGTTGAGGTCGGCCTCCACGAGGGTCGGTTCGTCGAACGTCGGTCGCTCGGACCCGAGGGTGCAGCCGTAGCCCTTGGTGAACCACGCCTTCTGCGTGGACAGCACCCACAGCAGGGACGACGTGCTCGACTTCGCTCCCTGGTTGACGTAGCCGGTGAGGTAGGGCACGAGGGGGTTGGGTGGCAGGTCGTCCTCGGGGTCGTCGCGCCCGGCGACCAGCGAGACGGCGCAGGTGTTGTGGGCGGCGTAGCCCGTCCCGGTGGCGATCAGCGGCCGGGCGTAGAGGTAGCCGCCGATGGCCCCCGCGATGACGAGGACGAGGAGGACCGCCAGGACGCGGAGAAATACACGCATGGGCGCTGACGGTACCTGTCGAAGGGCGGCGGGCGACAGGCTTTCGTCCGCGCGCCGCCGACCAGCAGTGCTGTCGGGGCGGCGGGACGCTGCGGTACGGTCCACTGGTGGCCACGTCCCCGCAGGTGGTTGGCCCTCCCGCAGGGGAGCCGGAGCATGGCTGGCAGGTGCTCGCCGACCTCATGGAGTCATCTCGGTTCGCGGCGCCGCACCGCATCCCGGAGATCGTCGCGGCGCACGCGGCGCTGCTCGGTGCCCGGTCCACCGTCATCCTCCTCGCCGACCTGGAGCAGACCGTTTTGGCGCCGTTCCCGCCGAACGCGGCGGACGAGCCCGGCGCCGGGAGCCTGCTGGTGGAATCGACGCTGGCCGGACGGGCCTACCAGCACGACGAGGTCCTGGTGCAACCCCCTCACGACTCGGAGCCACGCACGACGTGGTGGTCGCCCTTGAGCCACGGAGCGGACCGTCTGGGCGTGCTTGCGGTGACGGTCGAGGCCGGCGCCCATGACGGCCTCGAGACCGCGCCGCCGGGCTGGCTCCGACCGTTCGTCACGCTCGTCGCGCACCTCATCGTGGCCAAGGCGCCGTATGCCGACACGCTGGTCACCGCGCGGCGGTCCGTGCACCTCGAGCTGGCGGCCGAGATCCAGTGGGGGCTGCTCCCGCCGCTGACCTTCGCCTCGGCGGAGGTGACCATCGCCGGGGTGCTGGAGCCGGCCTACGAGGTGGCCGGGGACACCGTGGACTACGCGGTCGAGCCGGGTGTGGCCCGCTTCGCGGTCTTCGACGGCATGGGCCACGGACTGCGCAGCGCCCAGCTGGCGGCCCTCACCGTGGCCGCCTACCGCAACACGAGGAGGAGAGGTGCCGGCCTCGCGGAGACGGCGGCGTCCATCGACTTAGCGGTCGAGCTCGGCTTCGCGGGGGACTCGTTCTCGACCGGCGTGCTCGCCGAGCTCGACCTGGACACCGGACACCTGGAGTGGGTCAATGCCGGGCACCCCGACCCGCTGCTCCTGCGTCACGGCCGGCACGTCAAGACCCTCTCGGGTGAGCCCGGGCTGCCCTTCGGCCTGGGCCTCCCAGACGCCCTGGGCTACCGGGCCGCCCACGAACAGCTCGAGCCCGGCGACCACGTCCTCCTCTTCACCGACGGGGTGATCGAGGCCCGCTCGCCCTCCGGGGAGCAGTTCGGGGTGGAGCGACTCGTGGACCTGCTCGCCCGCACCGTCGCGGACAGCCTCTCGGCCGCCGAGTCGATGCGGCGGGTGAGCAGGGCCCTCGTGGAGCACCAGCGGGACCGGCTCACCGACGACGCGACGCTGCTGCTCCTGGAGTGGTCGCACGAAGGGTGACTCGTGTCCGCCGGGAGGTGTCCCACCTTCTTCGCGTGGGGTTGTCGCATCCGTGGGTCCCCGTTCGTGGAGGAGGTGAGGGCACGGCATACGGTCGGCCCCACCAGATGATCGAAGGAGCACGACGATGACCCAGTACCTGATGTCGGTGTGGCACCGCGAGGGCGACCCCACGCCCGCGGACGAGGAGGTCCAGGCGATGTATGCCGCGGTGGGCGCCTACAACGAACGGCTCCAGGAGCGCGGGTCGTGGATCTTCGCCGGGGGGCTCCACGCGCCGAGCACCGCGACCGTGGTCGATGGAACCGGCACTGAGGTGGTGATGACCGACGGCCCCTACAGCGAGGCCAAGGAGCAGATGGGCGGCTTCTGGGTGATCGAGGCGACCGACCTCGACGCGGCCCTCGAGCTCGCGGCCGAGGGCTCCAAGGCCTGCGGTGGGCGGGTCGAGGTGCGCCCGTTCCAGGGCGAGTGAGCCCCGCGCCCCGGCGGGTCGGCACGCCCACCGTCGAGGAGGTGTACCGGGCCGAGTTCGGCCGGGTCGTCGCCGGGCTGGCCGCTCGTTTCGGGGACCTCGACCTGGCCGAGGAGATGGCCCAGGAGGCCTTCGTCGAGGCGGTGCGTCGTTGGCCCGACGAGGGAGTGCCGCCCAACCCCGGGGGGTGGCTCACGGTGGTCGCCCGCAACCGGGCCCTGGACCGGCTCCGGCGGGAGTCCTCCCGGCGGTCCAGGCACGAGGAGGCGCAGGTGCTCCACCACCCCGACGAGGCGTCACGGGCCCCGGTCACCTCGGTGGTCGACGAACGGCTCCGCCTGGTCTTCACCTGCTGCCACCCGGCGCTCTCGCCCGAGGCCCGGGTCGCCCTGACCCTGCGCCTGCTGGGTGGCCTCACCGTGCCCGAGGTGGCGGCGGCCTTCCTCGTGCCGGAGCGCACCATGGCCCAGCGGATCACGCGGGCCAAGCGCAAGATCGCCGCGGCGCGCATCCCCTACCGGATGCCGCGGGACGCCGAGCTCCCCGACCGTCTGCGCTCCGTCCTCGCGGTGGTCTACCTCGTCTTCACCGAGGGCTACCTGCCGAGGTCCGGGGAGCGCGGCGTGCGTGAGGACCTCTGCCTGGAGGCGATCCGCCTCGGGCGGGTGCTGCGTACCCTGATGCGCGACGAGCCCGAGGTCGCCGGTCTGCTGGCGCTCATGCTGCTCACCGATGCGCGGCGCATCGCCCGGTTCGAGGGTGGTGGGCTGGTGACCCTCGACGAGCAGGACCGCTCCCTGTGGGACCGCCCGCTCATCGACGAGGGGCACGCCCTGGTGCGGGAGTGCCTGTCGCGGGGCAGGCCCGGGCACTATCAGCTGCTGGCCGCGGTGGGTGCGGTGCACACCGACGCTGCGACGGCACAGGACACCGACTGGGTGCAGGTGCTCGCGCTCTACGACCAGCTGTATGCCGTGACACCCACCCCGGTCGTGGGGCTCAACCGCGCGGTGGTCCTCGCCGAGCTCGAGGGGCCGGCGGCGGGGCTGTCCGTCGTGGACCGGCTCGATCTCGATGGGTACGCACCTCTGCACGCGACCCGTGCCGACCTGCTCCGCAGGCTCGGCCGCGACGAGGAGGCGATCACGGCATACGGACGGGCGCTGAGCCTGACCGACAACGGACCGGAGCGCGCCTTCCTTGCTGGTCGACGGGATGCCCTGCGACGCTGAGTGCCCGGCCCGCGTCATCGAGCCGACTACGTTTGCACCATGGCTGGCGGACTTGTCGCACTCTTCGACGACATCGCCGCGCTGGCGAAGATCGCGGCGGCGTCCGTCGACGACGTCGGTGCAGCCGCCGGTCGCGCCAGCGTCAAGGCCGCCGGGGTCGTCGTCGACGACACGGCGGTGACCCCGCGCTATGTCCACGGGTTCACAGCCGATCGCGAGCTGCCGATCATCAAGCGGATCGCCGTCGGCTCGCTGCGCAACAAGCTGCTCTTCATCCTCCCGGCGGCGCTGCTGCTCAGCCAGTTCGTGCCGTGGTTGCTCACGCCCATCCTCATGGTGGGGGGCACCTACCTCTGCTACGAGGGGGCGGAGAAGATCTGGGAGAAGCTCGCCGGCCACGAGGCGCACGAGACCCCGGCCGCGATGGAGGGGGAGGAGCAGGAGGAGGTGATGGTCGGGGGCGCCATCCGCACCGACTTCATCCTCTCGGCCGAGATCATGGTCATCGCCCTCAACGAGGTGGCCGACGAGCCGCTGGTGTCGCGGGCGCTGATCCTGGCCGTCGTCGCCGTGATGATCACGGCGCTCGTCTACGGGGTGGTCGCGCTCATCGTCAAGATGGACGACATCGGGCTGCACCTCACCGAGCGGGAGTCCGGCGGCGCCCAACGGGTGGGCCACCTGCTCGTGCGCGGGATGCCGAAGGTGCTGGTCTTCCTCTCGACCCTCGGCATCGTTGCGATGCTCTGGGTGGGCGGCCACATCCTGCTCGTCGGCACCGAGGAGCTCGGCTGGCACGGGCTCTACGACGTCGTGCACCACCTCGAGGTCGCCGTGCACGACGCGACCGGCGCTCTCGGCGGGCTGCTCGGGTGGCTCACCAACACCCTCGCCTCGGCGGCCATCGGTGTCGTCGTCGGTGCGGTCGTCGTGGCCGTGGCCACCGGCGTGAAGCGCTTGCGCACCAGCGACAGCCCCGCCGCGCACTGACCTCCCCCACGTCGTCGGAGGGAGGGGCGGCGGGGAGGCGGGGGCGGTCCGGAGCTCAGCAGGGGATCTGAGTACGGAGACGGTGTTGCCCCGGGGCGAGCGACAGCACGATGAACCGCATGCCCACCCTCACCGCCTCGCCGACCTCCCCGCGTTCCTGCTGTGACGTGCGAACCGGCCGTGTGGCGAGGGGCCAGGGCTCAGGCACTCGTACGCCGGCGACTCCCGGCCCGCGCCGCCAGGAACGCGCTGAGGAAGATCACGCCGGCGACGACCCCCGCGATGACGTAGGTCCTCGCGTCACTCCCCGCGGACGCGCCCAGAGCGGCATACCCGACACTCCCCGGCAGGGCGCCGATCGCGGTGCCGAGCAGGTAGGGCCGCCACGCGACCGCACTCACCCCGGCGCCGTAGTTGAGGATCGTGAAGGGCAGCACCGGGGTGAGTCGCGCCATGACGACGGCGTTGAAACCCTCCTCGCGCAGCAGTCCCTCCGCGCGCTCCAACCGGTCCCCGGTCATCGCGGCCACCGCAGTGCGGCCGATGCGCCGGGCGATCGCGAACGTCACCGCCGCACTGACCATCGACCCGACCCACGAGAGGGCGATCCCCGCGGTGAGGCCGAAGAGCGCGCCGGCCGCCAGGGCGAGGACGTTCTTCGAGACGGGCACCAGGGTGAGCAGCACGTGCAGCCCCACGTAGACCAGCGGGCCCCAGGCTCCGGCTTCGTCGATAACCTCGCGGACCGCGTCCAGGTCGGAGCCGAAGAGCAGCCAGACCACGCCCCCGCCGATGGCGACCGCCAGCAGAAAGCCGACGAGCCGCAGCTGCGGCGGGCTGGGCACATGCACCGACCAAGCGTAGGTCGTCCCGATGTATCACCGGACCATGGTGGCTCTCCTGACCTGTCGAGCCGCCCTTCTCACGAGCCCTCACCGTCAGACACCAGGAGCGACATGCCTGTCATCCACATCGACACGAGCGACCTCACCTACGGATGGTTCTGCGTGCCGGGTCACCTCCCGCACTTCGTGGACGGGTCCGACCCGGGCGGGATCGCGGTGAACCTCTTCCCGGGGGAGTACGCCTTCCAGCAGACGCGCTTCCGGGCCTCGGACGTGCGCTTCCGCGTCACCGAGGAAGGCCTGGTCGACTACGGGCAGAAGCACGCGGACTTCCTGCAGGGGCGCGGCACCAGCACCCTCCGCGTCGTCGGGGTGCCGGTCACCCTCCACGGGTCGGAGGACTCACTGCAGGTCCTGCCGATGTGGGGTGGGTGCGTCGACCCGATCGCCGCCCGGGAGCACGCGGTGCGGATGCCGCCCGGCACGGCATACGAGATCCGGCTAGGCCGGGTGCCCAGCCGGGTGCTCACCTTCGACGTGCGACCCGACGGGGTCGTCGACTACGACGCGGAGTTCGAGCGGATGCTGTCGGGCCGGGGCACCGGGCGGCTGCTGGTGGACGTCGCCTCCTGACCCTGGGCGCAGCTCAGGCCGCCGTCGCACCCCCCGCACGGGTCATCGGGGACCGGCCCACCCGACGGGAGCGCAGGGCGAGCAGGAAGGCGCCGATGACCACGACGCTGATGATCCCGAACCCCAGGTGCGGCCGGAGCGGCACGGCCAGCCCGATGGCACCGCCGAGGACCCAGAAGCCCTGGAGGATCGTCTCGGACCACGAGAACACCCGGGCGCGGCTGCGGTCCGGCACCTCGCGCTGGATCAAGGCGTCGAGGCTGAGCTTGGCGAGCTGACCGAAGAGCCCCGCCGCGAGACCCACGAGCAGGAGCGCCCACAGCGAGTAGAACAACGCCGTGACCATCGCGGCCGCGGTCGCCACCGCCGCGATGCTCGTGGCGATGACCTGCGGGGGTGGGAGGCGGCGACGGTTGCCGATGACCGAGCCGAGCGCGTTGCCCGTGCCGGCCGCCCCGATGACCAGGGCGAGCACGAGCGGGCCGGAGAACCCCGGGAGCGGCTGTTCGCGCATGAGGAAGCCGAGGAACAGGGTGAGGAAGCCCGAGAGCATCCGCGCCCCCGTGCACACCCAGAGGGTGTAGCGCACCGACCTGGGGAGGGCCCGCATCCGGCGGGCGCCCCGGTCCGGGGAGGGCACCGGCTCCTGGCCCACCGGGGTGCCGTCCACGTCGAGCTCCCCGACGGTGGAGTCCACCCGGGGAGGCAGCCGGATCGCGAGCACGGTCGCGGCGATGTAGACGACGAAGGCCAGGCGCAGCGACCAGTCCGGCCCGACCTGTGACAGGGCCGCCGCCGCCCCACCACCGAGCACCATCCCGAGCAGGCCGGAGATGTTGAGGCGGGAGTTGGCCGTGACGAGAGTGATGTCCCGGGGGAGCAGGCGTGGCACCGCGGCCGCCCGCGCCACGGCATACGACCGGGAGGCCACGAGGCACCCGAGAGCGGCGGGGAAGAGCCAGACCGACTCCTCGGTCACGGCGGTGGCCAGCACCCACGCGAGGAAGGCTCGCGTGGCCAGGGTCGTGCCCAGGGCCCACCGGCGACCGTGCCGGAACCGGTCGAGCAGCGGGCCGATGAGCGGCGCGAGGAGCACGAACGGCGCCATCGTCAGCAGGAGGAAGAGGGCCACCCGGCCGCGGGCCTCGTCGGTCGGCATCGCGAAGACGGTGCCGGCGAGCGAGACCGTGAGCGCGGCGTCGCCCGCGACGTTCACCGCGTGCAGCTCGGTGAGCCGGGCCAGCCCGGTGTCGGAGGCACCGTCGGCGTCGGCGAAGCCCCGGAACCGTCGAGCCGCCGCCTGACCGCCCCGGCCGACCGCGCGCGCACCGGCGCCGCCGCCACGACGGACCGCCCGACCGGCGCCGGAGATCCGGGAGGGTGGTTCCGGTGCGGTGGACGAGGACGGGTCTGGGCGCTCGGAGTTCATGACGCCTCGATCTTGCCTGACGCACGCGCGAGATGGGCGGCACACCCACCGACTGGCGTTGCGTTCAGCCGCACCCCCAGCGCCCGGAGGTCATCGAGCGGGGGATCGCGACCAGCCCGCTGGGTCGGCTGAGCTGCTGAACATTGACCAGTGCGCGAGAGGGCCTTCCGGGCGTAGGCTCCCGGCCAGCCGGTCGCCACCACTGCCAGACCCTGGAGTGAGATGTCCACTCGTCTTCGTCACTGTGCCGCCCTCACTGTCGCGGCGATGGCCGCAGCTCTCCTGCCGTCCGCCGTCGTCGGCGCGGCCTCGGCCGCGCCCCCGACCCCGACGCCGTACTTCAGCCCGGTCGACGGGTTCTCGGCCACCGGCGCCAAGGTGCGGGTCAGACCTGTGGACTACGAGGCGACCCGCTTGGATCTCCCCGGTGCCCGCAGTGCCCTCGCGGCCGCGCCCCACGAGGGCGGCGACGGAAGCGGAAGCGACAGCAAGGTCGCCGGGGGGCTGCGCTTCGCCCTGCCGACGCCCGACGGGGGGAGCGCCCAGTTCTCCTTGCAGCGCACCGACATCATGGAGTCCGCGCTCGCGGCGCAGCACCCGGAGATCGCCACGTACTCCGGCGTGAGCACCACCGACCCGCAGACCGGCGTCGCGATCGACGTCACGCCGATGGGCCTGCACGCCGCCGTGCGCGGGCCGCACGGTCAACGGGCCTGGTACGTCGACCCGGCCTACAACGTGCGGGGGACCACCACATACCTCAGCTACTACGGCGCGGCCGTGCCCCGCGCGGAGCAGGACTTCGTCGAACGCGACGCGCGCGACACCCGCCGCATCACGTCAGCCGCTCCGGCCAAGACGGGCGAGGAGGTGCTGCGCCGCGACTTCCGGCTCGCCCTGACCTCCGACCCGTCCTACGCGGCGTACTTCGGCACCGACAACGTGCTGGCTGAGAAGGTCACGCTGATCAACCGGGTCAACCAGATCTACAACGACGACCTCGCCATCCGGATGCGCCTGGTCAACGCCACTGACAAGCTCAACCTGGACACCGTGGCCGAGGCTGTCGGCAGCAACGGTCCCTGCGGCTCCGCGCCGTGCTTCGAGCCGCCCGTGGGAGACGACCCCGACGCCCCTGACTACGTGCCCGGCGACCTCGACTACTGCAGCGGCGACACCCTGGCCCGCAACCGCACCGTGCTCGGGCAGCTGGTCGGCGCCTCGAACTACGACGTCGGGCACATCGCGCTGGGTGTCAACGGTGGCGGGGTGGCCTACCTCGGCGTGACCGGGCTGGACTACAAGGGCGGTGGGTGCACCGGGCTGCCGTTCCCGAAGGGCGACTTCTTCGCCGTCGACTACGTGGCCCACGAGCTGGGCCACCAGTTCAACGGCAACCACACCTTCAACGGGTGCGGCCCCGGCAACCGCAACGGCGCGACCTCGGTCGAGCCGGGCGGCGGCTCCTCCGTCATGGCCTACGCCGGCATCTGCGGTCAGGACGACCTCCAGCCACACTCCGACCCGTACTTCTCCCAACGCACCATCGACGAGGCCACCAGCCTGGCCACCGCCAGGGGGTTGAACGTCACCGAGGTGCAGACGGTCTCGCTGCGCGGCTTCGACACCGACGGTGAGCGGATCACTCTCGGCTTCGGCAACCGGGCCCGCACGCTGACGCGCGGAGGCAACTACACCGCCGCCGGCATCCGGCGTGTCGTCGAGCGGCTCACCGGTCAGGACGTGACGGTCAGTGGCTGGGGCTACGACCCGTATGCGGGCTACGGCCCCTACCCGGCGCCCCTCACCCGCCCGGACGACCGCGGCTTCCAGGTCATCTTCAACTCCACGGCCCTGCCCGAGGCGCCCGGGCCGCAGAACGACGTGAAGAGCCTCACCGTGCTCAGCGGCGATGCGGGTGTCAGCGGCTTCGTGGGTGAGACCGCCAAGGGCGGCCCGGGGGACAACGGCGGCAACGTCGTCACCCCCTCGGGCAACCGCGCTCCGGTCGTGACCGCCCCGGCCGACAAGACCATCCCGTTGCGCACCCCGTTCGTGCTCACCGGATCTGCGACAGACGCCGACGGCAACCCGCTGACCTACCTGTGGGAGCAGAACGACATCGGCGCCGACGACCGGTTCGACGACGCCGGCGACCCGACCTTCTACGGCGGCACCGACCTGGTCTCCAACCGCAAGAGGACCGGGCCGCTGTTCCGGGTCTTCGGCACCTCCGCCCAGGTCACCGACGAGGGCGCCCTGCAGAGCCCGTCACCGGGCCTCAACCTGGCCGACGGCAGCCCGACCCGGGTCTTCCCCGACCTGGCTCAGGTGCTGGCGGGCAACACCAACGCCGCCACCGGTCGCTGCCCGGCTCCGCCCTCGGACCCGGATGCCGCCGTTCCGCTCGATGTCGTGGACTGCTACTCGGAGTTCCTCCCCCGCAAGGGATACAGGGGCTCGTTCAACAGCGCCAGTCCGCGCATGGACTTCCGGCTGACCGCGCGCGACGGTGCGCCCAACGGGGGAGGTACCGGTCACGACGACGTGGTCCTGCGCCTCGCCCAGAACGCCGGTCCCTTCTTGGTGCGCTCGCAGGCCTCGCCCCGACAGTCCGTCAGGGCGGGTGCGGTCGGCACGGTCAGGTGGGCGGTCAGCGGCACCAACACTCCGGCGCTGGCCCGGCGGGTCCGCATCACCCTGTCGACCGATGGTGGCCGCACCTTCGGCCGCGTGCTGGCCGCCGACACACCCAACGACGGGTCGCAGGCCGTCACCTGGCCGTCGGTCGGGACCCGGCAGGCGCGGATCAAGGTGGAGGCCGTGGGCAACTACTTCTTCGCCGTCAACGCCGCGCCGTTCTCCATCTCGCGGTAGCCGCCACCGACCTCGGGCGACCCGGCGTCGTGGACGAGGAGGGTTCTGGGCGACCGTTGGTTGCTGGTCCGGGTTTCGCCACCATGGTGGCGAAACCCGGGGATGGCGTCCGGATCTGGGCGCCATCCCCGGGTTGGAGCACCATGGTGTCCAAACCCGGGCACGGGCTGGGCCGACGAACCCGGGCACGGAGCGCGGCGCCCGGTCACCCGCCGCTGAGCGCCCCCGACTCCAGCGCGAGGAGGTGGGCCTTGGCGGCCGGCCCACCGGCATACCCGCCGACCCCACCAGATGCCGGGAGCACGCGGTGGCACGGCAGCACGATGCACAGCGGGTTGCCGGCGAGGGCGGTGCCGACGGCGCGAGCCGCCCCGGGGTGCTCCACGGCGGCGGCCAGGGTGCCGTAGGTCGTGCGCTCGCCGTAGCCGATGCGCGCCGCCAGACCCACGAGCACCTCGCGCTGGAACGCGCTCGTGAGCGCCAGGTCGGTGCGCACGTCGAGCGAGCGGCTGTCGCCGGAGAGGTATGCCGCGAGCGCCCGGCGGGCGTCGTCGGTCGGCGCGGCGTGGCGCAGCACCCGAGGGCTGACGGTGTCGGCCAAGCGCTGCAGCAAGCGATCCTCGGCAGCCGTGTCACCGGCATACGCACAGGTCACGAGTGTTCCATCGGGTGTTGCCGCGATCAGCAGCCGGCCCACCTCAGTGTCCTCGGTCGTGAAGGAGATGTCGGTGGTCGGCAGGGTGGGCGGTCCGGAGAGGGGCGGGTCGTAGGTCGTGAGCGGGTTGGTCATGCTGGTCATGGGGTGTCCTGGAGGTCGAGGCGAAGGGTGGCGATCGCGTCGCTGACGAGGCGGCGGCTCATGCCCGGGGAGGTGTCCAGCGCTGCGGCGATCGTGCGGTGGTCGAGGTCGGCGACAAAGCGCAGCACGATCGCTTCCCGCTGTCGCTGGGGGAGGGCGGCGACCCTGGCCCAGAGGTCGCCGTCGGGCAGGGGCGGCGGCTGGGCGACCGGCGCCTGCACGAGCGCGGCGGGGTCCTCGTGCGGTGTCGTGCGCCGGGCGGCGCGGTGGTGGTCCATCGCGCAGCGGTGGGTGATGGTGAGGAGCCACGAGCGCAGGTTGCGGGCGTGGGTGAGCCGGGGATAGGCCGCGAGCGCCTGGGTCCACGCCTGTTGGGCGATGTCGTCGCCGTGGCTCGGGCCCGTGAGGGCGTGGGCGAGGCGGGCGACGTCGCGCCAGTGCTCGTCGACGAGGTGCTGGAAGGGTGGCAGGCTCACGATGATCCAACGGTAGAGCCACCGTCCGTGTGAGCCCCCTCCCGACCGGACCCGGTCCCCCTCCCTCCCCGACTTCGCCTGTCGACATGCTGCGACACGCCGGGTCGACCGCGTGTTGCCGACGTCCTGACAGACAAAGGCGCGGAGGTCGCGAGAGGATCGGGGGGTGAGCGTCGAGCAGCCCGCGCCTCAGCGGCACCGTCCACTGGTCGTCGCTCATCGCGGGGCGAGCTTCGAGGAGCCGGAGCACACGCTCGCGGCCTACCGCACCGCCGTCGACAACGGGGCCGACGGCGTCGAGTGCGACGTGCGCCTCACCGCCGACCGCCACCTCGTCTGCGTCCACGACCGCAAGGTCGACCGCACCTCCAACGGCGCGGGGGTGGTCTCGGCACTCGAGCTGGCTCGCCTCGAGGAGCTCGACTGGGCGTCGTGGAAGGCGCGAGGGCGCCAGGATGAGACCCCGGAGTCCGACCCCGAGCGAGGACGGCTGCTCACCCTCCGCCGGCTCCTGGACACCCTCGTCGACCAGCAGCAGGAGATCGTCACGCTCGTCGAGACCAAGCACCCCACCCGGCGCGGTGGCGAGGTGGAACGCACCCTGGTGCAGGTGTTGCGGGGCTTCGATCTCGACGCCGGGGACCAGCCGGGGCGACCCCAGGTGCGCGTGATGTCGTTCTCCCGGCGGGCCCTCGCCCGGGTCGCGAAGCTGTCCCCAGACGTGCCGCTCGTGCTGCTCTTCGAGTCGGGCGTGCCGGCGATCACCCTGGACGGAACCCTTCCGGTGGGCGTGCACCGGGTGGGCCTGCACACCCACCTGCTCCGACGGCCCAAGGTCATCCGGTCCTACCAGCGGATGGGCCACCAGGTCTACGTGTTCACCGTGGACGAGCCCGACGACGTGGACCGCTGTGTCGACCTCGGGGTGGACGTCATCATCACGAACCGGCCGAGAGCTGTCCTCGATCAACTGGCCGAATCGGGTTAGGTTGGGCCGGTGACCTCGCAGAACGCTCCGCACGACCCCCCGCAGCACCGGGTGTTCGTCGACGCCGAACCCGAGGTCAGCGAGAGCTCGGGCCCGGGGAGCGACAGCATCGTCTGCACCATCCGGGTCCCCTCCGACGCCACCTCGGTCGCCGGCGTCCGGCACCAGATCGTCGCGGACCTGCACGAGCGCAACCTGCCGGAGAAGATCGTCGACGAGGCGGAGATCGTGGCCTCCGAACTGCTCACGAATGCCGTGCGTCACGCCCGGCCGCTCTCCGACGGCACGATCCGGGTGCGCTGGAAGATCCGCGGCGCGGTCATCGAGATCGAGGTCACCGACGGTGGTGGTTCCACCGTGCCGCACCCCGCCCCGCGCACCGTCTGGCTCTCCTCGGGCCGCGGGCTGCGCATCGTGCGCTCCATCGCGCACGAGTGGGGGGTCACCGAGGACCGCACGGGCAATGTCGTCTGGGCCACCCTCGGCGGCCCGAGCCGGCGTCGCGCCACCTGAACTCCGGGCCCCACCGGCCGCACTAGGGTGGCGCGCATGGGCAAGGCATCTCGACGTCAGCGCGGCTCCGACTCCGGATCGGCCCGCCACGCGCGGCCGGCCGCTGCCCCCTTCGAGCGGCGACCGTTCCAGGGGCTCGTGGGGGAGACGGACTGGGTCGCGGTGCGCGAGATCCTCCCGGCCGCGACGGCCACGGTGACGGTGGCCGACGAGCACCTCCCCGAGGGGGCCTCGCCCGAGGTGGTCGTCGCGACGGTGCTGCCGATGGCCTGGCCGGGGCTGCACCGGGCCGACGGCTCGGTGCTCATCGGCACCCAGTCCGGCAACTCCAGCGGTGACGCCTCCCGCGACCTCGCGGCCCAGGTGATCGCCGCGCTCGCGGCCGAGCAGGGGCAGCCGGTGACCACCACCGAGCCGGTCACCGCCGACAGCCCCCGGCTCCAGGACATCCTCAGTGACACCTCGACCTTCGAGGTGACCGTGCACGAGGGGTTCGACTTCTGGGTCGGTGACCAGGCTCTCGAGGGGGATGCCGCACTGTCCCTCGAGCGCGCCAACGAGAGCGTCGTGCCCACCACCGCGATGGCCGCCCTCCCCTCGGCGTACTGGGTGCGCATCGGCGACCGTGCCCACATCCGCCTCGTGCTGCCCGATGACGAGGACGCCGCCACCGACGCCCTCTCACGCCTGCACGCCTCCGGGGACGACGCCCTCGGCCCGGACACCCGGCTGCTCGGGGCGTTCCGCGCCTGCGGCCTGCTCGTGCCGGTCTGGGACCTCGACCCGGCGACCGAGGCGACCGACCACGAGGAGGCGCTCGCCGCCTGGGGTGAGCGGTACGCCGCCGCCCTGGCCGTCGACGGCCCCCTCACGGCGGACGAGCGACGGGCCCGCTCCGGTCTTCTCAGCCGCCAGGTCACCCTGCGCTGATGGCGCCCACGCCCTGCGTCGAGTGCGGAAGTGGTCGCGTGGGCAACCACGTCCGCACTCGAGGCAGGCGTCGGGGGACGCGATGAGTGCCATGGCGAGCCGGGTGGCCGCGGTGATCCCGTGCAAGGACGAGGCGGAGCGCATCGCCGACACGGTCGCCGCCGTGCGCTCCCTGCCCCAGGTGGGTCGCGTCGTCGTGGTCGACGACGGCAGCACAGACGCCACCCAGGAGGTGGCGCGGGCCGCGGGGGCCCACGTGGTGCGCCACGAGCGCAACCGAGGGAAGGCCGCGGCCCTGGCGACGGGCGTGCGGGCGCTTCGCGATCTGGAGCGTGCGGATGCCGCATCCGACCCCGACGCAGCGTGGCCCGCCGCACTGCTGTTCGTCGACGGTGACCTGCGCGACACCGCCACCAACCTCGGCGTGCTCACCCCCGCCGTGCTCGACGGCTCGGCGGCCATGACCATCGCGACGCTCCCGGCCCAGCTGACGAGCGGTGGGGGGCGCGGCTTCGTCGTCCGGCTGGCCCGCGACGGCATCACCTCCCTCACCGGGTTCCGCCCCGTCCAACCCCTCTCGGGGATGCGGTGCCTGAGCCCGGCGGCCTTCGAGGCGGCCAGCCCCCTCGCCCGCGGGTGGGGCGTCGAGACGGCGCTCACGGTCGACGTGCTCCGGGCCGGGCTCACCGTGCTCGAGGTGCCCTGCGAGCTCCAGCACCGCGTCAGCGGGTCGGACTGGCGCGGCCAGCTCCACCGGGCGGGGCAGTTCCGCGACGTGTGGCTCGCGCTGCTCGCGCGCGGCTGGCGACCATGGCACCGGGGCTGACCCAGCCGGAGAGCCCCTCGCTGTCGGGGCCCGCTCCGCCCGGGCCCCAGCCGGAAGGGGCCTTGCCGGCTGGAGCCGTGTCGGCGATGCGGCTGGGTCTGCTCGTCGCCTCGACGACCCTCCTGCTGCTCGTCGGCCTGTCGGGCCCGAACGCCGCCCAGCCCGACCTCTCCCCGCGAGGGTGGGCACCGGGGGCCATGGTTCCCCTCACCCTCGGGCCGGGAGCGGTCACGGCGGTGCTGTGGACGGCATACGGGCTCGGCGGGGTGGCGGTGCTCCTGGGGCTGCGCCTGCACCCGGGTCCGCTGCGGTCGTGGCGGCTCCCCGGCGCCGTGGCGTTGCTCTCGGTGCTCACGGCGCCCTTCGGCTCGGCCGACCACGTGAACTACCTCGCCTACGGTCGGATCCTCGTGGGCGGCGGCAACCCGTGGACGGACTCCCCGGTGGACTGGGCGGGCGGGCTGGACCCGGTCACCAGCCGCGTGGAGGAGCCGTGGACCACAGAGCCGAGCGTCTACGGACCGTTCGGCACGATGCTGCACGGGCTCAGCTCGTGGCTCGGGGGTGACTCGCTGCGCCAGGGGGTGTGGGTGTGGCAGGTGCTCGTCGTGCTGTCCTGGCTCGCCGTGCGGTGGCTGCTGCGGCGCACGCTCGACGCCGGGCTGCACGGACGGGTCGACGTGCTCTGGACGCTCAACCCGCTCGTCCTGGGGGTCGGGGTGCTCGGGGCGCACATCGACGTGGTCGCGGCGGCCCTGGCCGTGGCCGCTGTCGTGTGCGCGGCGCGGCCGGGGTGGCGTGGCGCCCTCGGGGCCGGGGTGTTCGTCGGCCTCGCGGCGTCCACGAAGTTCACGTATGCGGTGGTGGCGGTGGGCATCGTGGTCGCCTGGTGGGTGGTCGGGCACCGTCGCGCGCGCCTGGCGGGTCTGGTCGGGAGCCTCGTCGCGGTATCCGCCGTGGTGGCCGGTGGTCTGCAGGTGTGGGCCGGCCCGCACGTCTACGACCAGGTCGAGCGCTCGGGTCGGGCGGTGTCGCTCGCGACCCCGTGGCGGTTGGTGCTGGAGGCCTCGGGGCCGGTGATCGGGTCGGGTCTGACCCGTCAGCTCATCAGCGTCGGTGCGGCGCTGCTGGCTGTGCTCCTGGCGGCGAGCCTGCTGCTGCTGAGCCGCCCCGCCACCTCGAGAAGAAGTGACCTATTGGGCGATTCTTCACCGGGGGAGGAGGGGGCGGCGGCGAAAAGAAGTGACCTATTGGGCGATTGTTTACCCGCGGACGGTGGGGCTGGGGCTCCAGGCGCGGGACGGGTCGGGGCGGTGGCGCTGTGGGTGACCGCGTGCCTGGCGCTGTCCTACTCCCTGGCGGCGTCCTACTCCCTGCCCTGGTACGACCTGCTCGCCTGGTGCGCCCTGCCGGCGGTGGCCTCCGGGCTGGTCGACCGGGTGGCGCTGGTGCGGCTCACGGCGATCGCCATGGCCTACGTGCCGGGCCGGGTCCTGGGCATGACGGCAGGGGTCGAGGACCTCACGCTGGGGGTGCGTCGCGAGGTGGTGCCCTGGGTCGTGCTCGTGCTGTGGCTCGTCGTCATCGGGACAGGCGTGAGGAGCGCGTCGAGTCTTCTGCGCGGGCCTCGTCGAGCAGGTACGCCACCGTCACCGACACGATGAGCGGGATCGCGAGTGTCGCACCGACGGCGGGGATGGCCACGCCGGAGTCGTTGATGAGGAACCCGATCGTCAGGGTGGCGAGCAGGGCCACCAGGCCGGCCCGCAGCGTCGGCGCCTGGTCGTAGGAGCGCTGCATCGCCCGCGAGCCCCACGACGTGGGTCGGGCTAGCACGTAGATCACGAAGAGCAGCGCGGCCGGCACGAGGAGGGTGAGCGGCGCATTGCCGAGCAGGATGCTGATGTTCTGCTCCCCCTTGCGGATGACGATGTCCATCGCGTTGCCGTCGATGATCGACTGGATGAAGCGGCCCAGGTGGCTGCGGTCCGACGGGGCCCGGAGCCAGTCGAGACCCGCGATGAGGAAGAACAGTCCCACGACGGAGACGAGGATGAGCAGGGCCCGCCGCCACGTCAGCCGGATGCCGAGCACGGCCATCACGAGGTAGACGACGCCCGGGACCAGGGCCGGGGGACCACCACCGTCGGCACCCCAGAACGGGGCACCGTCGACGAGCACGGCGACCCCGCCGATGACAGCGACGGCCAGGGCGGCATCCCGGCGACGTCCCGCCGACACCAGCGCCGACGACACGGCGGTGGCCAGCAGGATCGCGGCCGTCGCGAAGAGGGCGAAGGTCGGGTTGCCCATGCCGTAGAACCGGCCGGCGACGACCGGCTGGAGACCCATCAGCGAGGAGATCTGGAGGCGTGAACCGGTCATCACGTCCACGGCCAGCACCACCATCGTCGTGGCCGACACCACGGCCATCGGCCCGAGGGCCCAGCGTGACCACGGACCGCGCAGCGCGACGAGGGAGATCAGCGTGACGAAGACGGCGACCGCGGCCAGCACCGCGAGCATCTCGACCGGGAAGCGCCACCACGGCACGAGGTTGGCGAGGAACGTTGAGACCGGCACCGAGGCGGCGACCACCGAGAGCACCCGCACCCGGCTGAGCACCTTCACCCGGGTCTCCTCGGACCCGATCCGCCCCTTGTAGACGAGCAGCACCAAGAGGTAGATGACGAGCTGGCCGTAGGCGAAGACCGTGAAGAACGGCTCGACCAGACCGTGCACGTCATGGCTCGCCTCGTCGAAGTCGACGAGGGTCTGCAACCGGTCGCGGGCCCGCTGCTCGGAGTTGTCCGGGGCCGCGCGGCTGGTGAGGGGAGCCCCTCCCACCGCGTCGGGCACCGGCAGCCCGGCCGAGGCGAGGATCGTGGCGGTCAGGTCGGGGGACTGCGCCAGCCCGGACTGTCGTGTGGAGGGTGACTCCAGCACACCGGGACCGAAGTCCGGACCACGGGCGACGACGAGGCGCAGCCGCTCGGACAACCCGGCGTCCGCGATGCTCCCGACGATGAAGTCGGCGCCCCCCGGCCCGGACGCGAGGATCTCACCGATCCGGGTGTCGACCTCGCGCAGCTGCTCCTCGCGGGTGCCGCTGGGCGTCTCACCGACGGCGACGTCGTCGAGGTCACGCACAGCACCTACGTCCACGAGTGTCACGGGGCAGCCGTTGAGGTCCTCTAGCAGGGTGCCGGAGTCCCAGGGCGAGTAGCGCTCGACCGTGCCGTCGGGGAGCGCGCCGGCCACGGCGGCCCCCGGCTCCACGGTGTGCAGGCAGACCGATGCGGCGCTGGCCTGTTCGGCGAGCAGGCCGAGGCTGGTGTCGAAGTTCTGGTCGGAGGCCGCCGCGAGGTAGTCGGGCCACTGCTCCACGGACCCGCCGCTGACGGTCGGCGGCCACGGACAGGGGCGCTTCGCGGGGTTCGCCTCATCGCCGCTGCGAGGGGCGGCCGCCCGCCCACCGGCGGAGAGCCCGAGCCACCCGTCGATCGGGCAGGTGTTGGAGTAGACCGAGCGCACCGACAGGGCGGCGGACGACCCGTCCTTGAGCATCGACCAGAGGTTGGGCGTGGTCTCCGGGTCGACATCGGACCAGGTGACGCCGCCGGTGCCGATGAAGACGACGGCCCCCGCTGGTGCGTCGGCCGCGCCGGCCGACGTCGTCGACCCCAGGGCGAGAAATCCCGCGACGCCGACCACGAGGGCGATGGCGGCGGCACGAGCACGGCGGATCACGAGGTCAGGTTACGCAGGGTCGCGATCGCTGCTCCATTCGGCGGGCGGGCGGATCCCGGGCTCGACCCGTGTGGCACCTGCCGGGCGCGGGACGGCATACCCCGACAATGGGTGAGTGACCCCGCGACCGCCCACCACCGCCCCGCGGGCGATGTGGCTGCTGGCCGGTGCCCTGATCGCTCTTGCGGCGCTCCCCGTGGCGTTGCGCTACCTCGTCTTCTGGCCGCTGGACCAGTGGCAGGTCGACGTGCAGGTCTACCGCGAGGCGGGTGTCTCGATCCTCACGGGTCGCCCGATCTACACGGCGCTGACCGAGCCCCCCCAGCTGCTCTCCTTCACCTACCCGCCCTTCGCCGCGCTGCTCGGCATCCCCCTCGCGTTCCTCCCGTTCGGCGTGGTCGGCTGGTTGTGGACCGCGCTCCAGGTCATCGCCACCACGGCGACGGTCTGGTATGCCGGGTACCGGCTCATCCCCCGTGCCGGGCGCTGGGCCCCGCTCGCGCTCGCGGCGCTGACCGCCCCGATGCTCTGGTTGCACCCGGTGGGCGACGGCATCCGGTTCGGGCAGGTCAACGCGTTCATCGTGCTGGCCTGCCTGATGGACCTGCGCGAGCCGCGGCCGGGGCTGCTCGCTCGGGTGCCCCGCGGGGTGCTCGTCGGGGTGGTGATGGCCGTCAAGCTGATCCCCGGGGTGTTCCTCGTGCACTTCCTGGTCACCCGTCGCTGGCGCGCGGCCGCGACGACGGTGGCCACCGCGGCCTTCGTGACCCTCGCCGCCTGGGTGCTGCTGCCCCAGGCGTCCTTCGCGTTCTGGGGTGGAGCGTTGCAGGACCCGGACCGCCTGGGCCCCAACGCGGGCACCGCCAACCAGTCGATCCGGGGCCTCCTGCTCCGGATGGACATGCTCCTCGGGGGTGCCCTCGGCGGGTGGGGCACCGTGCTGTGGCTCGCCGTGGTGCTCGTGGTCGGGGTCCTCGGATACCGCCTCGCGGCCCGGATGTACCGGGCGGGGGACTCCATCGGTGAGGTCGCCGTCGTGGGGCTGCTCGCCTGCCTGCTCTCGCCGGTGGCCTGGATCCACCACTACCACTGGGTCGTCGTCGTGGTCTTCGCGCTGCTCGGGAGCGACCCGCTGCGCGACCGGCGCAGGCTGTGGGCGGGGGTCGGGGTCACCGCGTTCTTCGTGTGCCGCTTCCCGTGGTGGGGCATCACCTGGCTCGGCCACCGGGACTGGCCCGAGCTGCCGGGGCGGCTGCTGCAGAACGCCGACGTGGCCGGCGGCGTGGCGGCCCTGGTGCTGCTCTGGTGGGTGTCGCGGGACGAGCCGGCGCCGCACCGCAGCGGGGCGCTCGAGCCTCAGAGTACCCCGAAGATCTCCAGCGCGGTATAGCCCGCCAGCGCCAGGCACACCCCGCCCCCGACCCGACGGATGGTGGACAGGCGCATCCGGGTGAGCAGGGTGCGGCCGAGCACGGCGGCGAGGGCGGACACGGTGGCGAGGGCGAGGAAGGCCCCGACGAACACCGAGACCGGGTCGTCATAGCGCAGCACGAGCGAGGCGGTGAGGATCTGCGAGAGGTCCCCCCACTCGGCGAGGAACAGGATCGTGAAGCACAGGGTCACCACGCGCCACCCCGTGACCGTGCGGGAGGACTTCTCGCCGAACTCCTCCTCGGTGTCCGCCTCCTCATCGTCGGCCGCGCCGGCGCCGCGGAGCAGGATGATGCCGCCGATGAGGAACATCAGCCCGGCGAAGACCTCGACCGGTGTGCGGGGCAGCCGCGAGAGCAGCCCACCGGCGGTGACCGCGACGGCGGTCTGCACGAGGAACGCGAGGCTCACACCGACCCAGACGAGCAGCGGCCGGAACCGGGTGGCCATGACGAGCGTGGCGATGAAGGTCTTGTCGGGCAGCTCGACGACGAAGATCAGGCCGAAGACGACGGCCGCAGTGGTGAGGTCCATAGGGAGCCAACGCTAGTCGCGCCGGGGGGCAGACGCGCGGGTGGGCCCGGCGCTATCATGTGGGCCATGACCGGAGAATCCGGCGACCCTGAGCTCGCGCGAGTCCCGCTGCGCACGGTCTCGTGCGGTGAGCGAGCGCAGGGGTGTGGAGCAGCACGCGTCGGGCGCGGCGGCGCGGAGGGGCGGCCGCAGTCATGAGCAAGAACCTCCCCGGTTCGCGCGACCCGGAACACCTCTCCTTCGTCCCCCCCGGCCTACAGCTCGTCATGGTTCTTGGGCTGTTCGTCACGGCGCGGTGGGCCTATCTCGAGGCACCGATGGAAGCGGCCACCGACCAGTGGGTCTACAACGCGCTGGCGGCGGCCGCCGCGCTGGCCGGGATCCTGTTCCTGCCGTTCGCGATCGCCTCGGGGTTCCAGGTGCTGCACGATCGAAGGGCTCACCGGCGCCGGAGCCAGCCGAGACCCACCGGCCAGCAGGTCCCCCGGCTTCGGTGAACATGGGCCCACGGGCCCGGGCGTGGAACGGCGGGTGCCGGGGACGCTTCTCCCCATAGCCTGTGTGGCGTGCTAGGACTCAACGGTGTGGAGGCGGGGCTGCTCGCGGTGCCGATGCTCGTCATGCTCGCGGCCCTGGTCGCGGTGCTGCTCCTCGTCTCTCGCACGAAGGCCCTGGGCCGGCGGCTGGACCACCTCGAGCGGCAGCGTCCGGTCGGGGCCGGCGACCTCGCCGCGCTTCGCGCCGACGTGGCTCAGGCCCTCCGGCACGTCGCGGTCGTGCGCTACGACGCGTTCGGCGACATGGGCGGTCGGCTGAGCTTCAGCGCCGCCGTCATCGACGACCACGGGGACGGCCTGGTCATCAGCTCGATCCACGCCCGCGGCGAGTCCCGCACCTACGCCAAGGGGATCGTCGGCGGCGACTCCGACGCGACCCTCACCCCAGAGGAGCAGCAGGCCCTCGCGGCCGCGCGCACCGGCAAGGAGCACCCATGACCCGCACCGGCTACCTCGGCCCCGAGGGCACCTTCACGTCGATGGCGCTCGACGCCTGGGAGGCCGGATCCGGTGGCGCGAGAACGGCATTCGGGTCCGTCGACTCCGCTCTCGCCGCTCTTCGGGGCGGTGAGGTCGAGCAGGCGATGGTGCCCATCGAGAACTCCGTCGAGGGCGGCGTGTCCGCGACCCTCGATGCCCTGGCCAACGGCGACCCGCTCGTCGTCACCGGCGAGGTGCTCGTGCCGGTCACCTTCGTGCTCGCCTCCCTTGCCGACACCACGCTCGAGGGGGTGCGGGCGGTCGGCACCCACTCGCACGCGTGGGCCCAGGTGCGCGGCTGGATGGGCAGGAACCTGCCGGATGCCGCCTACGTGCCGACCCTGTCGACCGCTGCGGCCGCGGACGGGCTGGGTCAGGAGGGCCAGGCCTACGACGCCGCGGTCTGCGCCCCCGCGGCGGCGAGCCTGCACGGGTTGACCGTGCTCGCCGAGGGCATCGGGGACATGCAGGCGGCGGTGACTCGCTTCGTGCTGGTCTCGCGGCCCGGGAGCCTGCCCGCGCCCACCGGCGCCGACAAGACCACGGTGGTGCTCTTCCAGCGCGACGACCACGCGGGCGGGCTGCTCGCGCTGCTCGACCAGTTCGCCGCCCGGGGCATCAACCTCACCCGGCTCGAGTCGCGACCCACGAAGGCGTCGATGGGCTCCTACTGCTTCTCCATCGACGTCGAGGGCCACGTGCTCGACGAGCGGCTCGGTGAGGCCCTCATGGGGTTGAAGCGGATCTGCGCCGACGTGCGGTTCCTCGGGTCCTACCCGCGCGCGGACCGGACCCCGGCCAGCATCGGGGCCCGGGCCACGGACGCGGACTTCGCCGGTGCGCGGTCCTGGCTCACCGGCATCCGCTCGCCGACCGCCTGAGCGCTCACCGCCCCGCCCGGTCCACGAACCTCTGCTAGCAGAG
>JBBSQC010000023.1:0-55241 GCA_038258215.1 Actinomycetales bacterium | reverse complement strand
TTTCGTCGGCGGGTGGCCTCTTTGCTATCGTTGCGTCGCGCTGCCGCGGCGATCCCGTGGTGGCCTTTCCCCTGTAGCTCAATTGGCAGAGCAGCCGACTGTTAATCGGCAGGTTGTTGGTTCGAGTCCAACCGGGGGAGCCCACAGATGAGGCCCCTGAACTGCGCAAACTCATGGTCAGGGGCGCCCCGTCGACACGCTTGGTCTGCGGCATCTCGTCTCGAATGAGTTCATGACGACAACGCCGAGAACCGCGCATCCGACTCGGCCACCGCGCCAAGATATGCCATCACCAGCTCATCGAACGGCAACGACGGCGGGCCGGGATCAGTGGGTCCGCCGGGGAATCCGCCACTGGTCGGTCCCGGTGACGGGCCAGGAATCTTGAGATCACCAGGCAAGGGAGTCCCGCCGCTCGGTGCACCTGTGTCGCTGACAGGTCCCGACGGACTGAGTACGAATGGATTGGTCTGGTCCCACGCACGGGCGGCCTGTGCGAAGCGCTTGAGCAGGTAGGACTTCACGCGCGCATCGATGGTGACTCCCTGACGCGGCAGGCCAGTGATCTCGTACTTGCCGTCACCACGCCGCGGCAGCGCCGGAATGTTCAGCTGCCGGCCCCAGATCACGGCCTCGGCTAGGACCGCGAACTCAGTCCGCACCTTCGAGAAGTCGCCCTGCGTCGGGCGGAATCTCTGCAGCGCCGAGTATGCGTCGCTCGACGAGATCTTCGGATCGTGGAGGACCGTGTCGAGCACCAGCTCCGCGCACTTCCAGAAAAGTCGCAGGTTTGCAGCCTCCTGGAATGCGACGCCGAGTAACGACACGCCCGCCGTGGTATCCGAGGACGGCGCATCGCCCGGGGTGTTACCTGCGTTCTCGCGCACCGCCTTGGCCACTGCCACCGCCTCCAGCTGCAGTCGTTCGCTCGCGCCCAGGGTGTTGCGTACGATCCGCGCGGCGTCGGCGTAGTCGAGCTTCGGCCGATCGAGAAGCGCGGCTTGATGTTCGAACAGCTGCGCCATCTCGCGCCACTGTTTCGTGGTTTCGCCGGCCTTACGCCCTCTTGTCGTACCCGCATCGCGCGCCAGATCACGAAATAGCCGGATCTCGCCCGTCCTGCGTGACTCGAGCTGCGCGGTCTTTGCTAGGGCAAATCCAAGCCCGCGACTGACGACAGACAGGACGCGGCGCAAGGCGAACTGCGCGATTGCCGGAGCCAGCGCCCCTTCGAGTGTCACCGTGAGCACGAAAGCCAGCACCGGGTTCTGAATCCCGGTTGGCTCGGCCGGCGACTCCAGCAGCTCGATGCGCTTGTCCTGGACCTGCTCGACTGCCAGCAAGCAACCTTCAGCCACAGCGTTGGCCGCTTCGATGTGGACGGCGGCGTAGTAGTGGATCTCCGTGAGGATCTGCCAGCGCTCGAAGTCCTCTAGCTCGCCCGCGGCGCCTGCGGGCTTCGTGGAGTCATCCTTCGGCTGCCGCAGGGAGCCCGAGTCGCCTTTGTCGCCGGACGAGCGGAGCGACGACGTGGTCCCGTCGCCGGAGCTTCGCAGCGACCCGCCTTGGTCGCCCGAGCCGCCACCCGCTGAGGCGTTCTCGTCCGCCACGGTTCACGGACCCGGTGCAGGATCAGGCGGTGTGGGTTCGCGGAACACGGGTAGGTTCGCGTCCGCCTTGAGTTTCACCAGTGTCGTGGGCAGGCGCACGATCCACGGCGTGTCGACACGCTTCGGCGCCTGACCGAGCGTCGTCTGTGAGGACTTGATCTCCTCGGCGATCGACAGGTAGGGCTCTGCATCCACGATCGGCGGCTTGCCTGCCTGCCAGGGCAGCACTGGACTGATACCCAGGTGCGAGCAAACCGCCAGTTCGAACCCTGGCCGCACCGGCACGACCAGTCGCGCGCTGCCGGCGCGCAGGAACTCGGCGAACGCGGGATCGGCATCCTGGAGCGCCATCGCCTGCGCCCAGGACGTGCGCGGCTTCCAGTAGTACGGATACAGCCGAAACGTGAGCTGGGCCCATTCGAACGCCTGCTCGACAAACTGGATCTGGCGGCCGTGCAACGCGGCCACCTCAGCATGCAGCTGGGGCGGTCTCGGCTGGGTGGGATCGGTGAGATCGAACGGGTCGACCGCGCCGCTCGCGCCCAGCCCCGGCACACCCATCATCTCGAGGAACAGGCGGCGAAGCTCCGCTGTGACGATGCCGTCGGCGAGCGCACTGTTCGTGGTGATGCTCGGACCGTGCGCGGCGCTCGCGGCTTGCCGCACCGCCAGCTCGAACTCCTGGTTCCAGGTCTCCCACGCCGTTACGACCTTCTCGAACTGCTCGATCTGCCAGGCCTTGAACATCTCGTCCGAGCGCTCGCACACGACCGTGACCGTCGCCGAGTACGACGGCGACGACAGCAACGACAAGGCCACCGGAAGGGTGCCCTCGCTGCCGACGTCGCCCGTGGCGCCGATCGCCGACATGGCATCCATGCTGGCTTCTCGGAACGTCCGGGTGACCGTCTTGCTCGTGCCGGGCGTGAAGGTGTCCACCAGTGGACCGACACTCAGGGTGTTGGCCCCGAAGTAGTGATGATCGAAGACGAAGTCCGGTGGCGGATTACCCCAGTCCGCCAGGTACAGATCCTGATCTGACTTGGTGTTCAGCCCCGCCGCCGACCGCGCGTCGCGCTGATCGTGCTGGTACGCATTGATCAACGTGACGACCGCGGCGGTGTACCAGCGCGGCACGTAACCCTTCGGGATCTTTAGATCCGCCGCCTTGCTCTGGATGCCTTGCGACTCCTTCGTCGGCTCGTCCATCGGCTTTTCGGGCACGAGCTTGACACCTGAGGTCACCCAGCGCGCGGGCGGAGGGACGAGTCCGCGCACCTTGTACGTGGCCGCGAGGTCGCCGATGCTGATGGTCGTGCCGACGAACTCTGGTGTGAGGTCAACGTAGGTGATCTCATCGTTGGCCAGGCTTGGCACGCTGAGGGGCGGTGGCGGCTTCGCCGACACGCTGCTCGCCACGGCGATCGCGCTGGCGTACTGCCAGTACAGAGCAGGCTCGGGCACCGTGACGTCCAGCATCACTCGCTGGCCGTAGTTGAAGGTCGCAGCCTCGTACACCTTGTCGACCCATTGGTAGATGCCGACAACGCTCGTGTCGCTTTCGTTCTCGAAGGTGTGCTCGTTGTGGTCCAGCAGCTCGACGCGCCGCAGCTGCCGGCGCTGCTCCACCTTGCGCTCCTTGATGGTCTCGACCGACTTGTCGACGACTTCGTGCGAGAACGCCGAGGCGGAACGGTTCGATTCCGCCGATGACGTCGAGTAGGTGAACTGCGTGTTCGCGCCGATCTTGACCGGTCCCCACTGCCCCGAGAACGTGACACCGGCTTCAAGCGCGGCCTGGGACTGCGCCTGGCGTGAGGTCTCCTGCGACAGCTCTAGCCGATCCGTCGTCTGGCTGTCGTGTGTTCGGTCCTCTTCGCGCTCGGTGACGGTGGTGATCTCCGTTTCCTGCATCTCCTTGTATTCGTGGATCCGGATCTTGGTCTCCTTCGCCAAGATGTTCTGAATGTCGGCGATCTCGCCCGCTTCGTAGCGCAGAAGCTCCTGTTTGACGACCAGCAGGTCACCCATCACCGGTGAGCGAGAGAGATTGGCGGCTGACCAGTCCGCGGTGGGGAAACCGGCCGAGAGGTGCACTGGTGTGTCCAGCGGCTGAGCGAGCGGTTCATCGACCTGCAGCACGCGCATCGCTGCGTGTCGCGAGGATTCCGCGTGCGGTAACGGGCCAGACGGCTCCACGGCCAAGCGGCGATCGAGGCGATCGATCGCCTCGGGCAGCGTCAATCCGCCAGCGAGGTCAAGACTGCGCACCATTGCCCTGCCCTTGGCGCTGAGCTTTTTGCGCACGTCGGCCAACGTGGGCAGGCCATGTCGCGTTTCGGCAGGCATCTGGCGCCGCAGCTCCTCGGTCACGGCGAGGATCGAGACGCGCTTCGACTCGGCTGGCGGCGCTGCTTCCGGCTGCGGGCTCGAGGGCGTCGCTGGGTCGTGCAGGCGCAGGGGGAACAGATCCGGTGGCAGCAGGACCAGCCCGTCGAGCAGGAACTCGCGCACCCTTTCGGGCGCCAGGACTGCTGCGAGAGCTAAGGCGGCCTGTGCGTCGGTCGGAGTTGGTCGCACCTGCCAGCCTCGGTCCACCAGTGCATCGAGCAAACCGACGATGCGGATGAACCGCATCAGGACGGCCTGGCTTTCAGCCGTGGCGAGTGGCCAGATCGACACCGCGATCGTCGAGTCGGCGACCGCGGCCCAAATCCGCTGAAGTGCCGCCTCCACCAAGGACCAGCGGAATGCGTTGTCGGCGTTGAACTCTGGGGCTGAGATCAGGATCTGACCGGCGGTCTTGTCGAGGTCTGCGGCCTCCGGCCGATCGGCTGTGGCGACCAGAAACTCGTCGATCTGCGTGAGCCAGTCTGGCAGCTCACCCCGCGTCGAGATGAATGGCGTGGCCCGCCAGGGGCCGCGATCGGCCACGGTCATGAACTCGTGGACCTGAGCGAGCACGGCGGCGGGATCTGCCGCGCGCGCCTTGAGCGCAGAATGAAAGGCGGTGGGCTCGTTGGCATAGGCACGCACGGCCGGCAGGCGCACCGCCTCGCTCCTCGGCGGGACCTGCGGCGCCCGGACCTGCACGAACCGGAAGAGTGGGTCCGATCTATCCCAGTCGGCCATCTTCGTCTCCTGCAACGCCATATCCTGGCCAGTTCACTCGGAGGGGGTAGCGGCCAGACCAGGACCTAGTGGCGTCGATGATACTGGGCCTCGCGGTTCGAGGCCAGAGCGCCGCCCGCCTCTACGCGCGCAAGGCCAGGGTCGCGGCTCGGCCCCTGATCGTGGACACACGGTGGTTCGCAGCGTAGCGAGGGGTGTGGGCGTGCTCGCACGTGACGGGGGTGGTTGTCTGGGGAACGCCCGCATCCTGTAGGCCCCCTTCCATTGCCGCCTCTTAAGCCTGAGATCTGGAGGACGACTTCCAGGCCTTGTACACGATGTATGCCGCGGCGGCGCCGCCAGCCGCTACCGCCAAAGGCAATGGGAAGTTCATCGGGAGCGCCATACGGGCTGACCCTTGATGCGTCACGACGTCGCATACACAGTCGGCTGCTCATGAGGCAGGAAGAGGGGCCAACCGGGGGAGCGCCCCAACCGTGTGCCAGCCGGCCTGTCGGTCGGGCGGGGGGTCAGCGGCTGACCACCTTAGGCGCCGGGCCGGACGTGTCGCCGAGGTGGTGCGAGAGCACGATGGCAGCGGCGCCGAGCAGCCCCGAGTCCTGGTCGAGCTCGGAGAAGAGCACCTCGATCCCATCAGCCAGGGCAGGCATCGAGCGTTCGATGACCCGCTGCTGGAGGACGGCCCGGAACTCCTCGCCGGCGTGCACGACGTCGCCGTGCACGATGAAGACCCGCAAGGACAGCAACTGCACCAGGTTGGCCATGCCGATCGCCAGGTTGTCCGCGTAGTCCTCGAGAAGGTGCCGGGCCGCCTGGTCGCCGTGTGCACTGCGGGCGGCCAGCCGGCCGGGGGTGGTGCCCCGGCCCCCCGTGACCCCGCGGCGAGCAGCCTCGGCGCGGAGCCACCGGGTGGATGCCAGCGTCTCCCAGCACCCACGCAGTCCGCAGGTGCAGCGCGCCCCGTGCGGGTCGACACAGGTGTGGCCGAGCTGGGTGGTGTAGCCGCGGACTCCCTCCAGGAGGTGGCCGGGGAGCATGATGCCTGCGCCGACACCGACATCGATCTGGAGAGCCGCGAAGTCGCGCCGCCCGCGGCCCAGCCCGAACCACTTCTCGCAGATGGCGAAGGATCGGACGTCCTGCTCGAGGCGGACGGGTGCTCCGAAGCGTGCCTCCAGCGCTGTCGGCAGGGCCGTGCCCTCGAGCCCGGGGACCGCGGTGCAGGCCAAGACCGTGCCGGCTTCGGGGTCGCACAGTGCCGGAACGGTGAGACCGATGCCCCGGAGTCGACCTCGGTGGGCGCCGAGAACACCCTCGGCGGCGTCGAGGACCCGGCGCTCGAGCTCCACCGACCCGCACCCGGTGGGCAGCGAGTCGCGGTGCCGGGACAGCAACACGCCGCGGGCGTCGATGACTGCGGTCTCGACCCGTCCGCGGCTCACCGCCACCGCCCCGGACAGCAGCGACTCGGGAGCGAACGAGAGGGGTCGCGCCGGCTTGCCCGCGCCGCCGGGGTGGGGGCGCGCCTCGTCCTCGACGAGGATCCCGGACTGGAGGAGGCCGGCGACGATGGTGCTCACCGTGGCGCGCTGGACGTTGATCCGGCGGGCCAGGTCGGCGCGTGAGGTGGGTCCGTTCTCGAGGAGTGACTGCAGGAGGCGGGCCCGGTTGGCCGCGCCGACGTCGGACGAGGAGAGCAGGCCCCCGGTCGGTGAGGCCCGCACGGGGAGCGAGTCATTGGAGACGGTCACGCAGGAAGCCTCTCACAGCGGTGGCGACGTGTGCAGTGGCTCGACGACAGGTCCGTCACCTGTCGTCACGATCGTCAGCACCGCTCGGCACTAATATGGAAGGTACTCCAACGTTTTATCGCTGATCCATTGACAGTGCCGTGGGGGGCCTGCTTGGGTCGATAAGAGGCATACGCAGACAGCGAGGCTGCGCGGTGCTCTAGGGAAGGATCACCCATGGAAACCATCTGGAAGATCGGCGGACGCCGAGCCCTGTGTGCGGCATCCGTCGGGCTGGCGCTGGCAGTGTCCAGCTGCACGCCGGGCGCGAACAACACCCCCGACTCCACGCCCGCTCCGGAGGGCGTGTCGACCACGGTGCCCAAGGAGACGGTGACCCTGACGCTGGCCTTCACCGACAGCCCCGACATGACCAAGGCGCTGGTCGATGCGTTCCACGCGAAGTACCCCCAGGTCACCATCCAGACGCAGTACACGCAGTTCAACGACTACGTGAAGTCGCTCAAGCTCTCCATGTCATCGGACACCGCACCGGACATCGCGCAGTACAACGCGGCGCTGAAGGACCTGTCGGCAGCCGGCCTGATCGTCGACCTGAGCGACTACGAGAAGGAATACGGTTGGGACACCGCCTTTCCCAAGTCTGCCCTCGACGAGCTGCGGGTCGACGAGACCGGCAAGGTGTTGGGCACCGGGAGCCTGGTGGCGGTTCCGGCGGGCCTCTCGCTCGTGGGCCTGTACTACAACAAGGACCTGATGGCCAAGGCGGGCATCGACGGGCCGCCGGCCACGCTCGACGAGCTCACGGCGGACCTGGGGAAGGCCAAGCAGGCCGGCCTCACCGGCATGGCCGTCGGAGGCCTCGACACCGGCTCTCTGCACGTCTGGGGCAGTCTCATGGACTCCATGATGGATCCCACCGCACAGCGTGACTGGATCAACGGCAAGGCAGGCAGCACCATCGTCACCGACGACGCGGTCGCGGCGACCGATGCCTTCGCCGAGTACGCCAAGCAGGGCTACTTCCCGAGCTCGGCCAACGGCACGAGCGAGAACGACTCCGCGACAGCCTTCTCCAAGGGGGGCTCGGTCTTTCACGTGAACGGAAACTGGGCTGCTTCCCAGCTCGGCGAGGCAATGGGCGACACGGTCGGCTTCTCGGTGTTCCCACCCGACGCGGCGGGCAACAAGGCGGTCGGCAACGGCTTCAGCGTCTCCTACATGCTCTCCACGAAGGGTCAGCACCAGGCAGCCGCAGCAGCCTTCCTCGACTTCCTGCGCAGCCCCGAGGCCGCAGTGATCGAGAGCGAGGGCGGGTTCCTGCCGCCCAACGCCGAGGCGGCTCCCCCCGCGAAGGGCGTCCAGGCAGACCTGGCGACGGCGAACCAGAAGATCGTCGCTGACGACGGGCTCATGCCCTTCCCGGACTTCGCGGCCCCCGCGATGCTCGACACCCTGACGTCCGGGCTGCAACAGGTGGCCGCGGGGAGGATGGACTCCAAGACCTTCCTGCAGTCGCTGCAGAAGGTCTGGGACTCCTACCATGTCGGCTGAGGCGCCAGCCGTCGCCGGGCTGGGTCCGCGCCGCCCCGGCATCCAGCGGCGGCGCCGACATGACTGGCGCAGCCTGGCCTACCTGGTCCCCGCTGCCCTGCTCTATCTCACCTTCGTCATCGTCCCGGGCCTGCACACGGTCTGGCTCTCGTTCTTCCAGTGGGACGGAGTCACCGTCGGCAGGTGGACGGGGGTGTCGAACTACCAGGCAGTGGTGCAGAACCCCGCCCTGCGGGGAGCGGTCGTTCACGCGCTGGTGCTCGTCGTCTTCTTCTCGGCGATCCCCATCGCGGTGGGACTCCTCATGGCAGCTCTCCTGGGCAGACGTCGGCGCCGCGGAATGACCGGATTCCGAGTGCTCTTCTTCGTCCCCCAGATCGTCCCGATGGTTGCCGTGGGCATCACCTGGCGCTGGCTGTACACGGAGAACGGAGCGGTCAACGAGATCCTCCGCGCCGTCGGGCTCGGGGCCGTCACGCAGGCTTGGCTGGGCAGCTTCGAGCTCGCCCTGCCGGCCGTCGGGCTGATCGGCTCCTGGGCGCTCACCGGGCTCTGCCTGGTGCTGTTCCTCAGCGGCATGCAGAAGATCGACAGCACGCTCTACGAAGCCGCACGCCTCGACGGTGCGGGGCCCGTCCGGGAGTTCTTCGCGGTCACCCTCCCTGCTCTGCGTGGCGAGGTCGCCGTCGCGCTGACCATCACGGTGGTCGCCGCGCTGGCGAGCTTCGACATCGTCTTCGTCACGACCAACGGGTCGCCCGGTGACACCACCACGGTGCCGGGGTTGCTCGTCTACCGGCTGGCCTTCACCAACGGCCAGGTCGGGGTGGCGTCGGCGCTGGCTGTCACCCTGACCGTCCTGATCGTCGCTGCGGTCGGCGTGATCCAGCGACTGATGAGGGAGTCGGAGTGAAGGGCCGCTCGGCCGAGGCGACCGTCACCTACGCCGTTCTCGCGGTGATGGCGGTCATCACCTTGCTTCCGTTCGTGAGCATCGTCTTCGCCTCCCTCAACCAGCCTGGAACCTTGGTCTCGGGAATGGCGGTGCCCACCCACCTCAGCCTCGACAGCTTCCGTGAGGCCTGGACGACGGCCTCGTTCGGACGTCTGCTCTGGTCGAGCACCAAGATCTGCTTGGCGGTGGTCCCACTGTCCATCGCGTGCGCGACCCTGGCCGGGTATGCACTGGGCACCATGAAGGTGCCTGGCGGTGGCTGGATATTCGGTGCCTTCCTCCTCGGCCTCACCCTGCCCGTCGAGCTCATCGTCATCCCGCTCTACTTCGACCTGCGGGCGGTCGGTATGACGAACTCGGCCTGGGGCGTCATCCTCGTCGAGTCGGGGCTCTTCATGCCCTTCGGGATCTTCTGGATGCGCACGCACTTTCGGTCCATGCCGCGTGAGCTCATCGAGGCCGCGCAGATCGACGGGGCGTCGGGGCTGACGATCCTGCGGCGCGTGCTCCTCCCCGTGTCGGTGCCGGCGATCTCCACCATGGCGGTGCTGTTCTTCATGTGGTCGTGGAACCAGTTCCTTCTCGTCCTGATCCTCATCCAGGACCCCAGCAAGCGCACTGCGCCCGCGGGTCTCGGCTTCTTCGTGGGTCAGTACTCGAGCGACGTCCCGGTGCTCGCGGCCGGCACGCTCATCGTCATCCTCCCGATCCTGGTGGTGTACCTCATGTTCCAGCGCAAGTTCATCAGCGGCATGCTCCAGGGTGCCGTCAAGTGACGCTCTCCCTGCTCGCGCCGCTGACGGTGGGGGTGGTGGGCGCCGGTGGCATCGCCCGTCCCCACCTGGAGGCGTGGCGACACCTGGGTGCCAAGGTCGTGGTGCACTCCCAGGTGGGTGCTGAGGAGGCGGCCGGACCCTACGGCGCAGCGGTCGCAGCCGACCTCGACGAGCTGCTCGCCCGGTGCGACCTGGTCGACGTCTGCACGCCGACCAACACCCACCACGACATCGTGCTCAGGGCGGCAGGCGCTGGTCGCCACGTGATCTGCGAGAAGCCCCTGAGCCACCGTCGGGAGGAGGCGGTCGCCATGATCGACGCCTGCGCCGCCGCCGGCGTCCAGCTGCACCCCGGCCAGGTGGTGCGGTTCTTTCCGGAGTACGCGGCAGCGAAGCACCTAGTCTCGGCCGGGCGGGTCGGGGCACCGGCCGTGGTGCGGCTGTCCCGTCGCGGAGCCCGCCCGGAGCGCTCGTGGTTCGCCGACAGTGCGCAGTCCGGCGGCATCCTGGTCGACCAGATGATCCACGACTTCGACTTCGCCCGTTGGCTGGCCGGTGAGGTGGTGCGGGTCTTCGCCTGCGTAACGGGTGACGCGCCGGGACCGACCCTGGGTATGGCCGTGCTCACCCACGCCGACGGTGCCCTGACGCACGTGCTCGGCGGCTGGGGCCATCCGCACGAGAGCTTCCGCACCTCGTTCTCCATCGCCGGCGCCACCGGTCTGCTGCGGCACTCGAGCGGCTCGACCCAGGGGCTGGCCCTGACCCTCGCCGACGGCCCCACCGGCGGAGAGCTCCTGCCGGCCAGCGCCATGGTCGGCTCACCGTTCGTGGCCGAGCTGGCGGAGTTCGCTGCGTCCTGCTCAGGTGGAGGCACTCCCCGGGTGAGCGCTCAGGACAGCCTCGCGGCACTCGACATCGCCCTGGCGGCGGGTCGGTCCGCGGTCACCGGAGAGTCGGTCGAGCTCGTCGGGGGTCGATCGTGAGGGCCCTGCGAGTCGGTCTGGCGTCCTTCGCCCACGTCCACGCGTCCGGCTACGCGCGACTGCTCGTGCAGCGACCAGATGTCGAGCTGGTGGCCAGTGACCCCGACGGCGCGGATGAGGACAAGGGCCAGCCCAGGGGGGCCGACCTCGCGGCACGTCTCGGGGTCCGTCACGTCGCCGGCTACGACGAGCTGTTCGCCGAAGACCTCGATGCGGTGGTCGTCTGCACCGAGAACGCGCGGCACCGAACGCTCGTCGAGCAGGCTGCCGCCGCGGGTGTGAACGTCCTCTGCGAGAAGCCGTTGGCGACCACTCTGCGGGACGCGGCCGCGATGCGGGACGCCTGCGACAGTGCCGGGGTGGTCCTCATGACTGCCTACCCGGTGCGGTTCCACCCCGCGTTCCGGGAACTCCGAACGAGGGTACGGCGCGGTGACCTCGGGCGGGTGCTCGCCATCACCGGCACCAACAACGGGCAGGCGCCGACGGCCTCGCGCCGGTGGTTCGTCGACCCCGAGCTGGCCGGTGGGGGCTCGCTCATGGACCACACGGTGCACCTGGCCGACCTCCTCGACGACCTTCTCGACGACCAGCCGCGGAGCGTCTACGCCCAGGTGAACCGCATCGTGCACGCCTACGACGTGGAGGTCGAGACGGGCGGGCTCGTGGCTCTCACCTACCCAGACGGCGTGGTGGCGACGATCGACTGCAGCTGGAGCGTTCCGTCCAGCTATCCCGGTTGGGGCGGCCTGACCCTGACCGTCGACGGCGAGCGGGGGAGCGCGACCCTCGACGCCTTCGCCGAGAAGATCGAGGTGTTCGACGACCAGGCCGGTGGTCTGCGGTGGCAGCCCATCGGCAAGGACCTGGACGCCCTCATGCTCGAGGAGTTCCTCGGTGCGGTGCGCGACGGGCGCACACCCCAGCCGGACGCTGCGGTCGGCTACCGCACCCTCCGGGTGGTGAGTGCCGCTTACGCCTCTGCGGCCACTGGAAGGCCCGTCCTGCTCGAGGGCGTCACTGCTCACACGTGAGCGGCCATCTCCGGGCCCGGACCAGTGCGGTCCGGGCCACTCCTCGTCGGGTCGCCGGGCGGATGCCGTCAGCGGCGGGCGCGGCCGCTCACCATCCGGCTGCCGGCGGTCGCGGGCTCACCGGGCTCGGCACCGCCCTGGACGATGTTGGGCACGTTGGTCGTGAGCTTGCCGGAGGTGGTGCCGCGCTTCTTGAGGTACTTCTCGAGGGCGCGAGCCAGCCGAGTCAAGGCGTAGTTGATGACGATGAAGACCACGGCGACGACAAGGTAGGCCGGCACGGTGTTGGCGTAGGCCGAGCCCAGTGTCTTGGCCGAGGTCAGCAGCTCGGGGTACAGGATGATGGTTCCGAGTGCGGTGTCCTTGAGCACCACGACGAGCTGGCCGACCAGGGCCGGCAGCATGGCCGTCAGGGCTTGAGGGACTTGGATGGAGCGCAGGGTCTGTCCAGGGGAGAGCCCGATGGACAGCCCGGCCTCGGCCTGGCCCTTGGGCAAGGAGTAGACGCCGGACCGCACCAGCTCGGCGATGACCGACCCGTTGTAGAGGGTCAGCGCCAGAACGACGCCGAACAGGGGGGCGTACTGGTTGGGCAGCCACTCCGCCTTGGCGAACCAGCCGAAGAAGAAGAAGATCATCATCAGCAGCACGGGGACCGAGCGGAAGAACTCGACGACGACGCCGCACGTCCAGCGCAGCCAGTTCGTGGTGGACAGCCTGCCCATCCCGAAGAGGATCCCGAACATGCCGGCGAGGACGACCGAGAGGGCCGCAGCCTTGATGGTCTCCCACAAGCCCGGAAGGAGGTACTGGGTCCACACCTCCTTGTCGGTGACGAAGGGCTTCCACATGTAGCCCTCCAGCTGGCTGGCCGCGTTCATCTTGCGGATGACGACCCACAGCAGAGCGAGGGCGAGCAGCACGCCGACGCCCGAGAGGATGAGGTGGCGCAGGCGGGCCTTCGGACCCGGCGCGTCGAAGAGCGCGTTCTGCGTGCTCATCGCTTCACCGCCAGGCGCTGGGAGAGGCGTGTCGTGTACACGCCGATCGGCAGGGTGAGGATGACGAAGCCGAGGGCGAAGATGAAGAAGGTCGGCAAGCTGGCTCCTTCGTTCTCGGTGATCTGGGCGAGGAGTCCGGCTGTTTCCGAGGTGCCGAGGATGACGGCGGCGACGGTGGTGTTCTTGATCAACGCGATGAGCGTCGACCCGAGCGGGGCGATGGAGCCGCGGAAGGCCTGGGGGAGCAGCACCTCGCGCATCGACTGGCTGAAGGTGAGCCCGATGGAGCGGGCCGCCTCGGCCTGCCCGGCAGGTACGGTGTTGACGCCACTGCGCAGCGCTTCGCAGACGAAGGCTGCGTGGTAGACCGACAGCATGATCACCGCCCACAGGTACGAGTTCCGGTTCAGGTCCTCAGAGAGCGTGACTCCGAGGATGAACGAGATGCCCAGGACGCTGAAGAGCATGAGCAGGGTGAGCGGGGTGTTGCGGAAGATGTTGACGTAGCTCGTGCCGATGCCCCTCAACACCGCGACCGGCGACACCCGGAGCACGGCCATGATCGTCCCGAGCACCAGGGCACCGATCGCGGAGAGCGCGGAGAGCTGGATGGTCACCCAGAAGGCGCCAAGAATGTCGTAGTTGCTCAGGATGTCGCCCATGCGTCACCTCTCGTTGGGGCCGAGCCGGGGATGCCGTCTGCCGTGTGGCAGACGGCATCCTCCGTGTGGCTGGTCGGTCAGGAGCAAGCGTCGGGGGTGGGCGGGTTGCCATCGCCCGGCTTGTACCCGGCCTTGCCGAGGTTGTCGTCAACGGCCTTCTGCCAGGACCCGTCCTCGATCATCTTCTTGATCGCGTCGGTGATCTTGGTGCACATCTCGGTGTCGCCCAGCTTGAGGCCGATGCCGTACCTCTCCTCGGAGAAGGGGGCACCGACGACCTTGAGCTTGCCCTGGTACTGCTCCTGCGAGGCGTAGCCAGCGAGGATCGTGTCGTCCGTGGTGAGGGCGTCGATCGCACCGGAGGCAAGGGCTGCGACGCACTCGGAGTAGGTACCGAACTCCTGGAGGTTGACTCCCGGGACCTTCTCCTGCACCTTCTGGGCCGACGTCGAGCCGGT
Organism: Actinomycetales bacterium; assembly: GCA_038258215.1. Lineage (GTDB taxonomy): Bacteria > Actinomycetota > Actinomycetes > Actinomycetales > Dermatophilaceae > Fodinibacter. The sequence continues at coordinate 41,322 of JBBSQC010000023.1, read as the reverse complement.
GACGGAACACAGCTTCTTACCGTCAAGGCTGTCAGGCCCGGTGATGTCGGTGTTGTCCGACTTCACGAGGAGGTCCTGGCCGGCGATGAAGTACGGACCGGCGAAGGAGACCTTCGTCTTGCGCTCGTCGGTGATCGAGTAGGTCGCGACGACCATGTCGACCTGGCCGGTCGAGATCAGGGTCTCGCGCTGGGCGCTGGGCGCCTGCACGAACTCGATGTCGCCCTCGGCGACCCCGAGGTCCTTGGCGACGTACTTGGCGACGTCCACGTCGAAGCCGGTGAACTCGCTGCCCTGCTTCAGGCCCAGACCCGGCTGGTCGTACTTGATCCCGACCTTGAGGCCCTTGCCGCCGGAGTCACCCGAGCCACCAGACCCAGCGTCGCCGCCGTCGTCCGAGCCGCAGGCGCTCAGCCCCAGGGCCAGGGCAGCCGTTGCGGCAACCATGCCGATGCTTCGTGTCCTCATGCTTGTGTTCCTCCTGTGGTGTGAAACCGGTGGTCAGTGGGTGAGGATCTTGCCGAGGAAGTCCTTGGCACGATCGCTCTTGGGGTGAGTGAAGAACTCCTCGGGCGGGGCCTCCTCGACGATCTGGCCGTCGGCGAGGAAGATCACCCGGTTGGCGACCTTGCGTGCGAAGCCCATCTCGTGGGTGACGACGACCATCGTCATACCGCTCTCGGCCAGCTCGACCATGACGTCGAGCACCTCGTTGATCATCTCGGGGTCCAGAGCCGAGGTCGGCTCGTCGAAGAGCATCACCTTGGGGTCCATCGCGAGCGACCGAGCGATGGCGACCCGCTGCTGCTGGCCACCGGAGAGCTGGGCGGGGTACTTCTGGGCCTGGTGGGCGATGCCCACCCGCTCCAGCAGCTCCATCGCCTTCTTGTCGGCGTCGGACTTCTTCATCTTGCGGACCTTGATCGGCCCGAGCGTGACGTTCTCGAGGATGGTCTTGTGCGCGAAGAGGTTGAAGGCCTGGAAGACCATGCCGACGTCGGCCCGCAGCGCGGCGAGCTCCTTGCCCTCCTCGGGCAGGGTCTTGCCGTCGATGGTGATCGACCCGTCCTCGTAGGTCTCGAGGCGGTTGATCGTGCGGCACAGGGTGGACTTCCCGGACCCCGAGGGGCCGATGAGGATGACCACCTCACCCTTGCCCACGGTGAGGTTGATGTCCTTGAGGACGTGGAGGTCACCGAAGTGCTTGTTGACGCCGTCCATCACGACGAGGGGCTCAGTCATGGCTCGAACCTAGCGAGGAGACCCATGAGACGGTCAACGACGCCACGACGCTGAGGCTATCGAGACCGAACCGAGACCAATACCGGTCGGTATGCCGGTCCCGGGCCGATCTTGTCTCACCCGGGTCCGCGTGGTCCGCTGGCCGGCGCTGGGCCGTGATCGAGCCACAGGCATGATGGCGCCATGAGTGCGAGCCCCTCCGTCGTGCGAGCCTCGCTCGTCGACGCCACACCCGACGTGTTCTGGACCGACCGCGCCGAGCGACCCGCCCCCCGTCCCGCCCTGACCGGTGCCGGGCACCGGGCCGACCTCGTCATCGTGGGCGCGGGGTTCACCGGGCTGTGGGCCGCAGTTCAGGCCAAGGAGGACGACCCGACGCGTGACGTCGTCGTGCTGGAGAAGGGTCGGCTGGGCATCGCGGCCTCCGGGCGCAACGGGGGTTTCGTCTCGCCGTCGCTGACCCACGGCCTGGCGCAGGGTGTGGGCTGCTGGCCGGGGGAGATCGACACCCTGGAGCGGCTGGGGGCGGAGAACTTCGCTGCGCTGGAGGGGAGCCTGACGGCATACGGCATCGACGCGGACTTCCACGTCCCGGGTGAACTGACCATGGCCCTGACCGAGCACCAGCGCGCGACGGTCCGGGAGGCGTACGACCTGCACCGGGAGCACGGCATCCCGGTCAGCCACCTCGACGCCGCGCAGGCCCGGGCCCGGGTCGACTCGCCGCGCTACCTCGCCGGGATGCTCGACCCCACCGTCGGCCTCGTGGACCCGGCCCGCCTCGTCTGGGGTCTGGCGGCCGCAGCGGAGAGCCTCGGGGTGCGGGTGCACGAGGACACCGCCGCCACCGGTTTCGACCGTGACGACGGCGCGGTCGTGGTGCGCACCGAGTGGGGGAGCGTGCGCACGGACCGGGTGGTGGTGGGCACGGGCGCCTTCCGCGGGGTGCTCAAGCGGCTCGCCTTCTACACGCTGCCGGTCTACGACCACGTGCTCATGACCGAGCCGCTCACGCCCGAGCAGCTGGCCCGGGTCGGCTGGGAGGGCCGCGAGGGCCTCACCGATGCGGGCAACCAGTTCCACTACTACCGCCGGACCCTCGATGACCGGGTGCTCTTCGGCGGCTACGACGCGAACTACCACTTCCCGGGGCGGATCGACCCGTCGCTCGAGCAGTCGGACTCGCACGAGCTGCTGGCCGAGCACTTCTTCGACATCTTCCCGCAGCTCGAAGGGCTGCGCTTCACCCACCGGTGGGCCGGCGTCATCGACACCACCTCCCGCTTCACGCCGGTGGTCGGCACGGCGCTGGGCGGCCGGCTCTCCTACGCCGTCGGCTACACCGGGCTGGGAGTGGCCTCGACCCGCTTCGGTGCCCGGGTCGCCCTCGACCTGGTCGACGGGCGCGACACCGAGGCCACTCGGCTCACGATGGTGCGGCGCAAGCCGTTGCCGTTCCCGCCCGAACCGATCCGGTATGCCGCGGTGCGGGCCACGCGGGCCTCGCTCGCTGCCGAGGACCGCAGCGGCAAGCGCAACCTGTGGCTGCGCGGGTTGGACGCCGCGGGAATCGGTTTCGACAGCTGAGGCACCGAGCCGTCGGCCGCGCCGTCAGGCGACGAACCGCTCGCGCCGCCCCTCGCGCGAGCGAGCCAGCCAGTGCCGCCACCCCTCGGGGTCGCGCTGCTCCGCCAGGAAGTACCACGCGTAGCGGGCCTCGTCCGGCCAGCGTCGCCAGCGCATCCCCGGCCGGCTCGTGAGGTAGCCGAGGTTGCGGAAGGCCCGGTCCCGGCGCTCCTTGTCCAACGGCACGTAGACCGGCAGGCGCCCGCCGAGGATCGCCACCTCGTCACTCGACCCCGACGGGTGGAGGTAGGTGGACAGGACGCACGTGCCGAACCGCATCCCGCTGCGCACCAGGCGCCGGTGCACCTCGACCTCGTCGCCGCGGACGAAGAGCCGGGAGTCGGGCACGCCGACGACGTCGAGGGCCCTGGTCGAGAAGAGCGCCCCGTTGAAGAGGTTGGCGACACCGGGGATGAGCCGTTCACCGGCCAGGTCGGCCCGGTTTCGGCTCCACGTCAGCCCCCGGCGGATCGGGAAGGCGAGGCGCTGTGGGTCCTCGATGTCCAGGACGAGGGGAGAGACGGCGTCGAGCGCGTAGGCCTGCGCGCAGCGGAGCAACGTGGCGAGGGTGCGGGTGTTCGCCGGGCGCCCGTCGTCGTCGGCCAGCCACACCCAGTCCGCTCCCAGGGCTCGCGCGGTGAGGATGCCGTAGGCGAAGCCGCCGGCCCCGCCGAGGTTGGTGCGGGAGGGCAGGTGGGTGTGGTCCAGCCCGCTGTCGCGCACCAGGGGTGCGGTGGTGGGGGTGTCGTCGCCAGTGCGGATGCCGTTGTCCACGACCACGACGTGGTCGGGCGGGCGGGACTGCGACGCGAGCTCAGCCAGGCAGGTCCGGAGGGTTCCCGGTCGGTCGCGGGTGACGATGACGCAGACGACTCGCGGTGCGGTCGGCTCGGGCGCGGACCGGGCGGCCTGGGTCGGATGGGAGTGGGTCGGACGCGAGAGGGTCGCTGACGTGGTCACACGGACGACGCTACGGACCCGGTCGAGCGGGCCGGCATACCCGATGTGAACAGCGGGAGGCGCTCTCGTGGCCGGGGCGCGCGTCCGTCGGCCATGGTTGACGTGAGGGTCACCAGCCGGTCGCGGCGTGTTCACCACCCCGTCGTGTGGCGTCCCTAGCGTCAGGCCCGTGAGCACACCCTTCTCCCTGCTGCTGCCGGTCTACCGAGGCGACTCACCCCGTCACCTCGAGACCGCATTCCGCAGCACCGTGCACGAACAGCTGCGCCGACCTGACGAGGTCGTCGTGGTGCAGGACGGGCACGTCGGGCCCGATCTCGCGTCGGCCCTCGAGCGGCTGGAGTCCGGCTCGCCGGTGCCGGTGCGACGGCTGCGGCTCTCGCACAACGTCGGTCTCGCGCAGGCGCTCCAGTGCGGGCTGGCCGCCTGCCGCCACGACGTGATCGCTCGGATGGACGCCGACGACATCAGCCTGCCGCACCGCTTCCTCACCCAGCTGCCGCTCGTCGAGGCCGGGGCCGACCTCGTGGGAGCGGCCGTCCTCGAGTTCGAGGAGTCCGACCCGGGCCCGGGGGTGCTTCGGGTGCCACCGCTCACGGCGGAGGAGATCGCCGCGACGGCCCGCTGGCGCAACCCGTTCAACCACCCCACGGTCGTCTACCGGCGGGAGGCCGTGCTCGCGGCGGGTGGCTACCGAGAGCTGCCGCTCATGGAGGACTACTGGGTGTTCACCCGCATGATCGACAACGGCGCCGTGGTCGTCAACGTCCCGGACGCGTTGGTGCGCTACCGGGTGGACTCAGGCGCCTACCAGCGCAAGGGCGGTGTGCGACAGCTGCGCTCGGAGTTGAGGCTCCAGCGCAGGCTCCGGGCGGAGGGGTTCACGACGAACGGCCAGCTGATGCGGAACGTCACCGTCCGTGGTGGCTACCGCCTGGTGCCGACCTCGGTGCGGCGCCGGGCCTACCGGCGCACCTTCACCGTCGACGCCCCCGTGGAGACCACCGTGAACCTGCCGGTGGTGCCTCCGTGGCACCGGCACCCGTCGGCCGGCTCGGTGCGTCCGCCCGTGCCGGGGCCCCGGCGGGTGGCGCCGCAGGCCGACGACTCCGAGGTGGGGGCGTGACGCGGGCCGATCTCGTCGTCGTGGGCTCCGGGCTCTACGGCCTCACGGTCGCCGAGCGCGCTGCCGAGTCGGGCCTGGACGTCGCGGTCGTCGAGCAGCGTGACCACATCGGCGGCAACGCCTGGAGCGAGCTGGAGCCGACCACCGGCATCGAGGTCCACCGCTACGGCGCCCACCTCTTCCACACGAGCAACGAGCGCGTGTGGGAGTACGCCAACCGCTTCACCGCCTTCACCGACTACGTCCACCGCGTCTGGACGGTGCACCGCGGTGAGGTCTTCCCGATGCCGATCAACCTGGGCACCATCAACCAGTTCTTCCGCTCCGCCCTGGGCCCGGACGCGGCACGCGACCTCGTGGCCCGCCACGCGGCCGAGCTGGCGGGTGAACCCGGGAACCTGGAGGAGAAGGCGATCTCTTTGGTCGGCCGCCCGCTCTACGAGGCGTTCGTGCGCGGCTACACCGCCAAGCAGTGGCAGACCGACCCGACCGACCTTCCGGCGGAGGTCATCAGCCGGCTCCCGGTGCGCTACACCTACGACAACCGCTACTTCAACGACACCCACGAGGGCCTGCCGGTCGACGGGTATGCCGCGTGGTTGACCCGGATGGCCGACCACCCGCGCATCACCGTGCGGACGGGGACCGACTTCCTCACCGGCGGCCACGAGCTGTCGAGGGAGGCTGTGCTGGGTCGGGTGCCGGTCGTGTACACCGGACCGATCGACCGGTACTTCGGCGACGCGCACGGGTCGCTGCAGTGGCGCACCCTCGACTTCGAGCAGGAGGTGCTGCCGGTCCGCGACCACCAGGGGACGGCGGTGCTCAACGAGGCCGACGAGGACGTGCCGCACACCCGCGTGCTCGAGTTCCGGCACTTCCACCCCGAGCGGTGCTACCCCGACGACCGGACCGTGGTGGTGCGCGAGTCCTCCCGCTTCGCCGAGCCGGGCGACGAGCCCTACTACCCGGTGAACGCCGCCGCCGACCGGGAGCGGCTCGCGGCCTACCGGGACCTGGTGCGGCGCGAAGGCACCCTCGGGGTGTCCTTCGGTGGGCGTCTTGGGACCTACCGCTACCTCGACATGCACATGGCGATCGCGTCGGCGCTGACCTTCGTGGACAACGGCCTCGACGAGCTGTGCGCGACGCTCGTCCGACCGTCGGTGGGTGCGCGATGACGGTGCTGCACGAGCGGCTGGATCACGCCGCTCGGGTTGATCCCGCACGCCTGGAGGTCGTGGCGCGTGTGGTGCTCCCCCTGGAACGTGACCCCGACGTGCTACCCCTCTACGTCGACGGCGGGCACGTTCCCGACCCTCCCACGCACGAGGGTGTGCCGGTGCTCACGCTCCCCTCGGATCAGCACCCGGACCAGGTGCTGGGACGGCGTTCCTACAGCGTGGACCCCGGTGGTCGGTCGTCGTTCGCGACCTACATGAACGCCTTCCCCGCCGCCTACTGGCGCCGGTGGACCACGGTCGAGGAGGTCACCCTCAGGGTGCGCGTCAGCGGGCCCGGCACTCTCGTGATCTACCGGTCCTCGGCGCGCGGTGCCGTCGCACGGGTCGACAGTCGGCGCCTGCGCGGCGAGTCCGACGAGGTGGTCCGACTGCCACTGTCCTCCTTCGTCGACGGTGGGTGGCTCTGGTTCGACCTCGTCGCGGGGGCCGACTGCCTGGTGCTCCAGGAGGCCGCCTGGTGCGTCGACGCGGAGGTCTCGGTGGGCTCCGCGGCATCCGGGCCGGGCATCACCATCGGCATCACGACCTTCAACCGGCCGGCCTACTGCACCGCCCTGCTCACCCAGCTCGGGGAGGCCGAGGAGCTCGTCGGCATCGTCGACGAGGTTCTCGTCATCGACCAGGGCACCCAACGGGTCTGTGACGCTGAGGGTTTCGGTCGGGCCGAGAGCGCCCTCGGTGCTCGCCTGAGGGTGATCCGACAGGACAACCTCGGTGGGTCGGGCGGTTTCAGCCGCGCCATGGTCGAGACCCTCGACGCCGACCGCTCCGACCACGTGCTGCTGCTGGACGACGACGTGGTGTGCGAGCCGGAGGGCATCGCCCGCGCCGTGGCGTTCGCCCGGCACACGAGGGTGCCGACCGTCGTCGGTGGCCACATGTTCTCGATGCACGAGCGCGGGGTGCTCCACGCGATGGCCGAGGTGGTCAAGCCGTGGCAGTTCCGCTGGGCACCTGCGGCACCCTCCGTGCACGACCACGACCTCGGGCGGCGCAACCTACGCGGCACGCCGTGGCTGCACCGGCGCATCGATGCCGACTACACGGGCTGGTGGATGTGCCTCATCCCTCTAGCGGCCCTGCGCAAGGTCGGGCTCTCGATGCCGCTCTTCATCAAGTGGGACGATGCCGAGTTCGGCCTGCGGGCCGGAGCCGCGGGCATCCCCACCGTGTCCCTGCCCGGGGCGGCGGTGTGGCACGTGCCGTGGACCGACAAGGACGACAGCACCGACTGGCAGGCCTACTTCCACGCACGGAACCGGCTCGTCGCCGCGCTCGTGCACTCCCGGTACGACCGGGGCGGGCGACTCGTCCGCGAGAGCCTGGCCATCTCGGTCAAGCACATCCTGGCCATGCAGTACTCGGCCGCGGCGCTGCGACTCAAGGCCGTCGAGGACGTCCTGGCAGGGCCGGCGGGCCTCCACCCCGGCCTCGGGGTGCGGCTCGGGGAGGTGCGAGCCCTGCGCTCGGCCCATGACGACGCCCGGGTCGGCGAGCACGCCGACGAGTTCGCACCGGTGCGGTCGGTCCGGTTGCGCAAGAAGGACCTCGACACCTCACGGCCCGTGAGCCGGGCCGCCACGGCGCGCGCCGCGGTGGTGGGAGTGCTCAACCAGCTGCGGCCGGTGCCGGCCTCAGCGGCTGACCACCCGGAGCAGGAGGTCGCCGCCCCGGATGCCGGGTGGTGGACCCTGGCCCGTCTCGACTCCGCCCTGGTCGCCACCGCAGACGGCACGGGGCTCGCGTGGCTCCGGCGGGACCGCGGCGCCGCGGGTGCCGCCCTCGCCGACGCGGTGCGGGTGCATCGCGAGCTGCTCGCCCGGTGGCCCGAGCTCTCCGCCGACTACCGGCAGGCGATGCCGGAGCTGGTGGGGGAGGACGCGTGGCGACGCAGCCTGGGGCTCGGGTGAGCGTCGCGGAGGCGGAGGAGGGGCTGGTCACCCAGGGCCGCGGAGGAGGGCTGGTCGAGGTGCTCCGGCGCCGACACCTGCTGACCCTGCTGGTGCGCAAGGAGCTGCGGGTGCGCTACCGGGCGTCGGTCCTGGGCATCGGGTGGTCCTACGTCAAGCCGGCCGTGCAGTTCGCCATCTACTTCGTTGGTCTCGGTCTCGTGTTGCGGCAGAACGCGATCGGCGACTACGCCGTCTACCTCTTCGCGGGTCTCGTCGTGATCACCGCGTTCTCCGAGGCCGTCGGCAACGCGACACGCTCGGTGGTCGCCAACGGTGCCCTGGTCGGGAAGATCTTCCTGCCCCGCGAGCTGTTCCCGGTCGCCAGCGTCAGCGTCGCCGGGGTGCACCTGCTCCCTCAGGTCGTCGTGCTGCTCGTGGGGTCGCTCGTCGCCGGGTGGCGACCGGATGCCGTGGGCCTGGTCGCGCTCGTCGCCGGCCTCGCGCTCGTGGGTCTGTTGGCCTTGGGGCTCGGCCTGCTCCTGGCCGCCGTCAACGTGATCTACCGCGACGCGGAGAACGTCGTCGACCTCGTGCTCCTCGTCCTGGTCTGGACCAGCCCGGTGCTGTACCCGTGGTCCCTCGTCGCGGACCTGGTGGGTCGGGACTCGTGGTTGCTCACGGCCTATCAGCTCAACCCCCTCACCGTGGCCGTCGAGCTCGCGCAGCGCGGCACCTGGGCCACCACGTCGCCGGGGAACCTCGACGTGATGGCCCCCGGGTTGGCGTGGCGCACGGCGGTCGCCTTCGGGGTCGCCACACTGCTGCTCGCCGCCGGCCAGCGGGTGTTCGCGCGGATGTCCGGCCGCTTCGCCCAGGAGCTGTGATGGTCGACGCGCGCACCGGGGTCTCGGTGGAGGCGGCATCCAAGCACTTCCGGCTGCGGCACACGCACTCCCTGAAGGAGTCGCTCGTCTGGTCGGTCCAGGGGCGGGCCCGGCACGAGGACTTCCGTGCCCTGGCGCCGCTGGACCTCGAGATCAGGCAGGGGGAGTCGGTCGCGCTGCTGGGCCGCAACGGCTCGGGCAAGTCCACCCTGCTCAAGCTGATCGCCGGGGTCATGGCGCCTGACACCGGGCGGGTGAGGGTCCGGGGGCGGCTCGCCGGTCTGCTGGAGGTGGGGGCCGGTTTCCACCCCGACCTCACCGGGCGCGAGAACGTGCACCTCAACGCCGCGATCCTCGGCATGGCGCCCCAGCAGGTCGCGGACCGGTTCGACGCAATCGTCGAGTTCGCCGACATCGGGCCCTTCCTCGACACCCAGGTGCGGTTCTACTCCTCGGGGATGTTCCTGCGACTGGCCTTCGCGGTGGCCGTGCACACCGACCCGGAGGTCTTCCTCGTCGACGAGATCCTCACCGTCGGTGACGAGGCGTTCCGCGACAAGTGCCTCAGCCGCATCGAGGCGCTCTCGGCTCAGGGAGGCACCCTGGTGGTGGTCAGCCACGACCTGTCGCTGATGGAACGGATCTGTGTCCGAGGGGTGGTGCTGGATGCCGGGTGCGTGACCTTCGACGGGCCGGTCGCCGACGCCGTCGACCACCTCAGGGTGCGTCTGTGACGCCGGAGGCCCTGACGTGGTGGGACGCTGCGCCGGCGATGGGGGTCGCTGCACTGCTCCTCCTCGCGCCGGGCCTGCTGCTGTCTCTCGTCGGGGGCATCCGAGGAGTGCTGGCTATTGGCCTGGCTCCCCTGCTTTCGGTAGGGGTGGTCTCGGTCGCCGCAGTCGGTGCCGCCGTCGCTGGCCTGTCGTTCTCGTGGGGGGTCGTGGCGGGCTGCACGGCATCCGTCGTGATGCTGGTGTGGGGGGTGCGACGCGTCGTGGCCGTGACGGGAGGCTCCCCAACGCCTGCAGCGGGTGAGGGGCGGGCGTTGCTGCTGGGGCTGGTGGGGGTGCTCGTCGGGGGCGGCGCCCTAGCGGTCGGCGTGGCCCGCGGCATCGGGGCGGTGACCCGGTGGCCGCAGACCTTCGACGCGGTCTTCCACCTCAACGCCGTCCGCCACGTGCTCACCTCCGGTGACGGGTCGGCGTTGACGCTCGGCACCGTTGCGTCACCGGAGCGGTCGGTCGCGTTCTACCCCGCGGGCTGGCACGACGTGACGGCCCTGGTGGCGTCGGCCTCGGGAGTGGGGGTTCCGGCTGCGGCGAACGCCGTCTCCGTGGTCGTCGCGGGCCTCGTGTGGCCGCTGGGCTGCGTGGCCCTGACCCGGGTCGCGATGGGCGCCCGTCCGGGGGTGCTGGCGTCCGCGGGCGTGCTGTCGGCGGGGGTGGCGGCCTCGCCGGTGCTGTTGTTGTCCTACGGCACGCTGTGGCCCAACGCGCTCGCGACGGCGCTCCTGCCGGCTGCCCTGGCGCTGACCGCTGACCTCATCGGCCTCGGGCCGGACCGTGCCGTGCCGCGATGGACCGGGGCGCTACTGCTCCTCGGTGGCGTCGCCGGGCTCGGGCTGGCTCACCCGAATGCCGTCGTGAGCCTCCTGGTCGTGGGGTCTGCGGCCGTCGTGGTGGGCACGTGGGAGCGGAGCTGGCGCTGGCGGGTGGGGTCGTTGGGCTCGGCCGCCATGGTGACCTGGCTCGTGCTGTGGTCGCCGGTCTTCTCTGCGACCCGGGCGTCGTCCTGGCCGATGCGCGAGACCCTGGCGCAGGCGGCGGGGGAGTGGGCCGCGCTCTCCCCTCAACGACTCCCGGTGCCGCTCCTGGTCGCCGGGCTGGCGCTCATCGGGTGCATCGTGGCGTGGCGGAGCCGGTCGTTGCACTGGCTCCTGGCCCTGCACGTATGCGCCGGAGCGCTGTTCGTCGTCGTCGCGGGGAGTGATGGCACCCTGTCCCGCTTGGTGAGTGGTGCCTGGTGGGATGACGCCTTCCGGCTCGCCGCGCTCGCCGGGCTCGCCGGAGTGCCCTTGGCCGCGGTCGGGCTGGACTCCCTCGCAGGGTGGCTGGCCGTGTGGCTCCCCGGGGGCCGGGGTGCGCGGCTGGTGCCCGTCGCCGTGCTCGGCGTCATCGGGGTCGTGGTGGTCGGTTCCGGCGGTCTCTACGTTCGCGACACGGCGTCGCTGGTGGCTCGGTGGTACGCGCCGGACGCCATGGTGGACCCGGAGCAGGCGGCCTTCGTGGCCGACCTCGGCCAGTGGGTCCCGGCGGGGGAGGGGGTGGTCGGGAACCCCTGGGACGGAGCGGCTCTCACCGGCCCTCTGGCCGGTCGCGACGCGGTCTTTCCGCACCTGTCGGGTGCCTGGGGAGCCGACCGCGACCTCGTCGCTTCGTCACTGAACGAGGCCGCCGAACGGCCCCGGGTGTGTGCGGCGCTCCGGCGTCTCGACGCGTCGTACGTGCTGGTGGGGCCGGCGACGTTCTGGGTGGGTGACCCCCGGCGTGAGCGGTATGCCGGCCTCGACGTGGCGGGCCATGCAGGTTTCCAGCGGGTGGCCGGGGTCGATGGCATGTCGCTCTGGCGCGCCGACGTCTGCCGGTCCGATGTGGTGGGGCGGGTGGGGCTCGAACACACGACCGGCACTTCCTGAGTCACAGACGCCCGATGTGGCCCGCCACGGCCAATCTCGATTCCTTGTAGGGCCATTGCACGGAATGTCGTCACCTGATGAGCTGCGGAGCACCGGTGTTTCGAACTCTCCAGAAATTGCCGGAATGATCGTTGAGGCTCACCCGGCATTCAATGAATGCGCACGGCAGCACCTGGGTCGCCCCCGCGCCGTTGACGAATTCCAGCACGGTCCTCGTGCCGCAGCCGGCAGCAATGGAGGACCATCTCGCGACGGTCTGGGTGGCTGGAGATTTTCGCCACATCCAGTCATCGGTGGACCCGTCAACAGCTCTCAGGTCGTCGATGGTGACGTTCGTCACGGTCTCGTCGCCTCGGTTCTCGATGAGCACGTGGACGCCGAGGCTCATCGGCAGTTCCTTGACCTCGACCGTCACCCGGCGCGCCGTGGCCGTCAATTCGCTCCGCGCAAAGAGGTGCTGCAGCGCGAATCCGAGAGAAATGAGCAGCGCCACGGCGAGGGAGATGAATCCACCCCATTCTTCTCCCTGCGAACTCAGCTGCACGAAAAACCCACCCATGTCCTCAACGTACGCAGAAGGTCTGGGTTTGTCGCGCTGAGATATTTCAGCTCAGCTCCCGTCGCGGGAAATGGCGTGCTGTGATGACGGCCATGTGTAGGCCACCGAATACTGAAGAACGTCGGATGGGGCGTGTGGGGCTTGAACCCACGACCGACGGATCATGAGGGCGCCCGATCTCGGCTGGATGTGCCACGACCGCGCCACCACGAGGGTGCGGGCCGGGAGAGCCACCGATTCCTGGCGGAGAGTGGAGCGCAGGTCAAGTCCGCAGGGTCGGCGTCAGGCGCACTCTGGGCGGGCCGCATCTGACCGGCCAGCGAGCTGCGGTTGGTGATCCTTCGTCGGGGCGACCGTGCTCCGAAGGTGCCTCCCGGAAGCCGATCCTCACGCGGTGCGTGTCCGTGCGGGAGGGGCATCAACCACCGGCCGATCTCTGGATGAGGTCGAGGTCGCGCACACAGAACTGATGGTGCTCGAACTCCTCGCGGAGCACCGTGCCCAGGCATTGCCGCCGCGATCGTCCGCGTGCGTAGGGCGGCCACATGTCGTTGTCGGGGATCGGTGCCGGCTCCTGGAGCTGTTCGGAGGTGACCGCGTCCAGCCAGCGCTTGAGCTCGGCCGCCTGTTCGTCCCGGATCGCCAGCACCTCGTGGAGCGTCGGGTCCGCCGACGGGTCGAGACCCTGCTCCTCGCGGCCGGGCACAGACTCGATGCCCAGCCCCATCGGAGTGAACAGATCGGTCGACCCGAGGCAGCAGCGCCGAAACCACGAGTCGTGGACGAAGACCAGGTGGCGAAGCGTCTGCACAGCAGACCACTCGTCGTTCATGCTCTCGTGCTCGATGCCTGGCGCCTGCCGGATGCGCGCCACGGTCGCCGCCCAGTCGGTGCGCAGCTGTCGCCACCCTCGGCGCAGGTCCGCCACGTCCTCCGAGCGGATGAGCCGGCGGACCGGGTGACGACGGTCGAGCTCGGCCTCGACGAACCCCGAGACCTCGACGCCGTTCACCACGAGGTTGGTCACCAGCCCGTCGATCACGGCGCCCTGCATGCTCACGCCGATCAGACGGGTGTTGTCCAGGTTGCACTCGCGGAACTCCGCGCCCTCCAGGTCCTCGTCCACATACCGTTTCATGCTGGGCAGGCTATGCCCGACCCCCGACACCTCAGAACGGAACAGGGAGCGGTGTCACGGCACGGAGAGGATGCGCTTCCCGTTGCGCACTCGTCACGAGGGTGGCAGCGGGTGCCGTAGCGGCCCTGAAGTGCTGAAACGTCGGTGGGGCGTGTGGGGCTTGAACCCACGACCGACGGATTATGAGTCCGCTGCTCTGACCGGCTGAGCTAACGCCCCGAGGTGGTCCACGCGACACCACGGATGCCGGGTGACCGCCCGCGAGCCTACCGGCCGAGGGTGGCCGTGGCGGCGGGCGCACAGGTGGCACAGAGGTTCGCGCCAGCACGGGCACAGGCGCGCGCGGGATCGTCGGGCGTCCGCAACACCTCACCACGGGAGACACCACATGGAGAAGAAGCAGAAGACCCTGGCCGCGGCGGGCGTGGGCATCGCCGCCGCCGCAGCCCTCGGTCTCACGGGAGCCGCCCTCGCCGGTGCTGCCGACGGAGACTCGCGCGGCACCTCCGAATACGGCTACGGCGCACCCGGGGTCGTGAAGGGCATGCGGGAGGGGGGTGGCACGCTCTCGGCGGACGCGGCATCCAGAGCGGTCTCGGCCGCTCTCGCCGAGGTGGCGGGAGGAACTGTCCAGGGCGTGCACGCCCGTTCCGACGGCACCTACGTCGTGGACGTGAAGAAGGGCGACGACACACGGGTGCGCGTGCTCGTCGACGAGTCCTTCGCCGTCACCTCCGTCGAGGAGGGAGGCCCGCGTGGGCCCGGCGGGCGAGGGCCGGGTCGTGGGATGCGCGGCGGGGTGGCCCCCACCCCGCCCGGCGAGTCCGGCGCGACGCCTCCGGCGCCCCCGGGCGACTCGGCCGACGCCGACCGCCCGACGGTGCTCCCGACGCCCAGCACCTGATCGATCGCGCGTCCCCTGGGGCTCCCGGGCGTCCGGGGGCCCCGGGACCTGTGTGTTCATTGGTGCTGGCGAGGCCGATGGGGCACACTGTGACGCACAACGGCACCAGAGTGTGCCCACACAGAGAGCCGCACGGCATACCGGATCGGGTGACCCGACCACCGGCAGACCAGATGGCCACACGCGTGCACCGGCGTTGGGGAAGACGTCCCTCGCACGCGAAGGAGGCCAGGATGTCTGTCGCGATGCCGCGCACCGTCACGCGGGGAGTGGTCTACGTCCACTCCACCCCCAAAGCGCTCTGCCCGCACGTCATCTGGGCGATCGAGGGAGTCCTCGGCACCCGGGTGAGCGTGGACTGGACGCCTCAGCCCGCCACCCCCGGACTGGTGCGCGGCGAGCTGAGCTGGTCGGGGGAGCCGGGCGCGGGCGCGCGCCTGGCCTCGGCCCTGCGCGGGTGGGACAACCTGCGATACGAGGTGACCGAGGAGCCGAGCCGCGGCTGTGACGGCTCTCGCTGGTCGCACACCCCTCGCCTGGGGATCCACCACACCTGGACCTCCGCCAGTGGCGACGCCGTGATCAACGAGGACCGTCTGCGCGAGGTCATCACCTTGGCCCAGGGCAGCCCGGAGGCCGTCGCGGAGATGATCGAGGAGCTCCTCGGCGCTGACTGGGACGCCGAGCTCGAGCCGTTCCGGTATGCCGGCAACGGCGCACCCGTGCGGTGGCTCCACAAGGTGGGCTGAGGCTCGGGCGCCCGGCTCGGGCGCGAGAGGGGTGTCGCTCAGACGCTCTTCACGACGAGCGCCACGTTGTGGCCGCCGAAGCCGAAGGAGTTGTTGAGCACGGCGATGTCGCCGCTTGGCAGCGGGCGGTGCTCGCCCCGGACCACGTCGAGGTCGATCTGCTCGTCGAAGTCGTCGATGTTGATCGCGGCCGGCGCCACCCGGTGGTGGATCGAGAGCACCGAGAGCAGCCCTTCGAGCGCACCCGCGGCCCCGAGGAGGTGACCGGTCATCGACTTCGTCGCGCTCACCGGCATTCCGTCCGCAGCCGCTCCGAAGGCGCGGCGGATGGCGTTGGCCTCCGCGACGTCCCCCACCGGGGTCGACGTCGCGTGGGCGTTGATGTGCACGATGTCGGCGTCGGTCATCCCGGCTCGATCGACGGCCTCGCGCATCGCGCGGCTGGCGCCGGCACCCTCGGGATCGGGCGCGGTGATGTGGTGGGCGTCAGCCGACATCCCGACGCCGGCGAACTCGGCGTAGATCCGCGCGCCGCGCGCCTTGGCGTGCTCGTACTCCTCGAGCACCATCACGGCGGCGCCCTCGCCCATGACGAAGCCGTCGCGGCCGGTGTCGTAGGGCCGGGAGGCGGCGGCGATGTCGTCGTTGCGGGTCGAGAGGGCCTGCATCTGGGAGAAGCCGGCGAAGCAGATGGGGTGGGTCGCGCACTCGGTGCCGCCGGCGACGACGATGTCGGCGCGGTCGCCGCGGATCATGTCGTAGCCGGTGCCCATCGACTCCGCACCCGACGCGCAGGCCGAGACCGTGGTGTGGGCCCCGGCGCGGGCGCCGAGGACCATCGAGACGTTGCCCGCCGAGGTGTTGGGCATGAGCATCGGGACCGCGAGCGGGAAGACGCGTCGGACGCCCTTCTCCCGCAGGTTGTCCCACTGGTCCAGGAGGGTCCAGACGCCGCCGATGCCGGTGCCGATGGCGACACCGAGGCGCAGGGGGTCGACCTCTGGCGACCCGGCATCCTCCATCGCGGACTGTGCGGCGATGACGGCGTACTGCGCGCTAGGGTCCATGCGACGCACCTGCACCTTGGTGAGGACGTCGAGGGGGTCCTGCGCGATGGTGCAGGCGAAGTGCACGGGGAGCTCGAAGCGGTCGAGCATCTCCTGAGGGAGGGCCTTGGCCCCGGACCGGCCGGCGAGGATGCCCTCCCACGTCTCGGCGATGGTGCCGCCGAGGGGTGTGGTGGCACCGAGTCCGGTGACGACGACGCGACGCTCGCTCATTGGTCCTGCTGCTCCTTGTGGGAAGGGACGGGGTTCGTGACGTGCTGAGGGCCGGACCGGCCCTCCCGGCCCGAGAGGCCCGGGCCGGGGAGGGGTGGGGTCAGGACTGGCTCTTGGCGATGAAGCTGACCGCGTCACCCACGGTCGTGAGGTTCTTGACCTCGTCGTCCGGGATGCGCACGCCGAACTTCTCCTCGGCGTTGACCACGATGGTCATCATCGAGAGCGAGTCGATGTCCAGGTCGTCGGTGAACGACTTGTCCGACTGGACCTCGGCCTGCTCCAGCCCGGTCTCCTCGTTGACGATGTCGGCCAGTCCGGCCAGGATGTCCTGCTCGCTGTCTGCCATGGTGGTGCTCCTTCTCGGTGGTGGTCTGGTGCTGGCCCGGGTGACCCGTGGGCCCACGGGGGTGGGTGGGTGGCGCGACGTCAGGGGATGACGACGACCTGAGCGGCATACGACAGACCGGCTCCGAAGCCGATCTGCAGGGCCAGGCCGCCGCGTGGAACCTCACCCTGTCGCACCATGCGCTCCATCGCGAGTGGGACCGACGCGGCCGAGGTGTTGCCGGTGTAGGCGATGTCGCGCGCGATGGCGACGTCGTCGGGGATGCCGAGCTGCTTGGCCATCGCGTCGACGATGCGCACGTTGGCCTGGTGCGGGACGAAAGCGTCGAGCTGGTCGACGGTGATCCCGGCGGCATCCAGGGCCTTCTGGGCCACGGGAGCCATGCCCCACACCGCCCAGCGGAAGACGGTCTGCCCCTGCATGCCGATGTGCGGCCAGGCCAAGCCCTTCTCGTGCACGTCGATCCAGCTCTCGGTCTGGGAGATGGCCTCCCACTTCTCACCGTCCGACCCCCAGATCGTCGGCCCGATACCCGGGGTGTCCGAGGGCCCGATCACGGCGGCTCCGGCCCCGTCCCCGAAGATGAAGGCCGTGCCGCGGTCGTCTCGGTTGCTGAAGTCGGAGAGGCGCTCGACACCCACCACGAGGACGTGGCGGGCGGTGCCCGCGCGGATCATGTCGGACGCCAGGGAGATGCCGTGGCAGTAGCCGGCGCACGCGACGGAGATGTCGAAAGCCGCTGCGGTGCTGCCGAGCCGATAGGCCAGAAGGGGCGCGGCGGCGGGCGTCTGGTAGGGCCAGCTCACAGTGGCGAGGATGACGGCGTCGAGCTCGGAGGCGTCGACTCCGGCCATCTCCAGGGCGGCGCGGGTGGCGAACTCCGACATGTCGACGACCGACTCGCCCTCACCCGCGAACCGGCGCTCGATGATGCCCGAGCGCTCCCGGATCCACTCGTCGGAGGAGTCGATGCGCTCGACCAGCTCGGAGTTGGGCACGACGCGTCGGGGCCGGTAGCCGCCGATGCCCTTGATCCGGGCGTGCTGCGCGGGCGTGGCGGTTTTCAGCGAGGAGGCGAAACCCTTGCTCATGGTCATGCGGAGTGCTCCTTGATGAGGGCGCGGGCGGCGTCGAGGTCGTCCGGGGTCTTGACGGCGAGGAGGTCGATCCCCTTGAGGGCCCGCTTCGCGAGCCCGACGAGGGTGCCGGCCGGCGGCAGCTCGATGACGGCGGTCACCCCGAGGGTGGCGAAGCGGTCCATGCACAGGTCCCACCGCACCGGGTTTGACACCTGGGCGACGAGCCGGTCGAGCACCTCGCGGCCCTCCGTGACGATGGTGCCGTCGCGGTTGGACACGAGGGTCAGCTCCGGGTCGGAGACGGGCTGGTGGGTCGAGGCGGCTCGCAGCTCCTCGACCGCCGGCTGCATGAAGTGCGTGTGGAAGGCGCCGGCCACCTTCAGCGGGATCACCCGGGCCCGCGGCGGCGGGTCCTCCGCCAGTGCGGCGAGGGCGGGCAGCGATCCAGCGGCCACGACCTGACCCGCGCCGTTGACGTTGGCCGGGGTCAGGAGGTGGCGACCGATGGTGGCCAGCACGACATCCGGGTCACCACCGAGGACGGCGCTCATGCCGGTGGGGGTGGCGGCGCTGGCCTGCGCCATGGCCCGACCTCGTAGCGCCACGAAACGCATCGCGTCGGTCTCCGAGAACACCCCGGATGCCGCGGCCGCCGTGATCTCCCCGACCGAGTGGCCGGCGATCACCGCGGTCTCGGGAAGCGCTCCGACGCTGCTGGAACCTCCGCTCAGGGCACGCAGGGCGATCAGCCCGGCTCCGACGAGGAGCGGTTGTGCGACCGCGGTGTCCTTGATCGTCTCCTCGTCCGACGTCGTGCCGTGGGCGACGAGATCGACCTCGGCGGCCGCGGACAGCGCCTCGAGGTGCTCGCGCAGCCCGGAGACCTCGAGCCACGGGGCGAGGAAGCCGGGGGTCTGGGAACCCTGGCCGGGGCAGAGGATGACGATCACGCTCCCAGCGTGGCGTGGAGCGGAGCGTCTTTCGCCATGAGGGGAGACGAACCTCGGGCCCTCGATTTGGAGCTTTCCCACAAATCAGGCACGGTTCAGGCGCGGGGTGTGGCCCGCGCCACAGACCCGAGCCGGTGGACCGCGATGGCCGTGCGCACCGTCTGCGCATCGTGCGGGTCGCCGAGGTCGTAGCCCGTGACCCTGGCGATGCCCGCCATCCGGTACCGGATGGTGTTCGGGTGGACGATCAGGGCCCGGGCGGTGGCCTCCACCCCCCGCCCACCGTCGAGGAACGCCTCGGCGGTCTCGAGGAGGGTGCCACCGGGGCTCTCCTGGAGCGGCCGGACGATCCGTGCGACCAGGGCTCCGCGGGCGGGGAGGTCTCCGAGCAGGGCTCGTTCGCCGAGGAGGTCGTCGGCCCGGACCGGTCGGGGGGCGCTCGGCCAGGCCGGCGCCGCGCTGTGCCCCGAGATCGCGGCACGGGCGCTGCGGCCGGCGGCGAACAGGTGGGGGACCGTGGGCCCGATGACGATCGGGCCGTCCCCCAGGTGGGGTTCGAGGACCCTGGCGAGCCCCAGGGCGTCGGACACGCTGCCGCCGATGCAGATGATGCGTGGCCCGTGGATGGCGACGAGGAGCTCCTGACCCAGGCGTCGAGCCGAGCGGTGGAGGTCCCCGAGCACCGGGCCGGTGCCGCCCCGGGGGGTCGACCCCACGACGACCACCACGCCGGTGACCGCACCCCACCCCAGGGCTGCGGCGCGCGACTGCATGGACTCGTCGGCCTCGCCGCGGATCACGGCATCGACGACGAGGGACTCCAGCCGGGCGTCCCACGCGCCTCGGGCCTCGGCAGCGTGGGCGTAGACCTCGGCGGCCGAGAAGGCGACCTCGCGGCTGTAGCGCAGCACCGCCTCTCGCGCTACGTCCCCCTCCCCGGGTGCCGCGAGGTCGGCGATGTCGCGCTCCACGACGCCGATGACGGTGCGGATCAGGCCGAGGGTCTGGGCGAGGGAGATCGAACGGGTCAGCTCGCGCGGGGCGGTGCCGAAGACGTCGGCGGTCACCGCGGGGGTGGCCTGCTCCCCCCCGAACCAGTCGAGGAAGGAGGTGATCCCCGCCTGGGCCACGAGGCCGACCCACGACCGGTCCTCGGCCGAGAGCGCCCGGAACCACTCGTGGTCGGTCTCCATCTGCCGCACCGCGGCGGCGCCGAGGTCGCCCGCGGCCCGCGCGACCCGGCCCCGGGTGGCGGCCGACGGGGTCCGGCGGGTGGACGGCATACGGGGAGTGTATTTGTGTGCCGCGCACAACCGCGCCCCTACCGTGGTGTCGGGAAGGACAGGACACCCCGGAGCGGTCAGTCGGTGCCGAACTCCATCGCGGCGCTGTCGAGGGACCGCTCCAGGTCACCCTCCACCGTGGGGTTGGCGGTGATCCGGTCGTAGCCCCCGGAGGGTAGGGCCCCGAACAGGGTTCCGTTCTCGACGAGGAGCTGGCCCTGGTCGTCGGGCTGGCTCGCGTAGATCTCGAGCTTCGCGCGGCTGTCGGCGATGTCGAGGTTGCGCATCGTCAGCTGGCCGATCCGGTCGGAGGGCCCGAACGCGGCGTTCTCCACCCGCTCCATCGACAGCTTGTCGGGGTGGTAGCTGAAGTTCTCGCCGCGGGTGTCGACGATCGTGTAGTCCTCGCCCCGGCGCAGCCGCAGGGTCACCTCACCGGTCACCACGGAGGCGATCCACCGCTGGATGGCCTCGCGGAGCATGAGGCTCTGCGGGTCGAGCCAGCGGCCCTCGTAGAGGAGCCGGCCCAACCGGCGCCCCTCGGCGTGGTAGTTGGCGATGGTGTCCTCGTTGTGCACGGCGTTGAGCAGCCGCTCGTAGGCGATGTGCAGGAGCGCCATCCCCGGTGCCTCGTAGATGCCGCGCGACTTGGCCTCGATGATCCGGTTCTCGATCTGGTCCGACATCCCCAGGCCGTGCCGCCCGCCGACGTGGTTGGCCTCGTCGACCAGGGCCACCGGGTCGAGGTCACGCCCGTTGATGGCGACCGGGCGTCCCTGGACGAAGCGCACGGTCACGTCCTCGGTGTCGATGGCGACCGCCGGGTCCCAGGAGCGGACCCCCATGATCGGCTCGACCACCTCCATCGACTCGTCGAGGTGCTCGAGGGTCTTGGCCTCGTGGGTCGCGCCCCAGATGTTCGCGTCCGTGGAGTAGGCCTTCTCCTGGCTGGAGCGGTAGGGCAGGTCCCGCTCCGTGAGCCACGCGCTCATCTCGTGCCGGCCGCCCAGCTCGGTGACGAAGTCGGCATCCAACCAGGGCTTGTAGACGCGCAGGTTCGGGTTCGCCAGGAGCCCGTAGCGGTAGAACCGCTCGATGTCGTTGCCCTTGAACGTCGACCCGTCGCCCCAGATCTCCACCTCGTCGGCGTGCATGGCCCGCACGAGGAGGGTGCCGGTGACGGCCCGGCCCAGCGGGGTGGTGTTGAAGTACGTCCGTCCGCCGCTGCGGATGTGGAAGGCGCCGCACGCGAGGGCGGACAACCCCTCCTCGACGAGGGCGCTGCGGCAGTCGACGAGGCGCGCGAGCTCCGCGCCGTACTGACCGGCGCGCTCGGGCACCGTCTCGATCTCCGGCTCGTCGTACTGGCCGAGGTCAGCGGTGTAGGTGCACGGCACCGCACCCTTCTCGCGCATCCACGCGACGGCCACGGAGGTGTCGAGACCCCCGGAGAAGGCGATGCCGACGCGCTGGCCGACCGGCAGGGAGGTGAGGACCTTGGACACGAATGCAACTATATACAGAACCCTGCATATCCACTAAACAGCGGTCAGGCGGGTGGGGTGCCGCCCGCAAGGATCTCCTCGACGCGCTCGACCTTGCTGCTGAGCATCCCGTCGTGCCCGGGCCGGATGTCGGCCTTGACCACGAGCGAGACCCGTGGATGCCGGGCCGCCATCGTCTCGACGCACTCCTTGATGACGGCCATCACCTCGTCCCACTCTCCCTCGATGCTCGTGAACATCGAGGTCGTCTCGTTGGGCAGGCCCGAGGCGCGCACGATGCGGACCGCCTCGGCGACGGCCACGGCATACGACCCCTCGTCGTCGGGGCCGGCCGGGGCGATGCTGAACGCCGCGATCACTCCGAGCCACCCTCGGTGCTGCCCGAGGACCCGGCCGTCACGTCCCCCAGCTGGTAGCGGCGGGCCGCCTCCAGCGGGGCCGACCGGTCGACGGCGTCCCGCTCGGCCAGCGACTGCAGCGCACGCACGGCCATCGACGGGCCGTCGATGTGGAAGAAGCGCCGAGCCGCCGGACGGGTGTCGGAGAAGCCGAAGCCGTCGGCACCGAGCGACGCGAAGTCACCGGGCACCCACTGGGCGATCTGGTCCTGCACGGCGCGCATGTAGTCGGACACGGCGACCACCGGACCCTGAGTGCCCCCAAGCTTCTGGGTCACCCACGGCACCGGCGCCTCGTCGTCGGGGTGCAGGAACGCCGCTTCGTCGCAACGCAGCCCGTCGCGCCGCAGCTCGTTCCATGACGTCACGGACCACACGTCGGCGACGACGTCCCAGTCGCTGCGCAGCAGCTCCTGGGCCTCCAGCGCCCAGCCCATGCCCACGCCGGACGCGAGCAGCTGCACGCGCGGGGCGTCGTCGGGCACGCCCTCGGTCGAACCGGCCTGGTAGAGGTAGAGGCCCTTGAGCAGGCCCTCGCGGTCCAGGTCCTCCGGCTCGGCCGGCATCACCATCGGCTCGTTGTAGACGGTGAGGTAGTAGATGACGTTGCGGTCGTCGTCGGTGAGCGACTCGTCCTGGCCGTACATCCGGTGCAGCCCGTCCTGCATGATGTGCGCGATCTCGAATGCGAACGCCGGGTCGTAGTGCACGACAGCGGGATTCGTGGAGGCGAGCAGGGGTGAGTGGCCGTCGGCGTGCTGGAGGCCCTCGCCTGTGAGTGTGGTGCGGCCCGCCGTCGCCCCGATGAGGAAGCCGCGCGTCATCTGGTCGCCCGCCGCCCAGATCGAGTCGCCGGTGCGCTGGAACCCGAACATCGAGTAGAAGACGTAGATCGGGATCATCGGCTCGCCGTGCGTGGCGTAGCTCGTGCCGCTGGCCGTGAACGCGGCCACCGACCCGGCCTCGTTGATGCCGAGGTGCAGGATCTGCCCGTCGGTCGCCTCGCGGTAGGCCAGCATCTGGTCGGCATCGACCGGGGTGTAGCGCTGGCCGTGCGGGTTGTAGATCTTGATCGTGGAGAAGAAGCTGTCCATCCCGAACGTGCGCGCCTCGTCGGGGATGATCGGCACGATCCGCTTGCCGAACTCCTTGTCCCGCATGAGGTCCTTGAGCAAGCGGACGAAGGCCATGGTCGTCGCGATCTGCTGCTTCCCGGACCCCTTCCGCACCTGTCGGTATGCCGTGTCGTCGGGCAGGTGTACGGGGGAGTGGCTCACCTGCCGCTTGGGCAGCCCGCCGCCGAGCGCGGAACGACGCTCCATGGCGTACTGGATCACCTCGTCGTCGGCGCCCGGGTGGTAGTAGGGCGCGTTGTAGGGGTCCTTCTCGAGCTGCTCGTCGCTGATCGGCAGGTTGAGCGAGTCGCGGAAGGCCTTGAGGTCCTCGAGGGTGAACTTCTTCATCTGGTGGGTGGCGTTGCGACCGGCGAAGGACTGGCCCAGGCCGTATCCCTTGATGGTCTTCGCGAGGATGACGGTCGGCTGGCCGGTGTGCGCCAGCGCAGCCTTGTAGGCGGCATAGACCTTGCGGTAGTCGTGCCCCCCGCGCTTGAGCTTCCACCAGATGTCCTCGTCGGACCAGTCCTCGACCATCTTGCGGGTCCGCGGGTCACGGTCGAAGAAGTGTTCTCGCACGTGCTTGCCGTCGTTGGCCCGGAAGGTCTGGTAGTCACCGTCGCTCGTGGAGTTCATCAGGTGCACGAGCGCGCCGTTGCCGTCCGCGGCCAGCAGCGGGTCCCAGCCCCGACCCCACACGACCTTGATGACGTTCCAGCCCGCGCCGCGGAAGAACGCCTCCAGCTCCTGGATGATCTTGCCGTTGCCGCGCACCGGGCCGTCGAGGCGCTGGAGGTTGCAGTTGACGACGAAGGTGAGGTTGTCGAGCTCCTCGCCACCGGCGAGCTGGAGCAGGCCTCGCGACTCGGGCTCGTCCATCTCGCCGTCACCGAGGAAGGCCCACACGTGCTGGTCGCTCGTGTCCTTCAGCCCGCGGCCCTGGAGGTACTTGTTGAACTGCGCCTGGTAGATCGCGTTCATCGGGCCGATGCCCATCGACACCGTCGGGAACTCCCAGAAGTCCGGCATCAGCCGGGGGTGCGGGTAGGACGGCAGGGCGAGGGGCTTGCCGTCGACGAGGTGAGACTTCTCCTGCCGGAAGCCGTCGAGCCGGTCCTCGGAGAGCCGGCCCTCGAGGTAGGCGCGGGCGTACATGCCCGGTGAGGCGTGCCCCTGGAAGAACACCTGGTCCCCGCCCCCGGGGTGGTCCTTGCCCCGGAAGAAGTGGTTCATCCCCACCTCGTAGAGCGTGGCGGCCGAGGCGTAGGTCGAGATGTGGCCACCCACACCGATGCCGGGGCGCTGGGCCCGGTGCACGATCATCGCGGCGTTCCACCGCAGGTAGGCGCGGAAGCGTCGTTCGACGTCCTCGTCACCGGGGAACCACGGCTCCTGCTCCGGGCTGATCGTGTTGACGTAGTCCGTGGTCGTCAGCGAGGGCACCCCGACCTGCATCGCCCGCGATCGCTCGAGCAGGCGCAGCATGAGGTAGCGAGCGCGCATCCGACCCGGCCCGTCGATGACCGAGTCCAGGCTCTCGAGCCACTCCTGCGTCTCGCTGGGGTCGATGTCCGGCAGGTGGGTCGGGATGCCGTTGAGGATGGGGCCGACGTCTTCACGGGGTGACACGCGCAGTCCTTTCGCCGATCACGGACCGTGCCCCGGAGAGGGCCGGTCCCACCCATCCTTCACCCGATCGGCGTCGCCTTCCCAATCGGGTCGAACCTACTGATGGGTAGCCGGATCCAGCCGTCGAGGGTGGCTGTAGACCGACAACCTCGGTGGTCGGGCGAAGGCGACGAGCGTGATCCCGGACTCTTCGGCGAGCGCGACGGCGAGGGACGTCGGTGCGCCCACCGCCACCACGGCCGGGATGCCGGCCACGGCCGCCTTCTGGACGACCTCGAAGCTGGCCCGGGACGACACGGTGAGGACGGTCCCGCTGAAGGGCAGCTCGCGGTCGCGGGCGATCGCGCCGATCACCTTGTCGACGGCGTTGTGGCGACCGACGTCCTCGCGCACCGCCAGCACGCTGCCGTCGGCGGTGAACAGGCCGGCCGCGTGCACGCCGCCGGTGCGCTCGAAGACCGGCTGCCACTCACCGAGCGTGTCCGGCATCGTTGCGAGGACGTCGGGGGAGAGGCGCACCGGGTCCTGCCCCACGGCGTACCGGCTCGCGGTGCTGACCGCGTCGATCGAGGCGGTGCCGCAGACCCCGCACGCGCTCGTCATCGGCTCGGCCCGGAGACGCACCGGTCGGTGCAGGGCGACACCGGGCCCGAGGGTGACGTCGACGACGTTGAACGTCGCGACGCCGTGCTCGTCGAGGTCGGTGCAGTGCATGAGGGTGGCGACCTCGCTCGCCGAGTGCAACAGGCCCTCGGTCAGCAGGTGGCCGATGGTCAGGTCGAAGTCGTCGCCCGGTGTGCGCATGGTGGTGGTCACGGTCTGGGGCCCCACACGGATCTCCAGGGGCTCCTCCACCGCGACGGTGTCGGTCCGCTCGACGACGACGCCGGTGGAGACGTCCCACCGGCTGCGGCGCACCCGCGTCGTGACCCGGCCCATGCCGACCATCCAAACACACCGGAGTGCCTGTGCCACCGTCGCGCTGGGGCACACTGGGGCCATGTCCGACCCGACCCCGACCCCACCGCCGAGCCCGGGGCCGATCGTCCCGGCCACGGTGACCCTGCGCGGCGGGGACCTGGCCTGGCGGCCGGTCTCGCCCACCCTGGTGCGGGTGCGGCTGATCACCCTCGCCGTGGTGGTGCTCCCGCTGCTCGTCGCCGCGGTGGTCCTAGCCGTCCTCGTCACGCGCTGGGTCTGGCTGGCCGCCCTGGTCGTCGTGTTGGTCGCGACCTGGGCCGCGTGGCTGATCGGGCGCCAGGTGAGCGCCATCTCCTGGGTCGAGCTCGACGAGGAGATCGTCATCCGCAAGGGCCGGCTGTTCCGGACCCTGGTCAGCGTGCCCTACGGCCGACTCCAGTACGTCGACATCCAGAGCGGCCCGCTCATGCGCGCGTCGGGGATCGCGTCGTGCGAGATCCACACGGCCTCGCCGGAGAGTGGTGGGTCCCTGCCGGGTTTGCCGGTCGCGGAGGCCGAGGCCCTGCGAGCCCGCCTCGCGGCACGCGGCGAGGCCCAGCGAGCCGGCCTGTGAGCGAAGCGCTCCCGGCCCCGGCGCCCGCGGACGCGGACGACTGGCAGCGGCTGCACCCCCTCTCCCCGCTCCTGCGTGGAGGTCTCGTGGTGCTGGCGGTGCTCGGGTATGCCGCATCGCAGCTCTTCGACCGCGTCCTCTCCAGCGTCGGGCTGGACTTCGGCATCCCCGGCTTCGGCGGTGACGAGGACCCCGGCGACGTGGGGGACCCCACCGACGCGCTCATCGCGCACCCCCTCGTGGCGCTGTTGCTGGTGCTCCTGGTCATCGCGGTGATCGCGGGCGGCAACTACGTGGCGTGGCGCTTCGCCCGTTTCCGGGTCGGTGCCCGCCAGGTCGAGCTGCGTCAGGGCGTCCTCTTCCGCCAGCACCGCCAGGTGCCGTTCGAGCGCGTGCAGGCGGTGGAGCTCTCGCGCCCCATCCTCGCCCGGCTGCTCGGGCTGGCCCAGGTGGTGGTGCAGTCCGCGGGGGGCTCGGACTCCAACCTGCGACTGTCCTTCCTGTCCCTGGCCCGGGCCGAGGGGGTGCGCGACGACCTGCTGGCGCTGGCCGGGGTGTCCGACGAGGCGCCATCAGACGCCGAAGGGCCGGATCGACCCGCGCCGGGGACGGTGCCGGTGGCCGGCCCGGCCATTCCCCGAGGGCCGGCCCCCGGTCGTCCCGTCCTCGTGGTGCCCAACGGCCGGCTCTTCGTGGCCACGATCCTGCACGGGTCCACGATCGTGCTCGCCGTGCTCGTCATCGCGGCGCTGACCGGGATCGGGGTCGCGAGGTTCGGGGCCGTCGCCTTCGCGGGGCTCCCGGCCCTGGTGCCCATCGCCTTCGGTGTCGGAGTCGGGCGGGTCAAGGAGCTGCTGACCCACGGCAACTTCCACCTCGCCGAGACCGGCGCCGGGATGCGCATCCAGCACGGCCTCACCGACCTGCGCACGACCACCATCCCGCTCCACCGCATCCAGGCCCTCGACCTGATCCAACCGCTGTGGTGGCGTCCCTTCGGCTGGTGGCGGATCCGGGTCAACGTGGCCGGGATCGCCTCGGGCGCCGACGGTGACGGGGAGGCGGAGACGACGCTCCTGCCGGTGGGGAGCCTGGACGAGGCACTGCTCGTCATCTCGACGCTCGGCCACCGGGCCGGACTAGAGGTGCTTCGCGACGCCGCTCTCGGCCGTGAGCCCGCACCCGGGTGGTTCAGCGCCTCCTCGCGTGCGCGGGTGTTCGACCCGCTGTCGTGGCGGCGCAACGCCTGGACGCTGACCGACACCGCCGTGGTCATGCGGAGCGGGCGACTCACGCGACGCGCTGTCACGGTGCCGCACGCGCGGGTGCAGTCACTGAGCCTGAACCAGGGCCCGATCGAGGCCGCGATGGGTCTGGCGGGCGTGGTCGTCGTGTCCACGCCGGGACCGGTGGAGGCCCACCTGGCCCACCTCGACCTCAACGACGCCCACCGCTTCCTGGCGGAGGTTTCGGCCGCTGCCCGCGTGGCCCGGCGCGCCGCCCCGACCCCCACGACCGAGACCCGCCTTGCACGCGGTACGTCCGAGTTGGTGGACTAGTGCCAGACCACACCACCATGAGAGGCAAGTGACGACGTGAACAGCCCAGCGCCACCCCCGGAGGACCCCGGGTCGGCCGAGGTAGGACCCGCGGAGCTGCTCGGCTTCGCCCGCGACCAGGTCATCCAGGAGTTCGGCTACGACACCGACGCCGATGACGCGTTCCGCTTCGCGGTGGAGGACCTCTGCGGCGCAGAGCTCGAGGACGAGGACTTCACCGGCGCCTGCGACGCGGTCCTGTTGTGGTTCCGCCAGGGTGACGGCGACCTCGTCGACGCCCTCGTGGACATGGTCGGCTCCCTCGACGACGGCGGGTTCGTCGTGCTGCTCACGCCCAAGGGCACCTCGGACCAGGTCGAGGCCAGCGAGATCGACGAGGGAGCGGTCACGGCCGGACTGCACGCGGGCGGGACGTTCACGGTGGGTGCCGCCTGGCGGGCCCACAAGCTCGTCGCTCCCCGCGCCGCGCGCCGGTGAGCGACGTCCTGTCGAACCCGCCAGCGTGCGCGCGCTCTGTTCCCCCCTCCCCGGCCGGGGCTGGCAGGATGAGATCCATGTCCTCGCCCGTCGCTCCGCTCACCATCGGTCAGGTGGCCCCCGACTTCATCCTGCCCGACCAGAACGGCGTCGACACCCGCCTCTCGGAGCTCACCGCCGACAAGAACGTCGTGCTCGTCTTCTACCCCTTTGCCTTCTCGGGCATCTGCACCGGGGAGCTCGACGAGATCCGTGACCACCTGGAGCGCTTCGTCTCGGACGACCTCCAGGTGGTCTGCATCTCGTGCGACGCGATGTTCAGCCAGCGCGCGTGGGCGGACCTGCACGGCTACTTCTTCCCGTTGTTGTCCGACCACTGGCCGCACGGCGAGGTCACCCGGTCCTACGGGGTCTTCAACGATGGCTCCGGTGCCCCGGTGCGCGGCACCTTCCTCGTCGGCAGGGACGGCCTGATCCACTGGACGCTCGTCAACGGCCCGGGCCAGCGCCGCGACTTCACCCGCCTGCCCATCGAGGTCGCGGCGATCACCTGACAGAATGACCGCGGCCGACGGGAACCCGCGGGCCACGGGCCTGTAGCTCAGCTGGTAGAGCGCCGCGTTTACACCGCGTAGGTCGTCGGTTCGATCCCGGCCGGGCCCACATGAGCGACCTCCCCGAGCCCCTGACCTTGCGTGAGGTGGTGGCGGTCGTCGAAGGCCTCTACCCGCCGTCGACCGCCCAGTCCTGGGACCGGGTCGGGCTCGTGACCGGCGACCTCGAGCAGCCGGTGCGGCGGATCCACCTGGCCGTGGACCCGACCCTCGCGGTCATCGACGAGGCCCGGGCCGCCGATGCCGACCTCCTCCTGACCCACCACCCCCTCCTGCTGCGCGGCATCCACGGTGTGGCCACCACGACCGCCAAGGGGGCCAGCGTCACCCACCTGGTCGTGGGCGGGGTCGCCCTCTACGTGGCGCACACCAACGCCGACGTGGCCGCCGACGGGGTCTGCGAAGCCCTGGCGGAGGCGTGCGGTCTGGAGCGCACCGTGCCTCTCGCGGTGGTCGAGGACCAGCCGATGGGCCGCGTCGGCGACCTCCCCGAGCCGCTGGCCCTGATCACCTTCGTGGAGCGGTTGGCGAGCCGCCTGCCCGAGGCGGCGGGCGGCATCCGCGTCGCCGGTCCTCCGGATGCCGTCGTCCAGCGGGTGGCGGTCCTCGGCGGTGCCGGGGACGACCTCTTCGACGCGGTCCGCTCCAGCGGTGCGGACGTCTACGTCACGGCCGACCTGCGCCACCACCCGGTGCTCGAGGCGCGGGAGGAGGCCCGCGGGGGGCCGCCGTTCGTCGTCGACGCCGGTCACTGGGCCTCGGAGCAGGTGTGGCTGGCCCGGGCCGAGCGAGCGCTGCACGAGGCGCTCGGCGAGGACGTGGTTAGGGTGGAGACCCACATCAGCTCAGTGCGCACCGATCCCTGGACGTTCGTCGTCGGTGCCGACCCCGGAGGCATGCCGTGATCGCCGAGTCCGCACGTCAGCAACGACTGCTGGACCTCCAGGCCATCGACACCCGCCTGGACCAGATCGGCCATGCGCGCACCCACCTCCCGCAGCTGGCCGAGCTCACCGACCTCGGGGGCAAGGCCGGGCTCCTGGACGACCAGCTGATCCGCTTCCGCACCGATCTCGCCGACATCCAGCGTGAGGTGCGCAAGGCGGACGCCGACGTGCAGCAGGTGCGCGACCGGGCCGCCCGCGACCAGTCTCGCCTCGACGCGGGCACCGGCTCGGCCAAGGACCTCCAGGCCATCTCGCACGAGCTCACCTCGCTCGCCCGCCGGCAGGGGGAGCTCGAGGAGGTCGAGCTCGAGGTGATGGAGCGCGCGGAGGCGATCGAGTCCGACATCGCCGAGCTCGTGCGGGGTCGCGGTGAGCTCGGCGAGCGGATCGCCCGCCTCGAGGCCGACCGTGACGCGAGGCTGGCGGAGCTGGACGGCGAGGCGGCCACCGTCGGTCACCCCCGGGAGCAGCTCGCGGGGGAGGTCGGCGGCGACCTGCTCGCCCTGTACGAGAAGATCCGCACCTCCTCCGGGGGCACCGGGGCCGCGGCCCTGCGGCAGCGGCGCTGTGGCGGCTGCCAGCTCGAGCTCAACGCGGTCGACATCCAGCGGATCCGCACGGCGGACGAGGACGAGGTGGTGCGCTGCGAGGAGTGCCGCCGCATCCTCGTGCGCACGCCCGAGTCGGGGCTGTGAGCCGACGCCTCACCGTCGAGGCCGACGGTGGGTCCCGCGGCAACCCGGGGGTGGCGGGCTACGGCGCCCTGGTGCGGGACACCGACACCGGGTCCCTGCTCGCCGAGCGTGCGGCCCCGCTGGGAAAGGTGTCCAACAACGTCGCCGAGTACCGCGGGCTGATCGCCGGCCTCGAGGCGGCGGCCCTCGTCGACCCGGGCGCCGATGTCCTGGCCCGCCTGGACTCCAAGCTCGTGGTCGAGCAGATGTCGGGTCGCTGGAAGATCAAGCACGAGGACATGCGGCGCCTGGCCCTTCAGGCCCGTGAGGTGGTCGCGGGGTTCGCCCGGGCCGGGGGCTCGGTCCGCTACGAGTGGATCCCGCGGGCGCAGAACAAGGACGCCGACGCCCTGTCCAACGACGGCATGGACGGCCTCACCGTGGAGCGGGGGCCGGCCGACAGTGCGGCGGGGCCCACCCCGGACCGGGACTCGCCGTCCGCACCAGCCTGTGATCCGGTGCCCCTCGTGCCCGGTGCCCCGGTGCGTGTCGTCCTCGTGGCCGCAGCCGCGGGTGACGGCGCCCGGGTGGCAGCCGCCGGCGCGGTGACGCACCTGCTCGGGTCAACCCCCCGCTGCCTGCTCAGCGCCACCTCCGACAGCGCCGTGGAGACGGCGGCCGAGGTCGCGAGCGTCCTCGGCGTCGAGCCCGTCGTCGACTCCGGCTGGGCCGAGGGGACGGCGGTCGCCGAGGCCTGGGACCGGGTGGTCGCCCGCGGTGGCACGACGGTGGTCGTGTGTGAGCCGGGCACCGTCCGGTCCGCGCTGGGCCACGTCCTCGGCATCCCGCCGGAGCGAGAAGGGCGGATCGCCGTCGCTCCGGGGTCCATGGCGGGCATCGAGGTCTGGGGCGAGGACGAAATCTCCGTCGCCTTCACCAACCGCATCTGACGCGCCGGCGCGCACCGACCGGTCGTCCGCCGTCCGACGACACGAGCCTCGTTCACGTGGATCGGTGCTGGGGCTCGGTGACCCGCGTCGTCCCGGTCGGTGCCGTCCAGGTCAGGGTGCCGTCGGGCTCGAGAGTCGAGCGCCAGCGACCCTGCTGCTTCATCCGGTGGTGGCGTCGACACAGCGCGACGAGGTTCGCCGGCGTCGTCGGGCCGGCGGGCCAGGGCCTCGTGTGGTCCAGGTCGGCGCGGTCCGCCGCTCTCGAACATCCCCACATCCGGCAGGTGCCGTCTCGGATGGTCACGACGTCGTGCATCGCCTTCGGTGGGCGGTATGCGCCCGACGTGAGGGAGACGAGGGTGCCGTTCTCGGCGTCGAGGACGGCCCGCGCGACGTCCATCGGGAAGGTGGACAGCAGCCCGGCCACGGTGCTCGCGTCGACCCAGCCGAGTCCGGGAAGCTGGGTGCCGCTGACCGCGAGCCCGGGGCGAGCCCGAGCCACCACCTCCGTGCCGGGCTGTGCACCCTCGTCGAGGACCTCCACCCAGGGGAGTGCTTCGCGGGAGGGCTCGGTGAGGTCGGAGAAGGACGTGACGAGCCCGGTCTCCGCGTCGATGACCGTGTCGGTGTCGTCCCAGTCGACGCACACACGGGTGGAGCCGCTCGGCTCCGAAGCCGGGGTGCCGGTGATGACGGGGACGCCGAGGGTGACACGCGCGGACACCGTCACGTGCTGGAGGAGAAGGTCGCCGAAGGCGTCCGCCCGTGCTTCCGACAGGGTCAGGTCAGGATCCAGGCTGCGGTACTGGCCCGCAAGGGAGTTCACAGCGGACCAGGCGGCAGCGCTGGTGGCGGTCGGGAGCAGGGCCCACCAGTCGCTGAGCCCGTCCTCGCCCGGGCGAACCTCGACCGTGCGGCTGCGCCGCATCGCGGCGGACTGCGCCTCGACCTGGTCGCCGGCGACCCGCGACGCGACCCGACGGGCTGCACTCGTGACCCGGGCCGGGTCCATCGCCGGAAGGCGACCCGCGACCTCGGCGTCGACCCGCTCGCACGCCTCGATGTCGAGCCCTGCGCAGGCGTCGACGACCTTCTGCGCGGCGGATGTCGGCACGTCGCCGGCCAGCACCTGGACTCGCACCTGGGGGAACCGCTCACCCAGCGCGGCTCCCAACGCGACCTTCCGCCCGGCCAGCCCCTCGGTCACGCCCGAGGCGAGGCTCATCTCGGCGGCCGCCATGGCGTCGACGAACCCCACCGGGTGGACCCGACCGGACGGGCCCCGCTCCGTCATCGTCGTCTCGACCCGGGCCCCGAAGCCGGCCACCACGCCCTGCGCACCCTCGGCCGCGTTGACCAGCCCCTGGAGCTCGCCCGCGACCTCGAAACAGTCCTCGGGCCGCCACCCGCGGGCGTCCTCGGCGAGATCGTGGCCCAGCGCCACACACTCCGCCCGAAGGGCCGCGATGCGACTGCCGGCCTGTTCCCTGTCCATGCCTCATCATATCGAACACCTGTACTATGAGCAAGCTGCGGATGGAGGTTCTCGCGGTACCTGTCGTCGGCTCACTTTCTTGTTGTCTGTGTGTCGCTGTCTCGGCTTCTTGTCGCGGCTGGACGTTGGCCGTGTGGCTGGGAAGCCGTGAGAGCTCGTGGGTCGAGTTGCGTAACACGCCCGTGAGGCGAGGACGCGGGACGACCTGCTTGAGCACTTGTTGCAGATCGCCCAGCGCCGGGACGCCTCGCCGTCCGTCTGGGGGTGCAGTAGAGCCGACAGGGCAGTGCGATCGGTGCGTCGGGCCGCGCGAATGGGTCGAGGCCGTTGAGCAGGATCGTGCGGGATCCTGTGAAGCCGCGCTCCTGCCCGTGGTCTGGGCCGGCGATGATGGCGCGGGTAATGGTGGCCTGGATCCGGCTGTCTGCCACGGCGGTTCTGATCAGTTCGGCAGCGGCGGCGTCGTTCGGGTAGTCCGGGATGACCAGTAGTCCGATCTCCACGGCTAAGGAAGGTACTTGCCGAGCCAGCGGAGCTTGCCTCCGATGAACTTGTTGTGGTGCCACCCGCGGCGGATGACCTCGGCGCGGAGGTTTCGAAACTGATCCCGGGCGAAGGCGGCCGGTCCGTGCTTGTTCACGTCCTCGATCTCCCACGCCTGCTGGTGAACAAAATGAGCGCACTGCAGACAGAGGTGCACCTCTGGGTGATCGCCCAGATGGACCATTCGGTCGGGGGCATCGGTGGCGCCGCAGCACCAGCACCGGACGCGGCCGGCATCGTGCAGGTCGACGGCGGTGACGATGGGCTCGTCGCTCATGGGTCCCAGTCTGCGCGCCCGCACCACCTCTCGGAAGGGCTCGCGGTGCACGTGCTGTCATCGGCACGGTGCGCGACAGCAGCGGATGCCGCGTTCGGGGGCTGCCGGCCCGGCGGCATCCAGCACCGTTGTCCTCCCTCAACCGTGAGGGTGCGAGCGAGCGGCGCAGAAGATGCGCGGTGGCGCAGGAGTGCGTGCGCCACCCGGCAAGATCCGCGCCATCACTGTGACGACCCGGAAAGTCACTCGTGGCGCGCACACATCCGCGACATCTGGGAACTTCCGCGCCATCACCGCGCCATCACCGCGCCATCACCGCGACGGCGCGGAACCTCGGCGCGGGACGTCCGCAGATCGGCAGTTGGGCGAACACGCCGGCATACCCCGAGAAGCCCCGGGTGTACACCAGAAGCCTTGTCCCGCAGGGCCCGGGTTTATCGGGTCACCCGAGAAACCTGACCGAAGGAACTCGCGGTACTCGGCAGGAGGGGAACCCGTCGAGCCCGAGGATCTGGACAAGCTCGTGAGACGACTGCCGTCTCGGCATCTTGTCGCCGTGCGGGTCAGCGACCCGCGCCCTGGACACGTCCGCCGAGAACCTACAGCGGACGAGGGTGTTCGCCGGAGCCGCACTGACCTGCTGGGGTGAGATGGGACGCGGCTCTCGTCCTCGCCGTCCTACGCTCGCAGTCATGAGCTACGCAGGTGATGTCAGCCCTCAGGACGCGTATGGCGCGGTCACCGGGGACCCGGCCGCACTCCTCGTCGACGTGCGCACCCGTGCGGAGTGGGCGTACGTCGGGGTGCCGGACCTGAGTGAGGCGGGTCGGGAGGTCCACCTCGTGGAGTGGTCGACCTTTCCGGACGGTGCGGTGAACGAGCAGTTCGTCGACGAGGTCCGCTCTGCCGGCGCCGAGCCCGGGCAGCCGGTCTACCTGCTGTGCCGGTCCGGCGCGCGCTCGCGATCCGCCGCAACCGCCCTCACCGAGGCGGGGCTCGGGCCGGCCTACAACGTGCTCGAGGGCTTCGAGGGGCCACACGACGACGCCGGCCACCGCTCGGTGTCCGGGTGGAAGAACGCGGGGCTGCCGTGGGTGCAGGGCTGAGCGGTCCGGGTGCCACCTGGCACCCCCAGACCCTCGCGGTGCGAGGGGGGCTGTCGCGCAGCGGGTTCGACGAGACGTCCGAAGCTCTCTACCTGACCTCCGGCTTCGTCTACGCCTCGGCCGAGCAGGCCGAGGCCGCGTTCAAGGACGAGGTCGAGCACTACATCTACAGCCGATACGGAAATCCCACCGTCACCGCGTTCGAGGAGCGGATGCGGCTGCTCGAGGGCGCCGAGGCCTGCTTCGCCACGGCATCCGGGATGGCGGCGGTGTTCACGGCGATGGCCGCGCTGGCCGGGTCGGGGGACCGGGTGGTGGCCTCGCGGGCGCTCTTCGGGTCGTGTTTCGTCATCCTCGACGAGATCCTTCCCCGGTGGGGGGTCGAGACGGTCTTCGTCGACGGCGCCGACCTCGACCAGTGGCGCGAGGCGCTGTCGGTGCCCACGGCGGCGGTCTTCTTCGAGACCCCGAGCAACCCGATGCAGGAGCTCGTCGACATCTCGGCCGTGTGCGACCTGGCGCACGCCGCCGGGGCGCAGGTCGTCGTCGACAACGTCTTCGGCACACCGGTGTTCTCGCACCCACTGGCGCACGGCGCCGACATCGTCATCTACTCCGCCACCAAGCACATCGACGGACAGGGACGAGCACTCGGCGGGGCGATCCTCGGGACGAAGGAGTTCATCGAGGGACCGGTGAAGAACCTCATGCGGCACACCGGCCCCGCGATGTCGCCGTTCAACGCATGGGTGATGACCAAGGGACTGGAGACCCTCGACCTGCGGGTCCGGGCCATGGCGCGGTCGGCGCTGGAGGTGGCGAGGACCCTCGAGGAGTGGCAGGCGCAGGAGCGGGGGGTGCTCAGGGTGCTCTTCCCGCACCTGGAGAGCCACCCCCAGCACCAGCTGGCCCTGCGCCAGCTCGAGGGCGGGGGAGGCACGGTCGTCACCTTCGACGTGGCGGGCGGGAAGGCCGGTGCCTTCGCCTTCCTCAACGCCCTGCGGCTCATCGACATCTCCAACAACCTCGGTGACGCGAAGTCGCTCACCACCCACCCGGCCACCACCACCCACCGGCGTCTCGACCCGCAGGCGCGCGCGGCGGTCGGCATCACCGACGGCACGGTCCGCGTGTCGGTCGGCCTGGAGGACGTGCGCGACGTCATCGCCGACCTGGAGGCCGGCGTCACGGCGGCGGCGAGGGTGGCGGGCTGAGACCACCCTGGGCTGCCCTGTTAGCGTCCCGTCCCATGACCTCTCACGACACGATCTCCGGTCGACGCCTGATCCCCTCGGAGCCCGAGCCGATCTTCGACCTCCTCGCAGACCCGGCGGGGCACGCCGCCATCGATGGTGGGGACACCGTGCGGTCCGCGCGCAGCGGCGGGCGCCGGCTCGGACCGGGCGACCGCTTCGGCATGGACATGAAGCTCGGGATCGCCTACTCGACCCTCAACACGGTCGTCGAGTTCGAGGAGAACCGCCGCATCGCGTGGCAGACCACCGCGAGCGGGATGCTGGGCTCGGTCATCGGGGGCCGGATCTGGCGCTATGAGCTCGAGCCCGTCGACGGCGGCACCCTCGTCACCGAGACCTGGGACCTGTCGCAGGAGAAGCCGTTGAGCAAGCCTCTCGTGAAGGTGGCGATGAGCTCGTCCACCGAGAAGAACATCCAGAGCACCCTCGAGCGCATCGAGGAGCTCGTCACCGGCGTCGCGCCGAACCCTCAGGCGCCGTCCGAGACGAGCTGACGCTCCTCGGCCACCCCGGCCATCGCCCAGCGCACCGTGCCGGTGCCGACCCACCCCAGCGCGCCGGCCGCGGCCATCGACGGGCCTGTGACGGGCAGCCGCAGCTCGCGCCTGGCCCAGCGCGGGAGGAGGGAGACCCCACCGGACGCGATCAGGCCGTAGCCGGGGCGGGCCATGAGCGGCACAGGGGGCTGGAGCAGCAGGAACCGGGCCGCCTCACGCGCCGCAGGGGTCGCTTCGAGCTCGGGGCGGTAGGCCGCGAGCGCCTCGGCCAGCTCGGCCACCGTCGTCGCGACGTCGACGGCGCCCAGGCGCTCCGCGACGAGCGCCGACTGGGCGACGTAGGTGTCGGCCTCCACGTCGGTGAGCGGCTCGACGGCATACCGCTGGTGGGCCGTGAGGAAGCTGTGCGCCTCGGCCACGTGCACCCAGCCCAGCAGGTTCGGGTCGCTGGCGCGGTAGGCCCTCCCCGCGTCGTCGCGACCTCGCACCCGGTCGTGGATGCCGCGCACGTGCCCGATGGCCGCCTCGGCGTCCTCCACGGTGCCGAAGGTCGTCGTCGCGAGGAAGTGCGAGGTGCGTTGGAGCCGGCCCCAGGGGTCGCTCTTGTAGCCGCTGTGGCCTGCGACCCCGGCCATCGCGGCCGGGTGCAGGGACTGCAGGAGCAGGGCGGCCACGCCCGCGGGGAACATCGAGGCGTCGGAGTGCACGCGCCAGATCGGGTCCTCTGGCGTGAACCACCGTTCGCCGGTGCGACCCCAGATGACCTGAGCCCGCTGGGCGGCGTCGTCACCGGCCACGCGCGAGCGCAGGGCGCCGCCGATCCTGCGTTGGAGCACCCGGCTCAGGTCGGTCACGACGGTCATGGGCCCCACTCTCGCCGCGACACCCCGCTCCGGCGTCATCGGGGCGCGACGGCCGGGTGCTGTCGAAGGTTGGGTGTGGAGGTGCCTCACGCCGTCGACACCGCGAGCGCCAGCGCGCCGGCCACGACCGCGAGCAGCGCGCACAGCGCCCCGGCGGGCGCGAGCCACCGCCACGGGATGCTCACACCGGCGCTGCGACACCGCTGCAGCCACAACAGGGTCGCGAGCGAGGCCCAGGGCGTGACCAGGGGGCCGGCGTTGACCCCGACGAGCAGGGCCATGAGCCGGGTCGCGGAGTCCGAGGCGACCGGTTCCAGGACGAGGTAGGCGGGCAGGTTGTTCGCCATGTTGGCCAGCAGGGCCCCGGCGCCCGCCACGCCGAGGAGGCCCGCCCCGGAGGAGCCCTCGGGGATGACCGAGGTGAGGAGGGCGCCGAGGCCGTGGTCGTGGGCGAGCTCGACGGCGGCCGAGACGCCGATGAGGGCGATGGCCATGACCCACGGCACGGGAAGGCCCTGGAGCAGGTGCGGGGCCCGGGCGCGGGCGAGCGTGACGAGGACCGCCGAGGCGACCAGCGACACGAGCCACGGGGGCGAGCCCAGCGCGAAGAGTGGCCCGAGCGCCAGGCACACTCCACCGGCCCAGCGCAGCAGGACGAGGTCGTGTGTCTCTGGTGGGGGGTCGGTCTCGTACCGACCCCGCAGTGACCGGCGGTGCAGACCCGCGACGAGGAGGAGGGTCACCAGGACGCAGGCGAGCGCCGGGGCCCACGACAGGGCGATGAAGTCGCCGTGCCCCAGACCCTCACGGGCGAAGGTGTCCAGGGCGAGCAGGTTGGTGAGGTTGGACACCGGGAGGAGCAGCGAGCCGGTGTTGGCGATCCACAAGGTGGTGACCGCGAAGAGGCGCGGGTCGAGCCCGATCTGGCGTGCGACGGCGATGCCGACCGGGGTGAGGAGCACGGCCGTCGTGTCCAGGGACAGCACGACCGTGCACGCCACCGACAGAGCCGCGAACAGACCCCAGAGCACCCACACGCGCCGACGGCCGGCGTGCGCCACCCAGTGGCCCGCCACGTCGAAGACCCCCGCACGCTCGGCCACCTCGGCGGTGATGGTGATGGCGAGGAGGAAGACGACGATCGGGAGCAGTCGGGCCCCGAGACCCAGGACGTCGCCGCCGGTCACCGTGGCCGCACGTCGAGGACCCACGGAGCGGTGCGGCCGGCGGGCTCGTGCAGCTCGATGTCGAAGGTGCGGCCCACGACCTCGGCCAGGCCCTCGGGCGAGCGTGGAGCCGCGCCGACCACGCACAGGTGACGGGTGACCAGGCCGCGGGTGTGCTTGGCCTGGTGGCTGGCCCCGGGCACCCGAACCTGCACCCATCGCGGTGCCAGGTCCGCCGCGGGACGCCAGGCGGCGGCATACGGCGCCGACCGGCAGTCCACGACGAGGCCCCGACCGGCGGCACCGGGAAGCACCTCCTGCAGGACGGGCCGCCAGGCCGCGGCGAGTGGCCCGATCTGCGGGAGGGTGGACCCCATCGACAGGCGGTATGCCGTGATCCGGTCACCGAGGCGCACGGCCCCGTGCAGCGCGGAGACGATGACCACCCACCGGTTGGCGCGGCGGCGGGCGGCGGAGTCCAGGCTCGCGAGGTCGAGCGCCTCGTAGAGGACGCCGGTGTAGACCTCGGCCGCCGGCATCGACGGGGCACGGTCGAGCCGCAGGTTGCGCTCGACCTCGGTCAGCAGCGCGTCGGAGACCCCCAGCAGGCGCGCGGCCTCCGCGGAGGCGCTCACCGACACCAGCGCCTCCGTCACCCGCTCGCGCGTCGGTGTCAGGGAGGGGAAGGACCAGGACGACGGGACGCTCGGGCGGCCCCGCGCACGTGTCGCCTTCGACTCCGACGGGGGCAGGAGGATCAGCACGACGGACAGCCTACGGAGGTTAGGTTGAGCGTCATGCCCCATCCCCGCGTGACGCTGGCACCCCCCGAGGCCGAGACGCCGGAGGGGGTGGTGGCGGCGCTGCGTGCCCGGTTCGAGGCGGTGCGCGAGGAGCTGGGCCTCTCCCTGGCCTACCCGGAGCAGGCGCTGAGGGAGGCCGAGGAGGTTGCGGCCCGCCCCCCGGATCTCCCAACGCTCGACCAGACCGACGTCCCCTACTTCACCGTGGACCCGCCCGGCTCGATGGACCTGGACCAGGCGATGCACCTCGAGCGCGACGGTGCGGGTCACCGGGTGCGCTACGCGATCGCCGACGTCCCGGCCTTCGTCCGGCTCGGCGGGCCCCTGGACCGGGAGACCCGCGAGCGCGGACAGACCGTCTACTGCCCCGACGTGCGAGTGCCGTTGCACCCGAAGGTGCTCTCCGAGGACGCCGCCAGCCTGCTTCCCGACGTGGTCCGACCGGCGTTCGTCTGGGACCTGCGCCTGGACGCCACGGGTGAGCTCACCTCGGCACGGGTGGCCCGGGCGCTGGTGCGCAGCGTCGAGCGCCTCGACTACACCGGGGTCCAGGGCTCCATCGACCGCGGTGGCGACGACGACCGGTTCGTCCTGCTCCGCGAGGTCGGCGAGCGCCGGATCGCGCTCGAGCGAGCCCGGGGCGGGGCCAGCCTGCCGATGCCGGAGCAGGAGGTGCGCGAGGAGGACGACGGGGGGTTCGTGCTCGACTTCCGGCCCCCCGTCGCGGCCGAGGACTGGAACGCGCAGATCTCGCTGCTCACCGGGATGGCCGCCGCGACGATGATGATCGAGGCCGGCGTCGGCGTCCTGCGGACCATGCCGGCACCCACTGAGGGGGCGATCGCGCGGTTCAAGCGTGCGGCCCGGGGCCTGCACGCGCAGTGGCCCGACGGTGAGCCCTACGGCGACTTCGTGCGCTCCCTGGACCGTACGAACCCCCGTCACCTGGCGCTCATCCACGAGGCGACGACGCTGTTCCGGGGAGCCGGCTACACGGCCTTCGACGGAGAGGTCCCGACCGAGCGCGAGCACGGGGCGGTCGCTGCGCCCTACGCGCACGTCACCGCCCCGCTGCGCCGGCTCGTCGACCGGTTCGGTCTCGTGGTGTGTGAGGCGGTGAGCCGTGGGGTGGAGGTCCCGCAGGAGGTGCGCTCCGCTCTCGCGGATCTTCCCGACCTGATGCGCGCCTCGGACCAGCGCGCCCGCTCGGCCGAGCGGGCCTGCGCCGACGCGACGGAGGCCGCGGTCCTGCAGGGGAGGGTGGGGGAGGTGTTCGACGCCGTCGTGGTGGACCGCAGCGAGTCGGGCCTGGAGGTGCAGCTCGTGGACCTTCCCGTGCTCACGAAGGTGCCCGGGGCGAAGGCTGAGCCGGGTGCGTCGGTGCGCGTGCGGGTCGTCTCGGCGGAGGTGTCCGACGGACACCTCGTGCTGGCCCTAGACTGAGCGCGGACGAGTCGGGCGGACGGTCGCGTCGGTGGGCAACCACCGCCGAGGAAGGTCCGGGCTCCGAAGGGCAGGATGGTGGCCAACAGCCACCCGGGGCGACCCGCGGGACAGTGCCACAGAGAAGAGACCGCTCCCATCGCCTCGGCGGTGGGAGCAAGGGTGAAACGGTGGTGTAAGAGACCACCAGCGGCCTGGGCGACCAGGTCGGCTCGGTAAACCCCATCCGGAGCAAGCCCAGACAGCGTGCGATCGAGGGCGGCCCGCCCGAGCACGCGGGTAGGGCGCTGGAGGTGGTCGGCAACGGCCACCCGAGATGGATGACCGTCACCGCGGCGCCGGCACCGGCGGCGCGGGACAGAACCCGGCCTACAGCCCGACTCGTCCACCATAGGCCGCTGACCTGCAGGTATGTGTTTACTCGCTCGCGACTGTCCTCACATTGTCCTCAGCCTGCCGAGGGGTCCCCCTGAGCTGCGAGTCGACCGCCTCCC
This sequence comes from Actinomycetales bacterium, assembly GCA_038258215.1. Classification (GTDB taxonomy): domain Bacteria; phylum Actinomycetota; class Actinomycetes; order Actinomycetales; family Dermatophilaceae; genus Fodinibacter. The sequence goes on along the minus strand of JBBSQC010000023.1, from coordinate 17 downwards.
GCGTGCGGTCGTCGGAG
>JBBSQC010000022.1:0-57645 GCA_038258215.1 Actinomycetales bacterium | reverse complement strand
GCTAGTGGTTGCCACTCCTGCCTTGATCTACCAGCTTCCTTTGTAGGGATAAGTACACCCTCCACCCATCCGGCCTGGCCCACTCTGCTCACCACCCGCCCCCCCCCCCCCCCCCCCCCCCCCCCCCTCCCCCCCCCCCCCCCCCCCCCCCCCCGCTCCCGCCCCCGGGCGTTTTATGGCCCCCCGCCACGGGGGAAAGGGAGGGGGGAGAGGGGTCAAGGTCAGGGCTCGGTGAGTCGGCCGTCCTCGACGTGCCAGCGGCGAGTGGCACGCACATCGGCGAGCATCCGCCGGTCGTGGGTCACGAGCAGCACGGTGCCCGGGAAGGAGTCCAGGGCCTCTTCCAGCTGCTCGATGGCGGCCAGGTCGAGGTGGTTGGTCGGCTCGTCGAGCACGAGCAGATTGACCCCCCGCGCCTGCAGCAGCGCGAGGGCGGCGCGGGTGCGCTCACCGGGTGAGAGGGAGTCGGCCGGGCGGTGCACGTGCTCCGCCCCCAGCCCGAACTTCGCGAGCAGGGTGCGCACCTCGGCATCGGACCAGTCGGGCACGACATCCCCGACGGCCCGCGCCAGCGACTCCGAGCCCAGGAACAGGCCCCGGGCCTGGTCGACCTCGCCCACGCGCACGTTCGACCCGAGTCCGGCGGTGCCCTCGTCGACGGGCAGGGCGCCGAGCAGCATGGCGATGAGGGTGGACTTGCCCGAGCCGTTGGCGCCGGTGACGACGATGCGGTCGGCCCAGTCGACCTGTGCGTCGACCGGCCCGAGCGTGAAGTCGCCGCGCCGCACGACCGCCCGCGCGGCGGAGGCCACGACCGTGCCCGAGCGAGGGGCATGCGCGATCGTCATCCGCAGCTCCCACTCCTTTCGGGGCTCGGCCACGACCTCGAGCCGCTCGATCATCCGCTCGGTCTGGCGAGCCTTCGCGGCCTGCTTCTCAGCCGACTCGGCCCGGAACGCCGGGATGAACTTGTCGTTGTCGGTGGCCTTCCTTCGCGCGTTGCGGACCCCCACGGCCATCCAGTTCCGTTGCGTGACAGCACGTTGCTCGAGCCGGCCTTTGGTGTCGGCGTAGTCCTCGAACTCCTCCCGCGCGTGCCGCCGGGCTACCTCGCGCTCGGCGAGGTAGCTGTCGTAGCCGCCCTCGTAGACGCCGACGCTGCGCTGCGCGAGGTCGAGCTCGACCACCCGGGTGATCGTGCGGGCGAGGAACTCGCGGTCGTGGCTGACGATGACCGCGGGGATGCGCAGCCCGCTGACGAAGCGCTCCAGCCTGTCCAGCCCGTCGAGGTCCAGGTCGTTGGTGGGCTCGTCGAGAAGGAGCACGTCGTAGCGCGACAACAACAACGCCGCGAGGCCGGCGCGCGCCGCCTGACCGCCGGAGAGCGCCGCCATCGGCGTGGCCGGGTCGACGTCGAGCCCGATCTCGGCGAGGGTCACCCACGCGCGTTCATCGAGGTCGGCACCGCCCAGGGCCAGCCACGTGTCCAGCGCCACGGCATACCGGTCGTCCACACCCGGGCCGCCGACCGCCAGGGCGTCGGATGCGGCATCCAGCTCGGCCTGGGCGGCGCCGACCCCGGTGCGGCGGGCGATGAAGCCGGCCACGGTCTCGTCCCCCCGACGGTCCGGCTCCTGTGGGAGGTGGCCGACGCTCGCTGTGTCGGGGGTGATGGTGACCCTGCCGTCCTCGGGCTCCGCCTCGCCAGCCAGGAGTCGCAGGAGGGTGGACTTGCCGGCACCGTTGACACCGATGAGGCCCACGACGTCGCCGGCACCGACGACGAGGTCGAGGCCCTCGAACAGGACTCGGGCGCCGTGGCCGGCGCTCAGGCCGCGGGCGGTGAGGGTGGCACTCATGACGCGCAGCAGGTTACGCGATGTCGTCCAGTCGCTCGGGGTGCAGCACGAGGTCGCGCATGATGCCGGCCATCCGACCCGCCTGGGACCCGTCGACGATCCGGTGGTCGGCGGTCGCGACGAGGACGACGACCGGGCGCACGACCACCTCGCCATCGACCACGACGGCCTTGTCCTGGATCGCGCCGACCGCGAGGTAGACCGGGGTGCGCGCGAAGGGCAACGGGGCGAGGAAGGCCTCGTCGAGCCCGAGCGTGCCGACGTTGGAGACGAATGCCGTGCCGAGCGGGAATCCGGGCTGGCCCAGTGCCGCGCGCCCGAGCCCACCCGACACGAGGCTCGCGAACGACAGGGCCGGCCGCATCGCCCAGCTCGGCGCGAGGCGGACGAGCCACGACGTCCGGCGGTGGGCGGCATCCTCGTGCGCCCGCAGTCGATCGGCACCCGCGCTCACGGCCCGGGCGACCTCGAGCGGGCTCAGGGTGTCGACGGCCGCCACCTTGACCGGCGCGAGGTCAGACCCCTGCTCGATGTCCACCGCGAACCCGATGTCGCAGCTGTCGAGCTCCACCAGGCGCCCCAGGACGATGCGTGCACGGATCTCCGGGACCTGCCGGATGGCTCGTCCGAGTGCGGCTCCGACGACGTGGGTGATGGTGACCCGCTCGCCGGAGTCGGTTCTCAGGCGGTGGAGGTAGGCGAGCGTCGCGGACGCGTCGACCTCCATTCGTGCATGGATCCGACCGTCACGCGACGGCCGCCAGGTGGCCATCGCGATCTTCCGGCGCACCGGTGTGCGGTGGTGGGTCACCTGACGGCCCGTAGGACGGGTCGAGGCGAGGCGTCACGAGTCCGTATGCCGGAGAGGGCGATTCGCACGAGTGCGCGAGGAGTCCTGGAGACAGCGGCCAGCGGAGCAGCTCGTCTGGGCAGGCACAGGTGGGGCCGGTCCTGTTCGATGGCGGTGACCACTCGGCGGGCCACGACGTCGGCGTCGAGCATGGTGAGGAGCCGGGCGCGTAGCACCCGGTCGAATGCCGCGGCGCTGGGGCCGTGGTGCGCGATGCGGCCCATCATCTCCGAGGTGACCGGGCCGATCTCGACGGCCAGGGTACCGACCGGTGCGCCGCGCAGGTCGGCGCGTAGGCCCGAGGTCGCGTGCGTCAGGCCTGCCTTGCTCCCCCCGTAGGCGGCGAGCCCCGGGAAGGTGGCGACGCCCGCGAGGGACGAGACGTTGACCAGGTGGCCGGTGCCGCGGGTGAGCATGCCGGGCAGCACCTGACGACAGAGCTCGAGCGGTGCGGTGAGGTTGAGGTCGATGGTGCGGCGCAGGGCGTCGGCGGTGAGGTCGGTCAGCTGCCCGATGGTCTCGACCGCGGCGTTGTTGAGCAGCACGTCGACCGGGCCGTGTCGCGCCTCGACCCGCTCGACGAGTCCGCGGAGGGTGGCGCGGTCGCACAGGTCCGCCGGGAAGGGTGCCCCTCCGGTCGCGAGAGCGAGGGACTCCAGCGCTGCGGGGGTTCTGGCGAGCAGGGTGACCCTCGCACCACGCTCGACCAGGCGGTGGGCCAGGGCCACGCCGATCGTGCCGGTCGCACCGGTGAGGAGGACGTGCGCGCCCGAGGTCCGCATCTGCACAGTGTCGCGCACCCTCGGCGATGCCATCGCGAGAGGACGCCCGGGTGTCGAACCTGACCGCCGGGCGTCAGCTCGTCTCAGTCGTCTCAGTCGTCTCAGTCGTCTCAGTCGTCTCGTGGCCGACCGTGACGACGACCTTGCCCGCGCCGTGACCGGAGTCGACCGCGGCCAGGGCGGCCACGGCATCCTCGAGGGGGTGGGTCTGCCCGACCACCGTGCGCAGGCGGCCCTCCTCCACCCAGCCCGCGAGATCTGCCACGAGCTCGGCGCTGGGGGAGTGCCTGACCGCACGAAGGCTGCGGTCCCTGGTCGACAGGAGCCGCCCGAGGAGGAGCGCCCCGAAGATCTGCCGGTTGGTGCCGCCCACCATGACGTATCTACCGCCGGGCTCCAACAACCGGCGGTAGACGCGCAGGGGTTGGTGTCCGTTGGCCCCCACCACGACGTGCCAGCGGAGGTCCGTGCCGGCGAGGTCGACCACGGCGCGGTCGAGCACCTCGTCGGCGCCGAGGGCGTCGGCCTGTTCCATCCGGGTGGCGCCACAGAGCGCGGTCACGTGCGCACCGAGGATCTTCGCGACCTGGATCGCGAAGGTGCCGACACCGCCCGACGCGCCGTGGATGAGGACCCGCTCACCCTCGCTCACCCGGGCGACCTCACGCAGGGCTCGCAGGGCGGTGCCCCCGGCCAGGGGCAGCCCGCCGGCCTCGACGAAGCTGGCACTGGCGGGTTTCGACACGAGGACCTCGACCGGCACGCACCGCCACTGCGCCAGCCCGCCGAGCCCGACCCCGGAGATGTCCGCCATCACCTCGTCGCCGACCTTCACCGACGTGACCCCAGCGCCGAGGGCCTCGACCACTCCGGCGATCTCGGCGCCGGGGCCCGAGAAGCTCGGTCGGAACAGGCCCTTGTCGAAGCGCGCGATGAACGGCTTGGCGCGCACCACGTGCCAGTCCAGGGCGTTGAGGCCGGCGGCGCGCACCCGCACCAGTGCCTCGCCCGGCTTCGGCACGGGGACCGGGACCTCGGCGACCCGGAGCACCTCCGTAGGTGGTCCATAGCGGTCGCAGCATGCCGCGCGCATCGTGCGGCCTTCTGCCGGTGCCACACCGCCCCCGGCATGTGTCGTGCCGGTGGAGCCGGTCGGGGCCGTCGAGTCGGTTGCTTGCGTACGTTGTACGTCCATGGCCAGGAACCGTATACGTACGGTGTATGTTCGTCAAGTGCCACGACGCCCACCCCGCCAGAACCGAGCGCCCCTGACGCGCGAGCGGATCCTGCGGGCCGGGGTGCGGCTCGCGGACCGGGAGGGCATCGACGGCCTCACGATGCGCTCGCTCGCCGCGGACCTCGGCTTCGAGGTGATGTCCCTCTACAACCACGTCCGCACCAAGGACGACCTGCTCGACGGGATGCTCGACCTCGTCGTGGGGGAGGTCGACCTGCCCGGCGAGGACGCGCCCTGGCGTTCGGCGCTCCGGCGGTCGGTCCTCTCGGCACGGGAGATGCTCTCCGCCCATCCCTGGGCCGCGCCGGCGTGGTTCGTCCGGTCGCCGGGCCAGCACCGGCTGGGCCTCATGGAGACCTGGCTGCACGCCCTCGCGACGAGCGCGCTGGACCCCGTGACGGCGCACCAGGGCTTCCACGCGCTGACCAACCACGTCGTCGGCTCGGCACTCCAGCAGCCGCTCGTGCCGGAGGAGGTCAGGAGCACCGACGCGTCACTCGCGACCGCGTTCCTCGAATCGCTCCCGCAGGGCTCGTACCCGCACCTGGTGGAGCACATCCGCCAGCACATCGCCGGGGACAACGGCGACGGCACGTTCGAGTTCGTCCTCGACCGGATCCTCGACGGTCTCGAGGCGTCCCCCGACGCGCGTGTCGGCCGGCGGTGATGCCGGGCCGTCAGCGCCGGCGCGCGAGGGTCAGGGCGAAGTCGTCCGCGGCATCCGTCCACGTCTGTGCGACCTCGAACCCGGCCTCGGCCAGCTCGACGGCGACACCGTCGAGCCGGAACTTCGTCGAGATCTCGACACAGATCTCCTCGCCGGTCGCGAAGTCGACGACGAGGTGCGCGCCCGGGATCGTGACGCGCTGGGGCTCCTCGGCCCGCAGCCGCAGGTCCATCCGCTCCATGTGCGGATCCCACAGCGGGACGTAGCTGAAGGCGCCGGGGTCGAAGTCGGCCCCGAGCTCGCGGTTGAGCACGATGAGGCTGTTGCGCACGAACCGCTCGGTGACCCCGCCCGCGTCGAAGTAGGCGTCGACCACCCGGTCGACGTCCTTCACGAGGTCGGTGCCCAGCAGCAGCCACTCGCCGACGGCCAGGGAGTCGGCGAGCGCGCCGAGGAAGGCCGCGCGTTCCTCGACGTAGAGGTTGCCGATGGTGCTGCCGAGGAACGCGACGAGGCGCCGGTCCTCGCGCGGCAGGTCGGCCAGGTGCAGGGTGAAGTCGCCGACGACGGCCTCGACCACCAGGCCCGGGTAGCGGCCGCTCAGCTGGGTCGCGGCCTCGCGCAGCGTTGCCTCCGAGACATCGACCGGCACGAACCGGCGCAGCGGCCCGTGCCGCCGGTCGGACGACCGGAAGGCGTCGAGCAGCGTGCGGGTCTTGTCGCTCGTGCCGCTCCCCAGCTCCACGAGCGTCGCGGCGTCGCAGACCTCGGCGATCTCCGCGGCGTGGTCGTGGAGGATGTCGCGCTCCGCCTCGGTGGGGTAGTACTCCGGCAGGCGGGTGATCTCGTCGAACAGCCGCGAGCCCTGCTCGTCGTAGAGCCACTTCGGTGGGAGCCGCCGGGGTCGGCCCCCGAGGCCGCGCTGCACGTCCTCGACGAGGGAGCCGGCCGCCCAGTCGGGGTCGAGGAGCACCTGCACGCGCGGCTCGCGCGCCTCGCCGCTCACGCGGTGGTCCTCGGCGCGCCACCGTCGGCGAGGCGCACCCCGGAGAGCGCCCACCGCGCCCCGTGCGGGAAGAAGTTGCGATACGTGGCGCGGGCATGACCCGGGGCGGTGAGCGCGCAGCCGCCCCGAAGCACCATCTGGTTGGACATGAACTTGCCGTTGTACTCCCCGATCGCGCCGGCGGGCGGGTGGAAACCGGGATAGGGGTGGTATGCCGAGGACGTCCACTCCCAGCAGTCGCCGTGGACCTGGCGCAACAGGTGGGCGCCGCCGACCGGTGGCGCCGGCTGGGGATGGAACGAGCCCCCACCCGAGGGCTCTCGCCGGACACCAGCGGTGAGCAGGTCGGTGTCGTCGGGCGCCTCACCCCGAGGCCCTGACCCGATGGGCCGGGCCTGGCCGTCGGAGACCACGGCGTGCTCCCACTCGGCCTCGCTGGGCAGCCGCTTCCCAGCCCAGGTCGCGTACGCGTCCGCCTCGTAGAAGCTCACGTGGGCCACGGGCAGCCCGGGGTTGACCGGCCACGTGCCGTGCAGGGTGTGCTCCATCCAGGTGCCGTCGTGCTCGCTCCAGTAGAGCGGTGCGCGCCAGCCCTCACCGGTCACCCTCGTCCAGCCGTCGGAGAGCCAGAGGCCGGGCCGCTCGTAGCCCCCGTCGCCGATGAACTCCAGCCACTCGGCATTGGTGACGAGCCGGTCGGCGACGCGGTAGGGCTCCAGCTACTGCCGGTGCCTCGGCAGCTCGTTGTCGAAGGAGAAGCCGTCACCCTCGTGACCCACCTCGACGAGGCCGCCCTTCACCTCGACGAACGTCATCGCGTCGGGCTCGCAGCGCTCGGGTGCGTGCCCGGCATACACCGGGTTCATCGGGTTGCGCGAGAGCACGTGCTTGATGTCCATGAGGAGCAGCTCCTGGTGCTGCTGCTCATGGTGGAAGCCGAGCTCGATCGTGGCGGCGAGCTTGCCGAGCGACCCCTCGTCGAGGGTGTCGATGAGGTCGTGCATGCGCTGGTCGACGTTGCCGCGGTAGATGCCCACGTCGTGGGCTCCGGGCCGCGTGACGAGACCGCGGTCGGGCCGGGAGTAGCGGGGCCCGAGGCTCTCGTAGTAGCTGTTGAAGAGGAACCAGTAGGTGTCCTGGAACGGGGCGAAGTCGTTCTCGTGGTCGGCGAGCACGAACGTCTCGAAGAACCACGTGACGTGCGCCCGGTGCCACTTCGTCGGAGAGACGTCGGGCATCGACTGGACCGTCTGGTCCTCGGGAGAGAGTGGCTGGGCGAGGCGCTCGGTGTGGGAGCGCACCTCGTCGTACCGGGTCAACAGGGACGTGGGGTCGCACGCGGCGGGGGTCATGCCGGTGTCCTCTCGTGGGCGGCGTGTCGCTTGGCCTGCCCACCCAGTCTCACCCCGAGCACCGACAGGGGAGGCGGCGCGTGACCGAAGATCTGCATCTCGTCAGGTCACGACGCCGAACCTTGGACAGGGGCCGGGCTCCGGTGGGCGGGTCGGCGCGCGGGGCGGGTCAGCGCGCCAGCGGCCGGGCGTAGGTGCGGGACTCGCCGTCGCGGCCGATCTCGGTGAAACCGAGCCGCTCGTAGAAGTGGTGCGCGCCCGCATTCTCGGACGCGACGACGAGGTGCACCCCGGTGGCACCGGCCACGGCGAGCCGTTCGAGCAGGCGATACATGAGCCGCCGGCCCCAGCCCTGCCCCTGGAGCCGGGGCAGCAGGTCGATGTGCAGGTGGGCCGGGTATGCCGTGGACACCCCGGGGTCGGTGGTCGCGGGGTGGTGAAGACGGCGGACCAGGGCGGCGTCCGCGGGCGTGGACGGCCTGGCTGGCGCGGATGCCCGAGATGCGGTGGGGCCGAAGGGGAGGGGGTGCTGCTCCCGGAGCGGCGGCCACCATTCGCGCTCGCACCACTGCTCGAAAGCGGTCGTGTCGGGGACCCCGACGCAGTAGCCCGCGACCCCCTGCTCGTCGGTGATGACGAGGGCAACGGCATCCGGGAACATCACGTAGGGGCCGACGTACACATGGCCCAGGAGATCGGGGTCGGCATGGTCCCCGCTGGCGTCCCCGCCCGACAGGCCGGTGAGCAGGCACACGCGGTAGACGCCGGGGAGGTCGTGCACCGTGGCGGGTCGCATCCGGGCGGAGCCGCTCATGTCCTCACGCTAGCCCCCCGAACCGGCCCGTGTCGTTGCGTCCGGGCATCTCCCGCCTCCGCCCTCCGCCCCCGCCTCCGCCCTCCGCCCCCGCCCTCGCCACCGACGCCGTGTCCGCCACCGACGCCGCGCCCGCCACAGACGCCGTGTCCGCCACAGACGCCCCTGAGGCTCCCGGGTTTGGACACCATGGTGGCGAAACCCTGGAGGGGCGTCCAGATCTCGACGCCGTCCCAGCGTTTGAGCACCATGGTGTCCAAACCGGGGACGACGACACCCGCGGGGCCCCCGAGGTGGGGGAGGGCGAGCACGCGGATGGCGTGGATCGTCGCTGCCGTGGCCCCGGCAGTCGTCGTCGGCGTCAGGTGGGCCCGATCCCGGTCGTGACCAGCACGAGCTCGCCGGCCTCGTCGGTCGCTGCTATGTCGAGCTCGGCGGTGATCCGCCAGTCCCGGTCGCCGTCGGGGTCCTCGAGGATCTGGGTCGCGACCCACACCCCGTCCTCGTCGTCGGAGACGGAGAAGAATGCCGGGCCGCGAGCTTCCGGCCCGGTGCCGATCGCGTCGTACTCGGCGAGGTAGCGGTCCGCGGCATCCGCCCAGGCCTCGGAGGTGAGTCCGTCGTCGAGGGCGGCCAGGGCGGCATACCGGCCGAGGGAGAGCAGCTCGACCCGGCGGAACATCGCCTGGCGGAGCATCACCCGCAGGGCGCGGGGGTTGGCGCTCAGCGCGCGGTTCTCGGTGGGGACGCGCACCTCGGTGACGCCCTCCGCTGTCGGGTGGGTCAGGGACTCCCACTCGTCGAGCAGGCTGGAGTCGGTGTGCCGCACGAGCTCGCCGATCCACTCGACGATGTCGTCGAGCTCCTCGGTGCGCGCCGACATCGGGATGGTCGAGCGCAGCGCGCGGTAGGCGTCGGTGAGGTAGCGCAGGAGGACGCCCTCGGCCCGGGCGAGCTTGTAGTGGGCGACGAACTCGCCGAAGGTCATCGCCCGCTCGTAGAGCTCGCGCACCACGGACTTGGGGGAGAGGCCCCGAGGGTCGACCCACGGGTGGCGCTGGCGGTAGACGCGCAGCGCACCCTCGAGCTCCTCCGCGAGCGGCATCGGCCAGGTCACCTCGTCGAGCGCGTCCATCCGGTCCTCGTAGTCCATGCCGTCGGCCTTCATCGCGCCGACGGCCTCACCGCGGGCCTCGAAGCGCTGGGCCATGAGCACCGGTCGCGGGTCGTCGAGGGTGGCCTCGATGAGGCTCACGACGTCGAGCGCGTAGCCGGGGTTCTCCGGGGCGAACAGGTCGAGTGCCGCGAGGGCGAAGGCCGACAACGGCTGGTTGAGCGCGAAGCCGTCGTGCAGGTCGAGCGCCACCTGGAAGGGGCCTTCGGCGTAGGTGCGGCCCTCCCCGCGGACGAAGCGTTCTAGGGCTGTCGGCGGCGCGGCATCCGGGTCCTGACCCTCACCCGCCTCGTCTGTCGAGGTGCTGGTCTCGGCGGGGTTCGACGGCGTGTCGCCGCGATCTGACGGACGAAGCGGGGGAGGGGTGGGAGTGAGGCCGGCTGCGGCGAGGGCCTCGCCGAGCGCCCCCAGCCCCCCTCCCGCAGAGTCGTGGGCCTCGCCCGAGTCTCGAGCCTCGCGGGCGTCGTCGTCCCCGGTTTGGACGCCATGGTGCTCAAACGCTGGGACGGCGTCGAGATCTGGACGCCCCTCCAGGGTTTCGCCACCATGGTGTCCAAACCCGGGAGCCCCAGCGGGTGCGGGAGCGGGAGCCCCAGCGGGTGCGGGAGCGGGAGCCTCAGCGGGTGTGGGAGGGGGAGCGGGAGCGGGAGGGGTTGCCTCGGGTGGCACCCAGTCGTCGACGCTCGAGCCGTCGTCGGGCTCGATCACCCCGGCCCGCAGCAGCGAGCCCATCACCTGGACAGCCCGCTCGACGAGCGCCTCGCGCCGCGCGGCATCCTCGTGGTTGTCCAGCAACAGGGTGCGCAGCGCGGCCTGCTGCCCCTCCCACTGGTCGAGCACGTTGAGCACCATCGCGTGGTCGACCTTCATCCTCGACACCAACGGCTCGGGGCTCGCGGCGACGAGCTTGTCGTAGGTCGACTCGGCGTAGGACAGCACCCCGTCGGGCGGGCGCTTGCGGGTGATCCGCCGCTCCTTCTTCGGGTCCCCGCCCGCCCGAGCCATCGCCTTGGCGTTCTCGATGACGTGCTCTGGGGCCTCCACCACGACGTAGCCCATCGTGTCGAAGCCGGCTCGCCCCGCACGCCCCGAGATCTGGTGGAACTCCCGCGCGCGCAGGATCCGCTGGCGGCGCCCGTCGTACTTCGTCAGCGAGGTCAGCAGCACCGTGCGGATCGGCACGTTGATGCCCACGCCGAGGGTGTCGGTGCCGCAGATCACCGCGAGCAGACCGCGCTGCGCGAGGGTCTCGACGAGCCGGCGGTACTTCGGCAGCATCCCGGCGTGGTGCACCCCGATGCCGTGCAGCACCAGCCGTCGCAGCGCCACCCCGAACCCCGACCCGAAGCGGAACCCCCCGACCGCCTCCTTGATCGCCTTCTTGCGCTCCGAGGAGATGATGTCGACCGACATCAGCGCTTGCGCCTGCTCGACCGCGGCCGCCTGCGTGAAGGACACGACGTAGACCGGCGCGCGGTCGTCGCGCAGCAGCAGCTCGAGAGTGTCGTGCACGGGCAGGAGCACCCACTCGAACTCCAGTGGCACGGGCCGCTCCACCCCGGTCACGGCGACGGTCTCCCGCTCGGTACGTGTCGCGAGGTCCTCCTCGAATGCCGTGGTGTCGCCGAGGGTCGCCGACATGAGGAGGAACTGGGTGTCGGGGAGCAGGAGCAGCGGCACCTGCCACGCCCAGCCGCGGTCGGGCTCGGCGTAGTAGTGGAACTCGTCCATCACCACGATCCCGATGTCCGCGGCATCCCGCTCTCGCAGAGCGTGGTTCGCGAGCACCTCGGCCGTGGCACAGATGATCGGGGCGTCTGCGTTGACGGCCGCGTCGCCGGTGAGCATGCCGACCTTGTCGGCGCCGAAGATCTCGACGAGGGCGAAGAACTTCTCGCTCACCAGGGCCTTGATCGGCGCCGTGTACCAGGTGGGTCGCCGCTCGGCGAGGGCCTGGGCATGCGCCGCGACGGCCACGAGCGACTTCCCCGACCCGGTGGGGGTGGCCAGCACGACGTGCGCCCCGCCGGCGAGGGCCAGCACGGCCTCCTCCTGCGCGGCGTACAGGGCGAACCCCTGGTCGCCGGCCCAGTCGAGGAAGACGTCGAATGCCGCGTCCGCGCCGGTCGCGGAGGCGGCGGCGAGGCGCTCGGTGAGGGTCATCGCGCTCGATTCTCCCCTACTCGCACCGACGGGGCTGACGGTGGAGGATCCGATACCGCCCGGCGGACCGGATCCTCCACCCGCGTCGACGTCGCGGTCAGGCGTCGTTCTCGAGCAGCACCATCTCGTCCGAGGTGAGCACGAGGTCGGCGGCGAGCGCCGAGTCCTGCACCGAGGTCGGACGCGAGGCCCCCGGGATCGGCAGCACGACGTCGGCGAGCGCGAGCTCCCAGGCCAGGGCCACCTGCTGGGGGCTCACCCCGTGCGCCTTCGCCACGGTCTCGAAGGCCGCGTGGTTCGACCCGAGCTCGCTGGCGCTCGTGATGCCGCCGAGCGGGCTCCACGGGATGAACGTGACCCCCAGCGCCGCGCAGTGGTCGAGCTCCTCGCGGCTTGAGCGGAACTTCGGCGAGAACTGGTTCTGCACCGACACGAGCCGGCCGCCCAGCACCTCGTTGGCCTCGTCGATCTGCGCGACCGTGGCGTTCGAGATGCCGGCGCGCGCGATGGCGCCCTCGGCGAGCAGCTCGGCCAGCGCGCCGATGGAGTCTGCGTAGGGGACCTTCGGGTCGGGGCGGTGGAACTGGTAGAGCCCGAGGGCGTCGACGCCGAGGCGCTGGGCCGAGGCCTTCGCTGCCTGCTTGAGGTATGCCGGGTCGCCGTTCAGGGTCCACGAGCCGTCACCGGGGCGCAGGTGGCCGCCCTTGGTGGCGACGACCACGGAGTCGGAGTCGCCACCCCAGGACCGCAGGGCGTCGGCGACGAGGGACTCGTTGTGACCGACATCGGCGGCGTCGCGGTGGTAGGCGTCTGCGGTGTCGATGAGGGTGACACCGGCATCCAGTGCGGCGTGGATGGTCGCGATCGAACGGTCCTGGTCGGGGCGTCCTTCGATGGACATCGGCATACCGCCGAGACCGATCGCGCTGACCTGGAGGTCTCCGAGTGCACGGGTCTTCATGGGTGGTGGCTCCTGACTGTGGTGGGTGCGCCGCGACCCCGGTCGGGGTCCTCGGGCGCTCGTCCTACCCCTGGGCCAAGGACCCGAGCGGCCCGGATGTTCCCGAGAGCCAGGACGTCCGGCAGGTTGACCTGTCTCTGCGCGAGCTGCCGGACGTCCCACGGTCGCGCCAGTGGCGCCCCCTGTCACGGGTGGTCGGTGACGGCACGCTGACCGCGGCCGACCTTTCGCTGCGGTGAACGATCCACCTCGATCCGGGACCTTCGACGCACGGCGTGGCAGGGTCAGCGACGGGAGCGAGACCCACCGCCGAGGAGACACCATGACCACGCGACGCGACCGCATCACCTTCACCGGCGCCGGCGGGACGCCCCTGGCCGGAAAGGTCGAGCTGCCGGTGGGACCGCTTCGTGGGACCGCGGTCTTCGCCCACTGCTTCACGTGCTCCTCCGACAGCGCCGCGACCGCACGCATCTCCCTGGCGCTCGCCGAGGCGGGCATCGCGGTGCTGCGCTTCGACTTCACCGGGCTGGGGGCCTCCAAGGGCGACTTCGCCGACACGAACTTCACGAGCAACGTCGCCGACCTCGTCGCGGCGGCCCGCCATCTCGAGGAGCACTACGACGCTCCCGGTCTGCTCATCGGCCACTCCCTCGGTGGCGCCGCCGTGCTGGCTGCGGCCCGCCACCTCCCCTCGGTGCGGGCCGTGGTGACCATCGGAGCACCGTCGAGACCGGACCACGTGCTCGCGCTCCTCGCCGAGGGGATCGGTCAGGTCGAGCGTGACGGGGTGGCCACCGTCGACCTCGGGGGTCGTCCGTTCCGGGTCAAGGCCCAGCTCATTGCCGACCTGCGCGCGCACAGCCTGGAGGAGTGCCTTGCCGGTCTCGACGCGGCGCTCCTCGTCATGCACTCCCCGGTCGACCAGACGGTGGGCGTCGGCAACGCTGCCGAGATCTACACGGCCGCAAGGCACCCCAAGAGCTTCGTGTCGCTCGATGGTGCCGACCACCTCCTCACCGACCGGGTGGATGCGGCATACGCAGCCTCGATCATCCGCGCCTGGGTCGAGCGCTACCTCGAGCCGGTGACTGAGCCGGATGCCGCCGAGCCGGCCGTCGGTGTCGTGGTCGGTGAGACCGGTCAGGGGACCTTCACCAACCAGGTGGTGGCCGGGAGGCACCGCTTCGTGACCGACGAGCCGCCGTCGGTGGGTGGGCTCGACGCCGGCCCGAACCCCTACGAGCTGCTGGCCGCCGCCCTCGGCGGGTGCACCTCCATGACCATGCGGATGTATGCCGGTCGCAAGGGCATTCCTCTCGAGCGGGCCGAGGTGGACGTGCGGCACGACACGACGCACGCGGAGGACTGCGAGGAGTCGATGGGCGCCGTCGCACCGCTGATCGACCGCTGGGAGCGCCGCATCGTGCTGGAGGGCGACCTCACCGACGACCAGCGGGCCGACCTCCTGCGCATCGCCGACCGCTGCCCGGTGCACCTGACCCTCGAGCGGTCCTCGCTCGTCGTGACCCGCCCGGCGGAGGAACCCAGGGCGGGCTGAACCTCACGGGACCGGTCCCGGAGCAGTCGGCGCGGGTGTGCATCGACCGTTCACCGCTCCGCCACCTGCTCCGGTGGACCGCGTCGGATGCCGGTGCTAGGTTCGCGCCGCAACGCTGCGGTGGAGGTCACGCGACAGGGCGCTCGACCTCACCGGCTCCCGTGGAGGACACATGCCCCGATCGTCGTTCCGCCGGCTCGTCGCGGGGGTCGCCGCGGGCGCCCTCGCCGTGCTCGTGCCCGTCGCCCTCTCGCCCGCACCGGCCTCGGCCGCCGCGGGCGACCTCTTCTTCTCGGAGTACGTCGAGGGGTCGAGCAACAACAAGGCCATCGAGATCTACAACGGCACCGGTGGCCCGGTCGACCTTGCAGCGGGCGGCTACACCGTCCAGGTCTTTCCCAACGGCGCCTCCAGCGCCAACTCCACGACGACCCTGAGCGGCACGGTCGCCGACGGCGACGTCTTCGTCGAGGCCAACAGCAGCGCCAACGACGCGATCAAGGCGGTCGCCGACCTCGTCACGGGGAACGCGAACTGGAACGGCAACGACGCCGTCGTGCTGCGCAAGGGCACCACCGTCCTCGACGTGATCGGCCAGGTCGGCGTCAACCCCGGCACCGAATGGGGATCCTCACCCACCAGCACCCTCAACCAGACCCTCACTCGCCTGAGCGACATCTGCGCCGGCGACCCCGACGGCTCCGACGCCTTCGATCCGTCGGCCCAGTGGGAGGGCTCGGCGATCGACGTCGTCGACGGCCTCGGCTCCCACACCTCGAGCTGCTCCGGCCCGGTCGTCGACGCCGCGCCCACCGTCACGGCCATCACCCCCGCTGACGGCTCCGACGCCTCGGGTGGGGTCAGCCCCACCGTGACCTTCAGCGAGCCGGTCACCCTGGCCGACGACGCGATCAGCCTCTCGTGCACGGGCGCCGGTGACGTCGGCGTCACCGTGGGCGGCGGGCCCACGGCATACACCGTCTCTCCCGCGTCAGCGCTGCCGACCGGTGACGAGTGCACCCTCACCGTCCCCGCTGCCGGGGTGTCGGACGTCGACACCTTCGACCCCCCGGACACCCTCGTCGCCGATGTGACCAGCACCTTCACCGTCGTCGACACGTGCACGGCCGACTTCACCCCGATCTACGACATCCAGGGCTCCGGCCCGGCCGCCGCGATCACCGGACCCGTCGTGACCCGCGGCGTCGTGGTGGGCGACAACGAGGGCCCGAGCCCGGCGCTGCGCGGCTTCTACCTCCAGGACGTCGACGGCGACGGCGACGCGGCGACGTCCGACGGCATCTTCGTGTTCAACGGCAACGCCGACTCGGTGTCCCTCGGGGACGTCGTGACCGTCAGCGGCACCGCGGAGGAGTACCAGGACCAGACCCAGATCAGCACGGTGACCTCGATCGACACCTGTGGCACCGGCACGGTGGAGCCCACCGAGGTGACCCTGCCGGTGGCGAGTGCGACGGCCCTGGAGAGCGTCGAGGGCATGCTCGTGACGATGCCCCAGACCCTCAGCGTGACCGAGCACTTCCAGCTGGGCCGCTTCGGCCAGGTGGTGCTCTCCTCGGGTGGCCGCCTCCAGCAGCCGACCAACGTGGTCGCCCCCGGTGCGGCGGCGCTCGTGCTGCAGGCCGAGAACGACCTCAACCGGATCATCGTCGACGACGACACCCAGGCCCAGAACCCTGACCCGATCGTCTTCGGCCGGGGCGGTCAGCCGCTCAGCGCGAGCAACACCCTGCGCGGCGGCGACACGACCACCGGTGCCACCGGCGTGATGACGTACACGTGGGGCGGCAACTCGGCCAGCCCCAACGCCTTCCGTCTGCGACCGCTCGGCGCCCTCGGGGGCTCCATCACGTTCGAGCCCACCAACCCCAGGCCGACCACGCCCGAGGAGGTCGGCGGCAGCCTCCGGGTCGTCGGGATGAACCTGCTCAACTACTTCAACACCTTCGACGGGTTTCCCGACACGGTCGACAACTGCACGAGCGGCGTCTCCGGCGGCCCGACCGACTGCCGGGGCGCCGACACCCAGGAGGAGTTCGACCGGCAGTGGCCCAAGTCGGTCGCGGCGATCCTCGCGCTCGACCCCGACGTGCTGGGGGTCAACGAGATCGAGAACGACGGCTACGGACCCGAAAGCGCGATCGCGCACCTCGTCGACCGCCTCAACGAGGCCACCGCCCCCGGCACCTACGCCTTCATCGACGCCGATGCCGGCACCGGTCAGGTCGACGCGCTGGGTGACGACGCGATCAAGGTCGGGCAGATCTACCAGCCCGCCGTCGTGACCCCCGTGGGGGACACCGCGGCGCTCAACACCACGGAGTTCGTCAACGGTGGCGACTCCGCCCCGCGCAACCGGCCCTCACTGGCCCAGGCGTGGAAGGTCAACGCCACTGGCGCGGTGTTCATCGCGGACACCAACCACCTCAAGAGCAAGGGCTCGGCGTGCGACGACCCCGATGCCAATGACGGCCAGGCCAACTGCGCGATGGTGCGCACCCGGTCGGCGAACCTGCTGGCGGACTGGCTGGCCACCGACCCGACCGGCACCGGCGACCCGGACGTGCTCCTGATCGGCGACTACAACTCCTACGCCAAGGAGGACCCGATCGCCGCGCTGGAGGGCGCCGGCTTCACCAACCTCGTGGAGTCCGAGCTAGGCGAGGACGCCTACTCCTACGCCTTCGACGGCCAGTGGGGCTACCTCGACCAGGCCCTCGGCTCGGCATCCATCCTCGACCAGGTGACGGGGGTGGCCGACCACCACATCAACGCCGACGAGCCCTCGGTGCTGGACTACAACACCGACTTCAAGACGGCGAACCTCATCGACTCGCTCTACGCACCAGACCAGTACCGGATGTCCGACCACGACCCGGTCCTCATCGGGCTCGACCTCGTCGGGCCCGCGGCCCCTCCGACCGCCCCGACGGTCGAAGCCGCCTTCGCGGACGGCTCGGTCGGGTGCGGGGTGCGCAACGCGATGCTCGCGGTGACGTTCGCGGACGTCAACCCGGGCGACACCCACGACGTCACGGTCGAGTGGGGTGACGGGCGCCGACAGACCAAGAAGTCCGCCACCAGCCCGCTCACCCTGCGCCACACGTATGCCGCGTCGGGTCGCTACACGGCCACCGTCACCGTGCGCGACGGCAGTGGACTGTCGACCACGACGACGGCCGAGGTCGCGGTGGAGTACGCGAGCACCGGCATCCTGCCCAGGCTGGGCTCGAAGAAGCCGGTCACCATCCGCCAGGGTGCCGTGGTGCCACTGGTCGTCGGCTACGTCGACTGCTCCGGGCGCCTCCCGCGCGACATCCACCCGGTGATCTCGGTGGAGCTCGGCGGGGACACGGTGCTCGAGCAGCCGATGACCTCGTTGGGCATCGCCTGGGGGTACCTGTTGCGCACGGCGAAGCTGCCGCAGTCCAGTGGCACCTACACGGTGAGGGTCACCGTGCCCGAGACGGGCCAGAGCGACACGGGCACCTTCCGCCTGCGCCGCTGAGCCGACACCACCACCTGACACGGCCGGGCCCTCGGGCCCGGCCGTGTCGCGTTCCGGCCCGTGTCCACTGCCCGGCCAACGTCGCGTTCCGGCCCGTGTCGCGTGCCCGGCCAACGTCGCGCGGTGTGGTTGGGTCGGGTCATGCTGCCCGACCCCCCCGCACTCATTGCGCCCCACCCACGCTCGGGGCGGGAAATCGATGCTGTTCACGTGGGCGGAGGGCAATGAGTCGGCTGGTGCTCGACCCGGCCCTGGCCCCCACGTCGCCGCTGCGCGCGGTGGTGCGCCTCGCCCTGGCGGCGTTCTTCGCCGTCGCGGGGATCGGTCACTTCGTGGCCACCGAGAGCTTCCAGGCGCAGGTGCCGCCCTGGATGCCGGCTCCGGACCTGGTGATCCAGGTCAGCGGTGTGCTCGAGCTCGGCATCGCGCTGACCCTGGCCTTCGCACCCGGGCGGTGGCGGCCCCTCGTCGGGTGGGCGGTCGCCGCGTTCCTCGTGGCGGTCTTCCCCGGCAACATCAGCCAGTTCGTCACCGGCACCGACGGTTTCGGACTCGACACCGACCGGGCCCGTGCCATCCGGCTGATCTTCCAGCCGGTCCTCATCGTGGTCGTTCTGTGGTCCACCGGGGGCTGGGCCGCGTGGCGCCGAACCCGCAGGGCGTCAGCGGCCGGTCAGACCTGACGCTCGAAGGTGAGGAGCACGCCCTCGGTGGCGCCCGGGCCGACCCTGCCCTTGACGTCGCCCGGGGTCAGCTCGCGCAGTCGCCAGCCCTCGCCCGCGTGCTCGTTGAGGATCTTCTCGATCTTGTCGCCCGAGAGCTTGCCGCCCATCAGACCCTCGCGGACCTCGACCACCTTGTACTCGTATCTCATGCCCCAACCGTAGTGCGAGCCATTGCCGGTGGAGTCAGGTTGCGATGTCGGGGTAGGGCAGGCTGAGGTGGGACAGGGCCTGCCCGTAGGCCTTCTGGTAGGACAGCGGCTCGGGGTGGTCACGCTCGAACATCGCGATGAACAGCGTGAGGGTGAGGAACGGGTGGGCTCCCATCTCGAAGAGCCGCACGTGGTCGTGGCCCACCAGGGCGGTGCGCTCCCGGTCGCTGAAGGCCAGCCAGGTGCTCGCCTCGCCGTCGGCGACGTTCAGGATGCGGTTGGCCTGCGTCTGCTCCCACCAGTCGACGAGGGATGCCGGATCCTCCCGGTAACGCTCGACGAGCTCTGGGTCGCGGTCGACGGTGTAGAGGAACTTGTTGAGCAGGTAGGCGGTCATGCGTGGGCTCCATCCGGGTACCACGTGAAGTAGGCCTCCATCGTGTGGAACAGGTCGAGGCTGTCGACGTGCGACGCCTTGGCGTTCTCCCCCGCGACGCCCATCATCAGCATGAAGTCCATGAAGCCGTGGGTCGCGTTGCCCGGCAGGTGCAGGCTGTCGAGGGTGACCTCGCGCAGGCAGCCGTCGAGGTCACCGTTGGCGATCCACTCCACCGCCCGGTGGTCGAACTCGGGGTCCGGGCCGTGCGGGCCGAACTGGCGCGGGCCGCCGAGCTCGAGGGAGAGGTGACCGGTGCCGATGATCGCCACCCTCTGGTCGCTCGGCCACGACTCGACGAGCTCGCGGATGGTGCGCCCCAGCTCCACGAAGCGCTTCGGCTGCGGCAGCGGTGGGGCGAAGATGTTGGTGTAGATCGGCACGATCGGCAGGTCGGCCTCGGGCCGCAGCGTGATGATCGGGCAGGTGATCGAGTGGTCGATGCGCAGCTCGTTGCTGAACGCGAGGTCGAACCCCGAGTCCAGGCCCCCGCGCAGGATGTGGGAGGAGAGCTCCTCGTGGCCGTCGAGGCGGAGTCTCGGCAGGCCGAACTCGCGCTCCTCGTTGTACCAGTTGGCGTCGTAGAAGGGTGCCTTGCCCACGAGGAACTGCGGCATGTTGTCGAGCCAGAGCTGGTGGAAGTGGTCACTGCCCACCATGACGAGCACGTCGGGTCGGGCCCGGGTGAGGGTCTCGCGGAAGCGCTCGATCTTGGCGACCCACTCGTCGGCGAAGGGTGGCCGCTCCTCCCCGACGGAGGTGCTGGCGCGGTAGTAGAACGGATGGTGCGTCGAGGCGATCACGGCGACGACCTTGGCCATGTGGGGCTCCTTCCGGGTCAGGACTGGGGGTCGACGTACTCGGCGTTGCGGTCGACCATCAGGTAGGCCTCCATGCCGATGGGGCGCCGCTGCTCCTCGGCGATGTGCCCCAGCAGGCCGGCGGCTCGCGCGAGGAGGGCGAAGCCGCGGAGCATCTCGATCGGCAGCCCGAGGTCGGCCAGCGCCGCGCCACACACGCCGGCCCCGTTGAGGGGGAGGCGTCGACCGAGCACCCGCTCATGCACGCGTCCGACCGCCTCGAAGAGCTGGAGGTGTGGTCCGTGGAGCCCCTCCTGCTCGGCGATCGCGATGAGCACGGGGGTGCGGGGGTCGCCGCCCTTGTGCACGGGGTGACCGAGGCCGGGCACGAGGCGGCCGGCCTCGCGGGTGCGGCGCACGGCAGAGAGCGCCACGGCATCCCATCCCTCGTCGTCGGTCGGGTGTTCCTCGAGGTCGTCGAGCACTGCGTGGAGGAAGGCGCCGCAGTCCTCGGTGACCCCCAGGAACCGGGACCCACCGCCGAGCAGGCCCGCGGCCAGGGCGCCCTGGAGGGCGTCGGGGGCCGAGAGGTAGGTGAGCCTGGCCGCGATCGCGGTGGGGGTGAAACCGTGGTCGGCGAGGGCCACGAGCACCGCCTCGAAGACGCGGGTCTCCTGGGGGGTCGGCCGGCGCATCGCGACCAGCCAGAAGGCGAGCTCGCCGAACCCGACCGAGCCCATCAGGTCGGCCGTGAGGTCCTTCCCGAGGAGCCGGATCTCGTCGGGGGTCGAGGTGCCGAGCGAGGTGGGGAAGCTCATGCGGGGCCCTCCCATGGTTCGTGGCGGTCGGCAGCGAGCCACCGGCGGATCTCGTCGCCGTGCTCGTCGAGCCCCGGCGGGGGCAGGTCGTAGCGAGCCGGGTTCTCCGACAGGCGGATCGGGTTGCGCACCGACGGCACGGCATCCGGCCCCTCGCCGACCGCGACGACGGGGTCGAGGCCCACCTCCTGGGCGAAGGCGACGCCGCCGTCGATGCCGTTGATCGGCCCGCACGGCACCCCGGCCGCGGTGATGTCGCGGAACCAGTCCATCGCGGGGCGCGTGCTCAGGCGTTCGATGAGGATGCCGCGCAGCACCTCGCGGTTGGCGGTGCGGTCCTCGTTGCGTGCGAACCGGGGGTCGTCGGCGACCTCTGGCACCCCGAGCACCTCGACGAGCCGACGGAACTGGCCGTTGTTGCCGGCGGTGATGATGAGGTCGGTGTCGGCGCAAGGGAGTGGCTCGTAGGGGAACAGGCTCGGGTGGCTGTTGCCCATCCGGTGCGGGACGACGCCGCCCGCGACGAACGCGCTGCTCTGGTTGACCATGCCGGAGAGTGCCGAGGACATGAGGTTGACCTCGACGTGCTGGCCGCGGCCGGAGCGGTCGCGCTCGTGCAGGGCGCTGAGCACCCCGATCGTCGCGTGCAGACCGGCCATGACGTCGAAGACCGAGATGCCGGCCCGGAACGGTGGCCCGTCAGGGTCGCCGGTGAGGCTCATCAGGCCCGACATCGCCTGCACGATGAGGTCGTACCCGGGGAGGTCGGCGCCCCCGGGGCCGCTACCGAAACCGCTGATCGACGCGTAGACGACGCCCGGGTTGCCGGCGGTGACCGTGGGGTAGTCGAGGCCGAACCGGGCCAGGCCTCCCGGGCGGAAGTTCTCCAGCACGATGTCGGCCCGCCGGGCCAGCTCCTGGGCCGACGAGCGGTCGGTCTCGTCCTTGAGGTCGAGCACGACGGACCGCTTGTTGCGGTTGACCCCGAGGTAGTAGGTGGAGACCCCCTCGCGCAGCGGCGGCGACCAGGACCGGGTGTCGTCGCCCGCTGGCGACTCGACCTTCACGACGTCGGCGCCGAGGTCGGCGAGCAGCATCGAGGCGTAGGGCCCGGCGAGGATCCGGGAGAAGTCGGCGACCAGCAGACCCGCGAGCGGGCCGCTCGGTGTGCTCATGACGCCTCCCGGAAGTACGGACAGATGTCCGCGAACATGGTCTGTGGTCAGTCTGGGTCGTCCGGGCTGAGCCGTCAAGGGCTCTGCCGACGGAGCGCCAGTGCTGTCGCAGGGCTCTTGACAGCGCTGACAGGGCCGCGTCAGAGTGATACCGGACGGATGACCGCTGATCGGACACCGCCCGACACTCATCGACGAGGGAGAGATTCATGGCGCACGACGAGGTGTCCGCCGGTCGGCCGGTGCTGTTCCGCGGTGGCACGGTCCTGACGATGGACGACCAGCACACCGTGCTCGAGGGTGGGGACGTCCTCGTGGTGGGCGACCAGGTCGCCGAGGTGGGTCATGGGCTGAGCGCTCCGGACGGAGCCCTGGAGATCGAGGCGAGCGGCGGCCTCGTCATGCCCGGGATGATCGACACCCACCGGCACATGTGGCAGACCGCCATGCGCGGCTACGGTGCCGACTGGACGCTCACGCAGTACTTCGTCTGGTACTACCTCGAGCACGGCAAGCACTTCCGCCCCGAGGACGTGCACGCCGGCAACCTGCTCTCGGGCTGGGAGGCCCTCGATGCGGGGGTCACCACGACGGTCGACTGGTCGCACGGGCTGCAGAGCGTGGACCACGCGGATGCCGCGGTGGATGCCCTGCTCGCCGTTCCCGGACGCTTCGTGCTCGCCTACGGCAACATCCAGGCCGGCCCCTGGGAATGGACCGCCGACCCCGCGGTGCGCTCCTTCATCGAGCGCCGCCGCGGCGACCTCGACGGGTTCCAGCTGGCCTTCGACGTGACTGGCGACCCGTCCTTCCCCGAGCGGGCAGCCTTCGAGGCGGCCCGTGACCTCGGCCTCGCGGTCACCACCCACGCGGGGGTGTGGGGCGCCACGAACGACGACGGCATCCGGCTCATGCACGACGCGGGGTTCATGACCGAGGACACCGTCTACGTCCACGCCGCGACGTTGAACACCGACTCCTACCACCGCATCGCAGCCACGGGCGGCTCGGTGTCGGTCTCCACCGAGTCCGAGCAGAGCGCCGGCCAGGGCTACCCGCCCACCTGGCAGGTGCGCCGACACGGCATCCCGGTGTCGCTCTCCATGGACACCAGCGTGTGGTGGAGCGGCGACCTCTTCTCGGCGATGCGCACCACCCTGGGTGCCGACCGCTCGCGCGAGCACCTCGAGGCGCACGCCGCCGGCGACACGGTGACCAACGTGCACCTGCGCGCCGAGCAGGTGGTCGACTGGGCGACCCGGGGCGGTGCGCAGGCGTTGGGCCGCGACGACCTCGGGCGGCTCACGCCGGGTGCGAAGGCCGACGTGGTGCTCATCAAGAACGACCGCTCGCCCGTCTCGTTCCCCCTGCTCAACCCCTACGGTCACGTGGCCTTCCAGGCCCAGCGCGGCGACGTGCACACGGTGCTCGTCGGTGGTCGGGTCGTCAAGCACGAGCACGCGCTCGTGGGAGCCGACCTGCCGGGGCTCCGCGGCCGCCTCGACGCCACCGTCGAGCACCTGCGCTCGACCATGGGCGAGGAGGCGTGGCTCGGTGGGATGAACCCGGCCCTGCCCGAGGACGACGGCAAGGTGCTCGACAACCCCTACCAGTACACCGCGTTCCGCACCGACACCACGAGGGCGCGCGGCACGGCGTTCGGCGAGCCCGGTGCGGGCGAGGAGGGTTGAGCCGGATCACCCCATAGGGTCGACCCGGGCCGACCGGCCCCGGGGGTGCAGTGCACGAGGAGGAGGGCACGTGGCGGGGAGAGGCACGAGCCCGGACTTCGTCGAGGCCCTGGCCCGCGGCCTGGACGTCATCGCCTGCTTCGGGCGGGAGCGACCGGCTATGTCGCTCAGCGAGGTCGCCGCGGCCACCGGGTTGGCCCGACCCACGGCGCGCCGGTTGCTGCTCACCCTCACCGAGCTCGGCCACGTGCGGATGCACGAGGGGGTCTTCACGCTCACCCCCCGGGTGCTGTCACTCGGCACGGCCTACGTCTCGTCCCTCGGCCTGTGGGAGATGGCCCGGCCGCGGATGGAGGACCTCGTCTCCCGCACGGGCGAGTCCTCCTCGATGGCCCAGCTCGACGGCTCCGACATCGTCTACGTCGCGCGGGTCTCGGTGCCCAAGATCATCGCCCTCAGGGTCGAGGTCGGCACCCGCTTCCCGGCCGCGGTCACCTCGCAGGGCAAGGTCCTGCTGGCCGGGTTGCCGCGGGAGGACGTCGCGGCCGTGCTCGACCAGCCGAGCCGCTCGGGCATCACCCCGCGCGTGGCGCACGCGGCGGACGCGCTCGCCGACGAGCTCACGGCGGTGCGTGCTCGAGGGTGGGCCCTCGCCGACGAGGAGCTGGCCGCCGGGGTGCGCTCGGTCGCAGTGCCCGTGCGGGACGGCGACGGTCGGGTGCGGGCCGCCATGAACGTCACGGTGCACGCCGCCGAGACCTCCCGCCAGCGGCTCCTCGAGGACCTGCTACCGCTGCTCCAGCGCACGGCCGGGGACGTCAGCGCCGACTGGGCCCTGCACCAGCGCCGGCCGCACTCCGACGCCCCCTCCAGGCCCGACGCGCCGCCGGACCCGCTCAGGGACTGAGGCCGCCGGCGGCCGAGTCGAACAGGGTCGCCACCGTGAACCACGTCGCGGCGCCGCAGACGAGCAGGAACGACCCCAGCCACAGGACACGCGGGATGCCGGTGAGCCGGGCCAGCACGGCCGGGTCACTGCCGCCGTTGTCAGGAGCGGTGAGCACGGCCCCGACGTGGCGCCATGCGCCGACCAGCAGCACGACCCCCACGCCGACCACGACCCGGGCTTGGAGCGCGTCGTCCCGCAGCCACAACAGCGCTCCCGACACGAGACCGACCGCGACCACCACCGCCGCCGTGAGGAGCGAGCGGACCCTCAGCGCCGACGCCACCAGGGCGGCGAGGGTGCCGGTGAGCAGCGGGGCCGCCCAGCCCTGGACCGCGAGCCACACGGCGCCCGCTGCGAGCACGGCGGGCGCGGGGTAGCCCGCCCAGGTCGTGGCCACCCGACCGGCACCGCGAGCCGGTCCGACGGTGACGGCGTGGCCCGACATGTCGCCGCGGAGCACGAAGCCGGTGAACCGGCGGCCGACGAGCACTCCCACTCCGGCGTGCCCGAGCTCGTGCACGAGCGTGACGAGGAGCCGCAGCACCCGCCAGACGGGACGCACCGAGACGGCCAGGACGCTCAGTGCGACCACGACGGCGAGGGGGGCACCGGCCAGGTCGACGACGTCGGCGCTCGGGACCACCCGCGCCCACACCGCCTCGGCCCAGTCCATGGGAGCAGACCGTAGCCCGCGCCCCTGTGACGCTCCGGTAGCGTCCTGCGACGTGATGGATCTCGTGGACATCCACTGCCACGGCGCGGTGGGCTCGGAGTTCGGCAGTGACGCCGGGGGGTCGGCGCGCGCGGCGGCGCACCACAGGGAGGCAGGCATCGGCCTGCTCGTGGCCAGCCTCGTCTCGGCGTCGGACACCGCGCTGCGTCAACAGGTGGGAGTGCTCGCGCCCCTGGTCGCTGACGGGACGCTGGCCGGCATCCACCTCGAGGGGCCGTTCCTGTCTCCCGCACGTCGAGGAGCCCACGACCCGGCCGCCCTGCGGGACCCCGACGTCGCCCTCATCGACGCGCTCCTCGAGGTCGCGGACGCCGCCGGTGCCCCCGACGCCATCCGCCAGCTCACCTTCGCGCCGGAGCGGGACGGCAGCGACGCGTTGGTGCGCACGCTGGTGGCACACGGCATCCGGCCCGCGGTCGGCCACACCGACGCCGATGCCGCACTGGTGGCACGGACCCTCGCCGAGGTGGCCGCGCTCCAGGGCGCGCCGGCGCTGGTGACGCACCTGTTCAACGGCATGCCGGCCTTCCATCACCGGGCCGGTGGCCCCGTCGCCGCCGCCCTGTCGGCTGCGGCACGCGGCGAGGCCGTGGTCGAGCTCATCACCGACGGGGTCCACGTCGCCCCCGACGTCGCGCGGATGGTCTTCGAGACGGTCGGGCCGGATGCCGTGGCGCTCGTCTCCGACGCGATGGTGGCGACCGGTCTGGGTGATGGGACCTACCGGCTGGGCTCCCTCACGGTCGAGGTCACCGACGGCACGGCACGCACGATCGACACCGGGTCGATCGCCGGAAGCACCTCGACGCTGGCCGACTGCGTGCGCTGGGTCGTGGAGGTCGCGGGAGTGGACCCGGCCGACGCGCACCGGTCAGCGAGCCGGACACCCGCCCGAGCCCTCGGCCTCACCTGACGACGCGCCCCCCTCTTGACTTATTGCGCCACAGCCACGTTCCGGGGCCACTTGCGTGGCCTCCGGCGTGGCTGTGGCGCAATAAGTCGGGGGTGGTCGGGGGGTCAGCGGGAGCGGCGGCCGCTCGAGGACTCGGAGAACGAGGCCGCCGAGCGAGCCGGGCGCCCGGAGGCGGGGCGGCCCGAGCCGGACCCTCCCCGACGCTGACCGCCGGGTGCCGGGCTCTGGCTGGTGTGGCGCAGCCCCGAGCCACCGGATGCCGATCCCTGGCCGCCGGTGCGACGCTGCCCCTGCCCGGACTGGCCGGGGCGGCCCGAGCCGGACCCCGAGCGCGAGGGGGACGAGCCGCTACGACCACCGGAGCGGCGGCCACCGCCACCGCCGTTGCCCGAGCGCTGGCCGGAGCCCGACGACGCGGCCTGGACGGGTGCGGCATACGGGCCGTCGAACGTCCGCTCGCCGGGGGCGAGCTCACGCAGCAGCGGGTGCGCGGCCGTGACGCGGGTGGTGGTGGCGCGGACCCCGGCCTTGCGGGTGAGGTCGCGCACGTCGCGCACCTGGTCATCGGTCATCAGGGTGATGACCGTGCCCGACGCGCCGGCGCGGGCCGTGCGACCCGAGCGGTGCAGGTAGGCCTTGTGCTCGACCGGCGGGTCGGCGTGGATGACCAGCGCGATGTCGTCGACGTGGATGCCGCGGGCGGCGATGTCGGTCGCGACCAGCGTGCTCGCCTCACCGGAGTGGAAGGCGTCCATGGTGCGGGTGCGGGCGTTCTGGCTGAGGTTGCCGTGCAGCTCGACGGCGGGCACGCCAGAACCGTTGAGCTGGCGGGCCAGCTTCTTCGCGCGGTGCTTGGTCCGGGTGAAGACCACGGTGCGACCCGGAGCCGCGACGAGGTCGAGCAGCACGGGAAGGTGGGTGTCGGGGGTGACGTGCAGCACGTGGTGGGCCATCGTCGAGATCGGGGACTGGGCCGAGTCGGCCTCGTGCGTCTTGGGGTCGTGCAGGTAGCGCTTGACGATGACGCCGATGCCCGCGTCGAGCGTCGCGGAGAAGAGCATCCGCTGACCGCGCTGGGGGGTCGCGTCGAGCAGGCGGCGCACCGCGGGGAGGAAGCCGAGGTCGGCCATGTGGTCGGCCTCGTCGATGATCGTGACCTCGACCGAGCCGAGCGAGATGTGGCCCTGCTGGATGAGGTCCTCGAGGCGACCGGGGCAGGCGACGACGACGTCGACCCCGCGCCGGACCGCCGAGACCTGCGGGTTCTGGCCGACCCCGCCGAAGATGGTGCGGGAGGTCAGGCCGAGGGGGGCCGCCAGCGGGGCCATCGCCTCGTCGATCTGGGTGGCGAGCTCTCTTGTCGGCACGAGGATCAGGGCGCGCGGGCGGCCCGGCTGGCGCCGGGTTCCGCTCTGCGACAAGCGGGTCAGCAGCGGCAGCAGGAACGCGATGGTCTTGCCCGAGCCGGTGCGGCCGCGGCCGAGGACGTCGCGGCCCGCGAGGGAGTCGGGCAGCGTCGCGGCCTGGATGGGGGTGGGCGTCGTGATGCTGCTCTTGGCGAGCACGTCGACGAGAGTGGTGGGCACGCCGAGCGCGCCGAAGGTGTCAGTGGACACGAAAAGGTCTCCAAGCAATGTGGGGTCACCACGGCGACAACGGCGTCGGCGGCGACTGGTTCGATGTTCTGCCGGGGGCTCTGGGGCCGCGGCGCGTGCGAGTCCGGACCTGTCCGGTCGACTCGAAGGCATCGACATCAAAGAAGCGGGCCCGAGGCAGAACTGAGCGGGCCGCTGACTCCAGTGTAGGGCAACGGAGCCGGTGCACTCGACGGTGGCACCACGGGCTGGGGCCGGCCGTCCCGCGAAGCGTGGCGGAAGCCACCGGCATACAGTTGCCGTCGTGCCGCGAGCCAGGATGCCGACCGTCGGGAGACGCCCGTGGTGACCGCTGTCTCGGTGCTGCTGGTGCTGACCGCCGTGCTGGGGTGGGCCAACGAGCGGTTCATCAAGATCCCGACCACGGTGGGCGTGGCGCTGGCGGGGGCGCTCTCCTCGGCACTGGTCGTGGCGCTGGACTGGTTGGGGGTCTCGGTCGGTCTGCGCGACGAGGCCGAGGGGCTGCTCGAGACACTGGACTTCAGTGAGTTCGTGCTCACGGGCATCCTCTCGATCCTGCTGTTCGCCGGCGCCTTCAGCCTCGACGCCCGTCAGCTCCTGAGGCAGCGGGCCAGCATCCTCACCCTCGCGGTCGGGAGCACCCTGATCAGCACCGCGCTCATCGGGGTCGGGTCGTGGTTGGTCTTCGGCCTGGTCGGCGTGGACCTCCCCCTGCTCTGGTGCCTGCTCTTCGGAGCCCTGATCAGCCCGACCGACCCGGTCGCCATCCTCGATCTCCTCAAGCGGGCGAAGGTGCCCGAGCGGCTACGCACCCTCATCGCCGGTGAGAGCCTCTTCAACGACGGCGTCGGTGTCGTCGTGTTCATCGCGATCTCCGGGATCCTCGGGATCGGCGGCGAGGAGATCGACGCGGGCACCGGCGAGATCGCGCTGGTCTTCGTGCGAGAAGCGCTGGGGGGCCTGGCGTTCGGCATGGCCATCGGGTGGGTGGGCTACACGATGTGCCGCACCATCGACGGGCACGTCGTCGAGGTGATCATCACCCTCGCCGTCGTCATCGGCGGCTACACCGCGGCCGTCGCGCTCGGTGTCTCCGGCCCGCTGGCCATGGTCATGGCGGGGCTGATGATGTCGGCAGGCAAGCAACGGGCCTTCTACGGCGAGACCCGGCACCTCGTCGAGGGCTTCTGGGAGACCCTCGACCAGGTGCTCAACGTGCTCCTCTTCGCGTTCATCGGCTTCGACGTGCTGCTCGCCGAGACCGACGGACCGCTCGTGGTCGCCAGCGTCATCATGATCGCCGTGGCCCTGGTGGCTCGGTTCGTGTCCGTCGCCGTCCCCATGGTGCTCGTGCGTCGCCGCGACGGCTACGGCGCCTGGACCGTGCGGCTCCTCACCTGGGGCGGGTTGCGGGGTGGCATCGCGATCAGCCTCGCGCTGGGGCTGCCCTCAGGGTCCGAGCGCGACGCCATCCTCACCGCGACGTATGCCGTCGTGCTGTTCACGATCGCCGTCCAGGGGCTCACGGTCGGGCCGGTGATCAGCAGGGCGACAGCCGGTCTGGAGTCGGTGACGCCCACCCGGGGCCGCCCTCGGGGATCGGAAGCTTCGACAGGGGGCTGAAGGGACCGGCTCAGGCACCGGACCGGTGCCTAGAGTGAGGCATGCCGTCGCTGCCGCTCTTCCCGCTGGGCTCGGCCCTGCTGCCCGGCGCGCGGC
The DNA here is from genome assembly GCA_038258215.1 of Actinomycetales bacterium. Taxonomy (GTDB): domain Bacteria; phylum Actinomycetota; class Actinomycetes; order Actinomycetales; family Dermatophilaceae; genus Fodinibacter. The sequence goes on along the minus strand of JBBSQC010000022.1, from coordinate 27,966 downwards.
TCCCGCTCCAGCTCTTCGAGCCCCGCTACCTCGACCTCGCGCGGGTGCTCGCGGCGCAGGACGAGGACGACCGCACCTTCGGCGTGATCCTGATCCGCAAGGGTCACGAGGTCGGCGCGAACGCCGCGGGTGACCTCTACGGCGTCGGGTGCGAGGCGCGGGTCGATGCCATGGCGCTGTCCGAGACGACCCTCGGCACGATGGTGCACCTCGTCGCCACCGGGGTGCGCCGCTTCCGCTTCGAGCGGGTCGATGAGGCGGCCCGCACCCGGTACCTCACGGCCGAGGTCACCTGGCTCGACGAGTCGGCAGCGGAGACCCCGGCCCTCTCGGACCTGGCGGAGCGCGCCCTCGCCGAGCACACGGCATACCTGGCGGCTCTTTCGCTGGAGACGGAGTCCATCGAGGCACCGGTCAGCCAGGTCGCCTACCGGATCGTCGAGCGGATGGTCCTCGACCCCAGCGACCGGCAACGAGTGCTGGACGGGTCGGATGCCGGGACGCGACTGCGCACGGTGATCAGACTGCTGCGCCGGGAAGCGGCGATCGTGGGGCGCTTCGGTGCCTTGCCGAGCCCGCCGATGCCCGGTGGCGCAAGCCTGAACTGAGCCGCTCGCCGGGTAGGTTGCCACGATGGATCTCGCGCATCTGCAGGACGTCATCGAGCGCACGTACGGGGAGCGAGACCGGGAGCGCGGGGTGCCGAGCACTGTCGCGTGGCTCGCCGAGGAGGTCGGCGAGCTGGCGCAGGCCGTGCGCAAGGGGAGTGCGGCACAACGCGAGCACGAGTTCGGGGACGTGCTGGCCTGGGTGGCCTCACTGGCCAACCAGATGGATGTCGACCTCACTCGGGCCGTGCAGCGGTATGCCGATGGCTGCCCCCGGTGCGGCGCGTGCCCTTGCGCCTGCCCCTGACCGCGCGCCAGCCCGGCTCCGAGGGGTCAGGCGACGAGGGCCGGCGCGTGGTGGAGCAGACGCCGGATGGCCGCCCGAGACGCGAGGAGTGCGAGGACGAGCAGAGTCACGGGGATGAAGCCGCCCAGACTGACGGAACCACCGAAGGCGATGTCGACGAGCCAGAGCACGACGATCTTGCTCCCCACCGCCACCAGCCAGAGCATGACAGCAGACGTCGCTCGTGACGTCGGGGTGGTTGCTCCGCGCAGCCGAGCCAGAACGGCACCCTTGAGAAGGAGCACCAGCTCCAAGGTGACCTTGAGCAGGACGGCAGTCAACAGCGAGAGCGTGAAGGTCTCGCTGATGACCGATGGGAGGTATTGAATGGCGAGGTTCAGGACGACCACGTAGACGAACACGTCGATCACGCCCGCTGGACCAGCGACAACCCAGGATCGCATCGCTGTTCGCCGTGGACGGGTCTCGCCCAGAGCGTCCGGCTCGTGTGGTCCTGTCACGGGTCGAACTCTGCCGGACGGCGCGATCCGCCGTCACTCGTGGCGTCACGCAGAAACCCGGAGAGCACGCATTAGTAGGTGCGTGGCGGCCGGTCATCTGCGTGGCGACAACCAAGGACCGGCACCAACTCCGTTCCGGCGCCGGTCGACCTCAGCCGGTCGGCAGGTGCTCGCCGAGCCAGTGCTCGGTGCGCTGCCACGCCAACGTGCTGGCCTCGGGGTGGTGGCCGACGAAGTCGTCGTTGTCGAAGGCGTGGTCCGCGCCCGGGTAGGTGTGGAACTCCACGGCCCCACCGGCGCCCACCGACCCCCGGATGCGCTCGACGGTGTCCATCGGGATGTAGGAGTCGTCCTCCCCGAAGTGGTGCAGCGACGATGTCGGCACCGACGGGACGGCGCCGACGAGGTCGGGGAGCGCGGAGCCGTAGTAGGACACCAGGGCATCGGTGGGCGAGGCCGCCACGACGGCATACCCGAGACCGCCGCCGAAGCAGAAGCCGACCACTCCGACGCTGGTGCCGACCTCGGGCCGGGCGCGCAACACGTCGAGCGCCAGCAGCGAGTCCGCCACTGCGGCATCCCAGTCCAGGCTGCCGAGCAGCCCCATGGCCTCGTCCAGCATGCCCGGCCCGTTGGCGACCTCCGACACCCCGAGCCGCCAGAACACCTCCGGCGCCAGCACGACGTAGCCCAGCCCCGCCAGGTCCTCGGCCCGCCGCCGGATGTAGGGGCTCACCCCGAAGATCTCCTGGAGCAGCAACACACCCGGGCCGGTGCCGGATGCCGGCAACCACAGGTGCGCAGGCATCAGGCCGTCGGCGGTCGGGACCTCGATCTTCTCGCTCATGGGGAGAGCGTATGCCGGTGGCTTCCGCGGCCCTACGATGAGCGCCAGCCCCGACCGGCGCCGAGCCGGACGTGGACCGGACACGGAGGAGGTCCTGCGCGTGGACGCCCGAACCCCTGACAGTGCGATCGACGTCGCCGCGAGGCACCCATGGCTCGTCCGCTGGGGGGTCCGGGCCTGGCTCCTCCTGGGGATCGCCCTGGCGGTGGTCGTCGTCGTGGCCGGCCTCTCGCAGGTCTCCGGACTCGTCGTGCCCCTGGTGATCGCGGCCGTCCTCGGCGCCCTGCTCGTGCCACCCGTGGACGTCATGGAGCGACTGGGCGTGCCCCGTCTGGCGGGTGCGGGTGTGGTGCTCCTCGCGCTGGCGGGTGTGCTCGTCGGGTCGCTCTGGCTCGTGGTCGAGGGTGTGATCGACCAGAGTGCGCTGATCTCCGCGCAGCTCACCGCGGGTCTCGAGACCGTCAGCGTCTGGCTCGCGGGTCACGGCCTCGACCTCGGCAGCGCCTCGGCCCTGCGCGCCCAGGTCGACGACTCCGTGGGTGACTGGCTAGGCGGCGCCGCGAGCTTCCTGCCCGGCATCTTCTCGGGCGTCGCATCCCTCGTGATCGGCCTGCTGATCGCCGCGTTCCTGCTCTTCTACATCCTCTACGACTGGGCGCGCATCGTGGGATGGGTGGGCTCGCACGTCGGCCTCGGCCAGGGGACGGGGCCCGACGTGGTGAGCGACGCGGTGTCGGCGACCCGGGCCTACTTCGCGAGCCTGACGATCAGTGCCGTCGTGACGGCGGTGCTCATCGGGCTCACCGCCCTGCTGCTCGACGTGCCCCTGGCGTTCACGATCGCCGTGGTGACCCTGGTGACGTCCTACATCCCCTACCTCGGCGCCATCGTGTCAGGGGCGTTCGCGACCCTCGTCGCGCTGGGGGCCCAGGGGCCCGAGGCGGCCGTCATCATTCTGGTCGTCATCCTCGTCGTGCAGAACATCGTGCAGACGGTCGTGCTCACCAAGCTCACCAGCGACGCCCTCAGCCTGCACCCCATCGTCGCCCTCGGCTCGACCATCGTGGGGGCCGCACTGGCCGGAGCCCTCGGCGCCACCCTCTCCTCCCCGGCCGTCGCCGTCGCGATCCGGGTGCACCGACGACTCCAGGCACCCAACGCTGCCGGCGTCGATGGCGTCGATGGCGTCGATGGCGTCGATGGCGTCGCCGTGGATGCCGGAAGCGCGCACACCGAGCCCGACCCACCGTCCGCGGCGGCCGGTCAGACGTAGCGCGACGCCGCCCGGGCGCACTGGGCTCCGTAGGTCCCGCCGAACAGCACCGCGTGGAGGAGCAACGGGTGCACCTGGTGCAGCGCCACGCGCTCGCGCCACCCGTCGGCCAGGGGCCACGCCTCGTGGTAAGCCGCCACGACACGGCTCAGGTGCGGCAGCCCGAACAGCGCGAGCATCGCGAGGTCGGCCTCCCGGTGGCCGCCGTGCGCAGCAGGGTCGATGAGCACCGCCCCGTCCGCGGTCCACATGACGTTTCCCGACCAGAGGTCGCCGTGCAGCCGGGCCGGCTCGTCCCCGGTGTCGTGGGCTCCGCCGGCGACCCGCTCGGCGACCCGTTCGAGCACGAGGACCTCGTCGGGTGCGAGCGCCCCCCGGTCCCTGGCCGTCGGCAGGAGCGGCGCGATCCGTGCTTCGGCGTAGAACTGGCCCCAGCGATCCCACGACCCCAGCGTCAGGGGGTGTGGCTCGCTCAGCGGGCCGAGGAAGCCGTCTCCCGCCCAGCCGGGTGGGCCGCTGCCGTGTGCCGGCGCGCCTGCGGCGTGTGTCGCGGCGAGCCCCCTCCCGAGCTCCTCGGCTGCCGATCCTGATGCGGCCACGACCGACAGGGGCTCCAGGTCGAGGTGTGCCGCACCGACGTCACGCACCTCGACGACCCGGGCTCCGCCGGCCTCGGCGAGCCACCGCAGACCGGCCGCCTCCCAGGTGAAGTAGCCCGGAGGAGCCTGCGCCGAGTGCTTGCGGAAGGGCGACGGCATACCCTCATCGTGGCAGGTGGTCCCGCCTCCCCCGGAGGGCGGAGTCGGGTCGCTGCTCCGGAGATGCGCTCCTGCTCCCGATCGGCGCCGCTGCAGCAGCGCGACACGGGAGCGAGGACCCGAGCCGGAGGGCAGCAGGGTCGTCCGGGACGCGACGCCCTCGGTGTCGTGACGCTGAACTAGCATCGCGGTATGCCGCGACCGCACGCCGCTGCACTCGTCGAGGACGCCTACCACGGGTGGATCGCCGAGGCCTTGCGTGAGCGCGGTTGGCGCACTCGCATCGTCCCGTTCACCGGCTACGGCAGCACGGCCCAGCTCCGGGTGCTCGCGCGTGTCCTGGTCACCCGGGCGCCGACGGCCGACGAGCCGCAGGAGACGACGTATGCCGGCCGGTTGCGGGCCGTGGAGCTCGAGACCCGTGGGTGGCGGGCCTTCTTCGGGGCGCCGGCGATGGACGAGCCCGTCACCGTGCGGGTCAACGAGCGGCTGATCCCGACCCACACCGACCGCGGGGGCTACATCGACCTCACCGTGCGCGGCCACGGCCTGGCACCAGGCTGGCACCGGATCTTCCTCAGCTCACCGGATGCCGAGCCGATCGACGTGCCCGTGCTCGTCGTGGGCACGACGCAGACGCACGGAATCATCTCCGACATCGACGACACCGTGCTGTCGACGTCGCTGCCGCGACCGCTCATCGCGGGCTGGAACACCTTCGTGCGCGCGGAGGGCACCCGCCGGCCCGTGGCGGGAATGGCGACGCTCTACCGCGAGCTGCTGGCCACCCAGCCCGACGCGCCCGTCTTCTACCTCTCCACCGGGGCCTGGAACACCCAGCCCCTGCTCACGCGCTTCCTGCGCCGCAGCGGCTATCCCGCCGGCCCGATGCTGCTCACCGACTGGGGGCCCACCAACACGGGGTGGTTCCGATCGGGGCCAGAGCACAAGCAGGCCGCGCTGCACCGCCTGGCCCGCGAGCTGCCCCACATCCGGTGGTTGCTCATCGGCGACGACGGGCAGCACGACCCCACGATCTACTCCGACTTCGCGGCCAAGCGTCCCGACCGGGTGCGGGGCATCGCCATCCGCGAGCTGACCGCCGGGGAGCAGGTGCTCTCGCACGGTGTGCCGGTCGCGACGGGCGCCGTGTCCGAGGCCGGCGTCCCCCTCCAGGTGCCGGTGGTGCGGGCGCCCGACGGCTACGGCCTCGCCCGCGGCGTTCACCCCGTGTGGACCGGGGCGGTTCGCCACGCCAGCCTCGCGGAGCGCGCCTCCGGCGCCGTGGTCTCGACCGACGACCCACCGGCATACCTCCTGCCCGACCCGGACGAGCGGTAGCGTCGACCCGTGCCCGAGCTTCCGGAGGTCCAGGCCCTCGTCGACTTCCTCGGCGAGCGCACCGCCGGGCTCGCGGTCACCGGGGTCGAGCTCGGCTCGATCTCGGTGCTCAAGACCTTCACCCCGCCGCCGCAGGCCCTCGTGGGGGCACCGGTCGACGGCGTGAGCCGTCACGGCAAGTTCCTCGACATCGACTGCGGGGGAACGCACCTGATCTTCCACCTGGCTCGCGCGGGCTGGCTGCGGTGGTCCGACGCCGTGCCGGCGACGGTGCTCCGGCCGGGCAAGTCGCCGATCGCCCTGCGGGTGCGTCTCGACGACGGCTCCGGTTTCGACCTCACCGAGGCAGGCACCAAGAAGAGCCTCGCGGCCTACATCGTCGGACGCCCGACGGACGTGCCCGGTGTCGCAGCGCTCGGGCCCGACCCGTTGGCGGAGTCGTTCTCGCAGAGTGACTTCGCGGCGATCCTCGACGGTCACCGGATGCAGATCAAGGGGCTGCTGAGGGACCAGTCGATCCTCGCCGGGGTCGGGAACGCCTACTCCGACGAGATCCTCCACGTCGCGAAGCTCTCACCCTTCGCGATCTCGGCGACCCTGAGTGAGAGCGACGTCGAGCGGCTGTATGCCGCGCTGCGGGGCACGCTGGCGGCCGCGGTCCAGGCGGCGTCGGGCAAGCCGGCCAAGGAGCTCAAGGACGCCAAACGGGCGGGCATGCGCGTCCACGGGCGCGCCGGTGAGGTGTGCCCCGAGTGCGGCGACGTGGTGCGCGAGGTGTCGTTCGCCGACTCGTCGCTCCAGTACTGCGCGACCTGCCAGACGAGTGGGAAGCCGCTGGCCGACCGGCGGACCAGCAAGTTCCTCAAGTAGCTCCTCCCGACCAGCTCCGCCCGACCAGCTCCTCCCGACCTGATGGTGCCCGGTCGGGCGGCTGGACCGCGTGACGGCTCACTCCCTCGAGACGAGGGTCTCCTTGATCTTGGCGATGGCGAACCCCCAGCCCTGTGCGACGGTGCGGCGCGGCGGCAGGGCGATCTCGTCGGGGTTGGTGACCGCGTCGAGCAGGGCCGGGCCGTCATGGGCGAGCACCTCCGCGACCGCGGCGTCGACGTCGGCGGCATCCTCCACGCGCACTCCGTGGAAACCCATCGACCGCGCGACCGCGGCGAGGTCGGGGTTGCGCAGCCGGGTGCCGAACTCCGGAAGGCCGACCTGCTCCATCTCGAGCTTCACCATCCCGAGCCGGCAGTTGTCGAAGACGATGATCTTGATGTCGAGGTCGTAGGCCGCAGCGGTCATCAGGTCGCCCAGCAGCATGGTCAGCCCGCCGTCGCCGCAGAACGCGATGACCTGGCGACCCCGGTCGAGGGCCTGCGCTCCGAGAGCCTGGGGCATCGCGTTGGCCATCGAGCCGAGGTTGTAGGAGCCGATGAGGCGTTGGCGCTCCCCGAGGTGCACCAGTCGTGAGGGCCAGACGGTCGCCATCCCCGTGTCGGTGGTGAAGACGGCGTCGGGCGCCGCGTGCCGGTTGACGGCCGCCGCGACGACCTCGGGACGGATGTCGCCCTCCGGGTTGTCCAGCACGGCTCTGGCCCGACCCACGCCGTGCTTGTCGTGGTCGGGCTCGGCGAGGTGCTGCTGGCCCTCCAGCCAGGACTCGTAGCGCTCGCGGGCGGCACGCAGGTGCTCGGCGGCGGCGTCCCCCTTCGCCTCGACCTTCTCGAGCAGTGCAGCGGCGCTCGCACCGGCGTCGCCGACCAGCCCGAGGTCGACCGGGACCCGGCGCCCGATGTGGGCGGAGGTGTCGTCGACCTGCAGCACCGTCTTGCCCTCCGGGTACCACTCCCGGTAGGGAAAGTCGGTGCCGAGCATGAGCAGCAGGTCGCAGTCGTCGAAGGCCTGCTTGGTGGCGGGGTTGCCGATCAGGCCCGACTGCCCGATCTGGTAGGGGTTGTCGTGGTCGAAGCCGTCCTTGGCCTTGAGGGTCAGGACCATCGGGGCGTTCAGGCGCTCGGCGAGGGCGAGCACCGCGTCGCGACCGAGTCGTGCCCCGTGGCCGACGAGCATGGTCACCTTCTCGGCGTCGTCGATCAGCGCCGAGGCCCGGTCCACGAGCTCCGGGGTGGGGACGGAGACGGAATGGGGCACGACGAAGCGGGGCTCGTGGGCGCCGGAGGGGAGCTCCAGGTCCCCGACGTCTCCGGGAAGGGTGAGCACCGAGACACCACGCTCCCCGAGGGCGGAGTTGACGGCCCGCTCGAGGAGGAAGGGAAAGTGCTCCGCGTTGGTGACGGTGCGCGCGAAGACCGACACGTCGGCATACAGGACGTCGTTGTCGACCTCCTGGAACATGTCGGTGCCGATCTCGGGTGAGGGCACCTGCCCGCAGATCGCGAGGACCGGGGCGTGCGACTTCTTCGCGTCGTAGAGGCCGTTGAGCAGATGGATGCCGCCCGGCCCGACCGTGCCCATGCACAGGCCGATGGTGCCGCTGAGCTGGGACTGGGCCGACGCGGCGAATGCACCGGCCTCCTCATGGCGCACCCCGATCCACTCGATGCGCCCGGAGCGACGCATCGAGTCCATCACCGGGTTCAGGGCGTCACCGACGACGCCCCAGGCGGTGGTGACGCCGAGGTCGGCGAGCGAGGTGACGAGCAGGTCGGCGACGGTGGGCATCGGGCGGCTCCGGTTGGGTCGCGGTCCTGGTGGTCAGGACGAGGGGGGTGGTCTAGGACGTGGCCGGGCGGCTGTGGTGACGGTGGCGGGCCGTGGACACCGAGAAGGACGACGCGTCGGCACGGCTCCAGTGCCGTGCCCAGACCTCGTGGGCGGTGCCGTTGACGAGCTCGCCGTCCTCGAGCCAGTCGTAGAGGTCCTCGTAGGACATGACCCGGGAGGGGTCGATGCGTCGGATGACGTGCTGCGGGCCGAGCTCGTCGAACGAGCGCAGACCCATCGAGGCGAGGATCTTGGTGGCCGACTCCACGGTCGCCTTCTGGTAGGCGGCGACGCGAGGCCCTTTGTCCGAGACCACGAGGGCACGCTGTCGTCGGGGGTTCTGGGTGGCGACCCCGACCGGGCAGGTGTTCTTGTTGCATTCGAGGGACTGGATGCAACCGGTGGCCATCATCATGGCGCGGGCCGCGTTCGTGAAGTCGGCACCGGCCGCCGCCCGCCGGATGATGTCGCTGCCGCCGGTCACCTTGCCGCTCGCGCCGAGCGCCATCCGGTCGCGCAGCCCGGCGCCGACGAGGGCGTTCTGCACGATCACCAGGCCCTCGGTGAGCGGGGTGCCGACGTGGTCCTCGTACTCCAGCGGCGCGGCACCGGTGCCGCCCTCGGCACCGTCCACGGTGATCCAGTCGGGGCTGATCCCGGTCTCGAGCATCGCCTTGCACATGGACAGCACCTCGGTGGGGCTGCCGACGCAGAACTTCAGGCCGATCGGCTTGCCGCTGGAGAGGTGGCGCAGCCGGGCGACGAACTCCATGAGCTCCACCGGGGTGGAGAAGGCGGAGTGCGCGGCCGGACTGATGCAGTCCTCTCCCTGCGGCACCCCCCGCGCCGCGGCGATCTCCTCGGTGACCTTCGGCCCGGGCAGCACCCCGCCGATGCCGGGCTTGGCTCCTTGGCTCAGCTTGACGAGGATGCCCTTGACCTCAGGGGTCGCGGCCTTGTCGGCGAACTGGTCGGGGTCGAAGTGGCCGTGGTGGGTGCGACAGCCGAAGTAGCCGGAGCCGATCTCCCAGATGATGTCGGCGCCGTGCTCGAGGTGGTACTTCGTCAGGCCCCCTTCGCCGGTCTCCTGGGTGAAGTGGCCGGTGGCCGCGCCGAGGTTCATGGCTCGCACGGCGTTCGCGGAGAGGGCCCCGAAGCTCATCGAGGAGACGTTGAGGATCGCGGTCGCGAAGGGTTGCGCGCAGTCCGGGCCCCCGAGCCGCACCCGCGGCGGCTCGGACATCCGCTCGACCGGGGCGACCGAGTGCAGCAGGTGCTCGTAGCCCGCCTGAGAGATGTCGCGCTCGGTGCCGAAGGCCTTCTCCGACCCCAGGCCCTTGGCCCGTTGGTAGATCATCGAGCGGGTGTCACGGTCGAAGGGGCGGCCGTCGTAGTCGCGCTCGATGAAGTACTGCTGGATCTCGGGCCGGATCGCCTCCAGCGCATAGCGGGCGTGCCCGATCACCGGGTAGTTGCGCAGGAGGGCGTGCTTGCGCTGCACCAGGTCCCACACCGCCACGGCCGCCACTCCGCCCAGCGCGGTGACCGCGGCCGTGCTGGCGCCGCTCGGGGACCGTCCTCCAGTTGGGTGCACGCCCTGCCCTCCCGCTCGTCGTGCGATCCGTCGTCGACGGCCGCTCTTCGACTCTAGGACGGAGACCCTGTCGCGAGGGTGACGGGTGTCATGGTCATCGCCGGTCCTGCGACGACGCGTCATTGGGGTCGAGGTCGCCGCGGCTCAGCTGGTGGCGGGGTGGGTCGGGGAGCACGAGGTCACGTGTCAGCCCGAGGTCGGCGTCGACGTGGAGGAGCTCACCGGGGCGCAGCGGTGTCCAGCCCGGGTCGTCATCCATCGCCTCGGTGGCGACGACCACCGACGGAGCGGCGGCCAGGTGGCTGGATCGCACCCGGATGCCGTCGCCGCTGCTCCGGTGGTCCATCGCCCGGTCGTGGGTGGGCTCGCGGCGGTCGAGGAGGAGCAAGGGGTGGGTGTCGCCCTGTCGCAGCGCCCAGAGCTCGGAGGCCGAGGTGACGAGAAGGTTGATGGAGTACACCGGTAGGTGGTCCGAGACCCACGCGGCCGCGGCGGTGATGCCTGCGGTCACGTCTCCGTCGCGCCGGCGGGTCTCGGCGGCGACCAACGCGGCATACCGCTCGGAGTCGGTGTCGCCGTGCACGTCGCGCATGGCCTCCCCGAGGTGCTCCTCGAGGCGGTGCACATCGCGGATTACGCCGTTGTGGGCGTGGAAGCGTCCGTCGATGAGGAACGGGTGGCAGTTGCGCACGTGCGTCTCGCCGGTGGTGGCGTAGCGGACGTGGCCGAGGAAGGTGCTCGAGCGCCGGTCACGTGCTTCGCGCGCGAAGTCGGCGTCGTCGTGGGCGGCGATCGGCTGACGTTCCAGGAGTGGCTCACCCTGCTCGTCGTAGGTGCCGAGCCCGGTGCCGTCCGGGTTGCGCTCGGACTGAACGCTCAGGCTGTCGGCGGCACCGAGCAGCCAGAACGTGGCGGACACCCGGGTGCGGCCTGCGGTCAGGCCGAAGAGTCGGCACATGGCCCCACTGTAGGAGCGCGCCGCGTTTGGCATGCTGGGGGGATGAGCGACTTCCCCGATGTCCCCGTCTCCGACCTCGCCGACGACGCCGTGGTGCTCGACATCCGCGAGCAGGACGAGTGGGACCGCGGGCATGCCCCCGGTGCCGTGCACATCCCGATGAGCGAGCTGCCGGCCAGGGTCGACGAGCTCGCCCCGTTCCTCGACGCGCCGGATCCGCTGGTCATCACCTGCCGCTCCGGCGGGCGGGTGCAGCGGGTGATGCCGTGGCTGGAGCAGCAGGGCTACGACGTGGCCAACCTCAGCGGGGGGATGCGGGCGTGGCACGCGGCCGGCAAGCCGATGGCCGCCGCGGAGGGCGCCGCACCCACCGTCGCCTGAGCGGAGGGCGGCCAGCCGGTGGCCCTCCTCAGCCGGCGGAGCTCAGGAGGAACGCGAGCGCGAACCCCACCACGGTCACCAGCCCGACGAGGCGGCCGCCGAACTGCACCGCCTCGGGAATCATCGTGTCGGCCAGCATCGTGAGGATCGCGCCGGCGGCGAAGGTCTGGATGAAGGCGACCGTCCCGTCCGATGCCCCGCCGAGCAGGGCGTAACCGGCGAGGGAGGACACCGTCGAGGCCACGACGACCAGTGACCACAACCCCAGCACCCATCGGGGTGACCGACCGGAGGCCTTCAGCCCGGTGGTCGCCGACACCGACTCCGGCACGTTCGAGAGGAAGACGGCCGCCACCATCGCGACCCCCACTCCCTCGCCCCCCAACAGGCTGATCCCGATCGCCGCGGACTCGGGGATGCCGTCGAGCAGCGCCCCGAGCACCAGGGCCATGCCGCTGCTGGCGGCACCACCACCGCCGGAAGCGCCCCCGGACCCACCGGCCGACCGATCGCTGGAAGCACCGCCCGACCGCCGGCCGCCATGGACCGGGCTCTTGCGTCGGTCTCCTCCGGCTCGGTCGATGAACCAGTCGCCCACGAAGAACGTCAGCGAGCCCGCGAGCAGGCCGAGGGTGGCGGCGACCCCTCCTGCGCTGCGAAAGGCCTCCTCGGTCAGCTCGAAGGCGGCCGCACTGATGAGCACGCCCGCCCCGAAGGCCATGACGAGACCGATCGCGCGACGGGGCACCGGCAGGTAGAGCCCGGCGAGGGCACCGAGCAGCAGGGAGGCGCCCCCGACGAACCCCCACCACGCGGCCTCCAGCACGGCGTCAGGCTAGCGTGACCCGGCGTTCACGAACTGTTGGGGTGACGGTCATCCAACGACAGCGCACTGGGTCGCCGAGGTGGAGTGAGGTGGTGGTCGCTGCAACCGCAGCACTCGACGTCCCGTTAGGAGATCTGCTGTGGCACCAACCCCCGCGTCGTCGGTGACGGCACGCGCTGCTCGCCGGCCGCACCTGCGCACCACCCGCGCTCGCACGATGGGCGTGGTCGTTCTCGCGCTCGCCGTGGGCATGCCCACGGCGACGGTCGCGTCTTCGCGCGACCGTGACCACACCCCCGACGCCCGCGCCGCCCTCCAGGGCGGCGCCGCCCGCAACGTCATCCTGCTCATCGGCGATGGCATGGGCGACAGCGAGATCACCATCGCGCGCAACTACCAGGTGGGCGCGGCCGGACGGCTGGCCTTGGACACCCTGCCGCTCACCGGTGCCTACACGACGTATGCCGTGCAGAAGGACGCGCCGTCGCTGCCCGACTACGTGACCGACTCGGCGGCATCCGGCTCGGGCTGGGCCACCGGCCACAAGACCTACAACGGCGCGATCTCGGTGCTGCCCAACGGCAGGCCCGTGCCGACCATCCTGGAGCTGGCCAAGAAGGCCGGCTACCGCACCGGCGACGTCACGACCGCCGAGCTCCAGGACGCCACCCCGGCGGTCCTCGCGTCGCACGTGGTGTCACGCAACTGCAAGGGCCCAGAGTCGATGGCCGACTGTGCCGTCAACGCCAAGGAGAACCGTGGGGCCGGCTCGATCGCCGAGCAGATGGTGGCCACCCGCCCCGACGTCATGCTCGGTGGGGGCAAGGCGTACTTCGACCAGAAGGTGCAGGCCGGCCCCGGTGCCGGCCTGAGCGTCTGGCAGGTCGCCAACGCCGGCGGGTACTCCCTCGTGACCGACGCCGACGGCCTCGCCGCCGTGAAGAACAAGGACAGCCGCCCCGTCCTCGGCTCGTTCACGACCGGAAACATGGACCTCGAGTGGGTGGGCCCCACCCCGACCCCCACTGGCACCGACTCGAGCACCTGCTCGGTCAACGCGGACCGCCCGGCTGGCCAGCCGCACCTACAGGACATGGCGAAGAAGGCCATCTCCGTGCTCGATGCCCGCTCACGCGGCCAGAAGAAGGGCTTCTTCCTCCAGATCGAGGGGGCGTCCATCGACAAGCAGGACCACGCCGCCAACCCGTGTGGCCAGATCGGGGAGACCGTGGCCTTCGACAGCGCGGTCGCCGAGGCGCTGCGCTACCAGCGTCGTCACCCGGACACCCTCGTGGTGGTCACCGCCGACCACGGTCACACCAGCCAGATCGTCGAGACCGGGAGCACCACCACCGGCGCGACCGCGACGCTGCGCACCAAGGACGGCGCCGACATGACGATCAGCTACGCCACCGCGCCGCTGGGCCAGTCCCAGCAGCACACCGGCACCCAGGTGCGGATCGCCGCGGGTGGTCCGCAGGCCGCCAACGTGCTCGGGGTCACCAACCAGACCGACCTCTTCAGCACCATGGGTCGCGCCCTGCGCGTGGGCTGAGGCTCGGTCACTCCGACGGCTTGGTCACTCCGACGGCCCGGGCACCACGCGTGGTGCCCGGGCCGTCGTGGGGTGGTGCAGGTCGAAGGCCGGTCGCTCGGAACGAATCCGGGGCAGCTGGTCGAAGTTGTGTCGGGGCGGGGGGCAGGAGGTGGCCCACTCCAGGGACGCGCCCCAGCCCCACGGGTCGTCGGTCTGCACCAATGGGGCACTGCGCCAGGTGCGCCAGACGTTCCAGAGGAAGGGCAGGGTGGACAGGCCGAGCAGCGCGGCTCCCGCGCTGGAGATGATGTTTCCCGTCTGGAAGCCGTCCTCGGGCAGGTAGTCGGCATAGCGGCGCGGCATCCCCTGCATGCCGAGGAGGTGCTGCACCATGAAGGTGACCTGGAAGCCGATGAACAACATCCAGAAGTGCACCTTCCCCCATCGCTCGTTGAGCATGCGACCGGTCAGCTTCGGCCACCAGAAGTAGAAGCCCGAGAACATCGCGAAGACCACGGTGCCGAAGACCGTGTAGTGGAAGTGGGCCACGATGAAGTAGGTGTCGGTGACGTGGAAGTCCAGCGCCGGGCTGGCGATGATGACGCCCGTCAGACCGCCGAAGAGGAACGTGGCCATGAAGCCCAGGGACCACAGCATCGGTGTCGACAGGTCGATCTTGCCGCCCCACATCGTGCCGATCCAGTTGAAGAACTTGATCCCGGTGGGCACCGCGATGAGCATCGACATGATCGCGAAGAACGGCAGCAGGACCTGTCCGGTGCCGTACATGTGGTGCGCCCAGACCGCCAGCGACAGCGACGCGATGGAGATCGTCGCCACGACCATCGTGGTGTAGCCGAAGACCGGCTTGCGGGAGAAGACGGGGATGACCTCGGTGACTATTCCGAAGAACGGCAGCGCGATGATGTAGACCTCCGGGTGACCGAAGAACCAGAAGATGTGCTGCCAGAGCATCGCGCCGCCGCTGCTGGAGTCGAAGACGTGGGCCCCGAGCCGCCGGTCGGCCCCGAGGCCGAGCAGTGCCGCGGCCAGCGGCGGGAACGCGACGAGCACCATGATCGAGGTGATCAGCACGTTCCAGGTGAAGATCGGCATCCGGAACATCGTCATTCCCGGGGCACGCATGCACAGGATGGTCGTGATGAGGTTGACGGCGCCGAGGATGGTTCCGAAGCCGCCGAGAGCGAGCCCGAACACCCAGAGGTCGCCGCCCAGGCCGGGGCTGTGGACCGCATCCGAGAGCGGCGCATACCCTGTCCAGCCGAACGCCGCGGCGCCGTTCGGGGTGAGGAACCCAGCCGCCGCGATGAGGCCGCCGAAGACATAGAGCCAGTAGGCGAACATGTTCAGGCGCGG
Source organism: Actinomycetales bacterium (assembly GCA_038258215.1). Classification (GTDB taxonomy): domain Bacteria; phylum Actinomycetota; class Actinomycetes; order Actinomycetales; family Dermatophilaceae; genus Fodinibacter. The sequence continues at coordinate 12,938 of JBBSQC010000022.1, read as the reverse complement.
GAAGGCGACGTCGGGCGCCCCGATCTGCAGCGGCATGATCGCGTTGGCGAACCCGGCGAACAACGGTGTCGCGAAGAGCAGCAGCATGATCGTGCCGTGCATCGTGAAGAGCTGGTTGTACTGCTCCGGGTTGTCGACGACCTGTAGCCCTGGCTCGACGAGCTCGGCGCGCATCAGCATGGCCAGGATCCCGGCGAGCAGGAACCAGGCGAACGAGGTGACGAGGTAGAGGTTGCCGATGACCTTGTGGTCGGTGGAGGTCACCCACCCGACCACCCGGCTGCCGGGCGAGGCAGGCGGCTTCGGTGGTGGGGGTGGCTCCACGCCGGGCTGAGGGACGGGGTCCGGGCCGGTTCCGACGCTGCTGGGTCGCTCGATCGTGGCCACGGGGCTCGCCACCTCCTGGGAGGATCTGTGTCTGGACGACGTTTAAGGGATTACCGTACTCTTTATCTGAGGCGGTCGACAGGGGTCGGCTCAGGATCGGGAAGGGAACGAGATGACCTACGTCATCGCCCAGCCGTGCATCGACATCGTCGACCGGGCCTGTGTCGACGAGTGCCCCGTCGACTGCATCTACGAGGGCCGCCGCGCGCTCTACATCCACCCCGACGAGTGCGTCGACTGCGGGGCGTGCGAGCCCGTCTGCCCGGTGGAGGCGATCTACTGCGAGGACGACCTGCCCTCCCAGTGGGGAGAGTTCACCGTCGACAACGCGGAGTTCTTCACCGAGGTGCTCCCCGGCGCGGCCGAGCCCCTCGTCTCTCCGGGTGGTGCTGCCAAGCTCGGCGCGCTCGGTGTCGACACCCCGTTGGTCACCCAATGGCCCGAGCAGGGCGCATGACCCCGCGCCCGGTCGACCCCTCGACCGACGTGCACGCGGCGCTCGCCGCCCCGATGCGTCGCCGGCTGCTCGCGCACCTGGAGTCCGCCGGGACGCCGCTGGACGTCCACGAGCTGGCGGAGGAGGTGGGGCTGCACCCGTCGACGGTGCGCTTCCACCTCGAGACCTTGCTCAGCGCTGATCTGGTGGAGCGGGTCGAGAGCACGAGTGCGACTCGCCGCGACACGGTCGGTCGACCGAGGGCCGCGTATGCCGCGGTGACCTCCCGGAGCACCGTGCCCGGCTACGAGGACCTGTCGCGGTTGTTGTCCGCGGGTCTGGGTGAGACCCCGGAGGTCAGGGAGCGACGCGCCGAGAGGGTGGGTGCGGCGTGGGCGGGCGAGGTCACGGTGGCGCCCGAGGAGACGCCGGTGACCGTTGCCGTTGCGGCAGAGCGGACCACGACGCTGCTCGCCGACCTGGGCTTCCGGCCGAGCGTGGTAGAGCACACCGGTCGCGTGGTGCGGATCGCACTGCATGGCTGCCCATTCCGCGCGGTCGCCCGCGAGCGCCCAGAGGTGTGCTCGCTCCACCGGGGGCTCCTCACGGGGAGCCTGGAGGCGATGGGCGGGCCCATGACTGGCCGGCTCCTCCCCTTCGTGGAGCCGGAGCTCTGCATGGTCCACCTCGAGACCGCTGGCTGAGCTGCCTGGGCTAGTCGGTTCTCGAGAGCACGAGCCCGATCGGGATGCTGAGCAGGAGCACGACCACGAGGGTGAGGAACAGCACGCGGTGCCACGACGGACCCGGGACGGGCCGTCGGACCGAGCGGACGACGAGGGCCAGGGTCACCACCAGGAGGAGGCCACCCACGTCCACCAGCACCCCGGGACCGACGAGGGTGCCGATGAGGACCAGTGCGCCCCCGAGGTTCCAGGCGACGACCTCCACGAGGAGGACGCGGTGGGTGGTCGGGGTGCTGGAGAGGAGGGCCTGTCCGAGTGCGAGCGCGATCTGGGCGAGCCCCATGACGAGCACGAGGTAGGCCACCGACCAGGCTCCGTGTTCCGACGGGCTCAGCGAGTCCACCGCAGACCGGAGCCCGCCGATCGCGACGCAGGCGATGCCGATCGCGATGGCGGGCACCGTGGGTCGCACGGCGTCCCAGCGATCCTGAACGGTCATCGAGTCCTCCTCTCCACCAGTATCGCTCGCGGGCTGGGTCGGTGAAAGAGCGTGGGCCGACGACCCGGGCGACGAAGGCCGTGACGAACCGCCGTGAAGCTGTGGGACGACACGCCTAGCCCGCTATTCGGATGTATGCCGCGAACGCTAGACATCTGTATACCCTCCGATCGTGGACCCGATCAGGAACCCCTACGCACCCGGTGCCGGCCAGCGACCACCGGAGCTCGCCGGCCGTGACGAGCAGCTCGACGCCTTCGACGTGGTGCTCGAGCGGGTCGCTCGTGGACGGCCGGAACGGTCGATCGTGCTCACGGGCCTGCGCGGCGTCGGCAAGACCGTGCTGCTCAACGCCCTCCGGTCCGCAGCGGTCCGGGCCGGGTGGGGCACCGGCAAGCTCGAGGCGCGGCCCGACCAGTCACTGCGCCGACCGCTCGCCTCGGCGGTCCACCAGGCGGTGCGTGAGCTGGGGCCGGCCGGTGGCGCCGGTGACCACGCCCTCGGGGTGGTGCGAGCCTTCGCCCAGCGCGAGCCGGCGGGTGGTGCCGGGCGCGGCACGGCGAACCTGCGCGACCGGTGGAACCCGGGCATCACGGTGCCCGCGGTGACCGGCCGCGCCGACTCCGGGGACATCGAGATCGACCTCGTCGAGCTGATGTCCGACCTCGGCGGGATGGCGGCCGACACCGGCCGGGGCATCGCGATCTTCATCGACGAGATGCAGGACCTCGGGGCCGACGACGTCTCGGCCCTGTGCGCTGCGGCGCACGAGATCTCCCAGTCGAGACTGCCGCTCATCGTGGTGGGTGCCGGGCTGCCTCATCTGCCCGCGGTGCTCTCCGCGTCGAAGTCTTACTCCGAGAGGCTCTTTCGCTACTCCCGTATTGACCGGCTGGAGCGAGTGGCGGCCGACGCGGCCCTGGAGCGCCCGGCCGACGAGGAGGATGCCGCCTACACCCGGGAGGCGCTGGACGCGATGTTTGCGGCGACCGGGGGCTACCCCTACTTCATCCAGGCCTACGGCAAGGCGGTGTGGGACCGCGCGACGACGTCACCGATCACGGCATCCGACGTGGTCGTGGCCGCTCCAGAGGCGGAGAGTGAGCTGGCGGTGGGGTTCTTCGGGTCGCGCTTCGAGCGGGCGACGCCGGGGGAGCGGGAGTACCTGAAGGCGATGGCCGAGGTGGCCGTGGGCCTGGGCGAGGAGGCCGGGGCCGTGCCCACGTCCGACGTCGCGAACCACCTGGGTCGCAAGCCGCAGTCGCTGTCACCCGCGCGCGACGCCCTGCTGAAGAAGGGGCTCATCTACTCCGGGGAGCGCGGTCGCATCGCGTTCACCGTGCCCCACTTCGGCCGCTACCTGCTGGACCAGGCCGCGGTCGGCTGACACCACTGTCGGGCCGGAGCGCTGTGGCGCGGCGGGCGTGGCCACGCAGAAGACCGGAGCGCACGCACCAGGTGCTGCGTGGCGGCCGGTCTCCTGCGTGCCGGCGCGGGCGCGGCCGGACCGTTGGCAGCCCGCACGTCACGCACCTTCGGCACGCGGTGAGGTGGGCCTGATGCCGTCCCGGCTGTCATGGTGGGGGGCAGCAGTCCAGGACCGGACCGGGCCCAGCGTCGGGATCGGACGAGAGCAGGAGCACACGAGATGACTGATGTCGCCCGACCCTCCGGACGTCACGTGGTGCTGTCGGACGTCGACAGCCTGCCCTACAGCTCGTTGCGCCGCCCGTCGCTGCCGCGTGAGGAGCGATACCGGCTGGGGCGCAAGCTGCGCAAGCAGGTGCCCCGGTCCACGCTCGGCCACTGGGTGGAGCCCGCTGACCGCCCGGACGTCGTCGCCCAGATCACGGCATCGCACGGCGGGCGGCTGGAGTGGCTGGTGCCCACCCGCGTCGGACGGATGGCTGCCTCGCCCTACGGGTTCCTGCGCGGCAGCGCCGTCGTCATGGCCGAGGACCTCGTGCACCTGCCGGCCACCGGCATCCAGCCGATCATCTGCGGTGACGCACACTTCGGGAACTTCGGCTTCTACGCGTCACCCGAGCGGGACCTCGTCCTCGACCTCAACGACTTCGACGAGGCGCACCCCGGCGGTTGGGAGTGGGACCTGCGCCGTCTGGTGGCGAGCATCTGGGTGGCGGGACGACACAACGGTGCCAGCGAGTCCTCATGCAAGACAGCAGTGTTGGCCTGCTCGGCTGCCTACCGTAAGCAGATGCGCTGGCTGGCGTCACAGCCCCTCCTCACCCGGTCCTACCAACGCCTCGACGTCGACCGACTCAAGGACACGGCGGACGACGTGTCGCTGCGCAAGCACATCAAGCGCGCCGCCCGCGCCGCACGCGGACGCACGAGCGACCGGGCCCTGCCGAGGTTCACCACGTTGGACGACGGGCCGCGCCGGATCGTCGAGGAGCCGCCCCTCATCACCCACCTGGAGGAGTCCGAGGAGGAGCTGCTCGCCGAAGGCCTGGACGACTACCTCGATACCCTCGCCCCGCACTGGCGCCGGATGCTGGGCGGCTACACGATCATCGACATGGCCCACAAGGTGGTCGGCGTCGGGAGCGTGGGACTGCGGGCCTATGTCGTCCTGCTGGAAGGGAGCAGCCCGAGCGACGTCGTCTTCCTCCAGCTCAAGCAAGCGCGGCGCTCGGTGCTGGCTCCGCACGTGCACGGTGACTCCGCGTGGCACGCCCACCAGGGACAGCGGGTCGTCGAGTACCAGCAGGCCCTGCAGACGGTGAGCGACCCACTGCTCGGCTGGACCACGGTGGCCGGGCGTCAGTTCTACGTGCGCCAGTTCCGCAACATGAAGGGCACGATCCCGCTCGACGCCCTCAAGCCCTCGGCGATGGAGGACTACGCCCGGATCTGCGGCCAGCTGCTCGCCAAGGCCCACGCGCGCTCCAGCGGCGCCTCGATGATCGCCGGCTACGTCGGTGGCTCCGACAAGGTGGACCGCGCGATGAGCCGGTTCGCCCGGGCCTACGCCGACCAGACAGAGCGCGACCACCAGCGGCTCGCCCAGGCCGTGGACGACGGCCACACCCTCGTCCCCGGGGCCGCCACCGGATGACCGCCCCGCAGGATGCCGCGCAACGACGGCGCCGGGCGAGCCAAGCCAGGAGAGAAGCCGGTCAGGCCGGTCAGCGCGCTGCCAACGTCACTGGTCATCGCGTCCAGGATCTTGGCGGTCCGCCCGGCCTCGGAGGCCGGGAAACAGACCCCTGTAGCGTCCTGATCACCGACCCGTACGAGGAGGAAACCGTCATGGCGAAGTACGTCGGCGCGATCGACCAGGGCACCACGAGCACCCGTTTCATGGTGTTCGACCACAGTGGGAACGAGGTGGGACGCCATCAGCTCGAGCACGACCAGATCATGACCAAGCCGGGCTGGGTGGAGCATGATCCCGTCGAGATCTGGGAGCGCACCAGCTCGGTGATCAAGACCGCCATGAACCGCCTCGGGCTCTCGGCCGGCGACCTCGCGGCCCTGGGCATCACCAACCAGCGCGAGACCACCGTGGTGTGGAACCCGCACACCGGCCGGCCCTACTACAACGCGATCGTCTGGCAGGACACCCGCACCGACTCCATCGCCGCGGCCCTGGACAAGGACGAGCGCGGGGACATCATCCGGCGCAAGGCGGGCCTCCCGCCCGCCACCTACTTCGCCGGCGGGAAGATCCAGTGGATCCTCGAGAACGTCGACGGGGTCCGCGAGGCGGCGGACAAGGGTGACGCGATCTTCGGCACCACCGACTCGTGGCTGCTGTGGAACCTCACCGGCGGCGACGAGGGCGGGGTGCACATCACCGACGTCACCAATGCCAGCCGCACCATGCTGATGAACCTCGAGACCCTGGACTGGGACGACGAGCTGCTGGAGATCTTCGACGTCCCCCGCTCGATGCTGCCGGAGATCCGGCCCTCCTCGGACCCGCGCGGCTACGGCGAGACGCTCGTCCACGGCCCGTTCCAGGGTGCGGTCATGCTGACCGCCGCGCTCGGTGACCAGCAGGCGGCGATGGTCGGTCAGGTGTGCCTGGACCCCGGCGAGGCGAAGAACACGTACGGCACCGGAAACTTCCTCCTGCTCAACACCGGCGAGGAGCTGGTGCGCTCGGAGAACGGCCTGCTCACCACGGTCTGCTACCAGTTCGGCGACGCCAAGCCGGTCTACGCCCTCGAGGGCTCGATCGCCGTGACCGGGTCGGCGGTGCAGTGGCTGCGCGACCAGCTCGGCATCATCAGCGGTGCCTCCCAGAGCGAGACCCTGGCCCGCGAGGTCAAGGACAACGGCGGGGTCTACTTCGTGCCGGCGTTCTCCGGGCTCTTCGCTCCGCACTGGCGCTCGGACGCCCGTGGCGCGATCGTCGGGTTGTCCCGCTTCAACACCAACGCGCACCTCGCGCGGGCGACCCTCGAGGCCATCTGCTACCAGAGCCGCGACGTGGCCGAGGCGATGGAGAAGGACTCCGGGGTCAAGCTCGAGGTGCTCAAGGTCGACGGTGGCGTCACCGCCAACGAGCTGTGCATGCAGATCCAGGCGGACGTCATGAACATCACCGTCAGCCGACCGGTGGTCGCGGAGACGACGGCACTCGGGGCGGCATACGCGGCGGGTCTGGCGGTGGGTTTCTGGAAGAACACCGACGAGCTGCGCGACAACTGGAACGAGAGCAAGCGGTGGACCCCGCAGTGGGACGACGCGCAGCGGGAGGAAGGGCTCAAGGGCTGGAACAAGGCCGTCAGCCGCACGCTGGACTGGGTGGAGGTGCCGTGACGGGCCCGGAGGGGGCACCCACCCAGGGGATCCCCATGGGCCCTGACCGCTACCTCGCCCCCCGAGCTGGTCCGGGCGACCGAGGCCGCGGCCATGTCCTCGGCCCGGTTCGTCGGCCGGCGGGGGCCGGTGCCGGTCAGTCGGAGATCGTGATGGCCGCGCGGTCGCGGCTCCTACCGCGCGAGGTGACCTTCTCGATGAGCATGACGACCTTGAACTGGAAGCCGTACTTCGCGGCCAGGCGCTTGGTCACGCGCTCGACGTCCGCGGGCTCGGTCGACACCGCGGCCACGGCGTCGACCGGCTCCGCGCCGTCCGCGACGGCGCCACGGCGGCTGCACTCGACGACCGTGACGCGACTCGTGTGCCGGAGCCGCTTCAGCTTCCCGGCGCCGGTGGGGGTGAAGGCCGAGATCGCGTCGCCGTCGCGCACGACCCAGAGGGCGGTGGGCACGGGCTCACCGCTCTTGCGGAAGGTGGTCAGCTGGATGAAGGGGGTGTCGCCGAGGGCGAGCAGGGCAGGGCTGGAGGTCATCGGGGTCCTTCGGTCGAGATCGATGTCGGGGCAGTGTCAGGGACGGAGGCGGAGCGAGGTGAACTCGCGGGTCTGGGCGGTGAGCGCGCGCTCGGTGGGCAGGCGCTCCATGCTGCTTGCGCCGTAGAAGCCCTGCACGTCGCAGCGGTCGAGGATGAACCGGGCGTCGCCGGGCTCGGAGACCGGCCCGCCGTGCACGAGCACGAGGACGTCGTCGCGCACCTCGCGCGCCGCCGCGGCCCACTCGGTCACCGGCTCGACGCAGTCCTCCAGGGTGCGGGCCGAGCCGGCCCCGATCGACCCGCCGGTGGTCAGGCCCAGGTGGCACACGACGATGTCTGCGCCGGCCTCGGTCATCGCGCGAGCATCGTCCGGCGAGAAGACGTAGGGGGAGGTCAGCAGGCCCTTCTCGCTGGCGACGCGCACCATGTCGACCTCCTGCGAGAAGGCCATGCCCGTCGCCTCGAGGTTGGCCCGGAAGGTGCCGTCGATGAGGCCGACGGTAGGGAAGTTCTGCACGCCTGAGAAGCCCACCCGGGCCACCTCGTCGAGGAAGACGTGCGGGTCGTAGAAGGGGTCGGTGCCGTTGACGCCGGCGAGCACCGGGGTGTCCCGCACCACGGGGAGCACCTCCTTGGCCATGTCCATGACGACGTCGTTGGCGTTGCCGTAGGCCAGCAACCCGGCGAGGGAGCCGCGACCGGCCATCCGGTAGCGACCGGAGTTGTAGATGACGATGAGGTCGATGCCACCGTCCTCCTCGCACTTGGCGGACAGCCCGGTGCCGGCGCCGCCCCCGACGATGGCCTCACCCCGCTCGACCTTGGCGCGCAGCCGGGCGAGGACCTCCTCACGGGTGAAGCTGGGCATCAGCGAGTCACCTCGGCGAAGGCCGCGAGCAGCGCGGTGGCGAAAGCGGTGTCGTTCACGTTGGCGTCGACGCGCACGACCCGTCGGGTGTCGCTCTGGTGCACTCCGGACTCGATGGCGTCGAAGAGGGCCTCGTCGGCCTCGGGGTCCCAGAAGGCCTGCCCCTCCGCATCGAGCATCGACACCCCGCGGGTCGGGAGGAGGAAGCGCACCGGGCCCTCGCAGGCGTTGAGCTTGTCAGCGATGAACTCCCCGATCGCGCGGCACTCCTCGGCCGTGGTGCGCATGAGCGTCACCTGGTCGTTGTGGACGTGAAGGAGGCGGCCGGCATACTTCTCCGGCACCGTCTCTCGGGCCCCGAAGTTCACCATGTCGCAGGCCCCGACCGACCCCACGTACGGGACGCTCGCGCGGGCCACGACGTCGAGCCGACCCGGCCCGGCGCTGAACAGCCCGCCACCGACGTGGTCGGCGATCTCGGTCGTCGTGGAGTCCAGCAGCGCGGTGATCTGTCCCGACTCGACGAGCTTCTCCATCGACTGCCCCCCGGTGCCGGTGGCGTGGAACACCAACGGCTCCCAGTCGGGGGCCAGGGCGTCGACGAGCGCCGTGACGAGTGGGGTGGTCACCCCGAACATCGTCAACCCGACGGCCGGCTTGTCGTCGTCGGTCGCGGCGACCGGGTTCGAGACCATTCCCGCCATCGCATGGGCCGCGTTGCCGAGCACCACACGCGAGATGCGGTTGAGCCCGGCGACGTCGGTGACGGAGTAGGTCATCGAGATGTCGGTCGGGCCGACGTATGCCGAGACGTCACCGGAGGCGACCGTCGAGACCATGACCTTGGGGACCCCGACCGGCAGGGCGCGCATCGCGGGCGTGATGAGTGCCGTCCCACCGGAGCCGCCGATGCCGATGATGCCGGAGATCTCGTCGGCGTGGGCCTCGACGTAGGCGACCAGGGCCAGCGACATCGCCGTCACGGCCCCGCCCCGGTCCGAGGTCTCCTCGTCGGCATTCATCTCGCGCCCGGCGGCACGCACGTCGCCGGGCGTGACGTCGCCCAGGTCGCCGTGATGGTGCGTGCTGACGTCGACGAGAGTGGTCGCCAGGCCGGTCTCGGCGATGAGGTCGCGGACGAAGCCGAGCTCCGTTCCCTTTGTGTCACAGGTGCCTACGACGTAGACGCTGCTCATCACTGTGCCCCCTCGGGGTGCTGGTTGGTCGCCTTGGAGACCGCGCGGAGCGGGTCCGTGGCCACGATAGGTCGGCGACAGCCCAGGTGAGGGTTTCGAGGTCGGGTTTTGTCGGGTGCTTCTGTCCGTCTGGCATGAGCAGACGTGGAGGAACCGAGGATCGACCGGATGCCGCGACGGACAACGCCCGACCGAGTCGGCACTCACCACGGTCATCACCGCTGGAGCATGAACACGACATGAGGTGGGTCGCACCGCCCACCTTCGCATCGAAGGCCACTGCTCCCGCCGTCACACATCTACCGTGCGGCCCCTCGGCTCGTGCTTCTCACAACCAGTCGGTACGCGGCTGTGGTGCCGGTGGAAACGGGATGCGACCGACGGACATGGCAGAGAACCGCCGGCGCCGATTGGGCGGCTCGCCGCGGGTTCAGGCGGCGAGCGCGGCCGCGAGGGTTCGCGTGAGCTCGTCGATGAGCTCGTCCGCGGGCCGTTCGAAGGGCGCCGACCTGTCGGTGAGGAGCGTGCCCAGGGCGCCGAAGACGCACCAGCGGATCCTCCAGGCCACGTCGGTGAATGAGTGGTGGGGCAAGGCCGCCTCGAGGTGCGGGCGGAATGCGTCGGCCACGGGGGCGAAGTGGGCCGCGACCCTTGAGGCAACGAAGTCGCTCGGGCGGGTATACATCGCTCCGACCAGCTGGGCGCGCCCAGCTGACTGAGCGTGCAGCACGTGTGCCGTCTCGATGTCGGGGCGGACCAGCGCCTCGACGAGCTGGCACAGGGCCACCGGCGCGCCATTGACCACCGCCTCGTCGAGCAGGTCGAGTCGACGCCTGTTCAGTGGGACCAGGAGTCGGTCGAGCACCACTTCCGCAAGCGCCTGGCGACCGCCGAAGTGGTAGTGCACCGCTCCCGGGTCGGTTCCCGCCTCTCGCATGATCCTGCGGAGTGAACCGAAACCGATTCCCTCGCGTGCGAACTCGGCCTCGGCCGCGTCGAGGAGCGCCTCGATCCGGGCGCTAGTCATGCTCGAGGATCTGCTTGAGGGCGGCGAGGTCCTTGGCGGTGGCACGGCGCATCGCGATCCGAACGAACGGTGAGAGAAGCCGTAAGACACCGCTCGGTGCGCCACGGTTCCGCATCGTCATGCGCGTTGTCCCATCAGGCATCGCTTCGTAGCGATAGCTGGTCTCCATGGGAAACGGCCCCTCGGCCGTGCGCATCACCAACGACTCGGGGGTGTACTCGACGATCGCGTAGGTGTAGCGCAGCTCCCGGCCCAGGAAGCGGGCGACGAACGCGACCTCGGTGCCGACCTGCACCGGCGGGGGCGTGACCCACACCATGTCGGAGATGTTCGCGTACCACTCCGGAGCGTGAGACGGATCGCCCGCATAGGCGGCCCCCACCTCAACCGGGCGTCCGATGGTCTCGTCCACTACGACGTCCACCGTCGCGCTCTCATCGGACTCAGTCATGCGACTGAATCTAGTCAGTCATGCGACTGAATTGCAAACCGGGTCGAAGGCCGGCAGCCCGACTGTTGCGGCGGCGGTGACGAGCTGGCGATAGATGGAGTCGGAGATCCGGCGTTTCAGGCAGCGGATGGCCTCCAGGGGTCGTTTGCCTTCGGTGCGCCTGCGCCGGTAGCAGGACCGCCCGCCAAGTGCGCTCTCGTTCGCATCCTGTCGTCGCCTCATGACCTTCCTGCCCGCTGGGGCGAGTGACCTATCGTGGCGGGATGCCAAGAGCGACTCAGTCCAAGCTGAGCCGCCGGGTTCTGGTGTACGGCGTCACCGGCGCCGGCAAGAGCACGGCCGCGCAAGGGATCGCCGCGCGGACTGGGTTGCCGCTCACACTCGCCGATGAGCTCACTTGGACGCCGGGTTGGGTGCCCGTCGCCGAGGACGAGCAGCGCCGGCGGATTGCGACAGTCGTGGCCCAGGACCCCTGGGTTCTCGACACCGCGTACGGCGCATGGCTTGACGTGGTTCTTCCCCGGGTGGATCTCGTGGTCGGGCTCGACTACCCGCGATGGTTCTCGCTCCAGCGTCTCTTCAGACGTTCGGTGCTCCGCGCGATCGACAAGAAGCCAATCTGCAACGGCAACACCGAGTCGTTTCACGCGATGATGGGTCGAGATTCCATCATCGGCTGGCACTTCCGCTCCTTCCGGCGCAAGCGTGGACGCATGCGTACCTGGGCAACGGCCGCCGAGGGGCCGCCGGTCCTGCTGTTCACCCGGTCAAGAGACCTTGCGAGGTGGATCGACACACTCAGTGACCGCGCGGCGATCGCGACCACCGCACCGGTGGCCGAGGACCTCACAGACTCGTTGATACATCCCTCACCGGACCAGGAGGCACACCCACCGCGGCAGGAGCGGACTCTTGGGCTGCCCATTGCCGACGAGACCTAGTGTCAACTATGGTTAACACTAGGTCGAGGTGGTCACATCCGCGACCTTCGACCGATGGTTACGCAAGCTCAAAGACCGCACGGCCGCAGCGCGCGTGCTCATCCGCATCGACCGACTCAGCATTGGAAACCCAGGCGACGTCAAACCCGTCGGACACGCAATCTCCGAACTTCGCATCGACTACGGCCCGGGATACCGGGTCTACTACCTCCGACATGGCCAGCAGCTCATCCTTCTCCTGTGCGGTGGAGACAAGACCACCCAACAAGCCGACATCGCCACCGCCCAACGAATCGCGAACGACTGGCGCACACACCAAGGACAGACCCATGAACCCCGAGCCTGAGACGTTCACCCGATACGACGCGGCCGACTACCTCAAAGGCATCGACGACGTCGCCGCCTACCTCCAAGCCGCGATCGACGAGGGCGGCCAAGACCCCACCGTCATCGCCCGAGCCCTCGGTGTCATCGCCCGCTCCGGGAACATCAGCGAACTCGCCCGCCGCACAGGCATGAGCAGGGAAGGCCTCTACAAGGCCCTCTCCGCCAACGGCAACCCAAGCTTCGCCACCGTCATGAAGGTCTCCCAAGCCCTCGGACTGCACATCCACTTCGACAAGACCGCCTAACCCCACCGGCCCAACATCGCACCGGGGACTGTTCGATAAACGGTGTTTCTGGTGTTCGTTTGGTTAGAGGTTCTCGGCTGCCGGCATGCGGTCGGCGAAGGTGACGGCGAAGGCGTTCGGGGCGGGCTTCCACCGCATGGTCCATCGTGCCTGCCCGGTGCCTTGGGGGTCCAGCCCTCGGGTGACCAGGTACAGGCATTTGAGGGCGGCCTGCTCGGTGGGGAAGTGGCCTCTCGCTCCGACGGCGCGGCGGTAGCGGGAGTTGAGGGACTCAATCGCGTTGGTGGAGAACAGCACCCGTCGTATTTCGACGTCGTAGGTCTGGAATGGGGTGAACTCCCTCCACGCAGAGCGTGGGACCCGCCACGCTGCCCGCCACAGCTTGGAAATGGCCGGGTAGGGGTTTGCCCCATTTCGCCCCAGAGGGGACCCCGCTCCAGTTCCTCGAACGCCGCCCACGCGGCCTCGGTGCGGTGTAGATCGC
>JBBSQC010000021.1:0-61102 GCA_038258215.1 Actinomycetales bacterium | reverse complement strand
TCGGTCAAGGACCTCAACGCCAAGATCAGAGCATTCGTCGACGGCTGGAACGACCGCTGCCACCCATTCGTGTGGACCAAGACCGCCGACGAAATCCTCAAGAAGGCCAACCGTAAGAACACTTCAAACACGAGCCACTAGCCGTCCGCCGGACCAGTGGACGAAGCGGCAGGAAGACCACCCCAGGTGGCGCGCGCACCGGCATCCCCGATCCGCACCACCTGGACCGTCATCCCGACCGCGGCGACGACGGATACGACAGCCAGGGTGCGGAGGACCCGCGGGCCGCGGCGACGGGCTCCCGCAGCGGGCGACACCGCCGATCGGCCGACCCACCAGAGGGCCCATGCCAGGGCGGTGACCACCACGAGGAACCACGGCAGGGTGTCGCCGAGCTCGGCGTGCTGCCGCACGAGTGCGCTGTCGCCGACGCGGCGCTCCAAGGACTCCCCGGACTGCGTCGCCACGAAACTCAGAAGGAGCGAGACGCTCGCCAGGACCGGCAGGCCCCACCCCATCCATCTCCGGGCGCGACCCGAGACCGCAGCGGCGATGAGCGCCAGTGCGGTCAGCGGGGTGAGGACCACGACCGCGTGCACGACCAGGGCGTGGAGCGGCAGTCCGTTGATGCTGTCGAACATGATGAACCTCCGAGGAGAACGATGCCCGTGGGGTCCCCCCGAGCCTTTTCGTCACCGTGTCACCGGGCTCGTGCCGCTGACTGTGCCCCACCTGTGCATGGGCCATGAATTCCTCCCGCCCCGGCGAGGGCCAGCAGCCGGTCCGGACACGTCAGCCTGTCGACATCGACGAGCTCCCGCTCAGCCTCACGAAGCTGGTCAAGAGTGCCGGGAGATGACCGCTGCCGTGGGTGACCGTGTCGGAGTCAGGCCCGGTTCGCTCCGCCGCCGGTGCGCCGGTCAACAGCTCTCGGAAGAGCGCCGCCGTCTGGGTGTCCGGGTCGGTCCCGAGAGCCTCGAGGAGGTCGTCGACCAGTCGCTCGTACCGCGCCAACGCCTCAGACCGCCGACCCATCCCGGCCAGCACCGCCATCTGGGCGCGCACGGCACCCTCGTGGACGGGATCGGACTCCAGCATCCGATTCAGGACGAGGACCGCCTCCTCGGGAGAGCTCCGCGCCACGGCCGTCGCCAGCTTCACCGAGAGCTCTCGAGAGGTGGCGCGCAGCACTTCCCGCCGCGGCGCCAACCACTGTGCATCGGGCAGGTCGGGCAGCAGGTCGCCGACGTAGAGGTCGGTGGCCGCCCGAAGCGTCGACACATCGTCGCTCGACACGGCTTGCCGTGCGGCCTGCTCAAACTGCTCCACATCGACTTCGACCGGGCCTGCGATGTCCAGCACGACCTGTTCGTCGCGGATCGACAACCGTCCGGGCTGCGCTGGACCGTCACCGGTCACCGCGCGACGAGCCACGTACAGCGTCTGATGGAGGTTCCGGGCCGCAGCCTTGGGCTCCAGATCCGGCCAGAGCCGCTCGAGCACCTGTTCACGATGACGACGCTGGCCAGGCGACAGGGCGAGCATCGCCACCAGCGCCCTCGCCTTCCGCAGCCGCCAGCGGTCGGCCCCGACCTCGACCCCGTCGACGGCCACGACGAACGACCCGAGAAGGTGGACTCGCCAGCCGGTGCGTTTCGGCGTCACGGACGGCCCCCGCCCGACCCGATCCGGTGCGGCAGCGCGAGCGGACATCGACGGGGCCCTCTCGTCGAGGGAGGTGAGTCTCCCACCCTCCCGCGTGCCTGAGTGGCCACCCTCGACTCTCGCGCGGACCGCCGATCCTGACGCATCAATCCTCACGAGGGCCGCGGCTCTGGACGTCGAGTTGGACGGCCGGCATCATGTGCATGGCGAACGTCTGCGAGACGATCCTGCCGTCGTCGACGACGAACGTGTCGGTGCCCAGCGGAATGTCACTGCCAACGCTCCACGTGATGTAGGCGATGTTCCCCTCGATCTGCAGGCTTCTGAGCTCGAACCGCTCCAGGGCCCCTGCCGGCAGCCCGTCAAGGAAGTCCACGAAGAAGCCATGGATCTCGGGCTTGCCGTGGTAGATCTTGGCCTCACTGTAGAACCGAGCAGCGTCGTGGTAGTCCATCACGATCGAGTCGACGCCTTCCTGCTCCAGGAAGGCTCGTAGATGGTTGCGAACCACGGCTTCGGTGACGGATGACTCGGTGTTCATGACTGGTTCTCCTCGATGACTTTGCCTGCGGACAGACCCGGCTGGTCGCCCGTCAGCACCGATGGTGTGTCGAGAAGGAGCTCGGCAACGAGTGTCGATGTCGTACCGGCCGGCAGCTCGATCGCAGCCGCTCGTAGCCGCCCGCAGCCACGCCCAGCAAGGGAAATTCGTGGTGACGTGCGGGCCCACGGCGCGTCGACCGGTACGGAACTCGTACTACCCCCGAGGGGCGTGAGGGTGGACGATGGACCGATGACGAGTCGCAAGGAGTACTGCCCGATCGCATGCGGGGTCGAAGTGCTCGGTGACCGTTGGACCCCACTGATCATTCGCGAGCTCATGGTCGGCGCCCGCGGGTTCAACGAGATCCACCGCGGAGTTCCCAGGGCGAGCCGAAGCCTGCTCGCCTCTCGGCTCCGCGACCTCGAGCGTCGCGGCCTGGTCAACCACACAGCGAGCGGGCCTGGGCGTTCGGGAGCCTATGACCTGACCGCCGCCGGGCAGGGGCTGACTCCCATCGTGTGGGCGATGGGTCACTGGGCCGCGGAGTGGGTGTTCGGTGACCCGAGCGACGACGACATCGACGGGCTGTCACTGATCTGGCGCACCCACCAGTTCGCCATCCCCGCCAAGCTGCCCGCCACCCGAACCGTGGTGCATCTCGTCCTCACCGGCCCTGGTGGAGCCCAGGGCTGGCTCGATATCGAACGTCCCGGCATCACGGTGTGCAAGGACGACCAGGGCCTGGCCGTCGATCTCGCCCTCGAAGCCGACACCGCCCAGATGCAGCGCTGGCTTCTCGGTCTCGTGCCGTTCCGAGACCTGCTCGCGAACGGGCACGCCCGCTTCCTCGGGCCGAGCCGACTGGCCAAAGCCTTCCCCACCTGGTTCGACACCACTGTGTACGCCCAAGGCCTGCGGAGCGCCGAACAACGCCGCTCGCGCGACGCCGTCCCGGCCTGACCGCTGACCGTGCCGCGGCCGAAGTAGCATGGCGGATCTCCGCCAGCGAGACTGCCAGAGAGCCACATTGAGGTTGATCGATCGCAGAACTACACCCTTGGGGGGACCGGGCGTGGTCGGTCACCTCGACGACGTCGTTGCCTACGGAGCCGGTGGTGGCCATGAATGACGCACCGCCGGCGAGGGTGCGCGCATCCCCGCCAGCCGGTGATGCTCTGGCCCAGTCAGCGAGATCCGAGTGGTCCGCGACCGTGGTGCCGGTATAGCCCCGGGGCGGGCTGAGGCTCGATGTCACGTTCCTATTCCGGTGGCTGCCCCAGGCGAACTCGTCGTCTGCTTGGGTGTCCGGGGGTCATCGTGTGGGCACGATGTTCTGGTTCAGGCGGAACAGGTTGGTCGGGTCGTATCGGTTCTTCAGCTCCACCAGCCGTCGGTAGGTCTCCGGCGGGTAGGACGCCTGCACCAGCGACGGGTCGGAGTCACCCGTGAAGTTCACGTAGGTGCGGGCGTCGGGCCCGAGCGCGGCCGTGACACGGCGGGCCCAGTCGATCACCGCCTCGAATCCGTCGGCGTCCGGGGTGCGGGCGATGACATTGACGATGAACTCCTGGTCGCGCAAGGCGTAGGCCGTGTCCTGCGCGCCGACCCTGCCCACGGCGCCACCGAGGTGTTGCAGGTGGATCTCGGCCAGCGGGTTGGGCAGCGTCGCGAACGACTCGGCGAGCACGCGCAGGGACCGGTCGTCGACGGCGGGCAGGAACGCGGAGCGGAAGTAGTTGTGGATGCCGCGCGGCCAGAGCGGGTCGAGGGCCTGCTGCCAGCCCGCGTACGGGTTGGGCGCGAACACGTCGGAGATGACGGTGCCCAGGGCACGGAAGGGGGCGGTGGCTGCCTCTCCCGCACCGGGGTCGCCCGACCAGCAGCCACCGACCCCGATGATCGGGGTGCCGTGGACCGCCTCGGGCAGGAACGGTACCGGTGGTGCGGTGGTCAGGTTGACCAGCGTCGTCAGCTCGTCAGGGGCTCCGGCGCAGGCTGCCCGGTACCCGGACAGGACCTGTTCGGCCTCCTCGGCCGGGTAGAAGACCAAGCCGGAGAGCACGGTCGGGCCGACCTTGTGGAGCTGGTACTCGAAGGAAGTCACCACCCCGAAGTTGCCGCCGCCGCCGCGCAGACCCCAGAACAGGTCTGGGTTCTCGCTGGCGCTGGCGTGCACGAACTGGCCGTCGGCCGTGACCACGTCGGCACCGACGAGGTTGTCGCAGGCCAGGCCGTGCTTGCGCATGAGCCAGCCGAGGCCACCGCCGGTGGTGAACCCCGCGATCCCCGTCGACGACACCAGGCCGCCCGTCACCGCGAGCCCGAACTGTTGGGTCTCGGCGTCCAGGTCCTTCCAGGTGCAGCCGGACTGGGCGGTGACCCTACGGACGCCGGGGTGGACCTCGATGCCCGTCATCTCCGAAAGGTCGAGCAGGATGCCGCCGTCGATGGTGGAGAACCCAGGGATGGAATGTCCTCCACCGCGCACTGCGAGGGCCAGCCCCTCGCTTCGGGCGAGGTCGACGGTGCGGATCACGTCGGCCACACCGGCACACCGGGCGATCACCGCCGGATGCCGGTCGTGCGCTCCGTTCCAGATGCGCCGGGCCTGGTCGTAGCCGGCGTCACCCGGGAGCACCGCGGTACCGCGCAGCCCCGCGGCGAACTCGGCAAGGGTGGCACTCCCGATCGGGCTGGATGCCGTCTGCGTCGTAGTCATTGCTTCCTCCTCATTGGGTTCATGTCCGGAACCGACGCTAGAGAGGTCAACTCAACGCGAACTCAACCGATGACGACCGGCAGCTCGGGACCTCTCGTCTGCTTCGTTTGGTGGCGGCGAACCACCAACGCAGGCCGACAGCGACGCCCGTGCGGGCGTCGCTGTCGGTCTCTCCTCCACCGTGGTCGGTGGGTGCCGTTGCGGTGACGGGTCAGGGGTGGAAGCGCCCCAACGGGCCGTCGGTGTCGGCGAAGGAGCCCGTGTTGAGCACCTGGACGCCGGCGTTGTGCTCACCGTTGAACGGTGTGGTCGCCCCGGGGCAGCCGGCCTTGAGCGCATCGGCCGGTGAGTTGAACCAGATCCCCACGTGGAAGGTGTGGATGGGGCCGAACGCCGGGTTGGTTGTGGCGTCGGGCGTCGGGGTGGAATGCACCGACGGGGCCGGCGCCACCCCGGGCGCGATCGCGAACGTCTCCTGGCTGAAGCGCCCGACGTACTCGACGTCGGCCTTGCCGTCCCGGTTCGACTCGAGATCGCCCTGGTACCACGACACCCCGAACGGGGCGTTGGGAACCTGGATCACGAAGGTGTCGAAGTCGGTCGCCTTCGGCAGCCCCCAGGCATGGATCCGCAGCCGCTCGACCTCGCCGTCATGACGCACGGTCACCTTGGCCCCGGCGTGCGGCAGGCATCCCGCGGTCACGATCCCCGGCGAGCGCTGCATGGTGAAACTCGTGTGCGGGCCTGTCGCGTCGGCACTCGACGTACTGGCGAAGCCGGCTCCGACAGCGGCCAGCGCGAGAGCGCCAGCGGCAACACTGCGTGTCTTCATCGATGTTGTCCTCTCATGATGTCCAGCGTGCGCTGGACGACCAGACCCCTGTGGCCCGGCAGTTCTCGGTGATCGACCCCGAACCGGGCCGATCTCACGTTCGGAACCGACGCTAGGGATCCGTACTCAACGAGAACTCAATGCGACTCAACCGCGACGGTGCCACGGACGGTCCGTCGGCGTTGAGCTGCCAGGGCGCGGGATGCCGTACGCCGGTCTGCCGCGAAGCGGGCGAACTTCCGCAGGAGGAGTCATCAGTCGGTCCGTCAGCGAGACTCAGGTCGTGCCGAACTCCCCCGACTGGGAGCTCCAGCCATCTTTGGGCACCTGACGCGCCTGTCGACGTGGGCGTTTCGGATCGAACCGCTCATGTTCCGAATTGCGCCTTGATGCGTCGGTTGGCGCCGTCGACCTGCATGTGGCCGCCGTAGGGCAGCACCCATTGCGGGATGGTGTGTCCGATGTCGGACCGTGGGATGACCGTGCAGAACTCGGCTAGATCGTGTCGACGACGTCAAAGCGCAGGCGCGATGTGGGCGGCGCGGGCAGCATGGACCGGCGGCGCTGCACCCACAGCAACGGGGCGCCGGTGGTGCTGCGCCCGAGGACGAACCTCCGGTCGAGCCGGATGCCGGCCACCGGCACGACGTCGGGGAAGATCGCGTGGTGCGGCTCGGTCGCGCCCGCCGCCGGATCCTGGAGGAGTCGACTCGCCGGGCCGGGTCGAGGCACGACCGGCCGCGCATCGAAGTCCACCAGCCTCGCCTGCAGGTATCGACGGACGCCCTCGGTCGACACCACGTAGGGGTGCCAGTGGGCCGGCACGTCGCTCGCGGGCTGGTAGCGGAACCGGCGGATGCTGTTGACGGGCACCGCGCCGGCAGTGGTCGGTGCTGCGACGAAGGATGCCGGGTCACCCTCCACGGCCTCCGTCCCGTCGATCCACTGCTCGACCGCCCACAGCAGGTTGGCGTCCTCGTCGACCCCGATGTCGACCTGGTCGAGTACTGCGGACGCGGTGAGCGGGTGCTCGACGGTCGGCCACAGCAGGAGCTCGTGTGCTGGACGGCCACTCACATGGAACATCGACCAGTCCTGCACCGGCAGGCTGGTCGACGACAGGTCCATCGAGTCGACGACGGTCATCCGCGACACCCCGACCAGGGTGCCCGTCGGGGCCACCAGCGGCGTGGTGAACCATCCGTCGGTCTTGGCCGACGCCGCGCGGATCAGGAACAGGGGCGCCAGGTGCGACCGCGCGGGGGCCACCCCGCCGGGATCGAGCCGGGCGTCCTCGATCTGCCACCAGCGGGGGTGGGGGCCGCCGGGGATCCGCACCCGGGTCGGGTAGCTCGTCACCACGGTCGGTGGGCTGCCGGGCGGCGGGTCGGGCCCGGTTGCGGTGACGGAGTACCAGTCGACGTCACCACCGTCGTGCCGCGGCACATCGAGGGTGACGGGACCGGCCGTGAAACTCGCCGAGTAGGCGAGGTCGGACGGCACCCAGCTGTCCAGCGGCTCCCGCGGGGGCACCCCGAGGTCGGTGAAGGCCTGGTCCGCGAGCCCCAACGACGTGCGTTGTCGGTAGAGCAGCAACCCATCGACGGCGACGTCGTTGAGGTTCGAGTAGGGGGCCGTGGCACCGCGAACCCGCAGGTCCGGGTCTTCTCTCCGCTGCGCCGGGAGGCCCGCCTTCAGGGCCAGACCGACGCGCACCCGGCGGCCGATCGTCCACCACTGCTCGGGCTCCGCCTCGATGATCACCTCCGGCGGTGTCACCCGCGGGTCGTCCTCCGCAAGCTCCGACGGGCCCGTCACCGGGGTCTCGGTGACGTCGAGGTGGGCGACGGTGGGGAATGCCGCGTCGTTGCCACGGTGCTCACCGAGCTGCCACTGCCGGCCGAGGAACCAGACCGGGTCGGACACCTCGGCCCGGATGGCCGCCCGCACTGCCGCCGGGCTGTTGACCGTGTGCACGGACTCCAGCCGGAGGTGGACGTCGAATCGGTAGGCCATCATCGGCTCCCGAGGCTCACGCCGGTGCGACCTGCCGCCGGGATGGCGGCGAGGTGCAGCTGGCTGGACGCCGCCCCGACGGCCGCGGCACTGGTCATCCGCGCCCGCGCCAGGTCACGCACGCCCGCCAGGATCTCGACGAGGACGTCGGTGGTCAGCTCGGCGTCGACATCGGGAGGCACAGCGAGGACGACAGCCTGCGGTGCCCTGGACGTCGGCAGGTCGTGCGGGAAGGCCACCGACGCCACCTGTTCGGTGTCGGGGATGCTCTCGGCGAAGCGGTCGACCACCGCCACGGCGACCAGGGCCCCGGACCCGGACGACACCGACGCAGGTAACGTGCCCTGGGGACCGAATGCCGCCACCAGGCGGCTGCCGCCGACCCCGGGTGCGGCCGCGGTCGCCTGCCAGGGGTCACCGGGCCGGTTGGTCCACGCGCGCAAAGTGCGTCCTCTGCGCAGTCGTTCGCCGAGCTGCGCCGACTCGAGGCGCGATAGCGCAGGCCGGACGGCGGCGACCGCCTCGAGCCAGTCGGGGTCCAGGCGCGGTGTGGACCCGGCCGACGGTGGCTCCGCCTGCACGCCCACGAAGGCCTTCGCCTCAACACGCCCGAGCACCGGGTAACCGACCTCGGCGCCGACCATCGCCGTGATGGCGTCGTTCAGCTGCGGCACGGTCGCGTCGGTGGTCACTGCCGGCAGCGCCGCGGTTCGGCGCTCCAGCACGTCTGCCGCTCCGGCGAGCCGGTCGGCCAGTGCGACCTCGCCCGACCGGGCCGCTGACATCGGTGTGATGCCCCAGCGTGCGAGGCCGGCCAACGCATCGCGGCGCGCCGCGTCGGGGCCGTTGGAGGCTGCCGCCCGCGCACCGGCGATCGTCTCGATCGCCAGGTCGCGCAGCAGGCCGACGCGCTCGGACAGGGCGGTGGTGGTGCGCCCGGAGTCTTCGCCGGGTCCGAGGTCGGGCTCCACGGCCGGAACACCGTCGAGCGCGGTCGCCCACAGGCGCACCATCGCCGGTCCGGCCGGGTCGCCGTCGCCGAGGGCGGTGACGCCGCTGACGGCGAGCAGCGTGTCGCGCAGGTTCGACACTCCCATACCAACGGTGTCGCTCGGGCGGAGGCCGATCCCTGCCAGCGTGAGCGTTCCCGCGCCGATGCCGTTGTCGTCCACGACCTGCCACCGCCACTGCGGGCCGTCCGGGTCTCCGCCGCGGTCGTCGAGGAAGGCGGCGACGGAGGGATCGGCGATCCGCGCCGGCGAGACGGCAGAGCCGGTGGGCCGGGGCACGTCAGGGAGGACGACGACAACCGTCGACTCCACGGCCGTTCCCGTGCGCGGCGTCCCGGCCACCTCGAACCGATCAGGGGGCGGCGCCTCACCTGCGGCCGCTGCGCTCGCCGAGGAGACCAGGGAGGTGCGGTGCTTGACCACGCCATAAGCGCTCTCGGCCACGTGCAGGTCAGCCAACGCGTCGACTGCCTCTGCGAGCGAGGTCAGCGCCGCGAGGGCGCCCTGGGTGACTCCCAGCGACTGGAGCGAAGTCGGATTTGTCGTGGCAGCCTCGAGGACGGCAACCCCGTTGCACACCCGACTGACTCGGCGTCGACGGACCTCCAAGCCCGTGCTGAGCGGGAAGGCGTCACGGAGCCGGTCGATCACGGTGACCCGAGCGACGATCCGCTCGGCCATCCGACCGAGGGACTCCGCGGGGTGGCTGCCCTGCCGCGTCTCGCCGGCGAGTCGGAGCGCTCCCCGCACGGCGTCAGAGGTGAGGTCGAGGTCCCAGGCCGATGCCTCGGGGTCGTGCAGGGCCCGGTCGCGCAGCATCGCGGCCACACTGGCCTGGTCTCGCGAGGGGGCGAGGACGAAGCGGTGGTCAGGCTCCATGACACGCGGACGGGGCGTGTCGACCCAGGCATAGACGCCCAGGGATCTCGGTGCGGCCGCGAGTGACTGGAGACGACGCCAGGCGACTGCCGTCGCCCACGGGTCGATGCGGTCCGTCGCGGTGTCGAGCACGGCGTGGAGCGCTCGCTCGATGTCGCTCGATGTGTGGGTCGCCAGCACCTGCAGGGAGTCGCGCACCGTGGTGTGCACCGTGGCCGCCGGGTCGGCCCGGCGCGGATGCAGGTCCGCGGGCTGAAGGCGCGCCGCCCACACCTCGGTCTGACCGGCGCTCCGCGAGTCGATCGCAACCGGCTCGACGAGCGCGCGGGGCTGCCCCGCGACGTTGCGGGCGACCGTCGCGGCGCTGGTGAGGAGAGCGTGACGGGCCAGCTCGGTCAACAGGCTTCGTCCCCACGGGGGTGTTCCAGGTGTCCCGGACGCGGTGGGCCCGGCATCCAGCAGCTCACCGACGGTCGCTCTCGCGAGCAGGCCGAGGTCCGATGCGGCGACGTCGGGTGCTGCGTCGGACCCCGACAGAGGAACTCCCATCGGCTGCGCCCACCCGGTGGCCACCAGCCGTCGAGCCGTGGGTGTCCCGGGAGACAGGCGTGCGGTGGGGGCCGCCTCCGCGTCCCACCAGCCCTCGATCGCGGACCTGGCGATCGGGTCGGCGTAGCGGAAGGCGACCGCAGAGGCGACCTCGGTCGGGAGCATCCAGCGCCACGCGTAGGCCGTGGCGGCGGGGTTGCGCACGAGTGAGTCCAGCGGCCGGGTCGCGGCACCCGCAGCGCGCTCGGCGGTGCTGGCCCACGTGGCGACCAGGCCCGCGACGAGGGGGACCAGGGCTGCCTCGATCACCGGATCGCCGGCGGCGGGCCGCCACCTGCGCAGTGCGGTCGCCGGCAGCAGCCCGTAGGGCTGGGTGTCGACGCGGATCGAGGGCAGCGGCCCCTCGGGGACGAGGTTCTGGGCGGCCCACACCCCGAGCTCGTCGGCGCGGCCCCCGTCGCCCCACACGTTGCCGAGGGTGTGACCCCACAGCGCCGGCCAGAGCGCTCCGACGAGGGCGCGGTCGAGCTCGTCGTGGTGGCTGTCGCCACCGACGACCGCTGGCATCGTCACGGGACCACCGAGCGCCGACCGCACGGCATCCGCGCCGGTCTGTTGGGCGGCCCCGGTCTGAGCCAGCCGCCGCCAGGTGTCGACGCTGCCGAACGCTGCCGTCGACGCGCCGTCGACGCTCGTCGTGGCCGTGCCCGGGCCGACGAGGCCGAGTCGCCCGCTGTCCGCCTGGTCGGTGAGCAGGGCACCCGGGTCGCCACCGCCGACACCGACGACGTACAGGGCGTCGATGTCGTCGCCGTGGGCACCCAGCTCGATCTCAGCGGCGAGCCCGACCCGCATCGCCTCCCCGAACGAGGTCCACCACGGCAGCTCGGTGCTGTCCGGGTCGTCGAGGTCGATGTCGATCTCGTCGACGAGAGGCACCAGGGTCGAGACGCGCTGGGGCGACTGGCCACCCCGCGCGAGCCAGAGCTCCATCGATGGCGGCAGCCCGTGCAGCCTCGGGGCGTGCATGCCCGTCCGGACCGTAGTCGGTCGCACGACCGAGATCGCTCCGCCGGCGTCGGTGACGGGCGGAAAGGTGCGGGCCAGCCACGCGGCGGTCTCGCCACCGACGAGCCCGGCGAGCACCCGCCCGGCGGCTCGACCGGCGGCGGTCTCGAGGTCCGCGGACCCCGCCTCTCGCCACATCGCCTCGACCGCATCGAGCTCGAGCGTCGACGGTTCGGGGGAGCGCGTGGTGATCGACACGGCGTCGGGAACCACCCGCGCGCGCAGCAGCCAGCCGGTCGCGGCGGTGGGCGGCAGGAACCGGGTCTCCAGGCGCACCGGCAACAGCACCCCCACGGTCGGCGCATTCACGGCGTCATCCCGGCGAGGAGGATGTCTCCGCGGATGAGGACCCTGCGCGGCGGCCGCAGGAGGTCCTTAGCGAGGTTCGCACCGTTGGTGGCGGCGCTGGCCCCGGCGACGAACCGGCGCCCGTTCACCGTCTCCTCCAGCATCACCCAGCACTCCTTGCCGAGCCCCGGGTCGAGGTCGAAGCCGAAGAACGTCTGGTCGGGTGAGACCCGTCCCTGGAAGGTGGGCAGGATCCGGCCGTCGAACACCGGTTCCGCGGTCCAGTCGATGCCCACCGAGGTGCGCGCGGCAGGCACCAGTGACACGATCGTGCCGGGATACTCCCGGAACAGAACGGTGGTGAACAGGACGACCAGGTCGGCGCTCGAGGCCGACGGGGTCTGGTGCGCGGGGTCGCCGAACGCCGTTGCCCGAGGCCACTGGTCGATGGGCGAGATGTCGTCGTCGGTCTGGCCGGTGCCGAGGTTGACCCGGTCCCAGAAGGTGCGGACCGGGGTCCATCCCGGGATCAGCGGATGGTTGTGGAACCGCAGCTCCGCGACGACCTGTGCGTTCAGGCCGAGCAGGAACGCGTCGACGAATGCCGGGTTGGTGGTCAGGCCGACCACGGTGTCGCCGAGCAGCCCGGTGGCGCCGGGGAGCAGCCATTCGGGCTCGTCGTCGCGTAGGAACCGCCACGCCGCCAGCTGTAGGTCGGGTGCCAGCTCGACCGGCCCGGTCGGCAGCACCTCGAGCACGCTGCCGCCGTCGTGGATGCCGGCCAGGCCCCGGTCGACCAGCGAGGAGCGCTCGCCGGTGGGATCGAACTCGGCCGTGATCGCGTCGCTCGCGGCCGCGAGGTCGTAGGGCGTCACCACGTCCGCCGGTGGACGTGTGCTGACCAGGTCGGCCACCGCCGCGAGGTCAGTGGTGTCCGAAGGTGCGTCGATGGCGCTCGCCAGGGACCGGGCCCGGCTCCGCGTGAGCGGGCGGTCGTCGTCGAGCAGGCCGAGCAGCGGGAGCAGCGGCACGCCCGTGCGTGACTGCCGGCCGGTGAGCACCCGATCGAGATGGGCCTTGACGAAGGTGCCGGTGTCACGGTCGAGGTGCCGGCCGTCGAGTTCCTGTGCCAGCGTGGAGGCGGCGGCCCGGACCCGGGTGATGTCGGGCAGCCCTGCGGTCACGACGTCGTCGAGGGCGGGGCGCCCGACCGAACGGGCGAAGGCGTCCGTGTGCAGGGTTCCCTGCACACTCCGGGCGGGTGTCTCGGGCGCGGCCGCGGCATCCGGGAGGGCCGCGCCGACATCGGCACTGATCGGGCTGGTCGACGCGCCGGACGGTCGTGGCCGCAGAGCTCGGGCGGCAGCGGATGAGAAGAGTGACTGGTCCAGGGCGCGCTGGGGGTGCTCGAGCGCGAGAGGGACCGAGCTCGTCGGTGTGGCGAGGTTGCGCAGGGCCGGGCCGACGAAGGCCAGCCGCGCCATCGCCCCCTTCGGCACGCGTCGCCTCCACAGTGAGCGCGAGACCAGCAGGCCGATGGCGAGGCGCCGCAGCCGGTCGGCCGCTTCCTGGTGGGCACCGGCGATAAGGGCCGCCTCTTCGGCGAGGAGGTCCGCGTGCACCACGCCGGCGCGCTCGCCGAGTCCGGCCACAGCACGCACTCGGAAGTCGTCGGTGGAGGCCTCGCGCCAGCCGGCGGCGACGGGCTCCGTCTCGTCCGGCGGCCAGGCGGCGGCCAGGTCGGGGAGACCGATGACCGGACGGTTGGCCGTGCCACCCGGCGAGGTGAGTCGCTCGAGGTCCGTGGCCAGGTCAGCAGGGATGGCGTCCGCCGGTGGAACCGTGGCGGTCAGGGCGCCGCCGACCGGCATCGGGTCGCTGGTGGGACGAGGACCGTAGTGGACGCTGCTGGTGCCCAGCCCGCCCTCGGGCTCGACGAGGTGCAACCGACGAGCGAGGACGGCGAAGTCTCCGCCGGTCTTGGTCTCGAACGTCCACGAGTGGTAGGCGGGCAGGTCGACCGGTCCGGTCGCCGGAGTCGGCCAGGCCGGCTGCCCGGCCGGGTCGAAGGTCGGCACGATCACGGCGACGTGGGCCCGACCGGCCTGGAGCGGGCGCGGCGAGATCAGCCGGGCGACCATGCGGCCGGATGCGTCGACCTCGACGTGCGCCAGCGTGGCGGAACCGGCCAGTGCGTGCGCGTCGAGCGCGCTCGGCTGGATCCGGACCGTGTCACCCCGGACCTCGACCTCGGTCGTGGTTCCGACCACCACCACGATCCACGGTTTGAGCGCCTTCTCCCGTGGCCGATCGAGGGTGTAGCGCCAGGGCAGGTCGGCGGCCGCCAGCTCCGCGTACACGGCTTTGTCCGCCTCGACGGCGAGGGCGCCGGGTGACGGGTAGGTGCGGACCACCGCACCCGGGCGCAGGCCGGTGACGTCGGCCGGACCGATGAGGTCGTAGTCCACCCGCCGCGTGCGCGCGTCCGCCGGGTGGTCGGCGTCGCTGAGGGTGAGGCTGACGGAGGCCGCCAGCCGGCCGGGCGTCGCGCTCGGCCCCGAGGCGAGATCGTGTCCCGGCGGCCGCACCCAGCCGAGGAAGGTGAGCTGCTCGTCGGCCATCAGAGGCTCACCAAGCGGTCGGCCGCGTGCTGGACCACGGCCCGGGTCGGGCGGGCCGTGAGCCACGCCTGGACGGCCGTGGGGACGGGCTCCGCCGCGCCCGCCACACCGACGAGGAAGACCGGGTCGGTGAGCTCGAACCGGCGCCGCTGCGGCCGCAGCGACACCGAGGCGTCGATGGCTCCGAGTCGGTCGAGGACGTGGTCAGGGACGGTCAGGCCCGGCCTGGGCGTCGGCGGGCCCGGGATGCGGATCTCCGTGACGACGAAGGGTGCCGTGACCGACGTCGAGCGCGTCGCTGCCGACGTGACGACGACGCCGGCCTGGAACTGCTCGAAGGACGGCAGCGCCATCTCCTCGGCGTCGGACAGCTCGACGAACGCGCCTGGGGTGAACCAGTCCCGATGCGCGCTGGTGGGGTGGGACGCCGTGACGGCGAGGCGTTGGGGTGTTTCGAGGTGGCCCGCCTCGAAGGTCGCAACCGGCACGTCGAGCGGCACCCGGTTCTGGCTCCACACGGGGGCGGTCAATGGGCTGAGCACCGGCTTCGGCGCATCCTGGGGCGACGCGGCGAGCACCCATCGGTCGTCGCCGTCCCCGGCCGTCAGGTTCGCGACGGCGTCGAGCTCGTCGGCCAGGAGGGCGACGAGGCTGGCGATGGGGGGGCCGCCGGCCCTCGTGCCGCTGCCGAGCTGGATGCTGTCGCTCCAGCACGCGTCGAAGAGGAGGAGCGAGACACACACCTCACCGCTGAGCACGATCGGTGAGGGACCGGTGATCCCGCCCTTGAAGTCCACCCCGATCAGGCTGTGCCCCCGATACTTCACGTGGACGCCACCGTGGATCGAGATGTTGAACGAGAACGGCAGCGCGAAGAGGGCGTCGCCACCGATCTTCCCCTCGATGGACCACTTTCCCGAGCTGATCTCGGCGGTCAGCTCGGCCCCGAACTGGATGGTGCTCGTCGTGACGGCGAGGTATGCCGACACGCTGAGCTTGTCGATCGGACCCGGTAGGTCCTCGGTCTTGATCGCCAGCAGGATCCGTTTGAGCGTCGGGAAGACTGCGGGCTGTGGATGGAAGTCGGGGTGGAACCCGCCGAGGGTCGCCATGAGGTAGCGCTGGTCGCCCCAGCTGGCCCGGAACCCGCCGTCGCCGCTCAGCGTGAAGATCTCCAGGAACCGGCCCTGCCGGATCGTCAGGTCGATGTCGACGGTCTTCCGGTCCCGGTCGAAGACCCCGATTACGTCGACCTGGATGTTGAGCAGCTTGTCGAGCTTGGCCTGGCTCATCCCGGGGCCGGCAGGGAGGTGCACGATGAGCGAGCCGAGCACCACCACCTTGGTGAGGCGGTCGCCCTGGAACTCCACGAGCACGCCGATCGCCGCCCGAACGAGGTAGTCACCGAACATCGGCGTCCAGCCGAACTGCGCGGTGAGACCCAGGACGTACACGCCTGCGGCGGGCGGGAACAGCGCGGCGAGATCGCCGAGCAGGACCGGCGCGTTGCGCACCGGGTCGTCGGCGAACAGCACGTTGCCGACGGCGCCGGAGGTCAGCCGTTCCCGCAGCGCGTTCGTGTCGGCACGCCGGTGGTGACCGTACAGGCCACCGATCCCGACCCAGATGATTCCGGGCCCGAATGCCACCCCGGGAGTGAACCTCGTCCCAAGGACGAGGATGAGGGTGCGCTGGCGGTCGGCGTCTCCCTCCCGGCCCGACAGCTCGTGCACGCCGAATGCCGTGACCGTGACGCCCCGCAGACCTCCGGGCGGCGCGATCTTGACGGTGAGCACGCCGCCGTAGCGTTCGTTGGGCCCACCCGTGTAGTCGATGAACCCACCGGCCACGACGCCGGGCAGGTCGAGCTGAAGACCGATACCGGTGGGCGGCACCAGGCCCACGCACTCCTTGGCGCCGCCCGGGGGGTCGGCCCACCAGCCCAGCCAGGCACCGGCGCCATCCATCACGAGGGTCGCCGGCCCGATCGTGAGCGACCAGTGCGGGAGCGCCTCGAAGCGGATGTCGAAGTGCTGGGCATCGGCGCGGACCGGCACGCGCAGCACGAGGGTGTGGATCGTGAGCCTCACCCCCTTGGCGCCGATCGACGCGCCCAGTGCCAGGCGGGTCGCCAGTGCCCCCTCCGCGGCCAGGCTGAACCCTGCACCCTCGGCGAAGCGCGCATCGATGTCGGCGTCGATCGTGAGCCCGTCGCGCACGAGCGATCCGAGACCGAGTGAGCGGAACCACCGGTTGGTGAGCACCACGCCGAATCCGTGCGCGCGGCCGACCAGCTCGACACTCGGCTCACCGACCTCGCGCAGGCGGAGGTCGAGCCCGAGGTCGCGCACCGTCAGTCGGGTCTCATCCGGTGGACCGAACGTGAGATCCGGCGCTCCCGCGACGTCCTTGCCGAAGGAGATGACCGCGTCGTTGGTGGTCGCGCTCACGTTTGATCCCGAACGGGGCGCGATCGCGGCATTCCAGGTGCTCGTGGTGCCGTCGTAGCCGAAACCGAGGGGCACGCTGGGGTCGACCCGGACGAAGGCGTCGCCGATGGGCCGGACAAAGGATGGAGCGTCGACGCTCGGGAACACCCACATCTCGAAGTCGGTGACATTCCCCGCCGCGGCCGACCGACGCTGCGAGCGGAACAGCAGGCTCATGGCGACCTCTGGGCTGAAACCCCCTGCGAGCTCTGGTGATTGGGGCAGGACCAGCATGTTGTCGCGGGTCTCGAGCGGCAGCGTGACCGAGAGCCAGCCGGCGCTCTGCTCGCGCAGGCGACGCCAGTAGTCCGATCCGTCGGGGCCGACCGGCGGGGGAGCGAGCCCGGCGATGTCGAGCGTCCCGTCGCCGACGGAGAGGGCCTGCGGCACCAGGATCAGGAGCGCGGCGATGAGGGCCGGCACGCCTCCGCTCTGTTCCGGGCTGGCGGCGTCGACGACGCTGTCCCAGAAGTCCTCGCTGACGACACCGGGGCCGTCGAGGAGGAGGTCGCGCAGTCGCTCGCGGTCGAACCGCGACCCGAAGCCCGGACCGTCGACGATCGCCCCCGCGATGGTGAGCATGGTGGCCAGGCGCCCGAACTTCGCGGTGATGATCTCGATGACGAGCACCTCGGCGAGCTCCTCGCCCGACATCCCGGGTGGCGCCAGCGTGCCGAGGGCTGCGGCGGCGAGCTCCACGAGGTCATCGCCCCAGGTGCGCAGCAGTCGACAGAAGTCGTCGTGGCTTCGCACCAGGGCCAGGGCTTCGACGTCGCTCAGCAGCTGGGCGACCGCACCGGCGACGCGCACGGCGTCGGCCGCGGGCATGCCGCCGGCCAGGAGCGACGAAGAGACGAAGTCCGGGGTTGCAGCCTCGACGACGGCATCCGTGCCCGTGGCCGTGAGCAGGCCGAGGATCGACTCGGTCATGACAGGACCACCCGCGTCCGCAGGACGTGACGCGCGGACGGGGGAGCAGGTTCGACCTGACCCACGGCGCAGCGGAGCTCCTGGGTGACCTCGACTGACGGGCCGTTGACCGCGAACCTCACCAGTCCCACCATGGGGAGGCCGACGAACATCCGGGAGATCCGCTCCAGGTCGGCGTCCTGGAGCGCGGCCGCCATCCGTAACGACTTGTCGGGGTCCCACCCGGTCCAGGGCGGGTCGAACGGGAGCCCGGCGTCGTAGGTGTGCATCGGGTCGTCGACCGGCTCGATGGCGTAGGACCAGTCCGGCGAGGCCAGGCCGTAGGCCTTGGCCACCGGGGTGGCGACGACGAGGGGGCTCGTCTCGCTCTCCCGGGCGACCCGGCCGCTCAGCACGTCGACGGCGTCGTCCCAGGCCAGCGTGCTGCCCTGGGGGGGTGGCGCGAGCAACAGCGTGCGGTCTGCGGTGGACGGGTTCGCGAACCCCGACCTCGGCCGGACCCGCTCGATCCCCAGGCGCATGATCAGCTCGCTGAACATCCCGATGGCCGAGTTCTTGGCCTCGAGGTTCTTCGCGGCGGATGAGGTGAACTGGACGACCCTGGTCGTCGCTCCGGCCTCGACCCGGGTGAGCAGCGAGGAGAAGCCGTAGTGGACGTCACCGGACAGGGCGACGGTCGGGTGGTGGGCGGCCAGGCGCCGCAGCAGGTCCTGGTGGTTGGCCGGGATCGTCGACCATGACTCGTAGTCGGCGAACCGGGCGCCGTCCGGCACCACGAGGTCGATGAGGGGCTGGAGGATGCGCTCGATGAGATCGGTGCCCAGGATCGGTGCGGCCGCGACGATGACGGTGACGGGAGCGACGTCCGCGGGGAGCGGGAGCTGTGCCTCGAGAGCCGCCATCGACACCCGGGCACCGCGCCCCTCGGATGCCGGGTACTCGCGTGCGGTCCGCTCGTCCAGCAGCACGATCCGCACCGGCCAGCCCTCGCCCGGTCCGAGCCGCACGTCGTAGCGGATGGCCGCCGGGTCGGCGAGGTCGCGCAGCGCCTGCGCGGGGGGTGCGCTCGGCAGCGGCCCCGACGGCACGCCGAGCAGGGGTGCGGCGGCCTCGGCCCGACTGGTGCGCGACGTCGCAGCGGCGTCGAGGTGGGTGAGGAGCCCTCGCTCCGGGGTGCCCAGAGCCTGGAACTCCCGCGGCTTGTTTCCCCAGTGCTGGCACACGGCATACGCGAGAAGGGCGTTGGTGACAGCGCGGCGCCCCGCCTCCTTCGCGTACACACCGGCCACCCACTTGTGGTCCATGTTCCAGTCGTCGGTGACGTCGTGGTCGTCGAAGATCATCAGGGTGGAGATGTTCGCCAGCACCGTGCGCACCCTGGCCAGCGCGTCCCGGTGGAGCTGAACCGCGGCGCGATCGGCGTCCCACGCCTCCTGGGTGACTCCTGGTGCCACGTCCGGGGGCACCCCGAAGGGTGCCGGAGGGGGGAACTCCGGCAGGGTGGTCGCCCACAGGACGGGTGACCAGGTGAGCAGGTACATCGCGACGTACTCACCGAAGGACCACAGGTGGTTGGCGGTGGCGCCCGTGTACCCGAGGGCGCGGGTCCCCACGCCACGGCCGCCGATCGGAGGGGGGGCGCCGAACACGGCGGACTCGTCGATCCCGACCAGGTCGGTGGACGCCCGCAGGATCCTCGGCATCAGCGGGTGCCCGACCTCGTCGGCATAGATCTGGTCCCCGGACAGCACGAGGAGGTGCGGCTGCGGCCCCGCGCCGGTGAAGCGGACCTCGAGCTCGTCCATGAGCAGGGCCAGCCCGTCGCGCCCCCCGCCGTGCGGCTTGCGGCACGACGCGTGGGCGATCACCAGGTCACTCGGATCGCTGGGTGGCGCGACAAACGTCGGGAACGCCGACCCGGGCAGGCTGAGGTCGCCCCACGCGATCGGACGGCCGGCGGTCCACGGTGCGTCGAGCTCGTACTCGTACGTGGCGCCCGGGGTGAATGCCCCTCCCGGAGCCGGTGTGGTCAACACCGACATCCACAGGTTGGTCCCGATCCTCGCCGGCGTCGTCGTCACGACGCTTTCCGCGGTTCCCCCGTGTTCTCGAACGGTCAAGGTGATGGCCCCGGGGTCGATGACGGAGACCCACACGCTCACGTCGGTGCTGGTGAGTCGGCGCACGATGGGGCCGGCGACGATCACCGGCAGGGCCGCGACGGAGAGCGGGACGGAGTCGATGGACACAACCACACCTGCTTCCGGGTGGATGCGTCCACGATCCTCTCGGGCGAAATGATCGTCAATGGACCTGGGCCCCCGACCGTGACGACACCCCGACGACCCCGAGGACTCCGAGGACCGTGACGACGGCCCCGCGACGCGCTGCGAACCTCGATGCGCCGCGGACCTGTGGTCAGCTGGCGCTCGACAACGCCTTCAGCTCCTCCCTCGCGGCCACGACGGCGTCGCGCTGCTCCTGCACCACGCTCCGAAAGCCCTCGCTGAGGTCCTTCCCGAGGGCGGTGTCGTACTCGGACACACTGTGGTCCTCGCCCGAGACGGCTGCGTCGAGCACCCCGGACGGGTCGTCGCCACTCAGCGCATCCTTGAGCGAGAGCCAGCCGCGGTGCAGGCCCGCCACCAGGGAGCCGTTCTCCTCGACGTCGTCGCCGTACTCGTGCCCCATCTCCACGATGCGGCTGGCGAAGGCGGCGCGCTGGTCCGCGAACCCGGTCAAGGTCGCGGCCCACTGCGGGTGCTCGCCGTCGCGGAGTCGGTCGGCGGCCGCCGCGAAGCCCTTCCGACCGTCCTGCAGGGTCTGGACCAGGTCCTTGGCGACGTTCTCGTCATCTGACACGTGAATCTCCTTGAGTGAGTGGTTTTCTCAACCTACGTCGCGGATGCCGAGAAGTCGGGCCGGAGCTCGGGCCCCGGATCCGACCTTCGACAGGCCGTCCAACGCGTACCAACCGTGGGCCCTGTCGGCTCCGAAGACCCCGTGTGAACGACCTCGTGTATCGCATCGTCATCCGGCTGGCCCGGGTGCTCTTCCGGCTGCTCGGCCTGCGGATCGAGCTGTCCGGCGTCGCGCACGTCCCGACGTCCGGAGGGGTCGTGCTCGCGGCCAACCACAGCAGCTTCGTGGACTTCATGATCGCGGGCCTTCCCGCGGTCGAGCGTGGCCGCCTGGTCCGGTTCAT
The DNA here is from genome assembly GCA_038258215.1 of Actinomycetales bacterium. Lineage (GTDB taxonomy): Bacteria > Actinomycetota > Actinomycetes > Actinomycetales > Dermatophilaceae > Fodinibacter. The sequence goes on along the minus strand of JBBSQC010000021.1, from coordinate 40,287 downwards.
GGCCAAGCAGTCGGTCTTCGGGTCAGCCGTCGGTGGCCCGCTGATGCGGGGGATGGGCCACATCCCGGTCGATCGTCGCCACGGAGCCGTGGCCGCGCGGCGGGCCCTGTCCGCCCTCCAGCGCGGCGAGGTCGTCGGCGTGTACCCCGAGGCGACCATCGGACACGCCTTCACCGTCAAGGAGCGCGCCGACATCCGGCGAGGAGCGGCATACCTCGCGATGGCGACCGGGGCCCCGCTCGTGCCGGTGGCCCACTGGGGCCTGCACCGGGTCTGGACGGTGGGAGGCCACCTGTCCCTGCTGCGGGGGACGGCCATCGAGGTCGTCGTGGGCGAGCCGCTCTTCGCCGGGCCCGGAGAGACCCCCGACCAGCTGACCGACCGCCTCCATGCGGCACTCGCGACGCTGGTCGACGGCGTGGTCCGCCGCTATCCGCAACGGCCGGACGACCCCGAGCACACGTGGTGGTGGCCGGCTGCTCACGGGGGCGGAGCCCCGGGGCCAGAGGTCGCCTCCGGGCTGGACGGGGATGCCGTCCGACGCGCCGATGGCGTCCCGGGGGGCCTCCGGGCGGTCACGCGCGCAACGGGTTAGGCTGTTCGCGCATCGCTCCAAACCGTGGGGCGACCCTAGTCAAAGGGCTGTACATGTCGTTCTGGGACGCCGTCTGGCTGATCTTCATCTCATTCGCGTTCATCGCCTACCTCATGGCGATGTTCACCATCATCCTCGACCTCTTTCGCGACAAGTCGGTGTCCGGCGGCATGAAGGCGGTGTGGCTGGTCTGCCTCATCTTCTTCCCGCTCATCACCGCGATCGTCTACCTCATCGTGCGCGGCGGGGGCATGGCAGAGCGCAGCGTGCAGGACGCCGAAACCATGCGTGCCGCACAGGAGGACTACATCCGCTCGGTGGCCGGCTCCTCGGGCACCTCCGGGGGCTCCAGCGCGACCGACCAGATCGAGCAGGGCAAGCGCCTGCTCGACTCCGGCGCGATCACCCAGGATGAGTTCGCCTCCCTGAAGGCCAAGGCCCTCAGCTGAGCGAGATCTTGCGCGCATGAGCGACGTTCGGGCCTCGGGCCCGTCCGGCGCGAGCGGCCCCGGACCCAGTCTGCTGGTCCGGGGCCGCAGCGCGTGGGCCGAGTGGCGCGAGCATCCCGAAGACCGCTTCGGTGTGCTGCTCTTCTTCGTCGTCGCGACGATCGCGGTGTCCTCGGTGCTCGACGCCGGCACCTCCTACAGGTCGGCGCTGCTCGTTCATGCCATGAGCGCCGCCGCGCTGATCGCCGCAGCACGCGCCACGGCGCTGTCGATCCCGGGGCGCCGCGCGGTGCTTGCCCTCGTCATCGTGGCGCTCGGAGTCATGGTCGTGCTCGCGTTGGCCGAGACGTTCGCCGACGACGGCCCGTGGCGACCCGGCCGAGGGGCGAGCCCGCTGTGGCTGGTTCTCGCCGTGGCCGTTCCCGTCCTCGTCCTCAGGCGCTTGGCCCAGCACACCGAGGTGGGTGCCCGCACGGTGCTCGGCTCGGTCGCGGCGTACCTCCAGATCGCCGTGGCATATGCCGCGCTCTTCCTGTCCGTGGATGCCTGGACGGGGCGGGCCTCCTTCGGGGCTCCGCTGTCCTCCAGCGACTACACCTACGTCAGCCTCACGAGCATCTCGACCCTGGGCATCGGGGACGTCGCCCCCGCCACCGACCTGATGCGCCTCCTCGTCGCATCGGAGGCGGTCGCGGGCCAGGTGTTCCTGGTGACGATCGTGGCGATCGTCGTATCGAGCTTTGCCGAGCAGCGACGGAGCAGGCCGCCAGCGAGCCGACCGCCGGCGAGCCAGCCGTGACGAGCCTGTGGGACACCCGATGGACGTCGTGACGTCGGTGCCGGCCCTGGCCGACAGGGTCCGGACGCTGATCGAGCGCGACCCGTCGGCGCGGGTGGTCGTCGGCATCGTGGGCGAGCCGGGCTCGGGCAAGTCGACCATCGCCGACGGTCTCGCACAGACGCTGCTCGCGCGGGGCACCGCGACCGTCGTGGTGCCGATGGACGGCTTCCACCTCGCCAACGTCGAGCTGGCCCGGCTGGGGCTCGCCGACCGGAAGGGCGCGCCCGACACCTTCGACTCCGCCGGCTACGCGGCGTTGCTGCACCGACTCCACACCAGCACCGACGAGACGGTCTACGCACCCGTGTTCGACCGGTCCATCGAGGAGCCAGTCGCCGGGGCCATCCCCGTGCCCGGTGGCACGTCCGTGGTGGTCACCGAGGGGAACTACCTTCTCCTGGACAGTGGTCCGTGGCTCCGGGTCAGGGACCTCCTCGACCTCTCCTGTGCCGTGGAGGTTGATCCGGTGGTTCGCACCGAGCGGCTCCGAGCGCGCCACGTGCGCTTCGGTCGGTCTCCCGCAGAGGCGGCGGCCTGGGTCGATGCCGTGGACGAGCCGAATGCGGCACTCGCGCGGCATACCTTCGGCCTCGCCGATCTCACGGCCCGCCTCGCGTAGCATCGCCCGGACGGCCCACACCGGTGGGTCGCGAACCCCACGGGAGAGTCGTGACGCAGAACGCAGGCCCCGGTGGTCGTCCCCCGCGACAGGTGAGTGTCGACGCGAAGCGGCTGTGGAGCGGTGGCCTGGCCACCGCCGGAGTCGCCGCGCTCGTTGCCGTCGTCGGTGTGCTCATCGGCCGTGACGTGCTCGACTTCGCGATCGAGGACTCCGCCATCGTGCTGTCGGTGGGGGACTCGCTGACCTTCGAGTACGCCCTCACCGCGTTCCTGCTGGCCCTTGCGGCCACCGGGCTGGCGCACGCCTTGTCGGTCAGCACGCCCAAGCCCCAGGCCTTCTTCGGCTGGATCGTCGGGCTGGCGACCCTGACTGCCGTCGTGGTCCCGTTCGCGCGCGAGGGCACCCTGGCCGGACAGTTCTCGGTGGCCGTCATCAACCTCGTCATCGGCCTGAGCATCGGGTCGCTGCTCTCGACCGTGCTGGCCCGCACCGTCTTCGACCCCGAGGCGTCCTGGCAGCAACGCTGAGCCTCGGGTGCCGCCCGTGGGACGGCATACGATGGCTGCGTGTCGGACGTGCGGTTCGGATCGCTGGTGGCCCGCGGCATCCGCGGTGTCACGCACGACCCAGATGACCTCGACAGCGGATTCTGGGTCGTGGTCGTCACCTTCGAGGGGCGGCTCTCAGCCGTGCGCATGGAGCACGTCAGCGAGGAGGGGCCGGCTGCGTCGGAGCAGGTCGGCCACGACTCCTGGACCCCCCTGGGCGACGGGTGGCGCACGAGTCTGGGCCGCGAGGACTACCTCGCCGGCGTCGAACAGGTCAAGACGCGTATCCAGGCCGGGACCGTGTACCAGGTCAACCTCTGCAGGGTGCTCGAGCACGACCTGCCCGAGGACGCACGGATCGCGGACCTCGGTCGCCTGCTGGCCCGCGGCAACCCCGCACCCTATGCCGCGACCATCGACCTTCCCGAGGTCGGCCTGGAGGTGGCGTGCGCCTCTCCGGAGGCCTATCTCGTCCGGGCAGGGGACCGCCTCGTGTCTCGTCCCATCAAGGGGACGGCCCCCACGGCCAGCGGCCTGCTCACCAAGGACTACGCCGAGAACGTCATGATCGTCGACCTGGTGCGGCACGACCTGGGCCACGTCTGCCGCCCCGGGACGGTCGAGGTGGACCACCTGTGCAGGGTGGAGGACCACCCAGGGCTGGTGCACCTCACCTCGGACGTCTCCGGTCGTCTGCGACCCGGGGTGCGCTGGCGTGAGGTGCTGGCGGCGACGTTTCCGCCCGGGTCGGTCACCGGCGCCCCCAAGCACACGGCTCTGCAGGCCATCGAGGACCTGGAACCGGTGCCGAGGGGCCCCTACTGCGGCGCAGTCGGCTGGATCGACGCCGACCGGGGGGAGGCGGTGCTGGCGGTGGGGATCAGGACGTTCTGGGCCGCGCGCCGGGACGACGGTCGACGGGTGCTGAGATTCGGCACCGGAGCCGGAATCACCTGGGGCAGCACGGCCGTTGGAGAGTGGCAGGAGACCGAGCTCAAGGCGTCCCGCCTCGTGGCCCTCGCGTCGGCTCCCTCGTCGTCTGGAAGGCTTGGTGCATGAGCGCGATCAGGGTCTGGGTCGACGGCGCGCTCGTCGGTGCCGATGAGCCGGCCGTGTCCGCGATCGACCACGGTGTGACGGTGGGGGACGGCGCCTTCGAGACGGCCAAGATCGACGACGGGCGCCCGTTCGCGGTGTCCCGCCACCTACGACGGCTGGACGCGACGATGCGCGGGCTCGGCTTGCCACCGGCTGACCACGGGCGACTGCGTGAAGGGATCGACGGGGTGCTGGCGGGGAAGCCGATCCCCTTCGGTCGGCTCCGCTGCACGGTGACCGGCGGTTCCGGCCCGTTGGGCTCGGACCGGCTGGACTCCGAGCTGACCTACATCGTGACCGCGGTCGCTCACCAGCGCCCTGATCAGCACGGAGCGGTGGTCACGGTGCCCTGGGTGCGCAACGAGCGGTCGGCGACGGCCGGCCTGAAGACGACGTCGTATGCGGACAACGTCGTCGCCCTGGCGTACGCGAGACGCAGCGGCGCGATGGAGGCCGTGTTCGGCAACACCCGCGGTGAGCTCTGCGAGGCGACCGGGAGCAACGTCTTCGTCGTGACCGACGGCGTCCTGAGCACCCCGCCCCTCTCGAGCGGCTGCCTCGCCGGGATCACCCGGGAGCTGGTCATCGAGTGGTGCCGGGCGGACGGCGTCGAGGTGGTCGAGCAGGACCTGCCACTTGACGTGCTGGATCGGGCGGACGAGGTCATCCTGACGTCCTCGATCAAGGATGTGTTCCCCGTGTCGGGGGTCGACGCACGCTCGCTGGAGACCCCTGGTCCGCTCACCCGCTGCCTGCTCGAGGTGTGGCGCCGGCACGCCGCGCGGACGGTGGACCCATGACCCCCGAGGAGCAGCGCCAGATGCTGCGCGGGGACGACGACGCGGACTGGGCCTGGCGCCGCCGGATCCGGGCCAACCCCGTCACCCGCCGGGCCTACCGGGGACTCGTCCTCATCGTGGGCCTCGTGCTCGTGCTGGGCGGGCTCGCGCTCGTCCCGCTCCCCGGGCCGGGCTGGCTCATCGTCATCCTCGGCATTGCCATCTGGGCCTCGGAGTTCGAGGGGGCGGCCCGGCTGCGGGACTTCGTCAAGGAGAACGTGCGCGCCTGGGACAGCTGGATGCGACGACAGGCGTGGCCCGTGCAGCTCGCGGTGGGAGTGGCCACCACCGTCCTGGTCCTGGTGGTGATCTGGCTGACCCTGAAGGTCATCGGCGTCCCGGGGTTCATCCCCGACGGGATCACCCAGTGGCTGCACGCCACCGCGCGGATCTGATGCGGTGACCCGATTTCCGCCGGGGTCGCCCCGGCGGGTATCCTCGGCACGCCGCTTCGGCACCCGGATGTGTAGCTCAGTTGGTTAGAGCGTTCGCTTCACACGCGAGAGGCCATGGGTTCGAGTCCCTTCACATCCACCACCACCGAAACCGCCCCTGACCTGCAAAAACGCAGTGTAGGGGCGGTTCCGGTTTCCGGCCGTGTGTCGGATACGTGTCGGATCGCTTCCTCTCACACGAGAGGCACCACCGTGACCACGACCTACATGCCGCACCTGTCGGCCATGGGCGACCGGGGCGGCGGCGCGCCCCTCGCCCGTTCACCGCCTGGGACAACATCACGTGCGAGGCCGCGTGGCGCATCCTCGGCGCGGGGGGAGGGTCTGCAGCGGCTCGCGCACCGGCTGAACCGGGGACAGCAACCGCTGGGGGAGGAACTGACCGTGGCGCAGTTCCACCGGGTGGGGGAGGCGGTCGGCATCCCGGCGTCGGGCCTCTCTCGGCGCGCAGAGATGTTGGGCCGCCACATCCGATGAGCGTCCACCAGTTCGACCCCGTGCGGCGTCGACCCCGGGGAAGGATCGCGGCATGCGGGTGGAGCTCGAGGACGGCACGGCGGTCAGGCTCACCACGGCGGGAGTCCACCGGCTCCTACTGACCCGCGTGGGGGCCTCCGCGCTCGAGGATGAGGACGACGTGCGCGCGCACGAGCTCTGGCTATCTCGTGGGGGTGTGGGACGCGTGCCGGCGGGGGATGACGCCAGAGAGCGCGACGCATGGCTGCCCGTGCGCCCGCGCACTCCCTGACAACAGAAGATCGGCGCGCCCGCACGGACACGCTCGGGCGGGCGCGTTCGTCCCCCTGTGGGTGAGTTTGTCCAGTGCTGAACAAACCACGCGCGACCGTCACCGCTGCACCGCGTTGACGCGAACCAGCAGCCGGTCGACGTCGACAGGGTCGACGCGCAACAGGCGCGGACCGAGGCGATAGGCGGTCAAAACGCCCGCGGCGATCAGCCGGCGCAGCGTGCCCGTGCTGACCCCCCGTGCGCTCGGCTGCATCCGCCAGGGACTCAAACCGCCGGATCTTCGACGCCATGGGCACCGCCCCCTTCCTGACTCCTAATGGCGACAAATCGCCCGCTGTGGCCAACCGACTTTTACTGCGACGGGTCGAGATGCACGAAACCGGGCAACGTACCTCCGCCGAGAAGCGCTGATGCCATGGCCGACACACCTCATGCACTCCGGCCTCGGGGCCAATCGTTGTGACGAAATGCGCGAGGCAGGTACGTGCCTCATCCGGGCCGGTCAGTCGCCCCGGAACAGGTCCTCTCGTGGTCGTGGACGGAGAAGGGGCGATCGCAGGGGCGACGCATCGCCCACCGACGAACGCGCCGGCTGCCGACCGTGACCGACACACCGGTGCGGTGCCAGGTGCGCCAGCCCTGAGCGGCCAGGGCGCGCGCCCACGCTTCCTCGCCGCCGTCCTGATCGGGCACGCAATCGTGCGTTCCGTGCTTCCATCCGCTCACGCGCCGGGACGCTATCCGCCCCGTGTGACGACGTGCCTGCGCCCTCATTTCGGGCGGTCGTGGAATGTTGCACGACCGCCAATGCAAGAGGTGTGTGGGCCACGGCATCGAGTCGTTTGAGGGGGAGACGTTCGGGTCGCGGGGGTGGCGTCACGGGTTACGGGTCTGGCCGTGGAGGCTGTCGCGGGTCGGCGGTCGGGTCGGCGGTTAGATCGGTGCCGAGAAGGCTGGTCGGGTCCTGGGTCGTGGGGTCTGGGAAAAGGAGTTTGCAGAAGTTTCGCGACTGGTGCCCAGTAGGGCGATGTCGCCGGCCTATAGAAGAGACAGTCACCGTCGGCGGGAAGGATCAGCACTACCGCCACCACCACCGGCCCCCGGCTACGGACCCATCGGCTACGGCTGGCTCGGTGCCAAACATGTCAGCGGGCATCGACTTTGGGACAAGACCAGGTGCGACAGGGGGGTCTGGGACACGTTCCGCAACGGAGTCTGAGACGGGGGCTCAGAACTGCACCCGTCGCGCGGTACCACCGGGGGGTCGCTGGCCTCGGCCCGTTTCACTCACATAATGCCGATGACAGGACGATGGTGGGCAGGCGAGAACCCTAGCTATAGCAGTTGCTATAGTTGGTTTATGGCAGAGACTCTGGCGGGAGTGGCGCGTCGTTCGGACGCGGCGACTTCTCGCGCACGCTCTGATTTGGTGAGTGCGGTCCGGCGGGCCGCTGCTGAGGGTCTGACCCAGACGCAGATCGCCCAGCAGATCGGTCGGAGCCAACCCGAGGTCTCCCGCCTGCTGCGGTTCCACGGGACCTCTCCACTGGCGCGGCGGCTGAGGCGAAACGCCAGCCGGGTCCGACAGATCGTGGCCGAGGCCGGCGGAGACCGGGTTCGGGTGTTCGGATCGGTCGCAACCGGTGATGACCGGCCCGACTCCGACGTGGACCTGCTGTTCACGATGGGGGAGCCGTTGAGCCTGATGGACCTCGGCCGGCTTGAGCAGCGGCTCGAGGCCGCGATCGGCGCCCAGGTGGACCTGGTCCCCGACACCGCGATCAGGCCCGACCTGAGGGATCGGGTGCTGGCCGAGGCGGTGGCGCTGTGAGCCGCTCAGACAATGAGCTGCTGCACGAGGCGCTCACCCACTTCAACCTGATGTTCGACCATGCTCGTGGTGACGTCACAGACCAGTTGGTCATCGATGCAGTGTGCATGCGGCTGTCTGCGGGGCTGGAGGTCTTGAACCGTCTGGACCCCGAGGCGCGCGATGGCCTGTTCGGCGACAGATGGCCTCTGATGTGGGGCATGCGCAACCGCATCGCTCATGGCTACCTGCTCGTGGAGCCTGGAATCATTCGCCGGACCCTCGACACCGACATCCCGGCGATCATCGGCCAGATACACCAGGAACCCGCTCATGTTGACCGTCACTGCGGGAGCCGCTGTCTTGTCGATGGGTAGCTACGTCCTGTTCGCGCGCCCAATGATCGTCCTGGGGCCGAGACACGTACGCGTACGAAATCCCCTCTCGGACCGCGTTTTGGCTCGCAGCGACATCACGGATACGAAACTTGGGTGGATGTACCCCCGGGTCGTTGTGGCTGGGCGACCCATCTGCTTGATGGCCTTGGAGCAGAGCAACTGGCAGTCAATGCAGGGCGCCTCTGCTCACGGGGGATCGTCGCTACCCTAGGACCAAAGGAGGGGGCCGGATCGCCGTACTTGGCACGACACGAAGGCAACCTTCACGCGGCCGAACCTCATAGGACCCGGGTCATCGATTGGTCATCTTCCAGCGGGATGGACGCCCCGTTCCCCGTCGACGGCATGGTTCTGGGCCTTGCGGGGCTGTGGCTCGGTTATGTGTTGATCGGGTGGATCGGCCGCTAGAACCCGTACGTGGATTGCCCGACCTGGCCGCTTGGCGTAGAGATCGACTGCCTCACTGTCCTCGGTTGCGCGCGTGGTTGCGGGCCACCTTCTCGTTCCCTCTCCGGTAGTTGCCCGTCAAGCGGGCCATGAGTTCTTGAGGGTCATCCTTCTCCACGTCCTCCAAGAAGGCTGCTGCCCGTACACCTCTCAACGTGGTCGCGTGTTGGCCGTGATGCGAGATGACGACGTCCTCGCTGCGCACGTCGTAGTCGAACCCTGTGGGCGGCTTCATGGCCGTCACGCTAGATCAAGTTGCCCCTGCAAACACTCGCCTCGTCGGTACGTCCGCTATTGCCGCAGCGGGTGCGCCCACCCGTCGGTACTTCTTCAGACCTCGCGCCACATGAGGATGCGAAAATAGGAGTCCCGCGGACCCTCGTCCCGCTCGAACGAGCTAGGTCAGGTTGAACTCGACGACGCTCAGCGGGCCAGCGGACGTAGCGCGCCGATCAGTCGCCCTGCGCGGTGCTTACCTGAATGCTCTCCGCGCGGTCGCCGCACCTGAGGTTCAGGATCAAAGTGCTTACCTATCGCCCAGATCGTCATCCCGTAGCGGCGGGCAACGACCAGAACGCAATTTGGAGCCAGTCCCTTGCATAGTGGCCCGCACCGAATCCAGCAACGAGGGCAAGGACTGAGCCGACTGATAGACCCGGCAGCTCCTCAGATCGAGCAAGGGCGAACCAGGAAGCAACGATGAGCGAGCCAAGGCTCAGCACGTACAGGACGTCAATCACCTGACCCACCATCCTGGTCGGTGCGAGCGGAATTACGAGGGACTTGGGGCCAGCACGCGATCGTGACGCCTTCCTGGATGCTCCACGTGAATCGATTGGCCTGACGACTCAGAGGGTTCACCGGTCCGCGCATGCTCATGCCTCATCGTCACATGCGGTCCCAGTTGCCCGAGCCCAGGTCGATCGAGAAAGGCACCTGTCGTCGGCGTCAGACACCGCGCGAGGTCAGACACCGCGCGAGCAACCAGCCTCGAGCGATACCGATCCTCGGTACGAGGCGTCTACCGGATACGCCGCAAAGCGTGCATGGAGCGGCCTACGTGGCCACACGTAACCACACGGCGGAGCGCCCTGTGCCCTGCGGCTTGAGGAGCCCTTCATCCTTCAACTCATTGAGGACGAGCCGGATGGTCGGATCGCTGATGCCGGGTAGCGCGGCTCTGACATCGGAGATCGCAAAGACGGGCGCACCATGCCTCAAGATGTGCTCACGAACGCGTTCCGCTTTCGTGCCTCCAGACCTATCGGCAGCGACACCCTCAGCGAACCGGGCGTAGCCCCGAGCGAGGAGCTGGCTGAAGTACTGCAGCCAAGGCCACGGGTCGTTGGTGTGGTCGTTCCAGTCATGCGTTGAGTCGAGCAACGACTGGTAGTAGTCGTCGGCAGACTCGGCGATGAGTTGTTCGAGCGAGACGTATCGGCCGACCCCATAGCCAGCCTCGGCAAGAAGGGCGTTCGTCAGCGCGCGCGCCACGCGACCATTGCCGTCGTCGAACGGGTGGATGATGAGCAGATCGAGAACGAACAGGCCGACAAGGAGCACCGGGTGGTGTTGGTTTGCCTTGACGGCATCGGCGTAGCGGTCGATGAGGTCGGCGGCGTAGTACTCGGTGCGAGCCGCGGGGACGGGCTTGAACCGGACCGTCTGGACTCCGTCGGGAGACCGGTCGACGACAAGGTTGTCGCTTTTCTTGAAGGTCCCACTGTTGGCTTTGGTCTCCGCGAACAGCAGCCGGTGCAGGTGAAGAAGCAGACCGACGTTCAGGGGGCGCCAGTCCTCGGCGAACAGGTAGTCGAGCGCAGCGCGGTAGCCGGCGAACTCTTGTTCGCTGCGGGTACGCAGCTCGATGGGCTTGTTGGCGATGATGGCGGCCGCACGGCTGCGGTTGGTGACGACGATGCCCTCGAGGGCAGACGACGCGGTGATGCTCGCAACCCTGGCCCGGTTCCCCAGCTCGGTGAGTAGGTCGGGCACCTGGTTGAGGTACAGTCCTTCGCTCCCTTGGCCGCGGTCGATGGCGCGCAACGTCATCACCAAGGGCGCCGGCACTGCACCGAGGACTCGATCAAGGTCGACGAAGGATTTCACCAGAAGCCCTCACAGACGGTCTAAACTAGATAATGGGATGTTGATTTATGTAGTTTAGCCCCCTTTTGAGGGGGTGTGGTGACCCCGCAGCCTGCGCGTCAAGACGCTGTCTGCCTCGGCATGCTTGATGTGCTGACCGACCCGGTCAGGGACGACGCCAAGCGAAGCGACGATGACGCGCCGCGGCCAGCACCGTGTCGACGAGCAATGAGCATCGTCGACGCTGCCCCTTGTGGCCCTCTCCCTGTTCCCCGGATTGTCCGCCGAGACTTCGGATCGCGGTAGGCCACGGTATGGCCTTGGACATTGCCCGACGCTTCGGCAACAGCTCTCGCAAGTCATCGAGTGCCTCAGTCACGGCGCACCCTGTCCGGCCAATGCCGAAAGTTGTGCCACGGTGGCGGCGTTTCGACCGGCGGCCGCCTTGTCGATGGTCGCCCCGAGGGTGGCGGCCGTGCGCCTCAGGTCGTGCCAGTTGAGACCCGGCTTGCCGATGGCCTCTCGGGCGCGGGTGAAGCCGAACGCCTCCGTGCGATAGGTCCGGCCACCCCGGTGCTCAACGCGGGCTGGGAGACCGTACAGGGAGCTGTGGGAGAGCAGTTCGCCGTCCCGGCCAGGGAACACGAGAGCGTCGCGCCCTGTCACAGGCTGGCCGGCAATGTGGGTCCGCACGGCGTCGGTCACGAGCTGGGGCATGGCGACGGTCCGGCTCCTCGCTGCCGTCTTCGGTGCCCCGGTCGTCTTCCTCCGGCCGTCCACGGTCGGATCCGCGTGGGACGGCCGCGGGGTGGCCCGTGCCGATAGGGAAAATCCGATGGACCGCCGCCACATCGGGCAGGCACCATTGACCTCCGCACTGGGCCCGACCCCGTGCGCCAGTCATCGCCCCGTGCGGCCCGCGTGGCCACCACCGACGCCCTGAGTGAACCAACCGCGCGGTTGGATCGGGAATCGGGCGGGGCCCCTGTGGAGAGGACCGTCCGGTGCGCGACGAGCTGGTCTCGGTCCTGAGGCGTCCGCGTTTTGTGCTGGTCGTCGGGGGAGAGGGCGTCTCCATGGTGGGCGACGCCGCCTTCGACATCGCGCTGGCGTGGTTGGTCATCCAGCGCACAGGCTCGGTGGCCACTCTGGCCGGCGTCCTACTTCTCCAGGCGGCGCCTCGGAGTCTGCTCCTCCTACTCGGCGGGGCGGTCGTCGACCGGTGCTCTCCCCGCCTGGTCATGCTCGTCTGCCACTCGGTGCGCGCGGTGGCGATGGCGACGGTCGCGGTGGCTGCCGCCGTCGGAGCCCCGCCCCTGTGGCAGTTCTACTGCCTCGCGCTGGTCATGGGTGTGGCCTCGGCGTTCTTCTTGCCGGCCAGCGAGTCGATCATCCCCACCCTCGTCGACGGGGACCAGCTCGGTCGAGCCAACGCCGTGCAGGGCCTCTTCGAGCAGTCCGCCTTCATCCTCGGCCCGATGCTCGGTGGTTTCATCGTGGCCGGCCCGGGGGCCGCAGCCGTGTTCGGCCTGAATGCCGTGACGTTCGCGGTCGCTGCCGCGACCGTCCTTCTCGCCCCCAGGACACTCCGTGCGCGACGCGCCACACGGCCCGGCGCGGTGCTCCGGGACATTGGCGAAGGACTCGGCCACGCCCGAAGGTCCCATGAGATCCGCCTGGTACTCATCGTCATCGGAGCGGCGACCCTGAGCTACGCAGGCGTGTTCGCGGTCGGTCTGCCCGCATTGGCCACGTCGCTCGGCGGCGGAGCCGCCACCCTCGGGCTGATGGTATCGGGGTGGGGCGCCGGCCAGCTGCTGGGTGCCGTGGCTGCGTCCCTCACCGGGCTCCCTCGTCGCTGGGGCCTGCTCATCATCTCGATGACCCTGCTCGAAGCAGCCATGTTCACGACCCTCGGCCTCGTCTCGAGTCCGTGGGCCGCAGCGAGCATCCTGTTCGCGGTCGGCATCGGGGTGTCCTACAGCAGTGATGTCGCGCTGCCCACCTTCATCCAGTCCCAGGCGCCACCTCACCTGCTGGGACGGGTCAGCTCGCTCGTCGTCCTTCCCCGGGTGGTGCTCGAGCCGGTCTCGATCCTGGTCATCGGGGTCGCTCTGGCCGGCTCGGTGCAATGGGGTTTCGCGATCGCATCCCTCCCAGTGCTCGCCGTCGGTCTACGGTTGGCCCTCGACCCGCGGGCCCGGCGCCTCGGCATCCAACCGCGCGACCCGGCTCACGAGGCGAGACGCTGACAACAGCACGAGCTCCACGGCCCAGAGGATGCCGGTCGCCAGGGTGGCAGCCGGCACGGGCTTCCGCGAGGCACCTGGGGGTCGGCGCGTCCAAAGCCGAGGGTGGCAACCCCGATGCGAGCGCCCCAGCCCGTTCCATACGGTGGTGAACACCCACCGACAAGGAGCAAAGCCTCTCTCTTCGTGGATATTCACACGATCGACGGCGGCGTGAGCATCGCCGACGTGACCTCAGCCCACGCGGCTGACTTGACGACCCAGGGCGCCTGTGACGTGCGGTACCTGCGCTATTGGGTCAACGAGCCGGAGGGCAAGATCTTCTGCCTGGTCGAGGCACCCTCTGCCGAGGGCCCCGACGAGGTGCACCGCCAAGCTCACGGCCTCGTGGCCGACGAGCTGTTCCAGGTCGCGGTGGGGATGTGGGAAGCACCCCTTCGCGGCCGCCGCCTCACCCACCGTCCAGACCATGTCCGACCCGATGTCCGGGCTAGACCTGCAGGCGAGTGCAACGGCCACGCGCGATGTCGTTCGAACCGCGGCCGTGCTCAGGCGAATCCGCAGGGCCACCGACCGGTTCCACAACATCGCCAGCGCAGAGACCGCCGGATACGTGCAGCTCAAGGACATCGACGGGATCTCCTGCATTGCCGAACCGAGGGTGGGTGGGATGGGGGTGCACTACGTGAATCCCAGCTCATCGCGGATCCGACCATCGATGCAAGGCTGAGCACCGGCGAGCGCGGACCGACGTGCTCATTGGCCTCCTCCGGGTCAGGATAGGCTCCTTGCCTCGCTCAGGATTCCCTCCCGCCTGGTGTGCCACCCGCCATGTCGCCCGGTCTCCCATCAGGCCGGCCTGACCCCGTGACGACTCGAGGACCCGTGGACCGGAACCCTTCTGCCCCACCGCGCCCACTTCTGGCCCTGTGGGGGCGGTACCGGAGGTACCGAGCCCGTTTCGTCGCCGCGGTCGTCGTGTCGGCGGTCAACAAGGTCGCCGACGTCGTGCCCGAGCTGCTGATCGGCGCAGCGGTGGACGTGGTGGTGCGCGGCTCTGACTCCTTCGCGGCCGGCGTGTTCGGTGTGGACTCACGGGAGGGCCAGCTGGTCGTGCTCGCGGTGGTCAACGCCGTCGTCTGGGTGATCGAGTCGGTGAGCGAGTACATCGCAGCGCTGATCTTCCGAGGGCTTTCCCAGAGGGTGGAGCACGACCTGCGGGTCGATGTCTACGACCACGCTCAGCGACTCGACCTGCGCTGGCACGAGACGCGGGCCTCCGGAGCGACGCTGGCCACCCTCAACGACGACGTCAACCAGCTCGAGCGGCTCCTGGACGTCGGTATCCCCGCCATCTGGCAGACCGCCCTGAACATCGTCATCGTCGGCGCCGTCTTCGCGGTCGCCTCCTGGCAGCTGCTCGTCCTGGCGTTCCTGCCGATCCCCGTCATCGTCATCGCGTCCGTGCGCTACCAGAGGATCCTCGAGCCCTATTACCTGCGGGTGCGCGAGGGGGTGGCCCGGCTGTCGGGCGTGCTGGCGGCAAACCTCGGGGGGCTCCCGACGATCAAGGCATTCACGGCCGAGGAGCGAGAGAGCGAGCGGGTCCAGGAGGTGTCGAAGGCCTATCTGGCAGCCAACGTCGAAGCGATCCGGTGGTCGGCCGGGTTCGTCCCGCTGGTGCGCATCGCCATCCTCATCGGGTTCACGTCGACCTTCCTGGTCGGGGGCCTCGCCGTCCTGGACGGGAGCCTCGAGATCGGCCTCTACTCGGTCTTGGTCTTCATGACGCAGCGCCTGCTTTGGCCGCTCACCGAGGTGGCCACGGTGCTGGACCTCTACCAACGGGGCCGGGCCTCCACGATCCGTATCCTCGACCTGCTCGCGGAGCCCGTGGAGGTCGACGAGGGGACCGTGACGCTGCCCACGCCCGTGCGCGGCGAGATCGAGTTTCGCCGGGTGAGAGCGGGATACGGCGATGGTCCGGACGTCTTGCACGGTGTGGACCTCGTGGTCCCCGCTGGTGAGACGCACGCACTGGTCGGGACGACGGGCGCCGGGAAGTCGACCCTGCTCCGCCTCCTGCTGCGCTTCGACGACCCACGCTCCGGGTCGGTGGTGCTCGACGGGGTCGATGTCCGCGACCTCACGTGGGACTCGCTGCGTGGCTCGATCGGGTACGTGGCCCAGGACGTGCACCTGTTCGCGGGAACGGTGGCGGACAACCTCGAGTACGGGCGACCCGGGGCATCCCGTGAGGAGCTGCTCATCGCCGCCGAGGCGGCCGCCGCCGGGGACATCCTCGAGAAGCTGCCCGGCGGGCTCGACGCCGCGGTCGGTGAGCGTGGCCTCACCCTGTCTGGTGGTCAGCGTCAGAGACTGGCCCTGGCGAGGGCGCTGCTCCGGCGACCTGCGGTGTTGCTGTTGGACGAGGCGACGAGCGCCGTGGACACCGAGACCGAGGCGGCCATCCAACGATCCGTCCGTGAGGCGAGCGCCGGGCGAACCGCTCTGGTCGTCGCCCACCGGCTCTCCACGGTCCGGCGGGCCGACCGCATCTGGGTCATGGATGCCGGTCGGGTCGTCGAGCACGGAACTCACGACGACCTCGTCCGCGCCCGGGGCACCTACGCCGGCCTCTGGGCCGTGCAGACCGGCGATGAGCCGCTGCATCCTGCGCAGGAGTGACGGCCGGAGGGCCACCGGCGGCGACCCGCGGGACGTGACGTACGTCATGTCGGCACCCGACTCCCCGCTCGGCACTCCCCACCGTCCCCCCCACGGTGTTTGATGGGGGGATGGGCGGTATGCGCGTTCGTGAGATCTGGACCTTCCCGGATCGGGGTGCACCCGGGGTGCAGCACCGGTCCGTCGCGGTGACCGTGCTCGGGCTGGCGGGGGACCGGCCCAAGAGGGCGGCAGTCTCCGTCGTTGGGGCCGACGCACCCACCATCCGGGCCAACCTCGTGCTCGACCGCCCGACGCCCCAGGTGGAGCTGCTCGGTGGCTCCGTCCTGCGGATCGGTGGCGTGCTTCTCGCGGTCGATCGCACCGACAACTCCTGTCCGGGCCTGTATGCCGCGGTCGGTGTCGAGGGGGAGGTCGACGTCGGTGACGTGGTCGAGGTCCTGCCCGGCGAGGGCGTCTCTTCTCGTGGTGAGGTTGCTGGCGACACCGAGGTGACGCAGTGACCGCGATCGGGGTCGGGCGGGCGGCCCACGACGCCGGAGTCGAGCGCCTCGTCGCCAGCTACCGCGCCGTCCCGGCGGGGGAGCGCGTGCGGCTGGCGAAGCGCACCTCCAACCTGTTCCGCCCCCGGAGCTCGTCCTCGGCTCCCGGTCTGGACACCTCTGGCCTCACCGGCGTCATCAGTGTCGACCCGTCGGCGGCCACCGCCGACGTCCAGGGGATGTGCACGTACGAGGACCTCGTCGACGCCACGCTGGCGCACGGACTCACCCCGCTCGTCGTCCCGCAGCTGCGCACGATCACCCTCGGCGGTGCCGTGACCGGGCTGGGCATCGAGAGCACGTCGTGGCGCAACGGGCTGCCCCACGAGTCGGTCATCGAGATGGATGTGCTGACCGGTGCCGGGGCCGTCGTCACTATCGACGCGACCACGAACGCCGACCTCTTCCGGGGGTTTCCCAACTCCTACGGCACCCTCGGCTACGCGACGAGGCTGCGGATCGAGCTGGAGCCGGTGGGCCGGTCGGTGGCGCTGCGGCACGTGCGCTTCCACGACGTCGCCGACCTCTTGTCCGCGCTCGAGGCCGTCCTGGCCTCGTCATCCCACGACGGGGAGGACGTCGACTACGTGGACGGGGTCGTCTTCTCGGCCACCGAGTCCTACCTCGTGCTCGGTGTGCGCACCGACGACCCCGGCCCGACGAGCGACTACACCGGCCGGGACATCTACTACCGCTCGATCCAGCACGACGGGGACGGCTTCCGGCGTGACCTCCTCACGACCCGCGACTACCTCTGGCGGTGGGACACCGACTGGTTCTGGTGCTCGAGGGCCTTCGGGGCCCAGAACCCCCGCGCCCGCGCGCTGTGGCCGCGCCGGTGGCTGCGCAGCAGCGCCTACTGGAAGCTGATCGGGCTGGACCGCCGCTTCTCCGTCGCGGACCGGCTCGAGGCACGGCACGGTCGCCCCCCGCGTGAGCGGGTGGTCCAGGACGTCGAGATCCCCCTGGGGCGCACCGAGGAGTTCCTCAGGTGGTTCCTCGAGGACGTGCCGATCGAGCCGATCTGGCTGTGCCCCTTACGACTTCGCGACTCCCGGTCGTGGACCTTGTACCCCCTGGAGCCGGGCCAGGCCTACGTCAACGTCGGCTTCTGGTCCTCCGTGCCGGGGGACCCCGCTGGCCGACCCGGTGCCACGAACCGCCGCATCGAGCACATGGTCACCGAGCTCGGGGGCCACAAGTCGCTGTACTCCGAGGCCTTCTATGGAGAGGAGGAGTTCGCGCGTCTCTACGGCGGTCGGGACTACCACGCGCTCAAGGCGCGTTACGACCCGCATCACCGACTGGCTGACCTCTACGCCAAAGCCGTGCTCAACGCCTAGACCCCGTGTTGGGAGAACACCATGTCCATTGCCGAGATGGTCGAGTCCGTGGTTGACGGACCGATGCCGCTGCGTCTTGTCGCCTACGACGGATCGGAGATCGGCCCGCCGGACTCGACGCGTGCGCTGAACCTGCGCACCCCCCGGGGAGCGGCCTACCTCGCCACCGCCCCAGGCGACCTGGGGCTGGCTCGGGCCTATGTCGCCGGTGACCTCACGGCCGACGGCGTGCACCCAGGAGACCCCTACGACCTGCTCGTCGACATGGCGTCGCTGCGTTTCCGGCGACCCACGCCAGCCGTGGCGCTGGAGCTGGCCCGCACGCTCGGGGTCAAGGGGCTCACTCCGCCGCCGCCCCCTCCCCAGGAGAGCCTGCCGCGGTGGCGCCGGGTGGCCGAGGGCGTCCGGCACTCCCTGACGAGGGATGCCGAGGCCATCCACCACCACTACGACGTGTCCAACCGGTTCTACGAGATGGTGCTGGGCCCGTCGATGACCTACACGTGCGCGTGCTTCCCGGAGGTGGACGCCACGCTGGAGCAGGCCCAGGACAACAAGTACCGCCTCGTCTTCGACAAGCTGGCCCTCCAGCCGGGCGACCGGCTCCTGGACATCGGCTGTGGCTGGGGTGGGATGGTCCGGTACGCCGCCCGACGCGGCGTGCGGGTCACCGGCGTGACGCTGTCCGCCGAGCAGGCGGCATGGGGGCGGGAGCGGATCGCGGCCGAAGGTCTGGGCGACCTTGCCGAGATCCGGCACAGCGACTACCGCGCGATCACCGAGACCGGCTTCGACGCGGTGTCCTCCATCGGCCTCACCGAGCACATCGGCGTGCGGCAGTACCCGGCATACTTCGCCTGGATCCTGGACCGGCTCCGCCCCGGCGGACTGCTCCTCAACCATTGCATCACCCGGCCGCACAACCGTCACCAGGAGACCGGGCCGTTCATCGACCGGTACATCTTCCCCGACGGCGAGCTCACCGGCTCCGGCCGGATCATCACGGCCGCCCAGGACCGCGGCTTCGAGGTGTTGCACGAGGAGAACCTGCGCCACCACTACGCCCTGACCCTGGAGCAGTGGTGCCGAAACCTCGTGGAGCACTGGGATGACTGTGTTGCCGAGGTCGGTGGCGGCACGGCGCGGGTCTGGGGCCTCTACATGGCGGGATCGCGGTTGGGCTTCGAGCGCAACGACGTGCAGCTGCACCAGGTGCTCGCGGCCAAGCCGACAGCGGATGGCTCGAGCCCCCTCGCGCTGCGCCCCTGGTGGCGCCCCTAACCGTCCTCGAGGGTGGAGAGGCCGTCCCAGGCCAGGGTGGTGAGGTCCTCGGCCAGCGCCTCGCCGCTCACCCCGGATGCCGCGCCGCCGGCGGCCAGCCAGGAGTCGGCACTCGCCCGGACCATCCCTACGAGGGCGACACCCCACAGTCCCTGGAACCGACCCGCGTGGTCGGGGGTGGGGGAGTCGAGGCCGGTCTCCACCAGGCCGCGAACGTGCGCCGAGATCCGGTCCGTCATCCCCGCCGCGACGTCGCGACCGGTCGGTTCCGCGCTCGGCACGATCGGAGCATTGACGATGAAGCGGTAGACCTCGGGGTCCTCCTCGACGAGGGCCAGGTAGGCGGCAATGGCCTCGTGGATCACGGTGCGCGCGGGACGTGGACCGGCGTCGCGCTCGGCGCCCTCTGCGGCGCGGGACAGTCCACGGAGGATCGTGGCGTCGACGCGTTCGGCGACCGCCGTGTAGAGGCCGGCACGGTCGGTGAAGTGGCGGTAGACCACCGTCTTCGAGGTGCCGGCCGTGGCAGCGATGTCGTCCATGCCCACGGCCGCGCCGTGGCGCCGGATGGCCCGCAACGTGGCGTCGACGAGCTCGTTGCGCCGGGCCAGGCGGTGCTCGTCCCAGCGCGAGCTGCGGCCGTCCTGGCCGGGTGAGGTCGCGGTCACGTCGCGGACGCTAGCAGAGACCGAGGGTACCTGCTACCGTCCGTATCGGATATCTGCCCGGGCCGCACGGCTCGGCGCCCCCAGCCCAAGGAGCCCACCCGGTGACCACCACCCGCCGCGCCGCCGTCCTCGGCGGCAACCGGATCCCCTTCGCCCGCCAGTTCGGGGCCTATGCCGAGGCCTCCAACCAGGACATGCTCACCACCGCCATCGAGGGGCTCGTGGCCCGCCACGGGCTGGCGGGCGAACGACTCGGTGAGGTCGTCGCCGGGGCGGTCATCAAGCACAGCCGCGACTTCAACCTCACCCGGGAGTCGGTGCTTGGCTCGAGCCTGTCGGCCACGACCCCGGCCTACGACGTCACCCAGGCCTGCGGCACCGGTCTGGAGGCCACGCTGCTCGTGGCCAACAAGATCGCCCTGGGGCAGATCGAGTCCGGCATATCGGGTGGTGTCGACTCGGCATCCGACGCCCCGATCGTGGTGCCGGAGAAGCTCCGCCGCAAGCTGCTCCGACTCAGCCGGGCACGCAGCGCCGCCGACCGCGCAAAAGTGGCTCTCACGCTGCGCCCCGGTGATATCGGTGTGCTGACCCCCTCGAACACCGAGCCGCGGACAGGCCTGTCCATGGGCGAACACATGGCGCTGACCGCCGCCCGGTGGGGCATCTCACGGGAGGACCAGGACGCCCTGGCCCTGGCCAGCCACCACAACCTCGCGGCGGCCTACGAGCACGGCTTCTTCGACGACCTCATGACTCCCTACCTCGGCCTCATCCGCGATGCCAACCTCCGCCCGGACTCCACGATCGAGAAGCTCGCCTCGCTGAAGCCGGTCTTTGGCACGGGAGAGGGGGCCACGATGACGGCAGGCAACTCCACCCCGCTGTCCGACGGCGCCTCCACCGTGCTGCTCGGCTCGCCGGAGTGGGCGGCGGAGCACGGCCTCGCGCCGCTCGCGTGGTTCGTCGACGGCGAGACCGCGGCCGTCGACTACGTCAGCGGGGACGAGGGGCTGCTCATGGCGCCGGCGTATGCCGTTCCGCGGCTGCTCGCCCGCAACGGGCTCACCCTCCAGGACTTCGACCTCTACGAGATCCACGAGGCGTTCGCGTCCACGGTGCTCTCGACCCTCGCCGCCTGGGAGGACGCCGACTTCTGCCGGGATCGCCTGGGACTGGACACGCCGCTCGGCACCCTCGACCGCGGTCGGCTCAACGTCACGGGCTCCTCGCTCGCCGCCGGCCACCCCTTCGCGGCCACCGGCGGGCGCATTGTCGCAACCCTCGCAAAGCTCCTCCACGAGAGGGGGCCTGGCTCCCGCGGCCTCGTATCGATCTGTGCCGCTGGCGGCCAGGGCGTCGTCGCGATCCTCGAGGCGGCCTGACGTGGCGCACCGCGACGGCTACACGGCATTCATCGGTTCGGGCGTCGGCCGGAGGATGGCCTCGACGCTTGGGCTCCCGCAACCCGTCGAGCTTCGCCGATACGCCGCAGGAGCGCCTCTGCTCGACGGCCCCCTCTTCGTCGGCGGGCACGGCGACACCCCGGCCCTGGCCGCCCTGCATGACGGTCTTGTCGCCTCGGGCGCCGTCGTCGACGACGAGGTGCCTTCCGACGGTCGCCTCGGCGGTGTCCTCGTCGACGTGAGCGGGGCCAGGACACCGGATGACCTGGAGTCGTTGCGCGCGACTCTGTCACCGGCTCTGAAGCGGCTCGGGCGCTGTGCCCGGGTCGTCGTCGTCGGCCGCGACCCACACGGGACGGGTTCGGTCGCCGAGCGTGCGACCCACCGGGCCCTCGAGGGTGCGACGCGGTCGGTCGCCAAGGAGCTGCGGGCCGGAGCCACCGCCAACCTCGTGCTGCTCACCCCGGGGTCGGAGGCCGCTGCCCTGGGCACCGTGACCTTCCTGCTCTCGGCCCGATCGGCCTACGTCGACGGGCAGGTGTTCCGGGTCGGCACGGGTGAGGTCGCGCCAGCGGATGCCGGCACGCCCGCCCTGGCGCGAAAGGTGGCGGTTGTGACGGGCGCCGCCCGTGGCATCGGGGCCGACATCGCGCGCACGCTCGCCCGCCAGGGCGCGACAGTGGTCTGTGTCGACATCCCCTCTGCCGGAAGCGCCCTCGCCGCGGTGGCCAACGAGGTCGGTGGCACGGCCCGCCAGCTCGACGTGACGGCCCCGGACACCGGTGCTCGGATCCTCGAGCACGCGCAGACCCGTCACGGTGGCCTGGACATCGTCGTGCACAACGCGGGGATCACCCGCGACAAGCTCCTCGCGAACACCGACGCCGAGCGCTGGCACTCGGTGCTCGACGTCAACCTCATCTCGATCCTCGCGATGAACGAGGCATTGCTGGCCAAGGGCGGTCTGCGCGACGGTGGGCACGTCGTGCTGGTGTCATCGATCGCCGGGATCGCTGGCAACCGGGGCCAGTCGAACTACGGCGCGTCCAAGGCCGGAGTGATCGGGCTGGTCGACGGCTACTCCGCCGACGAGGTGCTCGCCCGCCGGGGCATCACTGTAAACGCAGTGGCGCCGGGGTTCATCGAGACCGAGATGACGGCTCGGATCCCGCTCGCCACCAGGGAGGTCGGCCGCCGGCTGAGCTCGCTCGCGCAGGGCGGGCTCCCGGTCGACGTGGCCGAGACCATCGCCTACTTCGCGTCCGATGCCCAGGCCGCCGTCACCGGCAATGTCGTGCGAGTCTGCGGCCAGAGCCTGCTCGGAGCCTGACGTGGCGGTGGAGGCCCTCACCGAGCCGCCGTCGATGGCCGCGTTGCTGGTGCGTGCCGTCGCGACGGCTCGAGGCCGGCGCGGCGACGTCATCCCGGACCGCACGTTGCGCCTCGCTGACTTCGTCATCGACAGGGAGCGACTGGCGGCATACCAACGGCTCACCGGCCATGACGTGGATGACGCTCTGCCCCAGACCTATCCGTGGGTGCTCGCGTTCCCGGTGCAGACGGCGCTGATGGCCCGCGATGACTTCCCGCTCGCCCTGCCGGGGATGGTGCACCTGGAGAACGCGATCACCACCCACCGGCGTCTGGACGCGGCGGAGCCGCTCACCCTCGATGTCACGGCCGGCGCCATCCGGCCACACCGAAGGGGCCGCACCCTGGACGTGCGCATGGAGGCCCGGGTCGGGCGCGAGCTCGTCTGGGAGTGCGACAGTGTCTACCTCAGCCGTGGGAATGGTTCCGAGGGGGCGCCTCGTGGGGAGCGGCCGCCGCCGGCACCGGCTGGGTCGGCCGTGGCGCGGTGGTCCCTACCTTCGGGCCTGGGTCGGGAGTATGCCGGGGTGTCCGGCGACGTGAACCCGATCCACCTGCATCCTCTGACGGCTCGGGCGATGGGCTTCAAGCGGCACATGGCCCACGGGATGTGGACCTCCGCGCGGACCCTCGCCGCCCTGGGGCGCGGGTCGCTCGGACCCTCACGCAGCCGGGTCTGGTTCACTGCTCCTGTCTACCTGCCCGGTCGGGTGGAGCTGGTCCGGGAGCAGCGGGGAGGTGTCGTCACCGCTGCGCTCCGCGACGCGCGGAACCCCACGACGACGCACCTCGTGATGACCCTGGAGAGCACGGCAGCGCGTCGCTGACGCGCGACGCCGGGCGAGGCGCAGCGGGCCCATCACCGACCAGGCCCAGGCACCACGTCCCCGTACACCAATCGACCAATAGGTCACTTCTTTACCGACCGACCAACCGACCGTCCGCTCCCGGTCCTGTGCACCAATCGACCAATAGGTCACTTCTTTTCGGGTGGGCTGGCCGAGCAGCCTGTAAACAACTGACCTATTGGTCAGTTGTTGTACGGGAGCAGCTCGGCATCTCTCCAGCCCGGTGAAACGCGCCAGGGGTCGTGCGCTCAGCGAGGGTCGGAGGGCTCCAGATCGAGCACCCGGAGGTAGAAGTCGAGCTCGCGGGTGAGCGAGTCGATGATCGAGTCGGCTCGGCGGAAGCCGTGACCCTCGCCCTCGTAGACGACCAGGTCGACGTCGTGACCGGCATCCCGCATGGCGGCCGCCATGTCCTCGGCTTGGGCCTGCGGAACCACAGCGTCGTCCGAGCCCTGAAGCAGTAGAACGTTTCCGTGCAGGTCTGCGACGTGGTGCAGGGGAGACCGGTCGCGGTACACCGCTTCCCCGCTGGGCCACGGCGCGACGAGTCGCTCGCAGTAGCGGGACTCGAACTTGTGGGTCTCCGCGGCCAGGGCGCCGAGGTCGGCCACCCCGAAGTAGCTCGTCCCGGCCGCGAACACCGTGCTCGTCGTCATCGCCCGCAGCACGGCGAACCCACCGGCGCTGCCGCCGCGGATGGCCAGGCGGGCCGGATCGACCGCACCGGACGCCGCCAATGCTGCAGCCCCTGTCGCGATGTCGTCGTTGTCGATGACCCCCCACTGACCAAGCAGCCGGTTGCGGTACTCCCGGCCATGACCGGTGCTCCCGCCGTGGTTGACGTGGAGCACGGCGAAGCCCCGAGTGGTCCAGAACTGGGTGGACAGGTCGAGCGACGCCTCAGCCCGGCTCGTCGGACCACCATGGATCATCACGAGCAGCGGTGGCGCCTCCCCCTCAGGGCCGGTGGCGCCCTGGTTGTGCGGGGAGTGCAGCAGTCCGTGGACCACCTGGCCGAGGCTGTTCTCCCAGGTGATCGGCTCGGCGACCGAGACGACCTCGGGCTCCAGCGGCGTGCTGCCCGAGGTCGCGAGGACGGTCAGATCCTGCCCGGGCACGCCACGCACCACCTCCGCTGTCCGGTCGACCGGGCCCCGCAGCAGCACCACCTCAGCGCCGCTCACACCCAGATGGGCGAAAGCGACACCGTCGTCAGGGACGTCCTCGAGGATGCCGGTGCGGGCGTCGAGCACACCGAGTCGTGCCACGCCGTCGACCCAGCTCCGTACGAAGGCATGCTCCTCGTCGAGAAGCGCGAAGTCTGACGAGCCCAGCGTCCACTGGGGGCCCGCGAGGTCTGAGTCGTGGAGGTGGACCGCGGCAGCGGCCCCCTCACCGGGCTGCACGCGGTGGAGGTTCCACCAGCCGCTCTCGTCGGTGGCAAACCACAACGAACCGCCCTCGGACCAGCGGGGTTGAACCACGCTCACGCCGTCGGTGTCGGCGACGACCCGGATGCCGTGCAGCCGCCCACCCTCGAGCCGGGCCCGCTTGAGGCGTGTGGTGTCCCACGGCATGTCGGGATGGTCGTACTCGACCCACGCGACCTCCGACCCGTCCGCGCTCACGGCGGGACGCAGCACGAAGTCCGGCCCCTCGACGAGCACGGTGCCGCGGTCGTCGTTCGGGCCGTCCAGGTCCAGCTGCACGACGGTGTTGACGGGCTCGCCCTCCTGGCGATGGTCCTCCCGCACGGCCAGCAGGACGCCGGCTCGCAGCTCCAGCCCGCCGAAGCGGACCTCGTCGTCCTCGGGAGTGATGGCGACGGGCTCGGGCGCGCCGGGATCGATGCGGTGGACACGACCCGTCGTGAGGTCGCACAGCACGACGGTTCCGGCGTCCACGGCATACGCCCCGCCGCCGTACTCGTGCACCCGGGAGCGCACGTTCCATGGCACCGCCAGCACGTCGGAGACGGACCCACCGGCGGCGTCGTGGTGCACCAGTGCGCAGCGGCCACCTTCGGTCGGGCGCGACTCCACCCACCACGTGTCCGGGCCATCGGCGCGCACCTCGTCGATCCGGACCTGCCCGCCGGCGAGGTCGGCGGCGGACAATGGTGAGGGCCACGTGCCGAAGGGGAGCGCATCCATGGTCGACAACCTAACGGGCTGGGGCGCCCCGGCAGCCGCGTGGCGCTGCGGTCCCTGGAGTGCTTCGCTGGAGTGGTGGCAAAGACCCCGGCCGGACGCACGGCATACGCAGGCCTTCCGGAGGACGAGCAGGTGGAGGTGCTGCTGCAGGTGGCGGTCACCGCGGCGGAGGAGTTCGGTGTCTCGGTGCGCGACCTGACGCTGGTGCTGCACGGCTACAACACCACCTTCGCTCTCGACGGCGAGGACGGTCGGCGGCTGGCGCTGCGGGTGAACACCAACTCGCACAGCACGTCGGCGAACATCGCTGCGCAGCAGGCGTGGTGCCGGGCGATCACCGCCGAGACCGACGTGCGGGTCCCGGACCCGGTGATCACGCCCGACGGCCGCCTCGTCGTGGAGGTCGACTCGGCTGCCGTGGGCCGGACCGTGGACGTCGTGGCCAACTCCTGGCTCGACGGGCCGGATGTCGTCCGCTGCTCGGCGGAGCAGGCCGGTGCGCTCGGAGCCGCGATGGCCACGCTGCACCAGCACGCCGCCGGCTGGACCGTCACTGCCGGAGCCGGGTTCCCGTTCCCGGTGTTCGACGAGCCGCTGTTCGGGGACCAGGACCTCCTCACCGCCCATCCGGGTCTGGTCGGTGACCGGGGGGAGCTGGTCGCGGAGGCGAGGGAACGGTGCCGGGTGGCGTTCGTGTCGGCGGGCTCACGTGCGAGGGCCATCCCGCTGCACGCCGACCTTCACGGAGGCAACCTCAAGTGGCACGAGGGCCGGCTGGCCGTCTTCGACTTCGACGACAGCGGTCTCGGGGTGCCCGCGCTCGACCTCGCAGTGGCGACCTTCTACCTCCGTGACGGGACCGAGGAGTCGACCGAGATCGAGGGTGCGCTGCGCGAGGGGTATGCCGCGGTGGCGCCACTTCCGGACGTCGACGAGGGAGCGTTCGAGGGGCTGGTCGCGGCCCGGCAGCTGCTGCTCGCCAACAGCCTGCTGGCCAGCAGCACCGCGGAGCTGCGCGCTGAGGCGCTGCCCTATCTCGACGTGACCGTGGAGCGCCTGGCCAGGTTCCTGCGCTCCGGCCGGTTCACCCTGTCGGAGACCGCGCCGCAGACCGCGCCGCAGACCGTGCAGCGGCCCCCGGGGTAAGGCGGTCGCTGGGCCCGGACCTCGCTGGATATCCTTGACCCGCTCCCACCCACAGGGAGCCCGTCCGCCACCGCACGCACCAGGAGCGCACCCATGTCTGCCCAGATCACCGTTCACGTCGCCGGCAACGAGCGATCGGTGACCGAGGGCACGACCGCCGGCGAGCTCTTCGACGGCGACCGCGCCGTGCTCGTCGCCAGGGTGGGCGGGGAGCTGCGCGACCTCGCGCATGTGCTGACCGACGGCGATGTCGTCGAGCCGGTCACGGCCGGCGAGCAGGACGGCCTCGACGTGCTCCGCCACTCGGCGGCCCACGTGCTCGCCCAATCGGTCCAGGAGCTTCACCCCAGCGCCAAGCTGGGCATCGGCCCGCCGATCCGCGACGGCTTCTACTACGACTTCGACGTCGAGACGCCCTTCACGCCCGAGGACCTCAAGGCCCTCGAGAAGATCATGCAGCGCATCGTCAACGAGGGCCAGACGTTCGAGCGCCGCGACATCTCGGATGACGACGCCCTCGTCGAGCTCGCCGGCGAGCCCTACAAGTGCGAGCTCATCGGGCTCAAGGGTGGCGCCTCCGCCGACGCCGCGGAAGGGGCTTCGGTCGAAGTGGGTGGCGCGCAGCTCACCATCTACGACAACGTCCGCCGCGACGGCAGCCGGGCGTGGGGCGACCTCTGCCGCGGACCGCACGTGCCCACGACCAAGGTGCTCGGCAACGCGTTCAAGCTGATGCGCAGCGCCGCGGCCTACTGGCGCGGCTCGGAGAAGAACCCCCAGCTCCAGCGGGTCTACGGCACGGCGTGGCCCACCAAGGACGAGATGCGGGCTTACCTCGACCGCCTCGCGGAGGCCGAGCGACGCGACCACCGCAAGCTGGGCACCGAGCTGGACCTCTACTCCTTCCCCGACGAGCTCGGCTCCGGCCTGCCGGTCTTCCACCCTCGGGGAGGCGTCATCAAGCGCGAGATGGAGGACTACGCCCGCCGGCGCCACATCGAGGAGGGCTTCGAGTACGTCGGCACGCCGCACATCTCCAAGGAGCAGCTCTTCCGCACCTCGGGGCACCTGCCCTACTACGCCGACACCATGTTCCCGCCCATGGAGCTCGAGGGCAGTGACTACTACCTCAAGGCGATGAACTGCCCGATGCACAACCTGATCTTCAGGTCGCGCGGGCGCTCCTACCGCGAGCTGCCGCTGCGCCTGTTCGAGTTCGGCTCGGTCTACCGCTACGAGAAGTCCGGTGTGGTGCACGGCCTCACCCGGGTCCGTGGTCTGGAGATGGACGACTCGCACTCCTACGTCACGCCCGAGCAGGCCCCCGCCGAGATCACGCACCTGCTCGACTTCGTCCTCTCGCTGCTGCGGGACTTCGGTCTCGACGACTTCTACCTCGAGCTCTCCACGCGAGACGAGACGGGCGAGAAGAAGGACAAGTTCATCGGTTCCGACGAGCAGTGGGTCACCGCGACCGCGGTGCTCGCGGATGCCGCGGCCGCGTCCGGGCTCGAGCTCGTGTCCGATCCCGGCGGCGCCGCGTTCTACGGCCCGAAGATCTCTGTGCAGGCGCGCGACGCCATCGGGCGCACCTGGCAGATGTCGACCATCCAGTACGACTTCAACATGCCGGAGCGGTTCGGGCTGGAGTACCAGGCCAGCGACGGCACCCGTCAGCAGCCGGTGATGATCCACTCGGCCAAGTTCGGCTCGATCGAGCGCTTCATGGGCGTCCTCGTGGAGCACTACGCCGGGGCCTTCCCGCCGTGGCTTTCGCCCGTGCAGGTGCTCGGGGTGCCCGTCGCCGACGAGTTCGCGGACCACCTCGCCGGGGTGGGCCGCCGGCTCCGGGCCGCGGGGGTGCGCTTCGAGCTCGACGAGTCCGACGACCGCTTCCCGAAGAAGATCCGCAACGCGAGCAAGTCCAAGGTGCCCTACGTGCTCATCGTCGGGGACGACGACCGGTCGGCCGACGCGGTGTCGTTCCGGTACCGGGACGGGTCACAGAAGAACGGCGTGCCGGTGCAGGACGCCATCGATGAGATCGTCGCGGCGATCGCCGAGCGTCGCCAGGTCTGAGCTCGGCTGCGGAGACTGCCTCCGACGCTGGCTCAACGGCCACGTTTCGTCTCGCTCGTTCCGGATGGTGGGACGGGGCACGGCCTGTTCTGAACGTCCGTCACGCGTGTCACACGACACGCCGACGACACGCCGAACCTGCGGGGATGCCGCCAACTGGTCGCCCCAAAGGGCTTGCGCGCCATCGGCATCGGGACTAGAAATATCCCACTCCACCACTTCGGTGGCGGAGGGATCGAGAGAAGAGCGAACACCTGACCGAGCGGTTCTGCCGCACGGAGTCGCCCGGTGATGCGGGCGGTGGGTGAGCGAAGTCTGACTCGTGAGACGCGGAGCATCACCCCGGGTCACATCGAGGCCCCGGGAACTCATACTTCCCGGGGCCTCACCTATGTCCGCCCCCACCCGACTCATTGCGCCACAGCCACGCCGGACGCGGGCTGAGGGGTGCTCGCAGGTGGGTGGGGCGCAATAGGTCGAGGCGGTTGGGCCGGATGCCGTCACTAGGGTGGCGTGATGAGCGACACGACCCGCCCCTCCCGCGGCGTCCTGGTGACCGGTGCCTCCCGAGGTGTGGGCGCGGCGGTGGCCCGCGCCTTCGCGGCGCACGGGGACCGCGTGGTGGTCCACCACCGGGGTGAGGTCTCCCGGGACCGTGCCGAGGAGGTGCTCGCCTCCCTCCCCGGCGATGGCCACGGGCGGGTCGCCGGTGACCTCGCCGACCCCGATGCCGTGGCCGCGATCGCCGCCGGCGCAGTCGAGCATCTCGGGCGCGTCGACGTGCTGGTGAACAACGCGGCGATGATCGTGGCGCCGAGCCGTGGGGGGAGCCGCCGCGGCGACCACCCGCTGGACGACACGGCCTACGCGGACTGGGTGGAGATCTGGCAGGGCACCATCGCCACCAACCTGCTCGGCCCGGCCAACCTCACCTGGTGCGTCGCCCGGCACATGATCGACAGTCCGCCGGCCCCGGGAGTGCCCGCCGGGAGGATCGTCAACGTCGGCTCGCGCGGCGCCTATCGCGGCGAGCCCGACATCCCGGCCTACGGCGCCAGCAAGGCGGCCCTGCACGCCTTCGGACAGTCCATGGCCCTGCACCTCGGTCCGCACGGCATCGCCGTCACCAGCCTGGCACCCGGGTTCATCGACACCGAGATGGCCGGGCCGGCCCTCGAGGGAGAGGCCGGCGACCGCACCCGGGCCCAGAGCCCGTTCGACCGCGTCACCACCCCCGAGGAGGTCGCTGCTGCCGTGCTCACCCTCGCCGCACCGGGGGCCGAGTGGGCCACCGGTGCCGTCATCGACTTCAATGGAGCCAGCCATCTGCGCTGAGACGGATCGAGGGATGCCGGTGCACGAGGACCCAGCCGACTTCGTCGGGGAGGGCGACGGCTTCGAGCGCCTCTGGACCCCTCACCGGATGGCCTACATCGAGGGCGAGCGCCCCACCCAGGACGCCGGCGACGGGTGCCCCTTCTGCGCCGCCCCGGCCCGTGAGGACGCCGAGGGCCTGATCGTCCACCGCGGCGACCACTGCTACGTCGTGATGAACCTCTTCCCCTACAACCCCGGTCACGTGCTCGTCTGCCCCTACCGTCACGTCGCGCTCTACGTCGACCTCACCGAGGAGGAGACCACGGAGTTCACCGCCTTCACCAAGGACACGATCCGAGCACTGGAGGCCGCCTCGGCACCGATGGGCTTCAACCTGGGCATGAACCAGGGCGCCGTGGCCGGCGCGGGGGTGGCCGCGCACCTGCACCAGCACGTCGTGCCCCGCTGGGGAGGCGACTCCAACTTCCTTCCAATCATCGCGCGCACCAAGGCGCTGCCGATGCTGCTCGAGGACGTCAGGTCCCGGCTCGTGGAGCACTGGCCGCATCCCTGACCCCCGGCGCGTGCGCACGGGACGAGCGGGCGTCACCACTACGCTGGGCGCACCATGCTCAACCGATACGCACGCGCCTTCTTCACCAAGCTGCTGACCCCGGTGGCTGCGGTGTTCATCCGGATGGGCATCAGCCCTGACGTCGTCACGATCATCGGCACCCTCGGGGTCTGCTTCGGCTCCCTGGCGTTCTACCCCCGCGGTGAGTTCCTCGTCGGCACGCTCGTGATCACCGCCTTCGTGTTCTCCGACACCATCGACGGCATCATGGCCCGCAGGATCGGGCGTTCGGGCAACTGGGGCGCCTACCTCGACTCCACCCTCGACCGCGTGGGCGACGCCGCGATCTTCGGCGGGCTGGTGCTCTACTACGCCGGTCGCGGGCAGGAGGAGAGCAGCCTCGCGACCCCGATGGCGGCGCTGGCGCTCGCCTGCCTCATCCTCGGCAGCGTGGTGTCCTACGCCAAGGCCCGCGCCGAGGGGCTCGGCATGACCGCCAACGTCGGCATCGCCGAACGGGCCGACCGCCTCGCCGTCGTCCTGCTCACCACCGGGCTCGTCGGGTGGTTCCTGCCCGAGATCGTCCTCGCCGTGGTGCTCGCCGCGCTGGCCGTGGCCAGCCTCGTCACCGTCGTGCAGCGGATGCTCGAGGTCCGACGGCAGGCCCTGGGCCTCACGTGAGCCTGGTGCCGGCAGCCGTCGCGGACGCCGTGGTCGCCGGAGCCCACCGGTTCGGATGGGGAGCGGTGCGCCGGATGCCGGAGCGGGCGGCATACGCGCTCTTCGACGCCGCCGCCGACCTCACGGTGGCCCGTGGGGGGGCGGCGCGGCTGCGCGCCAACTACGCCCGGGTACGCCCGGAGCTGTCCGAGGCCGACCTCGACGCGCTGGTGCGCACCGGGATGCGGGCCTACCTGCGCTACTACTGCGAGGCGTTCCGGCTGCCCGACCTCGGCCCCGACAAGCTCGCCGAGCGGGTGCGGGTCGAGGGCGACGGCCCGGTGCGGGAGGTGCTCGCGACCGGGGGGTCCGTGGTGTGCTTCCTCGGGCACATGGGCAACTGGGACCTCGCCGGTGCTTGGTGCACGACGCACCTCGGGCCGGTCACGACGGTGGCCGAGCGGCTCGAGCCTGAGGCGGTCTTCGAGGAGTTCCTGGCCTTCCGCGAAGGTCTCGGGATGAGCATCATCCCGCTCACCGGCGGGCTCGACGTCTTCCCGGCGCTGCGCGACGCGGCGCGCCGACGCGGCATCATCCCGCTGCTCGCCGACCGCGACCTCACCTCGCGCGGTGTGGAGGTCGAGTTCTGTGGCCGCCGGGCTCGGATGGCGCCGGGACCCGCCGCCCTCGCCCTGGCCGAGCGGCGCCCGCTGCACCCGGTCTCGATCCGCCACGAGCGGGTCGGCACGGGGTGGGGCATCGCCATCACCTTCCATCCCGCGGTCACCGTGCCGGCACAGGGGCCCACGAGGGCCAGGGCGATGGCCATGACGCAGGAGTGCGCCGACGTGCTCGGTGAGCAGGTGCGGCGGCACACCGCGGACTGGCACATGCTCCAGCGCGTCTTCGTCGAGGACCTGGACCCGGCGCGGACGGCGGCCGAGGCGGGCCCGTGAGGATCGGCATCGTCTGCCCCTACTCCTTCGAGGTGCCCGGGGGAGTGCAGTTCCATGTGCGGGACCTCGCCGAGCACTTCATCGCCCGAGGACACCATGTCTCGGTGCTCGCACCGGCCGACGACGAGACCGACGCCGACCTGCCGCCCTACCTCGTCTCCTGTGGGAAGGCGGTCCCGGTGCGCTACAACGGCTCGGTCGCCCGGCTGACCTTCGGGCCCGTGACCAGTGCCCGGGTCTCGCGCTGGCTGGAGACGGGCGACTTCGACGTGGTGCACCTGCACGAGCCGGTGACCCCGTCGGTGTCCATCCTCGCCCTCTGGGCGGCCACCGAGCCGATCGTGGCGACCTTCCACACGGCGACCCTGCGCTCGCGCGCGATGCACGCCGTCCACCCCTTCCTCCGGCCGTCGCTGGAGAAGATCCGGGGACGCATCGCCGTGAGCGAGGAGGCCCGCAACACCGTGCGGCGGCATCTAGGCGGTGACGCCTTCATCATCCCCAACGGGGTCGACGTCGCGCGGTTCGCCGCGGCAGGGCCGTCGCCGACGTGGCAGGGCACGCCCGGGGCCCCGACCCTGGCGTTCCTCGGGAGGGTCGACGAGCCGCGCAAGGGGCTGGAGGTGGCCCTGCGGGCCCTTCCCGCGATCCTCGACGCCCGGCCGGCGACGAGGCTCCTCGTCGCCGGCCCGGGGGACGCCTCCGACCTGCTGGCCGCCGCGGACCCCCGGGCTGCGGCCGCGACCACGATGCTCGGCGGCGTCTCGGACGCCGAGAAGGCCTCCCTCCTGTCCTCGGTCGACGCCTACGTCGCGCCACACCTGGGCGGTGAGAGCTTCGGGATCGTGCTCGTGGAGGCGATGGCCTCGGGGGCACCGGTGGTGGCCTCCGACCTCTCCGCGTTCGAACGGGTCCTCGATGGGGGCCGCACCGGCATCCTCTTCGAGACCGGGTCGGATGCCGCGCTGACCGGTGCGGTGCTGCGCCTCCTGGACGACCCGTCGGAACAGGCCCGGTTGCGCGCGGAGGGGCGGCGCCGGGCGGACGTCTTCGACTGGTCCGGGGTGGCCCGTCAGGTCATGGCCGTCTACGAGACCGTCCTTGACGGTGCACGGGCCGAACCCGAGGAGCCGCCGGCTCGCGGGCTGTGGGGCCGGTTGACCCGCTCGGCGCCGGCCACGACCGGAGGAGAGGTCTGATGCTGGACATCGACATCCTGCAGGTGGCGACGTTCGTCGTCATCGTGCTCATCGGCGCGGCCTGGTACCTGTCCTACTCGGCCGCACGGCTGGACCGGCTGCACGCGAAGGTCGAGGGGGCGATGTCGGCGCTCGACGCCCAGCTCATCCGGCGAGCGGAGTCGACCCTCGAGCTCGCCAACAGCGGCGCCCTGGACCCCGCGAGCTCCCTCCTGCTGGCCGAGGCCGCCACCGTCTCCATCGAGCGGACCACCGAGCACCCGGTCGGCAACGACCTCCTCGACGGGCAGCACTTCGGCGGCCGCGAGGACGTCGAGAGCGACCTGAGCGCGGTGCTGCGTGCGGCCCTCACCGAGGACGTCGTCGGTGGCCTGCACCGCGAGCCCGACGGGCTCGCTGACGAGGCGCTCGAGCGGATCTCGGCGAGCGGGCTCCGGGTGCAGCTCGCGCGCCGGTTCCACAACGACGCGGTGCGTGACGTGCTCCGCGTGCGGCAGAAGAGGGTGGTGCGTGCGTTCCGGCTGGCTGGCCACGCCACGCTCCCCGACCGCGTCGACTTCGACGACGAGCTGCCCGTCTCGCTGCGGTCCTGAGCCGCCTGCGGGTGCCGCAGACCCGGCATCCCCCCGCACCGGAGGTGGTCCGACGGCGCGTCCGGGCCGATCTAGAATGGCCGCCATGACCGATCAGCAGAGCGCCCCCAGCACCGCCACCACCGGCACGACCCGCGTCAAGCGCGGCATGGCCGAGATGCTCAAGGGTGGCGTGATCATGGACGTGGTGACCGCCGAGCAGGCCAAGATCGCCGAGGATGCCGGGGCGGTCGCGGTGATGGCCCTCGAGCGGGTGCCGGCCGACATCCGGGCCCAGGGCGGCGTCTCGCGGATGTCCGACCCCGACATGATCGAGAGCATCATCGCGA
This sequence comes from Actinomycetales bacterium, assembly GCA_038258215.1. Classification (GTDB taxonomy): domain Bacteria; phylum Actinomycetota; class Actinomycetes; order Actinomycetales; family Dermatophilaceae; genus Fodinibacter. Next base: position 5,945 of record JBBSQC010000021.1, on the reverse strand, counting down.
CGGTGTCCATCCCGGTGATGGCCAAGGCCCGGATCGGGCACTTCGTCGAGGCGCAGGTGCTCCAGTCACTCGGGGTCGACTACGTCGACGAGTCCGAGGTGCTGACCCCCGCCGACTACGCCAACCACATCGACAAGTGGAACTTCACGGTGCCCTTCGTGTGCGGCGCCACCAACCTCGGCGAGGCCCTGCGCCGGATCACCGAGGGCGCAGCGATGATCCGCTCCAAGGGCGAGGCCGGCACCGGCGACGTCTCCAACGCGACGACGCACATGCGCGCGATCCGTCAGGAGATCCGGCGCCTCCAGAACCTTCCCGAGGACGAGCTCTACGTGGCCGCCAAGGAGCTCCAGGCACCGCACGACCTCGTCGCCGAGGTCGCCCGCACCGGGAAGCTGCCGGTCGTGCTCTTCACAGCCGGCGGCATCGCGACCCCGGCCGACGCGGCGATGATGATGCAGCTCGGCGCCGAGGGTGTCTTCGTCGGCTCGGGCATCTTCAAGTCGGGCAACCCGGCGCAGCGCGCGGAGGCGATCGTCAAGGCCACGACCTTCCACGACGACCCCGACGTCATCGCCAAGGTCTCCCGCGGGCTCGGCGAGGCGATGGTCGGCATCAACGTCGACGAGATCCCGCAGCCGCACCGGCTGGCCGAGCGCGGCTGGTGAGCGCGGCTGTTCAACTCATGCCGTGATCCGAGGGGCACTGGCAGGGGGTGCCCGGCTCGGCGCATCGCTTTGAGGAGTGCCCGTCAGCGGGGTGAGATGCTCGTGACCAACGAGCTCGCGGTGGTTGTGCCTGGCCACGGTTGAGCTGGCAGTACCGACCTTCGGATCGCATGCGGCTTCCCTCGTGTGGAGGTGGTAGAGCGACGATCACCGCTGCTCGCAGGCACAATGGGGTGTATGCGGGTGTCTCCGTCGATCGACAATCAGCAGCGCATCCTGCGGTACTGGTGGATGCTGGAGCTGTTCGGCCCGCAACAGGTTCCGAAGGCGACTCCCCCTTCCACCCGTGCCGCTGATCGCACGGTCGTCGAGTGGCGGCGAGGCGATCTGCTGCCGTGGGAGGTGCTTCGTCCTCCCAAGCCGCTTGGCAACACGAAACGGGCGTGGCAACACACGGTGTATCTCGGCGCATACCTGCTCGAGGCGACGTACGAGCACCTGCACAGTGTGTTCGGGGAGGACGCGGACGCGTACGACGAGCGGCCGAAAGGGCGCAGCGCGTGCGCGGGCGTGCTGGTCAACGCGCAGGGTGTGCTGGTCGCTGATTCCGCCGTACTGTCGTCGGCACTGTGGGCGGTGGCGCAGATCAAGAGAAGTGGTGTCAAGGATCGCGCGTGGGTCGACGGCTTCCCAGATGCGGCGCAGGATTTCCTCGAGGCGGTGAACGAGCAGGAAGGGGCCCGCCGAGAGGCCACCGGGGCGGAAGCGCCTCCCGCCCAGGACTCGGAATCGCTGTCGGCGCTGCTGGGTATCGCGCACGATGCCTCGGGCATCACGGGAGTTCCCGACCTGGCGACGGACAGGGTGGTCATCCAATCGGTTGCCGTCTCTGCTCAGCACGGCGACGACGCCGGGGAGATCGACTTCCTCAACAGCTTCTTTCTCGAGGACCTCGCGGCAGTCCGCGCGGATGTCACGAGTGAGCCTGGCTGCGGCGACGCGCTGGCCGCGTATTTGACGAGTGACGGCGCTCTCGACGAGCGCAGCCGCGTGGACGTCATCCAGACGCATGAGACGGCCGACGCCGGCGTGGGAGTAGACCATCTCCCGAAGGGGCGTTGGCCGTCTGATCCAAGTCAGGGACTCTCGCTGCGACAGCAGTTCGCGGTGAACCAAGCGCTCACCGAACTTGCGCCGACCGCGGGCTTGATGGGGGTGAACGGGCCTCCGGGGACCGGCAAGACGACCATGCTGCGCGACATCCTCGCAGGCAACGTCGTCGAACGGGCCCGACGTCTGTCAGTGCTTGCCCATCCCGACGATGCGTTCACGTTGAAGACGCACCGGTGGACAGCGAAGGATGGCCACCGGAGGACGGTGCGGCAGTTGCGCCCGGAACTGGTGGGCTTCGAGATGGTCGTCGCGTCAGCGAACAACGCCGCCGTCGAGAACGTGACGGCGGAGATCCCCGCTAAGGACGCGATTCACTCGCGCTGGCGCGCCGAGGCGGACTACTTCGCCGACATCGCCACCGCCGTGCTGGCTGACATCGGCGCGCAGAAGGACGACCAAACCGCGGGCCTCCAGGGCTGGGGGCTGGTCGCTGCCCGTCTCGGCAGCAAGCGCAACCGCAGCTCGTTCCACTCGGCGCTCTGGTTCGACAAGAAGGACCCGCGAACGGACGCACCGGTGCCGGGCAGCGCCCCACGACTGCAGACACGCCTCGCCCAGTGGCGAGACGGCCTCGTGCCTCACAAGAGCTGGGACGAGGCGCGCGCAGACTTCTCCAGGGCAGAGCGACGGGTTGCCTCCCTCATCGATGCCCGAAGGCAGGCCCAGGAGCGTCTGCTCCGCCTCCCACGCGCGATCGACCACCGGCGACGCCGAACGGAAGCAGCTGCTCAGATCCGAGCCGACAGGCAGGTCGCGGCAAACGCGCTCGACGCGAGCCGTCCCATGGTCGGGCGCGCCCAACGCGAATCCGGCGAGGCCGCGGCTGCCCGGAGCCGACACGTCGACGTCAAGCCGGGCATGCTCGAGACGATCTTGACCCTCGGCCGTGCAGCGCGAGAATGGCGCGCCCTGCTGAAGCCCCTCGATGATCGGCTGCAAGCAGCGGAGGACGGTCGGCAGAAGGCCGATGCGTACGCCCTCGACCTCGAGGACCGGGTGAAGAACCTCCTGCACGACCTGTCGGCTGCCGAGGCGGAGCTGACACGCGCGTGCGAGACCCTGTCGAGTCTTCGAGGGTTGACCGCCACGGATAAGAAGGCTTTGGGGACGGGGTACCCGGACGACTCATGGAGGGGCGACGCCCGCGAACTACACGCACCGTGGCTCGACGCCGAGCTCGATGGCGCCCGATCGGATCTGTTCCTCGCCGCTCTGCAGCTCCACCAGGACTTCCTCGCCAACACGGCCGCGGACATGTCGCACGGTCTTCGCGCCGCCCTCGAGGTCGTCGCAGGCAGCTGCCCTCTCCGGCTCGAGTCGGAGAAGAGACGTGTGGCATGGCAGCTGTTCTTCCTCGTCGTGCCCTTGGTCTCGACGACCTTCGCCTCGTTCGGACGCATGTTCGGCGATATCGGACGAGAGAGCATCGGCTGGCTGCTGATCGACGAGGCCGGACAGGCATCGCCGCAGTGCGCCGCAGGCGCGATCTGGCGCGCGCGACGTGTTGTCGCCGTCGGGGATCCGCTCCAGCTGCAGCCTGTCGTCCCGATCCCGCAGAAGACCCAGCGGGACATTGCCGCCACATACCGGCTCTCCGACACATGGATACCGCCGCAGGCGTCGGTGCAAACCCTCGCCGACCGGGTGTCGCGCTACGGTACGACGCTCCCGCATGGCGAGCAGCACGTCTGGGTGAGCGCTCCGCTGACGGTGCACCGCCGCTGCGACGACCCGATGTTCACCCTCTGCAACGACATCGCCTACAACGGGATCATGGTGAACGGCGTCAAGGGTCGGCTGGGCGACCCAGACCGTCCTGACCTCTTCGACAGCGTCGCGGGTCCGGTGATCGCCTCCAGCCACTGGGTCGACGAGCCCGCGCTGACCCGAGGGACCCACCTCCAGGAGAACCAGATCGCCCGGCTGGAGAAGGCGCTCGCCTACCTCTACGACAACGGCATCTCGCTGGGCGACGTGATCGCGATCTCTCTGTTCCGCGCCGTCGCCGACCGTCTTGACACGCTGTCGCGGACGTATCCCGGGCTCCGCGCCGGCACGATCCACACCGCCCAGGGACGGGAGGCGTCGGTGGTATTCCTCGTCCTCGGCGGCGACCCTGGCGCTCCCGGCGCGAAGGCGTGGGCGGCGTCGACAGTCAATCTCGTCAACGTCGCCGCCAGCCGGGCGAAGCGTCGGCTGTACGTCATCGGCGATCGCACCTCGTGGGCACAGCACAACTACTTCAACCAACTCGCCGCATCCCTGGCCCCCTCCTCGCACCGAACGACCATCAAGCGCTGACGGAGCGCGCGCTCGCAGGCACTAGGCACCGCTGCGACGTTTGAACAGCTGAACGCTGTGTCGTTTCGTGATCCCGAAGCGTCGTACCGTCGCGTGCCTGAGACTCCTTGCCGACGTGGAACGGACGGTGGAAAGCACGACAAGAAGGTTGAACGGTCATCTCGCCTGGCCGAGCGCGGCTGGTGACTATGCCCGCCGGGCACCGCTGACGGCATCCGGCAATCGGATTCAGGTGACAGCGGAGCGGGTGTGAAACTCGGGGCGCTCGAACTCGCGCCCCTCGACGACCTCGCGGAGGTGCTCGGCTGCCCGCAGCACGTCGGCGTGCGTGAGGTAGAGCGGGCCGAAGCCGAGCCGCACGATGTCGGCCTCGCGGAAGTCCCCGACGACGTCGCGCGCGATGAGGGCCTGCACCACGGCGAACGCATGCGGATGCCGCACGCTCACCTGTGAGCCCCTCCGCCCGTCCTCTCTCGGGGTCGCCACCTCGAGGTCCGGCAGGAGGGTGTCGAGGCACTCCAGGAAGAACCCGGTGAGGGACAACGAGCGCCCTCGGACCGCCGCCATCGACTCGCCGTCGTAGACCGCGAGCGCGGCCTCCAGCGCCAGCATGCTCAGCAGCGGAGGAGTCCCGACCCGACCGCGGGTGATTCCGGGGGCGGGCACGAAATCGGGGGCCATCGCGAACGGCGTGGCGTGGCCGTTCCACCCCGCGAGCGGCTGGTCGAAGTCGTCCTGGAGGCGCTGAGCGACGTAGAGGAACGCCGGCGCACCTGGCCCGCCGTTGAGGTACTTGTAGCCGCACCCGACTGCGAAGTCGGCGTCGTGCTCGTCGAGACCGATCTCCAGGGCACCGGCCGAGTGGCAGAGGTCCCAACACACGAGGCCGCCGACCGCGTGCGCGGCCCGGGTGATCGCGGGGAGGTCCCACAGCTCGCCGGTGCGGTAGTCCACGGAGGAGTAGGACGCGAGCACGAGGTCCTCGCCTAGCTCGGAGATGCGCTCGACCACCGTGCTCGGGTGCACCAGCTCGAGGGTGGCACCGGCATCGCGGCAGGCCGCCTCGGTGATGTAGAGGTCGGTTGGGAAGGAGTCCGGGTCGGTGAGCACGACCCCGCGCCCGGGCCGGAGCCGAGCCGCCGCCACGACCGTCTTGTAGAGGTTGACGGACGTGGAGTCGGTGCAGACGACCTGTCCCTCAGCCGCACCGACGATCCGCCCGATCCGGTCCCCGACCCGGGTGGGGGCGTCCCACCAGCCCGCGTCGTTCCAGCTGGCGATCAGACTGGTGCCCCACTGCCGGTGCACGACGTCGGAGACCGCTTCGGCGACCCCGGTCGGCAGCGGGCCGAGGGAGTTCCCGTCGAGGTAGGTCACCCCGGCCGGGAGGCGGAAGCGACCCCTCAGGTCGGTGGCGGCGTGGTGGGCATCGAGCGCTCGGGCTCGCTCGGTCAGCGCTGACGACATGCCATGACGGTAGCGCCACCACGCAGCCGGTCCCGGGTGAGGGGCCTGTGGAGGTCGTTGATGCGGTCTGACTCGTGGGGTGGGTGAGGCGGGCTGATCGCGAGCGAATGTCGTTGTGCTGGCGCGAAACTCCTGCCCAATTGTTCTTGCGTAACGAACAGGTGTTCGATAGAATCGAGGTATGGATCGGGATCGGATGAGCGTGGAGGAGCGCCGCTCCCGGCTGGAGGCTGCCGCTGAGGCTCTCGATGGCTGGGATGTCGTGTTGCACCAGGCGTCGGGCGCTGAGCTCGCCGAGTTGATGACGCTGACCGACCGGTTGGCCGCGGGGGCGGG
>JBBSQC010000020.1:0-64529 GCA_038258215.1 Actinomycetales bacterium | reverse complement strand
ATATCGACGGCATGGTTTGGCACCTCGATGTCGGCTCGTCGCATCCTGGGGGTGGAGTTGCTCCCAAGGGTTGGGCTGTTCGCCCATTAAAGCGGTACGCGAGCTGGGTTTAGAACGTCGTGAGACAGTTCGGTCCCTATCCGCTGTGCGCGTAGGAAACTTGAGAAGGGCTGACCCTAGTACGAGAGGACCGGGTTGGACGAACCTCTGGTGTGTCAGTTGTCCTGCCAAGGGCACCGCTGATTAGCTACGTTCGGAAGTGATAACCGCTGAAAGCATCTAAGCGGGAAGCACGCTTCAAGATGAGGTTTCCATGGGGTTTACCCCGAGAGGCTCCCGGCTAGACTACCGGGTTGATAGGCCAGACGTGGAAGTGCAGTAATGCATGTAGCTGACTGGTACTAATAGGCCGATAACTTGATACACACCCAAAGATTTCAATGCGTGTTCGCGTCCACTGTGCAGTTCCCGAGATACGGTCGGGAAGACTGACATCTCCATAGAGTTTCGGCTGTCATAGCGAAGGGGAAACGCCCGGCTCCATTCCGAACCCGGAAGCTAAGCCCTTCAGCGCCGATGGTACTGCACTGGTGACGGTGTGGGAGAGTAGGACGCAGCCGGACATACTTTCGAGAAAGGGCTCGCCGTGAGGCGGGCCCTTTCTTTTGTTTCCCCGTGGCTTGGTGTCTCCCGGGGCGGGCCCGCGGCATCCGTACACTGGATCCGCGCCGTACGACAACCCCACACCACACCACCTCAGGAGTGAAGGCCGTGCCCCAGGAGCGAGACGACAGCCGCGACGCCGGCACCGGAGGGTCTCGTGGTGGTCCACGCGGCCGAGGAAGCGGCTCGGACCGTTCGCGTTCCGGGCAGTCCGGAAGCCGGTCCGGTGGTGGCCGCCCGGGTGGGCAGCACCGTGCGGGGGGTGGTGACCCCCGTGGAGGTTCCGGGGGCCCGGACCGTGGAGGTCGCGCGGGGTCGGCGCGAGCGGGCGACGCGGCGGATCGCGGTGGAAGTCGGCTGGCGCCCAAAGGCCCCCGGCTCCCGGAGCCTCGCATCCCCGAGGGCGTGACGGGAAAGGAGCTCGACCGGTCCGTGCACGTCCAGCTGCGCACGTTGTCGAAGGAGAACGCCGAAGGGGTGGCTCAGCACCTGGTCATGGTGGCGGCGCTGTTGGAGGCCGATGAGCTGGGGGACGCTCTTGCGCACGCAGAGACCGCGGTACGCCGTGCCGGGCGCGTGCCTGCCGCACGGGAGGCGCTGGGCATGGTGGCCTACCGATCTGGGGACTTCGGGCGCGCCCTGACGGAGTTCCGCACGGTCCGCCGCCTCAGCGGGTCCTCACACCTGCTGGCGCTGATGGTCGACTGCGAGCGAGGACTCGGCCGGCACGACCGAGCCCTCGAGCTCGCAGCCAGCCCGGAGTCCCGGACGCTGACGGCCGAGGAACGGGTCGAGCTCGCCATCGTCGTGTCCGGCATCCGCCGCGATCTCGGGCAGGATGACGCGGCGCTCCTCGCGCTCCAGGTGCCGGCCCTGCGCAAGGGGCCGCCCAGCGGAATGCACCGCCTGCACTACGCCTACGCCGACACCTTGCTCGCGCTCGGGCGTGCTGTGGAGGCGCGAGAGTGGTTCGACCGGGCTGCCGAGGGCGACGTCGAGCACGAGACGGACGCAGTGGAGCGCCTCGATGAGCTCGATGGAGTCTCGCTCACCGACCTGGTCGGGGACGACGGGGACCGGGATGCCGAGCCGGAGGGCGGGTCGGACCGACCCGTGGCGTGAGCACCGGAGCAGCCGGACTGTCGGCGCGATACTCCGCCCTCGTCTGCGACCTCGACGGAGTGGTCTACCGCGGTGAGGCGCCGGTGCCCCACGCGGTGGAGTCCCTCGTGCGCGTGGACCAGCCGATCCAGTACGCGACGAACAACGCGTCGAGGCCGCCGAGTGCGGTGGCCGAGCACCTGAGTCGACTCGGTGTGTCCTGCGGTCCGGGTGACGTGGCCACCAGTGCGCAGGCGGGTGCGTGGATCCTGCGCGAGCGACTGGCCGAGGGGGCGCGCGTCCTGGCCATCGGCGGGCCCGGCGTCGCCGCGGCCCTGGAGGGGGTGGGGCTGCACCCGGTGGCCCCTGCGGACCGTTCACACGACGTCGCGGCAGTGCTCCAGGGGTACGGGGCCTCGGTGTCCGCAGCGGAGCTGGGCGAGGCGGCCTACGCGATCCAGGGCGGCGCGGTCTGGGTGGCCACCAACACCGACGCGACCCTGCCGACGGACCGGGGCGTGGCGCCCGGCAACGGATCGCTGGTGGCCGCGGTCGGTCGGGCCTGCGGGCGGGACCCGGATGCCGTGGCCGGCAAGCCGGAGCCTCCTCTCTACCTGCTCTGCGCGCAGCGCCTGGGCCTGGAGCCCGGGCAGGTGCTCGCGGTGGGGGACCGCCTCGACACCGACATCGAGGGGGCCGTCGCCGCCGGGCTGGACTCATTGCTCGTCCTGACCGGGGTCGACGACCTCGACGCCTGCCTCGCGGCCCCGGCGCACCGCAGACCCACCTACGTGGTGCCGGACCTGCGGGCCCTGCACGATGACCCGGAGACGCCCGACGGGGACCGGCCGCCGCTGCGCGCGCTGTGGGACGCCATCGCCGCCGCGTGGTCGGCGGGGGACTGCGGCGCCGACGAGTCTGTGACGTCCGCACGCCGCCGCCACGCCGACGACGTGCTGGCCGGACTCCTCCGGCGGTAGCGTGATGGCACGAGCGGCCGACCGGGCCGTGAGAACGAGGAGGACCGATGGCACAGCGATCCATCCAGGGCTATGTGGAGCTGGCGTCCGGGCTCGGTGAGATGACCCGGAGTCGCGCGACCGAGGCAGCCAGGGAGCTCGTGGGCCTCGCGGGCCTCGAAGGTTCCTCCAAGAAGGTCCGAAAGCAGGCCACCAGGTTTGCGGACGACCTGATGCGTGCCGCCGAGACCAACCGCCAGCACCTCCTCGCCCTGGTGCGCTCCGAGGTGGAGTCGGCGCTCGGGAAGGTGGACGTGAGCCGGCTCCTCAGCGAGGTCCAGTCCCTCCGTGCGACGGTCGCCGGGCTCACGGCGCAGGTCGAGGAACTGGCGCGCGGCACCGGTGGCCGGGCCCAGCACCCCGCGTCGGCGAGTGTTGACATCGTTCCGGAACCGGCGAGGGTCGGCGTCCGGGCCGCGGCACCAGCCGGGCCGGCCGGGTCCCACGCTCCGGCGGCCAAGAAGGCTCCGGCGGCCAAGAAGGCTCCGGCGGCGCAGAAGGCACCGGCCAAGAAGGCTCCTGCTGCCAAGAAGACTCCGGTGGCCAAGAAGACTCCGGCCAAGAAGACTCCGGTGGCCAAGAAGACTCCGGCCAAGAAGACTCCGGCCAAGAAGACTCCGGTGGCCAAGAAGACTCCGGCCAAGAAGACTCCGGCCAAGAAGGCTCCGGCCAAGAAGGCTCCGGCCAAGAAGGCATCGTCCGGCGCCGGGGACGGGAACACCGCGTGAGTGTCGCCGAACCCACCAGCGACGCCACGACGGTCGACGATCGGCCGGAGGCCGGGGACCTCGTCATCGACGCCGCGCTGAGTGACCTCGACGCCACCCCCGACGGGGACCTCGACGGGTTCATCGCATCGGGCGAGGCGGTGCACCAGACGCTGAAGTCCCGGCTCACCGACCTCGGCGGCTGAGATCGCCAGACTCGACGCCGAGCTCGTGCTGCGCGGTCTGGCCCGATCCCGAGGTGATGCCCGGGACCTTCTCGCAGCGGGCCAGGTCACGGTGGGTGGTCGCCCAGCGAGCAAGCCTGCCCAGCCGGTGGACGCGACCGACGAGCTGACTGTGGAGCGGGGGGAGACGCGCTGGGTCGGTCGCGCGGGCCGCAAGCTGGACCACGCCCTCCGGCAGTGGGCGGGCGAGGGCCTGTCCGTCTCCGGGTGTCGCTGCATCGACGTCGGGGCCTCCACGGGTGGGTTCACCCAGGCACTCCTCGAGGCCGGAGCCGCCCGTGTCGTGGCCGTCGACGTCGGACACGGACAGCTCGTCGCCCAGCTCGCCGCGGACCCGCGGGTGACCGAGCTCAGCGGCACCACGATCCGGGGTCTGACCGCGCCGGAGGTCGGCGGCCCCGCCGACCTCGTGGTCGCCGACCTCTCCTTCATCTCCCTCACCACCGTGATGTCCGACCTCGTCGGCCTGCTCGACCCGTCCGGTGACCTGGTGCTGCTGGTGAAACCCCAGTTCGAGGTGGGCCGCCGCCGACTCAGCCGCACCGGGCTGGTCAAGGGGCCTGCCGACCGGGCGTCCGCGCTGACGGCCGTCATCGCCGCAGCCGAGGCCGCGGGGATCTCGGTGTGCGGCCTGGCGTCGAGCCCGCTGCGCGGGTCGACGGGCAACGCCGAGTACCTCCTGTGGGGGCGCAGGGAGCCTTCCGCGACAATGGACCACGACACCCTGCGGGCCGTCGTACGGGAGCTCACCGCACGGGCCACCACCGAAGGAGGACGATGACGACCGCACAGCCACGACGTGTGCTCCTCGTCACCCACGCGGTGCGGCGCGACGCCCTCGAGCTCGCCGCTCGAGTCGCCACCCGGCTGCTCGCCGCCGGGGTCGGTGTGTGCGCCGCACCCGAGGACCTTGACGCCACCCCCCTGGCCGACGTCGAGGGCGTCCAGGCCATCGACCCAGCACGAGGTGCGGCCGGGTGCGAGCTCGTCTGCGTGCTCGGTGGGGACGGCACCATTCTGCGGGCGGCAGAGCTCTCGCGCGGTTCCGAGGCACCGCTCCTGGGCGTCAACCTCGGGCACGTCGGCTTCCTCGCGGAGGCCGAGCGAGAGGACCTCGATGCCACGGTCGGGCACATCCTCGACCGTGCCTACACCGTCGAGGAGCGGATGACCCTGGACGTCACGGCGCACGAGGACGGGCACCTCGTCTTCCGGTCCTGGGCCCTGAACGAGGTCACCGTCGAGAAGGCGTCGCGTGAGCGCATGCTCGAGCTCACCGTCGAGATCGACGGGCGCCCACTGTCCACCTGGGGGTGCGACGGCATCGTCATGGCCACCCCCACGGGCTCCACGGCCTACGCCTTCTCCGCCGGCGGCCCGGTGGTCTGGCCGGACGTCGAGGCACTCCTCCTCGTCCCGATCAGTGCCCACGCGCTCTTCGCCCGCCCCATCGTGGTGGGCCCCCAGGCCCACCTCGCGGTCGAGGTCGTGCCGCGCACCGACGCAGCGGGCGTCGTCTGGTGCGACGGACGACGCGCCGTCGGGCTACCACCCGGCGCCCGGATCCAGGTCGCGCGGTCCGATGACCCGGTGCGGCTCGCCCGGCTCACCAATGCGCCCTTCACCGACCGCCTCGTCGACAAGTTCGACCTGCCCGTCCACGGCTGGCGCGGCGCGGCGCGCCGCAAGCAGGCCGAGGGGACCAGCACGTCGTGATCGAGGAGATCCGGATCCGCGACCTCGGAGTGATCGACGAGGCCGTCCTCCAGCTGCATCCCGGCCTCACCGTGCTGAGCGGCGAGACGGGGGCCGGCAAGACGATGGTCGTCACCGGCCTGGGTCTGCTGCTCGGCGGCCGCGGTGACTCCTCTCTCGTGCGTGCCGGCGCCGACCGGCTCGTCGTCGAGGGTGTCGTGGACCTCCCGGCGGACCACATCGCCCTCCAACGGGCCGGGGATGCCGGGGCCGACGTCCACGACGGGCTGGTCCTGGTCCGCTCGGTCTCCCGGGACGGGAGGTCGCGCGCCCACGTCGGTGGTCGAAGCGCCCCGGTCGGGCTGCTCGCGGAACTCGCCGAGCACCTGGTCGCCGTGCACGGCCAGGCCGACCAGTGGCGCCTCCGGCGCAGCGACCAACATCGGCAGGTGCTCGACGACTTCGGCGGAGGAGACGTGCATGGCGCGCTCACGGCATACCGGGAGGTGCACTCCGCCCTGGCCGCGGCGTCGTCATCGCTCAGGACGCTGCGCACCGCCGCTGCCGACCGGGCCCGGGAGGCCGACACCCTGCGCACCGGGTTGGAGCGCATCGAGGCCCTGGACCCGCAACCGGGTGAGGACCACCGCCTCCGCGTGGAGTCCGAACGCCTCGGGCACGCCCAGGAGCTCGGCGGCGCGGCCAGCGCGGCCCACGACGCCCTGGCCGGCTCCGAGGACGCCGCCGGGATGCCGTCCGCCGGTGTGCTCGACGTGCTCGCCGCGGTGGGTGGCCAGGTCGGCGCCGTGAGCAGCAACGACCCGGCCTTGGAGCAGATCGGTACGAGGCTCGACGAGCTGCGCTACCTCGTGGCGGACCTGGCCGCCGACCTCGGCACCTACCTCGCCGACATCGACGCGGACCCGGCCCGCCTCGACCACCTCCAACGACGTCGGGCCGCCCTGGGCGAGCTGACCCGCCTCTACGGGGCCACCGTCGACGAGGTGCTCGCGTGGGGCCAGCAGGCGGCCGCCCGGATCACCGAGCTCGAGGGCACCGGTGACCGGATCACCGAGCTCGAGGAGCGGGTCACCCAGCTCACCGAGGAGCGCGAGCGAGCGGCGCAGCGACTCACCGCCGCCCGCCGCGCCGCCGCGGGCGTGCTCGGCATGCGGATCACCGCGGAGCTGGACCACCTCGCGATGGGATCGGCCACCGTGACCGTCGCCGTCGAGGACGCCGGTCGCTACACCGACGCCGGTCGCGACGACGTGGAGCTCCGGCTGGCCTCAGGGGCGGGCACGCCGGCCCGGAGCGTCACCAAGGCGGCCTCCGGCGGTGAGCTGTCGCGGGTGATGCTCGCGATCGAGGTGGCCACCGCCGGTCACGCCGCCGATCACGCCACCGCCGTGCCGACCTTCGTGTTCGACGAGGTCGACGCGGGGGTCGGGGGGCGGGCCGCCCTGGACGTCGGAGCCCGGCTGGCCGCCCTGGCCCGCACCGCGCAGGTCGTGGTGGTCACGCACCTCGCGCAGGTGGCCGCGCACGCGGACCGGCACCTCGTCGTGGAGCGCGCCGACGACGGTCACGTCACCCGCAGCGGTGTGCACGAGGTCCAGGGCGAGGAGCGGGTCAGCGAGCTGGCGAGGATGCTCGGTGGCTCCGGCACGGATGCCGCCCTCGACCACGCCCGGGACCTCCTGTCGCGCGCACGGGTGTAGGTCCCGGCATGGCACCATGGGGTCGATGTCCATCCGCCTCCCGGCCCGCCGTGACCGCCGCCCCCACTCCGGGCTGAGCGGCCAGGTCCGCGTGGACGCGCGCACCAAGGACCTCACCAAGCGCCTCAAGCACGGCGACATCGCGGTGATCAACCACGAGGACATCGACAAGGTGAGCGCCGAGGCGCTCGTGGCCTGTCGGCCGTCCGCCGTCGTCAACGCTGCGGCGTCCATCTCCGGCCGGTACCCGAACCTCGGACCGGAGATCCTGGTGGCCGCCGGCATCCCCCTGCTCGACCGGGCGGGAGCCGACGTGATGGCGCTCAAGGAGGGCACCACGCTGCGCCTGGAGGGTGGGCAGCTCGTCGGCGACGACGGCCCGGTCGGCTCGGGGACGCTGCTGGACGACGCGTCGGTGCAGGCGTCGATGACCGCGGCCCGAGCCGGGCTGTCCGAGCAGCTCGAGGCCTTCGCCGAGAACACGATGGACTACCTGCGCAAGGAGCGTGACCTGCTCTTCGACGGGGTCGGCGTGCCGGACATCACCACCGAGCTCGAGGGACGTCACGCGCTCATCGTGGTCCGGGGCTACCACTACAAGGAGGACCTCAGCACGCTCCGGTCCTACATCCGCGAGTACAAGCCGGTGCTCATCGGCGTCGACGGCGGCGCGGACGCGCTCATCGAGGCGCGGCACCAGCCCGACCTCATCGTCGGGGACATGGACTCGGTGTCGGATGCGGCGCTGCGCTGCGGGGCGGAGCTCGTGGTGCACGCCTATCGCGACGGGCGGGCCCCCGGCCTGGAGCGGGTTCGCGATCTCGGTCTCGATCCGGTGGTGTTTCCCGCGACCGGCACCAGCGAGGACGTCGCGATGCTCCTCGCGGACGACAAGGGGGCCAGCCTGATCGTGGCGGTGGGCAGCCACGTCACCCTCGTGGAGTTCCTCGACAAGGGTCGCCACGGCATGGCCAGCACCTTCCTCACCCGGCTCCGGGTCGGTGGCAAGCTCGTGGACGCCAAGGGCGTGAACCGGCTCTACCGGTCGCGGATCTCGCTCGCCAGCATCTTCCTCCTTCTTGTGGTGGGCCTGTTCGCCCTCGCCGTCGCACTGTGGTCCACGCCCGGAGGGCGGGCCCTCCTCCAGCTGGTCGGCGCCCGGTTCGACGACGTCTGGTCCGCCATCCAAGGAGCCTTCGGGTGATCGACTTCCGCTACCACATCGTGTCCATCGTCTCGATCTTCCTGGCGCTGGCGGTCGGGATCGCGCTGGGGGCAGGCCCACTGCGGGGTGAGCTGGGCAGCACCCTGGCCAACGAGGTCTCCGGCCTGCGCGAGGACAAGGCGAACCTCAACAAGGACCTCGCTGCTGCCAAGACGTCCACCGAGGCCCGTGACGGCTACATCGAGGAGACCAACCCGCTGGTGCTCCACGCTGCCCTCATGGGCCGGGACGTGGCCCTGGTCGTGCTGCCCGATGTCGATGCCAAGGTCACCGAAGCCATCGACGAGACCGTCAGGAGCAGCGGCGCCCGGCTCGTCTCGACCACGTCGGTGAGCGATGACTGGGTGAGCAGCGACAAGGCCACGACGACGTCGAGGGACGAGGCGGTGAGCGCCGTGGCCGCCAGGACCGGCGTGGACATCACGGCCACCGGCCCGGTCGCGTCGCGCGACGTGCTCCTCGCTGCGCTGCTCACCCGCCCCACCGGTGGGGTGGGGGACGCCCTGGGCGCGACGAGTGCCGCCGAGGGCCTGAAGACCCTGGCCGAGGCCGGGCTGGTCGACATCGACACCGAGGGCTACGCGCGGGCCGACCTGGTGGTGGTCGCTGGTGGGCGCGTCACCCCCGGCACGGCCGAGGACCAGGAGATCGCCAAGCGCTGGGTAGACCTGGTCGTGGCCATCGACGCGCACTCCTCGGGCGCCCTGGTCGCCGGTGACCTCGACGTGGGCGCCGCCGGTGGGGGCACCCTCGTCGGTGCCGTGCGCAACGACGCCACCGCGGTCGACGCGGTGTCCACCGTCGACGACAGCGCCCAGCCGATGGGACAGGCGAGCATTGTGCACGGCCTGGTGCAGCAGGACCGCGGAGAGGTGGGGCACTTCGGTCTCGCCGCGGGCGCCGACGCCCCCTACGCCCCGCTGCCGACGCCGTGAGGCGCCGGGCCCCCGCGCTGGCCGCCGGACTGCTGGCGCTCGGTGGGTCCGCCCTCACCCACGGAGGCCTGACCCGTTGGGTCACCGGTCCTGTGTGGCGGCGCACCAACCACGCGGGGGCACCCGTCACGCTCCTGGAGGGGCCGGCCTACGTCCTGGGGGCGGCCGCGGGCGCTGCGCCGGGGGGAGCCGCGGGCGTCGCGGCCGTGCTCGGTTCGGGGGCCTTCGGCGCCCTCGACGACCTCGCCGGCGACGGGTCCAGCAGGGGGCTGAGGGGGCACCTCGGGGCCGCGGCGCACGGCCGGGTGACGACCGGCCTCGTCAAGGTGGTGGGCATCGGCGTCAGCGGGCTGGTGGCTGCCGCGCTCGCGGACCGGGCGCGCGAGGACGTCCGAGGGATGGACACCCTCGTCGGCGGTGCCGTGGTCGCCGCCTCCGCGAACCTCGTGAACCTCCTGGACCTGCGTCCGGGACGGGCCCTGAAGGGCACCGTGCTCGCCGGCAGCGCGGTCCTGCTGGCGCCGGGGACCGGCGGCGAGGTCGCCGCCGCCGCCGCGATCGGGTCCGCCCTGGGCGTGCTGCCCCACGACCTGGGCGGACGGGCCATGCTCGGCGACACCGGTGCCAACGCGGCCGGCGCCCTCGTCGGCACGGCGCTCCTCGAGCGCAGCGGCCGCAGGGGTCGCCTGCTCGCCCTGGTGGTGCTCACCGCCCTCACGCTGGCCTCGGAGCGGGTGAGCTTCACCGCCGTCATCGAGTCGACGCCCGTCCTGCGGGAGATCGACGCCTGGGGTCGGCCACCACGGTGACGGGTCGCCGCTTCGCATCCGGCATCGCCGGCGCCGCCGGGCTGATCGCGGTCACGACGCTCTTCTCCCGCGCGGCCGGGTTCGCCCGGATCCTCGTCTTCACCGACGCCGTGCGCGCCGGTGGCGTCGGAGGCATCTACCAGAGTGTCAACGCGCTGCCCAACGTCCTCTTCGAGGTCGCTGCCGGTGGCATCCTCGCCGCCGTCGCCGTGCCGCTCATCGCGCACTGGCTCGGCGCCGGTGAGCGGGACCGGGCCGAGCGCATCGCATCGGTGCTGCTCACTTGGGCCCTCCTGCTGCTCGTGCCCCTGGCCGGCCTGCTCTGGGTGCTCGCCGGGCCGGTCGCGGCCCGGTTCGTCGTGACCACGGACCCACGGGCGGCCGAGGTCGCCGTCACCCTCCTGCGGATCTTCGCCGTGCAGCTGCCGCTCTACGGCCTGGGCATCATCCTCACCGGTCTCCTCCAGGCCCACCGCCGCTTCCTCGCCGCCGCCCTCGCGCCGCTCGTGTCCTCCGTGGTCGTCCTGGTCTCCTACCTCTGGTACGGCACGATCGTCGACGGCCGGACCGCCCCGTCCCTCGTCAGCGACGAGGCGATCAGGGTGCTGGGCTGGGGCACGACGCTCGGGGTCGTCGTGCTCTCGGTGCCGCTCCTGGTCCCGGCGCTGCGCACCGGGTGGCGCTGGCGGCCGGGGCTGCGGATGCCGCCCGAGGACGCCCGCCGCATCGGCGCCCTCGCCGGCGCCGGGGTCACCGCCCTGCTGGCGCAGCAGGGCGCGGTGCTGGCCACGATGTGGCTGTCGAAGCAGTCAGGGGACAGCGGCACGTTCCCGGTCTACCAGTACGCCCAGGCGGTCTACCTGCTGCCGTATGCCGTGCTCGCGGTCCCGATCGCGACGAGCTCCTTCCCGGCCCTCGCGGCCCGCACCGGTGCGGGAGAGGACGTGACCGACACCCTGGCGCGGTCGATGCGCGCCGTCCTCGTGCTCACGGGCCTCTCCGTGAGCGTGCTCATCGCCGCGGCTCCCGGGATCGGCGCGTTCTTCTCGCTGCTCGACGCCCGGCGCGGCGGCGGGGAGGCCAGCACCGAGGCCCTCGCGGCGCTCCCTGCGACGCTCACGGCATACGCCCCCGGGCTCGTCGGTTTCGGCCTCACCGCCCTGTTGACCCGGGCGCTCTACGTGCGTGGCCGGCCGATGGACGCCGCGCTCGCGGCCGCCCTCGGGTGGAGCGTCGCGGGGCTGCTGCCACTGGTCGTGATCGGGGCGGGACAGGGACCTGCACCGACGCTGCGCTGGCTCGGAGTGTCCTCCGCCCTCGGGATGACGCTCTCGGGAGGCGCGTTGGTGCTGCTCGTGCGCCGGACCTGGGGCCACGGG
Source organism: Actinomycetales bacterium (assembly GCA_038258215.1). Lineage (GTDB taxonomy): Bacteria > Actinomycetota > Actinomycetes > Actinomycetales > Dermatophilaceae > Fodinibacter. The sequence continues at coordinate 53,030 of JBBSQC010000020.1, read as the reverse complement.
GTCACCGAGGGCGCCGGGAGGACCACCGGCGTCCTCGTCGTCGCCATCGCCCTGGCAGTCGCGGCCGGCGACGTCGTGTCCCGGGGTCGATCCATCGACAGCCTGGGCGGCGCGGTGCTCGTGGGGGGTGGGGCGGGCGTGCTCGCCCTGTTCGTCGCGGTGGTGGCCCTCTCGGTCGGGGACCGAGAGATGATGATGCAGGTCCTCCAGCGCGGGAGGACGCGCCGACGCGGAGGGGGTCAGGCATGAGGGTGCTGCTCGTGCTCGGGACGAGCGCCGGTGGGGTCGGTCGGCACGTGCAGGGGCTGGTCGGCTCGTTGGCCGGTGCCGGGCACGAGGTCGTGGTCGCCTGCCCGCCAGCTGTCGAGGCCCAGTTCGGTCTCTCCGGGCTCGCGACCTCGTACGCCCCGGTCGACCTGGGCGACCGCCCGCACCCGGCCCGCGACGCGATCGCGGTGCGTGACCTACGACGACTCGTCGACGGCGCCGACGTGGTGCACGCGCACGGCCTTCGAGCGGCCGCGCTGGGCGTCCTCGCCGCGTCGCGCCGGACGACCCCGCTCGTGGCCACCCTGCACAACGCCGCGCCGACCGGAGCGTTCACCGGCACGGTCTACGCCGCGCTCGAGCGGGTCGTGGCCCTGCGCGCCGACCTCGTGCTGGGGGTGTCCGCCGACCTCGTCGACCGGATGACCTCGTTGGGGGCCCGCAACGTCGGGCTGGCGGTCGTCGCCGCGCCCGCGCCCCGCGCTGCCACCCGCGACCGGTACGCGGTGCGCGCCGATCTCGGGGTCGGCGGACCCACCTCCCTGGGGGTGGTCGTGGCGCGTCTCGCGCCGCAGAAGGGTCTGGACGTCCTGCTCGACGCCCACGGCGAGATCCGGGGAACCGACCTGGTCACCGTCGTGGCGGGTGACGGACCGGAGCGAGCGGCGCTGCAGAAGCGGATCGACGCCGAGTCCCTGCCCGTCCGCCTCCTGGGCCTTCGGGACGACGTGCCCGACCTGCTCGGCGCCGCCGACGTCGTCATCTCCAGCGCGGTGTGGGAGGGGCAGCCGGTCGGCCTGCAGGAGGCACTGCACGCCGGTGCCGCGATCGTGGCCACCGACGTGGGGGGCACGGGTGCGGTGGTGGGCGACGCGGCGCTGCTCGTCCCGCGCTCGGACCCCATCTCCTTGTCACGGGCGCTGCGCGACGTGGTGCTCAACGACTCGGTCCGCGAGCACCTCCGCTCCAAGGCGATGGAACGCTCGGCCGAGCTTCCCACCCCGGTCGATGCGCTCGAGGCGGCCATGACGGCCTACGAGTCGGTCCTGCGCGGACGTCCGCGGCCCGGTGGCTGATCGAGGTTCCGGCGGCCGGGTTTATCGGGTGACCCGATAAACCCGGGCAGTGCTGGACAAGGCTTCTCCGCATCAGCCTGGGTTTCCCGGGGTGGGCCGGTCCTCACCGCCGGAGGTGGCGACTGATTGGCTGAGAAGTGCACACCGTGCGGAGCGTCGGGGTCTGGAGCGCCGCGGCGATGACGTATCGTTGAAGCCCGTGGTGGCCCAGACGAAACAGATCTTCGTGACCGGAGGCGTCGCCTCATCCCTCGGCAAGGGGCTCACCGCCTCATCGCTCGGACACCTCTTGCGGGCCCGCGGCCTCCGGGTGACGATGCAGAAGCTCGACCCCTACCTCAACGTGGACCCCGGGACGATGAACCCGTTCCAGCACGGGGAGGTCTTCGTGACCGACGACGGCGCCGAGACCGACCTCGACATCGGGCACTACGAGCGCTTCCTCGATGTCAACCTCGTCGGCAGCGCGAACGTCACCACCGGTCAGGTCTACAACCGGGTCATCCAGCGCGAGCGGCGCGGTGAGTACCTCGGCGACACCGTGCAGGTCATCCCGCACATCACCAACGAGCTCAAGGAGCGGATGCGCGCCCAGGCCGCCGGGGCGCCCGGAGTCGACCCCGAGGACGCCCCCGACCTGATCATCACCGAGATCGGGGGGACGGTCGGCGACATCGAGTCTCTACCCTTCCTCGAGGCGGCCCGGCAGGTGCGCCACGACCTCGGGCGGGACAAGGTCTTCTTCCTCCATGTCTCCCTCGTGCCCTACCTGGCACCGAGCGGTGAGCTGAAGACCAAGCCCACCCAGCACTCCGTGGCGGCCCTGCGCCAGGTCGGCATCCAGCCCGACGCCCTGGTGCTGCGGGCCGACCGCGAGATCCCCGAGTCGATCAAGCGCAAGATCAGCCTGATGTGTGACGTCGACACCGAGGCGGTCGCCGCGGCCGTCGACGCGCCGAGCATCTACGACATCCCCAAGGTCCTGCACCGGGAGGGGCTCGACGCCTACGTCATCCGCCGCCTCGGCCTGACCTTCCGCGACGTGGACTGGACCGACTGGGACCTCCTGCTGGAGCGGGTCCACGAGCCCGAGCACGAGGTCGAGGTGGCCCTGGTCGGCAAGTACGTCGACCTGCCGGACGCCTACCTCTCGGTCACCGAGGCGCTGCGTGCCGGCGGCTTCCACCACGATGCCAAGGTGCGGATCCGCTGGGTCCCGTCGGACTCGTGCGAGACCGAGGCCGGCGCCGCGCGGGCGCTGGCCGGCGTCGACGCGGTCCTCGTCCCCGGCGGCTTCGGCATCCGCGGCATCGAGGGCAAGGTCGGCGCCCTCCGGTGGGCGAGGGAGCGACTCGTGCCGACCCTGGGCATCTGCCTCGGTCTGCAGTGCATGGTCATCGAGTACGCCCGCAACGTCGCCGGCATCGACGGGGCGAGCTCGACCGAGTTCGACCCCGACACCCCGGCACCCGTGATCGCCACGATGGAGGAGCAGAAGTCCTTCGTCGAGGGCGCCGGCGACCTCGGCGGCACCATGCGTCTCGGGAGCCAACCGGCATCCCTGGTCGACGGATCGGTCGTGGCCACGGCCTACGGCACCACCACGGTCCACGAGCGGCACAGGCACCGCTACGAGGTCAACGACTCCTACCGGGCACCCCTGGAGGAGGCGGGACTGTCCTTCAGCGGCACCCACCCCGACCTCGGACTCGTGGAGTTCGTCGAGCTGCCCGCCGACGCCCACCCCTACTATGTGTCCACCCAGGCCCACCCCGAGTTCAAGTCCCGACCCACGCGCTCCCACCCGCTCTTCGCGGGACTCATCGGCGCGGCCATCGCGGCCCAGCGCTCTTCGCGCCTGGTGGAGGTCGAACGCCCCCGGCACGTCGAGGCCGCCGAGGCCGCCGAGGCGCATGTCTGACCCTCTCCGCGACGAGCAGGGCGGCAAGCCGGTGCTGGAGTCGGGGAGGGTGTTCCGGGGCCGGGTCTGGGACGTGCGCACCGAGCGCGTCGACCTGGGGGAGGCGGGCGTGGTGACCCGCGACTTCGTCGGCCACCCCGGCGCCGTCGCGATCGTCGCGCTGGACGAGCACGATCGGGTCGTGCTCGTCCACCAGTACCGCCACCCGGTGCGGGCCACCGAGTGGGAGCTGCCCGCCGGGCTGCTCGACGTCAGCGGGGAGCCCCCGCACGAGAGCGCGGCTCGGGAGCTCCTGGAGGAGACCGACCTCCGGGCGAGTGAGTGGCACGTGGTGCTCGACCACAACACGAGCCCGGGCGGCTCCAGCGAGGTGATCCGCGTCTACCTCGCCCGCGGACTCTCGGGGGTCCCGGAGGCGGAGCGGCACGAGCGCGACGGCGAGGAGCTCGGTATGCCGGTGCGCCGGGTGCCGCTGGACGACCTGGTCGAGGCGGCGCTGGCCGGGCGGGTGCACAACGCGACCCTGATCATCGGCGTGCTGGCCGCGAGCCTGCTGCGGGATCGGGGATGGGCGGGGCTGCTGCCGGTGGACGCCCCCTGGCCCACGAGGTCGCCGGGGCGGAGCTGAGCCCCACCCCTGTTCCCCACCGTGTGTTGGCCCACGGTGCACCGACGGGGCCGGCCCAGCGGGTGTAGAACGGACAACGTGGTCGGTGAGTCGAGGGGCGGTCGTGGATCCGCGGTGTGGCTGCGGATGGCGGGTGACGCCGACGACATCGAGCGGGGTGACGCCGTGTGCCCCTGCGGCGGGGTCCCGGCCGGGGCGACCCTGGATGCGTGCTGCGGCCCGGTGGTGCGCGGCGAGGCGCTGGCGACGACGGCCGAGCAGCTGATGCGCTCCAGGTACACGGCCTACGCGGTGTCGGCGGGTGACCACCTCTTTCGCACGTGGCACGCGCGCACGCGGCCCGGGACCGTCGACCCGGACCCGTGGGTCAGGTGGTCCGGGCTGGAGGTCATCGACGTCGTCGGCGGCGCAGCGGACGACTCGAGCGGGCTGGTGGAGTTCCGGGCGCGCTGGGCCGCCGGCGAGGGCGCGACGAGCCAGAAGGGCGAGCTCCACGAACGGAGTCGCTTCGAGCGACGGGCCGGGCGGTGGATGTACGTGGAGACCGTGGAGGACGTCCCTACTGGTAGGAGATGAACCAGGGGGTCGGCTCGACCTGCTCCATCGTCTGCTCGGGGGTGAGCATGGGGGAGTCCTCGTCCTCGAAGTTCTTCCAGCCGAGCCACACCCCCTCGGGGAGGTCCTTCTGCAGGGCCCGCCAGGTCGCCTGTTTCGCCGACTGACCACCCTGGCCGTCGACGTGCACCAGCCACTGGACCTCGTCGAGGGAGGTGTCGAGACGGTCGCGCTCACGCACCATCGAGGTGCGGAACTGGTGGAGGGTGAGGACCTTCGGCGGGAGGTCGTGGGTGCGCACGAGCTCGGCGAGCCAGGCGCCCACCTCGTTGACCTCGTCGATGCCCACCGAGCCGATCTGCTCGAGGTGCTTCTGGTCGGGGCGCAGGCGCCACTCCGGGTCCAGGGCGAGACCCACCCACGGTCGGCGCAGCAGTGACTCGTAGAGCTTGGCCTGGGTGAGGAAGTCCGTGCGACCGGGCTGCAGGTCGAGCACCACGTAGGCGCCGGCGTCCTCGGCCGCCTCGACGTAGGGCAACAGCTCCTCCACAGGTGTCTTGCGCGAGTAGCTGCCGTCGGGCATCGCCGAACCGGATGCGACGGTCGCGATGAGCTCGAATGCGGGAACCACCTTCTCCTTGCTGAGCGGGGTGAACTCGGCGGCCAGCTTCGTCGTCCGCACGGCCGCAGCGGCGGGGCCCTGTTCGCCCAGCATGCCCAGGGCCCGGGTCTGCGGGTGCCCGTACAGCGCCACCATGCGCCGGCCGGGGAAGGGCAGCAGCCCGCCCCCGGGGAGGTCGGTGGCCTCGCGCGCCGTGCGCAGCCGGGTGTCGAAGCGGTCGTCGTCGCCGAAGTCCTCGCCGACCGCCAGCACCGGCGCGGACGGCAGCGCCCGAAGTGCCGTGCGGGTGCCCTCGTCGCGTCGGGGGTCGACGTCGTCCACCGTGCGCGGCGTGGCTCCGGTCAGGTGGACCAGCGGGCCGAGCGCGGCGGGCAGCGGCCCGGCCGCCGCGAGCAGCACGACCGCCGATCCGGAGTCCGCCGGCCTCGGTAGTCCCGGGAGGTCGGGGAGGTCGGGGACCGCGGTGCCCTCCAGGACCTCGCGGGACCCCAGGTCCCCGACGGCCTGCGCGGTGCCGTAGCGCAGGACGGTGCGCGTCGTGAGCCGGTCCAGCTCCTCGACGAGGCCCGGGTCCGGCATCAGCAGGGGCAGGCCGAGGGCCCGGGCGGCGGCCTCGGCGGCTCCCAGGGCGGTGGGTTCGGTGCTCGACACGACGACGGCGGTGGCGAGGGACAGCACGGCACGGGTGGCGGCCAGGGTCGGGTCACCGGTGGGCGAGAGCACGACGGCGCCGCCGTCGTCGCGCACCACCACCTCGTGACGCGGGGGGGTGGAGGCGCCCTCGGTCCCGACACCGGTGCTCGTCGGTCTCGGGGTGGTGCACGCGGATGCCGCTGCGCCGACCCCGGCGGCCAACGCGGCGGATCGCAGGGCGGTGCGGCGGGAGAAGTGGTGGGTCATCGGGGCTCCGGATGGGGGACAGGTCTCCTCCTCACACTGTCACGGACGCGGGCGACCGGCGGCATGCGCGCCCGGACGGCAACGATGTTCAGGCCCGGTTCATCTGGTAGGACGGTGGGATGTTCCTCGAGAACCTCACCATCGACGCCACGGAGCCCCGCACGCTGGGGCGCTTCTGGGAGTCGCTGCTGGACACCCGCACGCTCACCGACGAGCCCGACCTCTTCGAGACGCGCCTGGTCGTGCCCGACGGACCGGTGCTCGACCTCTGTTTCGCCCGAGTGCCAGAGGCCGTCGCCCCAGCACCACGCCTGCACCTCGACATCAGCGGGGGCGTCCTTCAGGGTGACGTCGTGGCGAGAGCGCTCTCCCTCGGGGCCCGTCACCTCGACATCGGACAGGGCGATGTGCCGTGGGTGGTGCTCGCGGACCCCGAGGGAAACCCGTTCTGCGTCATGGAGGCTCGCCCGGAGTATGCCGCGTCGGGGCCGATCGCGGCCCTCCCGCTCGACAGCTCGAACCCGCACCGCGACAGCGATCTCTGGGCGCGGCTGTCCGGGTGGGAGAAGGTCGAGACGCGGATGCCGGCGGCCCTGCGGCATCCGTCCGGTCGCGGACCGCTCCTCGAGCTGTGTCCCCAGCTGGCGGCCAAGGGCACGGAGAAGAACCGGCTGCACCTGGACATCCGGCTCGAGCCCGAGGACGACGAGGCGGCAGCGGTCTCCGTGGTCGAGGAGGCGGGCGGGTGGGCGCTGCACCCCGGATGGGGCGAGCTTCCCTGGCGCGTCATGGCCGACCCCTCCGGCAACGAGCTCTGCCTGCTCCCCGCCCGGTCTCCCTGAGCCGCTTCCTCAGGGGGTCGTCCGGTCGATGACCGATGATGGGGTGTGCTCTCCCGTCTGGCCCCGGCCCGTCGACGTCTCGTGGTGGCTCTGGTCGCGCTGGTGGCCGCGGCATCGGTCGCCGTCGGGGCCGCCGCAGTTCTGGCCCAGCGGGCTCCGGCTCCGGTCGACCAGGCCGTGCTCGGTCCGGTGCTGCTCGTGCCGGGATACGGAGGGTCGACCCAGTCCCTCACCCCGCTCGCGGAGTCGTTGCGGGCGGGCGGGCGCGACGTGGCCGTGCTCGCGCTACCGGGCGACGGCCGGGGCGACCTCGACGAGCAGGCGAGCGTGCTCGGCGCCGCCGTCGAGGCCGCACTGTCTCGGGCCGGAGCATCCTCGGTGGACCTGGTGGGCTACTCGGCCGGCGGCGTCGTGGCCCGGCTCTGGGCCACCGAGCGTGGCGGCAGCGACCGGGTGCGCCGACTCGTGACGCTCGGCTCCCCGCACCACGGCACCGACCTCGCCTCCCTGGGCTCCCTCGTGGCCGGGTCCTGCCCGGCGGCGTGCCGACAGCTGGCCCCGGGCAGCCCGCTCCTGGGGCGGCTGGACGCCGAGCCGGTGCCGGACGGGCTGGTCTTCCTCTCGCTGTGGACCACCCTCGACGACGTGGTGGTGCCGGCATCCTCGGCAGTGGTCGACGGCGTGCCCAGCCCGTCGCTGCAGAGCATCTGCCCCGATGACACCGCGCGCCACGGGGACCTCCCCGGCGACCCACTGGTCCGGGCCCTCGTGGCCGAGGCGCTCGGCGAGGGCGGCGTTCCGACCTGGACTCCCGCCGACTGTTCGAGGCTGCGCGCGAGCACTAGCTCGTGACGTCTCGCGTGGTGAAGTTCGCCCACGCCGCGGTGAGGAACACGACGACGTAGACGAGCTGGAGGCCCACCCCGCGCTCGATGTCGCTCCACAGCACCGGGTCGCGATAGAGGTCGACGAACGAGAGCCAGTAGCGGGTGGGGAGGTAGGGCTGCAGCGGGCGGGCGGCGTCGACGGTGAGCAGCAGGGAGGAGCCGATGAGGAAGGCCAGGGCCCCCAGGGTCGCCGACTGCGGTGAGTCGGTCAGCGTCGACAGGAACAGGGCGAGGGAAGCCACCCCGAGCATCGAGATGGTGACGAACACGATCGCGGCAGCGCTGCGCCACGCGACCTGCCCGGGTGTCAGGGCCGAGCCCGACAGGCTGAGCATCGCCCCCGAGAGGGGCGCGTTGCCGAGCAGCAGCCGCCCCACGACGAAACCCACCCCCGCGACCGACAGCACGGCGACCAGGATGAACACCGTGATCGCGACCAGCTTGCGGACCAGCAGGCGGGTACGCCCCACCGGCCGGATCAGCAGGTAGCGCAGCGTGCCCGCCTGGGCCTCCCCGGCCACGGACTCCCCGGCCACCACCGCGATCGACACGGGGAGGAAGAGGGGGAGAACGATGGCCAGCGCCGCGATCGCGAACAGCGAGCCGTTGGCGGTGACGGCGCTGAGGAAGGCCGGGCCGGTGCCCGGTCGCGGTGCGATACCGGTCCAGGCCAGGAGCGCGGCGACGATGGTGGGCAGCAGGTTGAGCAGGGCGATGGCCGCCCAGGTGCGCCGCCGGCCGAACAGCTTGCTGAGCTCGGTGCCGTTCACCGGGCGACCTCGTCGGCCTCGCGGGCGCGGGTGCGCTCCTCGATGACGTCCTCGAGCGAGCGTCGTTCCGGCCCGAGCTCGCGCACTCGCACCCCGGCACCGACGAGGCGGGCGTTGAGACCGACGGCGTCGGCCGACCTGACCAGCAGTCGCTCCCCGTCGTGCTCCTCGACCTGCGCACCGAGCACGTCCCCGGCCCGGTGAGGGTCGGGGGTCACCACGAGGATCCGGCCCGTCGGTGCCCGCAGGTCGACGAGGTCCTCCTCGAACACCAGGGCGCCCCGGTCGATCAGTCCGATCCGCGTGCAGAGCTGCTCGACCTCGGAGAGCAGGTGGCTGGAGAGGAAGATCGTGGTGCCCGACGCGTGCAGGGAGGTCAGCAGCTCGCGGATCTCGCGGATGCCGCGCGGGTCGAGGCCGTTGGTGGGCTCGTCGAGCACCAGGAGCTCCGGCTGGCGCATGAGCGCTGCGGCCAGCCCGAGCCGCTGGCGCATCCCGAGGGAGTACGCCCGCACGGGCCGCCGGCCGGCGGCCTCGAGCCCGACGAGGGAGAGGGCGTGCCTCGCTCGGTCGCGGCGGTCCCCGCGACCACCGCCGAGGGGGCCGGCGGGGGACCGAGCACTCGCGTCGAGCAGTGCGAGGTTGGCGACACCGGAGAGGTGGCCGTGGGCCGCCGGACCCTCCACGAGGGCACCGACCCGGCCGAGCACCGACCCGGAGGCTCGCGGCATCCGCTCGCCGAACAGCTCGATGCTCCCGGACGTGGGCAGCACCAGGGAGAGCAGGCACCGCACGGTCGTCGTCTTCCCCGAGCCGTTGGAGCCCAGGAAGCCGTAGACGTCCCCCCGGCGCACGTCCAGGTCGACGTCCACCACCGCGGAGACCGACCCGAACACCTTGGTCAGGCCCCGGGTGCGGATGACGCACTCGCCTGCTTGCGGGAGGCTCACCGGATCGAGCTCCCGCGCAGGCCGCCAGCGGCCCGGGCCAGTCCGTCGGGGGTCAGGGTCCCGGTCAGCAGCAGGGGGCGGCCGGTGACCGAGGGGTCGGTGAGCAGCAGCGCCAGCGGCCCGACGGTCAGGGCGATCCCCTCGGGCAGCGTGGTGGCGCCCACCGAGATCATCAGCTGGTCTCGCAGGGAGTCGGCGGCCCGGTTGGGCAGCACCCCGACGGCGAACTGGGTCGTGCCGCGCCCGTACTGCGCGACCCCCTCCAGCCCGGGCGTGGTGGGGAGCCGCGAGTAGCCCAGCAGCTCCTGGGGCAGGCCGGCATCCGGCGCTCTCCCCACCGCTCGGACGAGGTCGAAGCGCCGACCGCTGCCCACGCGGGACCCCACCGGTCGCTCGAAGCTGGTGGCCGACGGGTCCGGTGTGTCGCTGCTGAAGTCGAGGAAGGTGGTCGAGACCGCGGGCGTCCGCTCCCCACGGCCGTAGACGTCGACGTGCACCGGGATGCCGGACTCCCGGTCGGCCCAGGCATCCACCCGTTCGATGCTGCCGAGCGGGTCGGCAGGGCGGAAGCGCAGCCCCACGGCGGCCCGCCCGGCCACGAGTCGTGGCGGCAGGTCCGAGACGCGCTCCGGGGTGGCCCCGGCCAGCAGCCGTGCCGCGAGCTGCGGGGGCACCATGTCGCGGGACCGCGGAAGTCGCACCTGACCGAGGTCGACCTCGCCGTAGGTCGTGCGGTTGTCCCCGTAGTCCCAGGTGACGGTGCCGATGTCGAGGGAGTACTGGTCCTTCTCACCGGTCGGGTCGAGGGTGTCGACGCGCCAGTCGTCCGCGCCCCGCCACCACACCCGCACCTGGGTCCGGCCACCGAGGAGGGCGCTGACGTCGTCGAGGGTGTCGGCGGCAGGGAGCGCGAGGCTGCCCGAGGACTCCGCGTACCCCGCGAACGGTGCGGACCAGGACCCGCGCATCCGCTCGAGCAGGGCCGGTGCGTCGTCGCGGCCACCGAGTGGGAACGCCGCGACGAGGAGAGGCAGCGCGGCGAGGGTGGCGACGACGGCCAGCACCACCAGCCAGCGCCACGAGCGTCCCATGGAGGCACGGTATGTCAGCGGCGACCACCAGGGGCCCGGTGCCCCGAGACGTTACTGATTCGTATGGACTCGCGTCGGTCCCTAGACTGACCGGGCTGGCGGACCGGTGCCACCGGGCCACATCGAGCGCCGTGATCACGGCTCCGGAGCCAGCGGACACCGTCACCGACCGAGAAGGACCCTCCGTGCTCCGCACCCACGAGGCCGGCACCCTGCGTGCCGCCCACACCGGCCAGACCGTCACCCTCACCGGGTGGGTGGCGAAGCGGCGCGATCACGGCGGCGTGGCCTTCATCGACCTGCGCGACGGCAGTGGTGTCGTGCAGGTCGTGGCGCGCGACGAGGTGCTCACGGGCTCGGCCCACGACCTGCGCAGCGAGTTCTGCGTGCAGGTCACCGGCGAGGTCGCCGCTCGCGAGGAGCGCAACGTCAACCCCGACCTCCCGACGGGTGAGGTCGAGGTCGTGGCGTCCGGCATCGAGGTGCTCAACCCCGCGGCCCCCCTGCCGTTCCAGCTCGACGAGCGAACCACGGTGGGGGAGGAGGCCCGGCTCAAGCACCGCTACCTCGACCTGCGTCGCCCCGGCACCCAGTCGGCGGGTCACGCGATCCGGCTCCGCTCGAAGGTGAACGCCGCGGCCCGCCGGGTGCTCGGTGACCGCGACTTCGTCGAGATCGAGACTCCGACCCTGACCCGCTCCACGCCGGAGGGGGCTCGGGACTTCCTCGTGCCCGCGCGGCTGGCGCCCGGCTCCTGGTACGCCCTGCCGCAGAGCCCCCAGCTCTTCAAGCAGCTCCTCATGGTCGCCGGCATGGAGCGCTACTACCAGATCGCCCGCTGTTACCGCGACGAGGACTTCCGCGCCGACCGGCAGCCGGAGTTCACCCAGCTCGACATCGAGATGAGCTTCGTCGAGCAGGACGACGTGCTCGAGCTCGGCGAGGCCGTCGTCAAGGAGATCTGGGGGCTGATCGGCGCCGACCTCGACACCCCCTTCCCGCGGATGACCTACGCCGAGGCGATGCGCCGCTTCGGGAGCGACAAGCCCGACCTGCGCTTCGGCCTCGAGCTCGTCGAGTGCACCGACTACTTCGCCGAGACCCCGTTCCGCGTGTTCCAGGCCGACTACGTCGGGGCGGTCGTCATGCCCGGTGGCGCGAGCCAGCCGCGCAAGCAGCTCGACGCGTGGCAGGAGTGGGCCAAGCAGCGCGGTGCCCGCGGGCTCGCCTACGTGCTCGTCCAGGACGATGGCAGCCTCACCGGACCCGTCGCCAAGAACCTCTCCGAGACCGAGCTGTCCGGCCTCGCTGCCCACGTCGGCGCCGAGCCCGGCGACTGCGTCTTCTTCGCCGCCGGGGCGGCGAAGTCCTCGCGCGCGCTGCTCGGTGCGGCGCGCCTGGAGATCGGCCGCCGCGGCGGGCTGATCGACGAGTCGGCGTGGAGCTTCCTCTGGGTGCTCGACGCCCCGCTCTTCGAGCCCGCGGCGGATGCCGTCGCAGCGGGCGACGTGGCCGTGGGCGGCGGCGCGTGGACCGCGGTGCACCACGCCTTCACCTCGCCGAAGGCCGAGTTCATGGACACCTTCGACACCGACCCGGGGCCGGCGCTCGCCTACGCGTACGACATGGTCTGCAACGGCAACGAGATCGGCGGCGGGTCGATCCGTATCCACGGCCGCGACGTCCAGGAGCGGGTCTTCGCCGTCATGGGTCTCGCCCCTGAGGAGGCCCAGGAGAAGTTCGGGTTCCTCCTGGACGCCTTCGCGTTCGGGGCGCCTCCGCACGGCGGCATCGCCTTCGGGTGGGACCGCATCGTCATGCTGCTCGGCGGTTTCGACAGCATCCGCGACGTCATCGCGTTCCCGAAGTCAGGGGGCGGCTACGACCCGCTCACCGACGCGCCGGCGCCGATCACCCCGCAGCAGCGCAAGGAGGCCGGCATCGACAGCCGGCCCCCGGCATCCGAGCCGAAGACCGACGCCTGACCCTGGACGCGAGGGGCGCGCGCGACCCCCTGACCGCCGCCCCAACCTTCTCGCCCGATGAGGCAACCTTCAGGTCAGCACCACATCCGAAGGGGTGCTGACCTGAAGGTTCCGGGATCGGGCGAGAAAGTTGGGATGCCGGGGAGCCGGGTCAGCGGGCGAGGAACTCCAGCAGCACCCGGGTGAACTCCTCGGTGTGCGAGGTGTTGATGCCGTGCGGGCCGCCCTCGACGACGTGCAGCTCGCTGCCGTCGACGGCGTCGTGGGTGCGCTGACCGGAGACCTCCATCGGCACGATCATGTCGGAGTCGCCGTGGATGACCAGGGTCGGCACGTGCACCTTCTCGAGGTCCCCGGAGAAGTCCTCGACCCAGGACCGGATGCACTCGGCGGCGGCGTGCACGTCGGCCTGGAGTGCGAGGTCCAGGGCGGCCTGCTGCTGCTCCTCGGTGACCCGCATCTCGCCGCCTGCGGTGAAGAAGTTCCGCGTGAACTCGTCGAGGAAGCCGTTCGGGTCGGCTCGCAACGCGTCCTGCATCCCGCTCAGCGTGGCGTCGTCGAGCGCGCCGTCGGGGTGGTCGTCGTCCTTGCGCAGGTTGGGTGGGATCGCCGCGGTGAAGGCGATGCTCCGCAGCCGGTCCTCGCCGTAGGTGCCGACGTAGCGGGCCACCTCGCCGCCGCCCATCGAGAAGCCCACGAGGCTTGCGTCGCGCAGGTCGAGCGACGTCATCAGCGCGTCGAGGTCGCTGGTCAGGGTGTCGTAGTCGTAGGTCGACTCCGCGCCGGGCTTGTCCGAGCGCCCGAAGCCGCGACGGTCGTGGCGGACGACGCGGAACCCGGCCTCCTCCAGTGCGGGCACCTGGTCACCCCAGGACTCCCCGCTGAGGGGCCACCCGTGGACGAGGACCACGGGTCGGCCCTCGCCTCCGGTGTCCTCGTAGTGGATGTCGACGGAGCCGTTGGTCACGGTGGGCATGTCTCACCTCTCTGGGCGGGTCGGTCCTGGCGCAAGGGTCTGCCCTGCAGCGGACGTGCCTTCCCACGGTAGGCGACTCACCGGAACCAGCGGCTGGTCCACTCCATCCCGATCGTGAAACCCAACCGCTCGTAGAGCCGCCGAGCCCCGAGGTTGTCGGCGAACATCCCCAGAGCGCAGGCACCGTGCTCGGCCACCGCACGACGGGTGAGGTGGGCGGTGACCGCCGCGCCCCAGCCCTGCCCGCGCCGGTCGCTCGCCACCGCGATTCCCGCCAGCGTGGGCGTCCCCGCCTGCGAGGGCTCGCTGCCGCCGATCGCGACGAGGTGACCCGAGCCCTCGTCCCGCACGGCCACCCAGTGCTGGCCGGGCCGGGCGAAGGGCTGGCCGTGGGTGCGTGGGCTGTGCGCAGCGAGGAAGTCCTCTGCCTCCTGGCGCGCGGCCGGGTCCAGCGGCGCGACCGCGACCTCGCCCGGGACCACCGGCGGCGGCCGGTCGGTCCACATCCAGTCCCACTCACCGCCGCGGGTGCCGAGGTCCAGCCGGGCCAGCACGACGGGCATGGTTCCGCGCGGCACACTGAGGTAGCGGTTGGGTGCGCGGGTCACCCAGGCCCGCACGTCCGCATCATCCATGAGAATGCTCACGTCGGATGCCGTTCCGAGGATCGCCGAGCCGGGCACGCCGTGGTCGGACCGCCGGTGGAAGGCGACGCCCGCCGAATCCCCGGACGAGACGGCATACGCCGGGGGCACGAAGCCGGACCCGACGTCCAGGGTCGCCACGGGGTGGCCGCCGGTGGCCCGGACGAAGTCCGCCATGGTGAGCAGCGTGCCGCCCGCTCTCACCTCGGGGCGCCCGGGGCGGCCGCCCGGCGCACCACCGGTCGCGAGCGGTCTGGTCATGGCGAGATCGTCGCACGGGAGATCCCTCGGCACCGCTCCCCGCACGGTTGGCGCGATGCGCCGTATGCCGTACCGACGGCGCCGCTGCGACGTAGCATTGGGGACGGGTTGGGTTCGGAGTCGGTGGAGGTCCGGTGAGCAGATCGTGGCGCGTGCCGCCGTGCCTCACTCCGTCCTCGCGACGGGGACGGGTCGCGCTCGTGGCGCCGGTGCTCGCGGGGTTGCTGGTCATCGGTGCCGTGCCTGCGGTCGCCCAGCCGTCGCCATCGCCGTCGGTCTCCTCCTCGCCATCGGCGCAGCCGACCCCAACGGCGCAGCCGACCCCAACGGCGCAGCCGACCCCAACGGCGCAGGAGACGGCACCGTCCCAGGCCGACGTGGACGCCGCCCGGGCCGTCGAGGCCGAGGCCGTGAGGAAGGTGACGGAGCTCCAGGCCAGGTACGACGAGGCATCGGCCACGCTGCGTGCGGTCCAGGGCGAGGTCTCGACGTCGGCTGCGGCCTACGCGCGCGCCGTCGCCGACCTCGATCGCCTGACCACGGCGGCAGACGCCGCGAACGCGCGTGCCGGGGCCACCCGGCGGGCCGCCCACGCGGCTGACCTGGTCGTGCGCCAGGATGCCGCTGCCGCGTACATGCAGGGCGCGGGGCCGATGAACAACTGGGCGATGTACCTCAGCGCCGACGGGGTGCAGGACTTCATGAACCTGCACGCCGACATCGACGCGATCGGCACGGTCCACCAGGCACACCTCGTCGACGCCTCGCTGACGGCCAGCGCCGCCCGCACCGACCAGGCCGTCGCGAACGAGGCGCAGGCCCGACAGAAGGGGGCCACGGCCGTGGTGCAGGCCACTCTCGTCGCGACTCAGCAGAAGGCCACGGAGGCAGCCGAGGCGGCGGCTCGCATCGAGGCGCAGCAGGAGGAGATGGTGGCCGAGCTCGCCGAGGTGCACCAGAGCACGGTGGAGGTCGAGCAGGCTCGGCAGGACGCGCTCGTGGCCGAGGCCCAGGCCGCGGCCGGTCCCCTCGGCCCGGGGCCGGGCTCGTTGCCGTTGGTCGGCAGTGGAGGGAGCGCCGACCTGTCCGCCGCCCAGCTCGACCCCCGGGCCGTCGCACGAGGGATGGTGATGCAGTCCTTCGACGCGTCGCAGTGGGTCTGCCTGGACCGGTTGTGGAACGCCGAGAGCGGGTGGCGCTGGAGTGCCGACAACCCCTCGTCCGGGGCCTACGGCATCCCCCAGGCCCTGCCGGCGAGCAAGATGGCCAGTGCCGGCGCCGACTGGCTGGTCAACCCACGGACCCAGATCGCCTGGGGGTTGACCTACATCTCCTCGCGCTACGGCACCCCGTGCCGCGCCTGGGAGACGTGGCAGACCCGGTCACCGCACTGGTACTGAGGTCGGAACCCGCGCCGCCCCGCCGTGGTGGCGGGGCGGCGTCTCTCGCTCGGGGTGTCGGCTCAGCGAGCCGAGGAGTCCTGCGGCGCCGGGGCGGGTGCCCGCGACGCGCTGTCCCGGGGGGCGACGCTCCCGTCCGGGTAGAACCCCGTCTTGGACCGGCCCAGGACGAACACGGCGTGCGCCGCGGCATCCCCCATCTCACTGAGGGCGTCCAGGCTGAGGTTGTTCAGGGTGTCGCACGCCTGGTGGTAGCAGGAGTCGTACGCGACGCCCGCCGTCCCGCCGAAGAGCGCGGCCTCCACGTCGGTCTTGATGCCCTCGGCGCCGGTGAAGAGCCCGCCCGCCGGGATGCCCTGCTCGATGAACGGGCCGTAGTCGGAGCGACCGCTGAACTCGGTGGGCGCGGAGGCCAGACCCTGGCTGGCGAAGTAGTCGGTGAAGATCTTCTCGATGGCGCCCGATCCGGGGGGACCGGCGAGCGCGGTGTCCGACCCGTCGCCGTCGTAGACGAACCGGCCGTAGTTCGGGGACCCCACCATGTCGAAGTTGAGGTTGGCGTAGGTGCGCTCGAGCTGCTTCGGCCCGAGGGTCGCGACGTAGTGCTCCGAGCCCAGCAGGCCCAGCTCCTCGGCGCCCCAGAAGGCGAAGGTCAGCTGGCGCTGGAGGTGCTTGGTCTGCTTCAGCCGGGCCATCTCCTCGGCGATCTCCAGGATCGTCGAGGTGCCGCTGCCGTTGTCGTTGATGCCCGGCCCCTCGATGACGGAGTCGAGGTGGGCGCCGACGACGACGTTCTCGTCCTTCTTGCCCTTCGGCGAGGTGGCGATGACGTTGTAGGTGGTGCGCTGCTCGCTCTCGGTGGAGGTCGCGACGCGGGCCGTGACCGCACCCTGCTGGCTCTGCCCGTAGATGCCGGCACCATCGTCGTAGGAGAGGCCGACGACGGGGACGGCGTAGGGAGCGCCGAGGGTGCCGGAGAACAGGTCGGTACGGCCGGGCTGGCCCTCGTTGAAGATCAGGACGGCGTCGTAGCCGGCGGCCTCGGCGTTGCCGACCTTGTCGCTGAAGTTGCACGTGCCGCGCTGGATGAGGGCGATCGCGTCCTCGGTCGGCGCGGCCGGGAAGTCGGATGCCTCGCACCCGGACGTGCTGCCGGGGGCCGCGGGTGCCGGCACCGTGACGTCGATCGACACGACGGTCCCGGTGACGTCGCCGTCGCCGGAGTAGGTGAACGTCTCGCTCTCGAGATCGGCAGCGGTCGGTGTCAATGTCGAGACCTGGGCCGGCGCGAGCTCACGGTAGAAGTCGAAGGGGAAGGCCTGGCGCCGGGTGTGGTACCCGGCCGCCCGCAGGCGCTTGATGACGTAGCGCACCGACTCGTCGTAGCCCGGGGTGCCGGATGCGCGGGTGCCCTCGTTGCGGTCCGCGATGCGTTGGAGCTCGCGCTCGTGCTGGAGGATGCCGTTGACCGTGACGGCCCCTCGCAGCTTGCCGCTGTTGACCGAGTCGATGGCGCTCGCCGGAGCGGGCGTCAACAGGCCCACCCCCACCGCGAGCCCCAGTGCCGTGACCAGTGACTTTCGCACCGCTGTCTCCTTCTCTGCGCTCGGGTGTCTCCCGTCGCCCCGCCAAACTAGGGGAGGTGCCACGGGTCGGCATCTCGAGCGGCCTGCTCGCGTCGTGCTGGAGTGACGGCTGGCCCGGATAGCCTCTCGGGGTGAGCCAGGACGGGACCGACCTCTTCGGCGCCGCAGCCGGGCAGCGCCAGGACGCGGGCGGTGGCGGACTGCTGCCTCCGCTGGCGGTGCGGATGCGCCCGAGGTCGGTGGAGGAGGTGCGCGGGCAGGGCGACGTGCTGCGCCCGGGGAGCCCCCTGCGTCGGCTGATCGCGGGTGGTGGGGGTGCCGCCGGGCCGCTGTCGGCGATCCTCTGGGGGCCTCCCGGCACGGGCAAGACCACCCTCGCGCACCTCGCCGCGACCGCCGCCGACCGCGAGTTCGTCCAGCTGTCGGCCGTGACGGCGGGCGTCAAGGACGTGCGCGCCGTGATGGAGCAGGCCAACCGCGCCCGCGACATGTACGGCCGGCAGACGGTGCTCTTCCTCGACGAGATCCACCGCTTCAGCAAGGCCCAGCAGGATGCCCTGCTCCCGGGGGTCGAGAACCGCCAGGTCGTGCTCGTGGCGGCGACCACCGAGAACCCGTCGTTCTCGGTCATCGCGCCGCTGCTCTCCCGCTCGATGCTGATCACCCTCCAGCCGCTCACCGACGAGGAGGTCGCGGACGTCCTGGCCTCAGCCGTGGCCGACGATCGCGGGCTCGCCGGGGCGCACGTGCTGCCCGATGACGCCCGGGAGCACCTCGTGCGGCTGGCCGGTGGGGACGCCCGCCGGGCGCTGACCTTCCTCGAGGCGGCGGCCGGTGTCGCGGAGGACGACCTGACGCCCGGCGCGCCCCGGCCCGACCCGTTGCCGATCACGCTCGCCCACACCGAGCAGGCCGTGTCGCACGCCGCCGTGCGCTACGACCGCACGGGGGACCAGCACTACGACGTGGCGTCGGCCCTCATCAAGTCGATGCGCGGCTCCGATGTGGACGCCTCGCTGCACTACCTGGCCCGGATGCTCGAGGCGGGGGAGGACCCCCGGTTCGTCGCTCGCCGCATCGTCATCGCCGCCTCGGAGGACGTCGGGATGGGCGACCCCACCGCCCTGCAGACCGCGGTCGCCGCGATGCACGCGGTCGCCCAGATCGGCATGCCCGAGGCCCGGATCATCCTCGCCCAGGCGGTGGTCCACAACGCGATGGCGCCCAAGTCCAACGCCGCCTACACCGGCATCAACGAGGCGATCGCCGACGTGCGGGCGGGCAAGGGTGGCCAGGTGCCGCCGCACCTGCGCGGAAGTGGCTACGTGGGGGCCGCGAAGCTCGGTCATGGGAAGGGCTACGTCTACGCCCACGACGAGCCCGATGCCGTGGCCCGCCAGCAGTACCTGCCCGACGACCTCCAGGGCACCGCGGACTACTACCGGCCGACCGACCGCGGGTTCGAGGCGCGCCTCCAGGAGCGCTGGCGGTGGATCCGCGAGCGGCTCGGCCGCTGAGCCCCTGCCTGCCTCGAGTGCGGAGGTGGTCGCCCTGGCAACCACTTCCGCACTCGAGGCCGACCGGGGGATAGGCTCCCCGCCATGACGGTGACGCTCGGCGGGATCGCAGCACTGGTCGCGGCAGTGGCCTTCGCCTACCTCGTGGTCCGACTGGCCGGCCTGCTCGGCAAGGCGGGCAGCATCCTCGACGAGACGCGCGAGAGCCTGCGCACGACCACCGACAACGTCCAGCCCACGCTCAAGGGCCTCACCGACACCGTGAGCCTCACCAACGACCAGCTCACGCGGGTCGACAGCATCACGAGCTCGGTGACGACGATGACGACCAACGCCTCCGCGCTGACCTCGGTCTTCGCCGCGACCCTCGGCTCACCGATGATCAAGGTCGCGGCCTTCAGCTATGGCGTGCGCGTCGCGGTCTCCGGGCTGCGCAAGGGAGAGGGCTCGTGAGGGCCCGCACCACCGTGCTGCTCGTCGCCGCCGCCGCCGGGCTCGGCTACGGCCTGTGGCGGATGCCGGCCACCCGGCGGTTCGTCGCGACGGTCCGTGAGGCCTCCACACGACGGGAGGCCGAGCTGCGCGAGGCCGTCGAGGTCGCCGTGCTCGCCGACGCGACGGGCCGCGCACCGCGCCACGGACCCGACCCGCTGCGTCCGGACCTCGACGTCGAGGCCGGGTGGGACAAGGACCCCGCCGTGCGGCGCGCCGCCGCCCACCTCGGTGCCGAGGACCCGGGGCGGTCCCTGACACCGGACGAGGCCCGCGCACTGCTCCTGGACCCCAGCGGCGACCGAGCTCCGTAGGGCCCCCGAGCCCCTCGCCCCACCTCGCCCGACCATCCTCCCGTGCGGCACGGCATACGATGTCGCGTGCCCGTGCACGGCAAGACCCAAGGACTGACACCACATGGAAACCGCTGAGATCCGGCGCCGCTGGCTGGCCTTCTTCGAAGAGAACGGCCACACCGTCGTCCCCTCCGCGCCACTCATCCACGACGACCCGAACCTGCTGTTCGTCAACGCGGGGATGGTGCCCTTCAAGCCCTACTTCTCGGGGCAGCAGACCCCGACCTGGGACCGGGCCACGAGCGTGCAGAAGTGCGTGCGCACCCAGGACATCGAGGAGGTCGGCAAGACCTCGCGGCACGGGACGTTCTTCCAGATGAACGGCAACTTCTCCTTCGGCGACTACTTCAAGGAGGGCGCGATCCAGCTCGCCTGGGACCTCCTGACGACCTCGCAGGCCTCCGGTGGCTACGGCGTCGACGCCGACCGGCTGTGGGCCACGGTCTACGAGGACGACGACGAGGCCGCGGGCCTGTGGGCCGAGCTCACCAGCATTCCTGCGGAGCGGATCGTGCGGCGCGGCAAGGCCGACAACTACTGGCACATGGGAGTTCCCGGGCCCGGTGGCCCCTGCTCGGAGATCTTCGTCGACCGCGGCGCCGACTACGGCGAGGACGGCGGGCCGGAGGTCGACGAGGACCGCTTCATGGAGGTGTGGAACCTCGTGTTCATGCAGGAGGCACTCTCCGAGGTCAGGAGCAAGGTCGACTTCGACATCTCCGGGCCGCTCCCGAAGCGGAACATCGACACCGGCATGGGGCTGGAGCGGATGGCCTCCATACTCCAGGGCGTCGACAACCTCTACGAGATCGACGAGGTCTACCCGGTGCTCGCCCAGGCGGCCGAGATGACGGGCAAGCGCTACGGCGAGAAGTCCGGCCACTCGGCGGGCTCCAGCCACCCCGACGACGTGCGCCTGCGGGTCGTGGCCGACCACGTGCGGTCCTCGCTCATGCTCATCGGCGACGGCGTGACACCGGGCAACGAGGGGCGCGGCTACGTGCTGCGGCGGATGCTGCGCCGTGCCGTGCGCTCGATGCGCCTGCTCGGCTTCGAGGAGCCCTGCCTGCCGCACCTGCTGCCCGTGTCGCTGGAGCGGATGCAGCAGTCCTACCCGGAGCTCGGGGCCGGGTTCGACCGGATCGCCCAGATCGCCTACGGCGAGGAGGAGGCCTTCCGCCGCACCCTGACGTCCGGCACGACGATCCTCGACACGGCGGTCGCGCGCACCAAGGAGTCGGGTGGCACCGTGCTCGCGGGCGACGAGGCCTTCCAGCTGCACGACACCTACGGCTTCCCGATCGACCTGACCCTCGAGATGGCCTCCGAGCAGGGGCTCCAGGTCGACCGGGACGGCTTCACGCGGTTGATGAAGGAGCAGCGCGAGCGCGCCAAGGCGGACGCGAAGTCCAAGAAGTCCGGGCACGCCGACACCGAGGTCTGGCGGGACCTGCGCACCCTGGGCGCCACGGACTTCCGAGCCTACGAGGAGCTCACCAGCGAGGCCCGCGTCGTCGGGCTCGTCGTCGACGGCCGCTCGGTCGAGGAGATCGAGCCCGGCCAGGGCGGGCAGGTCGTGCTCGACCGGACGCCGTTCTACGCGGAGTCCGGTGGCCAGGTCGCAGACGAGGGGGTGATCAGCGCCGACGGCGCTCACCTGTCCGTCGTCGACGTGCAGCGCCCGGTGAAGGGGCTCATCGCGCACACCGTCGAGGTCCTCACCGGACCGGTGCGCACGGGGTCGAGCGTGCTGGCCGAGGTCGACCCCGAATGGCGGCTGTCCGCGTGCCAGGCCCACTCCGGAACGCACGTCGTGCACGCCGCCCTCCGCCAGGTGCTCGGCCCCTCGGCGCTCCAGTCCGGGTCCTACAACAAGCCCGGCTACCTTCGGCTCGACTTCGCCTGGAGCTCCGGTCTCTCGCCCGAGACCCGCAGCGAGATCGAGGAGGTCGCCAACCTCGCCGTGCGCCGTGACCTCCCTGTGTCGGCCACGCTGATGCCGCTGCCGCAGGCCCGCGAGATCGGCGCCCTGGCGCTGTTCGGCGAGACCTACGGCGAGGACGTGCGGGTCGTCGAGATCGGCGGGCCGTGGAGCCGCGAGCTGTGTGGTGGCACGCACGTGCAGCACTCCAGCCAGGTGGGGGCCATCACCGTCACGGGTGAGTCCTCGGTGGGGTCGGGGGTGCGTCGGGTCGAGGCCTTCGTCGGGATGGACGCACTGCGCTTCCTCGCCCGGGAGCGCGCGATCGTCGCCGAGCTCAGCGGCATCGTGGGCGCCCGGCCCGCAGACCTCGCCGATCGGGTGTCGGCCATGGTGTCGCGGCTCCGAGACGCCGAACGCGAGCTCGAGCGCGTGCGCCGGGAGCAGGTCCAGGCGTCGGCGGGACGCCTCACCGACCGGGCCCGGGACGTGGGCGGGGTGACGTTCCTCGGCCACGACGCACACGAGGCGGGTGCGGACGACCTCCGCACCATGGTCCTGGACCTGCGCGGCCGGCTCGGTGACGAGCGTCCGACCGTGGTCGCGATCGCGGGGGTCGCCAAGGGCCGACCTGTCGTGGTCGTCGCCACGAACGACCGGGCGCGCGGGCTCGGCATCCAGGCCGGTGACCTGGTGCGGGTGGCGGCCGGTGCCCTCGGCGGCGGTGGTGGCGGCAAGGACGACCTCGCCCAGGGTGGGGGGCAGGACCCCACCAAGGTCGCTGACGCGCTGGCGGCGCTGGAGTGGCGCCTCGGGGAGATCGCCGGCTGATGCCCGGGTCCGCGGGCATGGGCGAGCGTGGTGTGCGGATCGGTGTCGACGTCGGCACCGTGCGGGTGGGGCTGGCCAGCAGCGACCCCGACGGCATCCTCGCCACGCCGCTTCGCACCCTCGCCCGGGACCCTGACGCAGAGCCTGCCGCGGGGGACCCCGACCTCGACGAGCTCGCCGAGCTGGTGGAGTCGCGCGGCGCGATCGCGGTGCTCGTCGGACTGCCTCGTTCGCTCTCCGGGGTCGAGGGCTCGGCCGCGGCACGGGCCCGCACGTATGCTTCCCTCGTTGCGGCGCGTGTCGCGCCGGTCCAGGTGCGACTCATCGACGAGCGCTTGACCAGTGTCGACGCGCACCGCATGCTCCGGGACAGTGGTGTCTCCGGGAGGCGCCAGCGCGCCGTGGTCGACCAGGCCGCGGCGGTGCTCATCCTCCAGGTCGCGCTCGACGCCGAGCGCACGACCGGCTCCCCCGCGGGGGAGCGAGTCAGACCAGGACGGCGCAAGCCGCGGACGAAGGGTACGAAGGCGTGAGCCAGGAGGACCTGACCGGGACGATCTTCGGCGAGCCGGAGCCCCCGCCGCCGCCCTCCCGTCACGAGAGGAGCGACGCGCCGGGCGGGCCCGACTGGGGTGGTCGTCGCTGGCTGGTCGTCCTCATCGTGGTCGTGCTGCTCGGAGGCGCCGGCTGGGCCGCCTACGCAGCCATCGCCCCGGCCGTCAGCGGCCTGTTCGACAGGGGCTCCTCGGAGGACGTGGACTTCCCGGGGCCGGGTTCCGGCGAGGTCTCGGTGGTGGTCCGGGCCGGCGACACCGGTGCGGACATCGCCACCACTCTGCGGGACGCCGGGGTGACCAAGACGCGCACGGCATACCTCGACGCCGCCGCCGGGGACCCGAAGAGCGCGGCCGCGATCCAGTCCGGCACCTACCTGATGCGCTCCGAGATGACCGGCCAGGACGCCTTCGGGGTGCTGACCGACCCGAACAACCGGGTGACCGACCAGGTCACGGTCCGTGAGGGGCTCTGGGCCTCGGAGACCTACGCGGCGCTCTCGAAGGCGACCGGTGTGCCGGTCAAGGACTACGAGAAGGCCGCGAAGAACACCAAGGCCATCGGTCTCCCCGCGGCGGCCGACGGCAACGTCGAGGGGTGGCTCTTCCCGTCGACCTACGAGTTCTCGGACAAGACGAGCGCGACGACCCAGCTCAAGACGATGGTGGCCCAGGCGGTGAAGGTGCTCGACTCGGCCGGGGTGGCTGCCAAGGACCGCGAGGACACGCTGACCCTGGCCTCGCTCGTCGAGGCCGAGGCCAAGCTCGACGAGGACCGCCCCAAGATCGCCAGGGTGTTCCTCAACCGCATCGAGACCAAGGGTCCCCCCACGAACGGTCTGCTCCAGTCCGACGCGGCCGTGTCCTACGGCGCCAAGCGGCGCGCTCTCTTCCCCAGCAAGGCGGAGCTGGAGGACCCGGACAACCCCTACAACACGAGGATCTTCCCCGGGCTGCCGCCGGGCCCGATCAGCAACCCGGGGGAGGCCTCCATCGAGGCGGCGGCCAACCCGGCCGACGGCCCCTGGTTCTTCTTCGTCGCGGTCAACCCGATCACCGGGGAGACGAAGTACGCCGAGACCCTCGAGCAGCACAACGCCAACGTCCGTGAGCTCGACGCCTACTGCAAGGCCAACCCCGGGGACTGCGGGCAGTGAGGGCGGCCGTCCTCGGCTCACCCATCGCGCACTCGCTCTCCCCGGTCCTCCACGAGGCGGCGTACCGCGAGCTGGGGCTCAGCGCGTGGTCCTACGAGGCCTACGAGGTGGACGCCGCCGGGCTCGCGCCCTTCGTGGCCGCCCTGGACGAGGAGTGGCGCGGGCTGTCGCTGACCATGCCGCTCAAGGGTGTTGCCCTCGAGGTCGCCTCGCACGTGGACGACCTCGGGCAGCGGTCCGGGGCCGTCAACACGTTGTACCGCCGCGAGGACGGCCTGTGGGGCGCGACCAACACCGACGTGCACGGGATCGTCGAGGCGTTGCGCCCCCACCTGCCACCCGACCCCCGGCGGGCCCTGGTCCTCGGCGCCGGGGCCACCGCCCGCTCCAGCGTGCTCGCCCTCGCCGAGCTCGGGGTGCAGATCCTCACCGTGCGGGCCCGGGACACCAGCCGCGCCGCGGACCTCCTGGCCTGGGCCCTCGACCTTGGTCTGGGCATCGGGTCGGGTTCGGTGGCCGGTATCGGGCCGTGGGTCACCACTCGCGACGACATCGTGATCTCCACCGTCCCGGCGGATGCCGGTGCCGACGTCGCCGCAACCGTGCCCGCCAGGCACTCCGGCGTGCTCCTGGACGTCGTGTATGCCGGGTGGCCGACCCCACTGGCCACCGCCGCGCGCGAGGCCGGGATGACGGTCGTTCCCGGCCTCGACATGCTCGTGGAGCAGGCCGCGAGGCAGTTCCACCTCTTCACCGGTCAGCGCGCCCCCGTCGACGTGATGCGGGCGGCGGGGGTCGACGCCCTGGCGAGCGGAGGGTGAGCCCTGCGTGGGTGGTCCTAGTGGTCGCCGTGCCGATGGCCGGCGTCGGGCACCTCACCGGCCGTGAGCTCGCCACCGGCGGCTACCGGATCACCGATGACGACGCCGAGCACGCGCCGGGAAGGAACTGGTGGCCGGGGCTCGCGACCGGCGCCCTGGCTGCTGTGGCGACGTGGGCCGTCGGCGACCTCGCCCAGTGGGCGGCGCTCCCGGCATACCTCCTGTTCGCCTGGCTGACGGTCGCCCTGGTGTGGATCGACCTCGACGTCCACCGTCTGCCGGTCGGTCTGGTCGTGCCGACCGCTGCGGCCGTGGCGCTGCTCCTGCTTGTCGCGACGGTCGCCGACGGCTCGGCGCGGTGGCTGGGGGCCCTGGTCGGGGCCGCGATCTTCGCGGTGGTCTACCTCGTGCTGGGGGTGCTCCCGGGCGGTGGCGTGGGTGGCGGCGACATCCGGCTGGCCCCGCTCATCGGCGCCCTCCTGGGCTGGCTCGGTGTCTCGCACGCGGTCGTGGGCCTGCTGGCCGGTTTCATCGTGGGTGGGGTGGCGGCGATCCTGCTGCTGACCCTGGGCAGGGTGGGGCTGAAGACCTCGATCGCCTACGGCCCGGCCATGTGCCTCGGGGCGTGGGTGGCGATCGCCGGGACGTCCCGGATCGTGACCTCCGTCGTGGGCGGCTGAGAGCGCCGTGCGAGGATTCGAGCCATGCTGCGCTGGTTGACCGCGGGGGAGTCGCACGGCCCCGCACTCGTCGCGACGATCGACGGGCTCCCGGCGGGTGTCGAGGTCAGCTCGGACGACCTGGCCGCCGCCCTGGCCCGACGGCGACTGGGCCACGGTCGGGGGGCTCGGATGAAGTTCGAGCGCGACGACGTCGAGTTCCTCGGCGGGGTGCGCCACGGTTTGACCCTGGGCTCGCCGATCGCGATCCGGATCGGCAACACCGAGTGGCCCAAGTGGCAGACGGTGATGAGCCCGGACCCCGTGGCCGCTGACGACCTGGCCGCCGCCGACGACGTCAACGCCGAGAAGGAGATCGCCCGCAACCGGCCGCTCACCCGGCCACGACCCGGTCACGCGGACCTCGTCGGCATGCAGAAGTACGCGTTCGAGGACGCCCGCCCCGTGCTGGAGCGGGCCTCGGCGCGCGAGACCGCGGCCCGCGTCGCGCTCGGCGAGGTGGCGGCCCGGTTCCTCGACCAGGCCTACGGCATCCGGCTGGTCTCCCACACCGTCGCCATCGGTGGCGCGGCCGTGCGCGAGGACGCCCCCCTCCCGACCGCCGACGACGTGCAGGCCCTGGATGCCGACCCGGTGCGGGCCTTCGACACCGAGGGCTCCGCGGCGATGGTCGCGGAGGTCGACGCCGCCCACAAGGACGGCGACACCCTGGGCGGGGTCGTCGAGGTGGTCGTCACCGGGATGCCGCCCGGGCTCGGCTCGCACGTGCACTGGGACCGCCGGCTCGACTCGCGCCTCGCGGCCGCGCTCATGGGCATCCAGGCCATCAAGGGCGTCGAGGTCGGCGACGGGTTCCGCACCGCGGCCCGGCGCGGCTCGCAGGCCCACGACGAGATGGAGCGCGGCGCCGACGGGGTGATCCGGCGCCGCACCGGACGCGCCGGGGGCACCGAGGGTGGGATGTCGGTGGGCGGGCTGCTGCGCGTGCGCGCGGCGATGAAGCCGATCTCCACCGTGCCCCGGGCGCTGGACACCGTCGACGTCGCCTCCGACGAGCCGGCCAAGGCGATCCACCAGCGCTCCGACGTGTGCGCCGTCCCCGCAGCCGGGGTCGTCGCCGAGGCGATGGTCGCGCTCGTCCTCGCGGAGGCGGCCCTGGAGAAGTTCGGCGGGGACTCGGTGGGGGAGACGGCCCGCAACCACGCGGCATACATCGACTCGATCCCCGCCACCATGCGCACCTGGGAGTCCTGATGCCCAGGCCCCGCGTCGTGCTCGTGGGCCCCCCGGGCTCCGGCAAGACCACCGTCGGAAAGGCCCTGGCCGGCCTCCTCGGGGTGGCCCTGCACGACACCGACCACGCCGTCGAGGTCGCGCAGGGTCGGAGCATCGCCGACATCTTCGTCGAGGACGGCGAGGGGTCCTTCCGCGACCTCGAGCGCGCCGAGGTGGCTCGTGCGCTCGAGGCGGAGGCCGGGGTGGTGGCCCTCGGTGGTGGTGCCCCGATCGACCCCACCACCGAGGTGCTGCTCGAGAGCCACACCGTGGTCTTCCTCGACGTCGCCATCGCGGATGCCGCCAGGCGGGTCGGCTTCGACCAGAGCCGGCCGCTGCTGGCGATCAACCCGCGGTCATCGTGGGTCAAGCTGATGGCCGCCCGCCGCCCGGTCTACGAACGGGTGGCCACCCACCGTGTCGACACCGCGGGGCGGACCCCGGCCGTCGTGGCCGCCGAGATCGCGGCGCTGCTGGGCGAGTCGTGACCGACGAGCCCACCGTCATCGCGGTCGGTGACGCCTACGACGTCGTCGTCGGGCACGGTGTCTCCGGCCGTGTGACCGACCTGCTGGCGCCCGGGGTGCGCCAGGTGCTGGTGGTGCGTCCCGAGCCGTTGGCCCGTCTCGCCGCTCCGGTGGTCGAGCGGCTGCGGGCGAGCGGGCTCACAGTGCACGAGGCGGCCGTTCCCGACAACGAGGTGGCCAAGACCTCGGAGGTCGCCGCGTCGCTGTGGGGGACCCTCGGCCAGCACGCCTTCACGCGGTCGGACGCCGTCGTCGCCGTCGGGGGTGGCACGGTCACCGACCTGGCCGGGTTCGTGGCCTCGACCTGGCTGCGCGGGGTGGCCGTCGTACACGTGCCGACGACACTGCTCGCAATGGTCGACGCCGCCGTCGGCGGAAAGGCGGGGATCAACACTGCTGAGGGCAAGAACCTCGTCGGGGCCTTCCACGAGCCGGCCGGTGTGCTCTGCGACCTCGACGTGCTCGCGAGCCTGCCGACCGCCGACCTCGTGGCCGGGCTCGCCGAGGTGGTCAAGGCCGGCTTCATCGCCGACCGGCGCATCGTCGAGCTCGTGGCGGGCGACCCCGACGGGGCGGTGCGGTGGGACGGGCCGCACACCCGCGAGCTGGTCGAGCGGGCCATCCGGGTCAAGGCCGACGTCGTCGCCCGGGACCTCAAGGAGTCGTGGCTGCGCGAGATCCTCAACTACGGCCACACCCTGGGCCACGCGGTCGAGCACGTCGAGGGCTACCGGCGCCGGCACGGTGAGGCGGTGTCCATCGGCATGATGTTCGCCGCCGAGCTCGCCGGGCGCTCCGGGCACCTCCCCGAGGCGCTCGTCGACCGGCATCGGGAGGTGCTCACCGCGGTCGGGCTGCCCACGGCATACCGGCAGGACCGCTGGGAGGACCTGCTGGCCGCGATGCGCCGCGACAAGAAGAGCCGCGGCGCGGTGCTGCGCTTCGTGGTGCTCGAGGACATCGAGCGCCCGGTGCGCCTGGAGGGCCCGGACGAGAGCCTCCTGCGCGAGGCCTACGCCGCGCTCGCCCCCCGCTGACCCTCCTCGGCACGCCCTAATCTCTGCTAGCAGAGGTTCGTTCTCGGACCACAGGTAGGAACCTGTGGTTGGAGCACGATCCTCTGCTGAGTGCACGGGAGACCGCCGAGCGCGCGGGGCTACGGCCCGATCGCGCTAGACTTCAACGCGATCCCGCCCCCTTGACGGGGGTGACGCGCGCCCGCACACCCGGCGCACGGCATACCGAATCAGTGAAACTGGAGTCCCGCACGTGGCATCGACCAACGACCTCAAGAACGGCCTCGTCCTGAGCATCGAGCGCCAGCTCTGGACCGTCATCGAGTTCCAGCACGTCAAGCCCGGCAAGGGTCCGGCCTTCGTGCGCACCAAGCTCAAGAACGTCATGAGCGGCAAGGTCGTCGACAAGACCTTCAACGCCGGCGTCAAGGTCGAGACGGCGAACGTCGACAAGCGCACCATGCAGTACCTCTACAACGACGGCACCGACTTCATCTTCATGGACGGCGACACCTTCGACCAGATCTCGGTCACGCCCGAGAAGGTCGGCGACGCCGCCAAGTACCTCCTGGAGAACCAGGACGCCATCGTCGCCCGCCACGAGGGCGACGTGCTGTTCATCGAGCTCCCCGCCTCCGTCGTGCTCGAGATCACCTACACCGAGCCGGGCCTGCAGGGCGACCGCTCGACCGGGGGCACCAAGCCCGCCACGCTGGAGACCGGCGCCGAGGTCGCCGTCCCGCTCTTCCTCGAGACCGGCACCAGGATCAAGGTCGACACCCGCGACGGCTCCTACCTCGGTCGGGTCAGCTGACCCGTGGCCGCCCGCACCAAGGCCCGCAAGCGTGCGCTCGACCTGCTCTTCGAGGCCGAGCAGCGCGGGGTCAACGCCGCCGACCTGCTCCGTGAGCGGCTTGCCGCCCCCGTGACCGAGGCCCCGCTCTCGGAGTTCACGGCCGACCTCGTCTCCGGGGTCGTCGACCACTGGGCCCAGATCGACGAGCTGCTCACGACCTACTCGCACGGCTGGTCGATCCAGCGGATGCCGGCGGTCGACCGCGCGATCCTGCGCCTCGGGGCCTTCGAGGTCCTCTACTCCACCGACGTGCCCGAGCCGGTCGCGATCAGCGAGTGGGTCTCGATGGCGACCGAGATCTCCACCGACGACAGCCCGAAGTTCGTCAACGGGCTCCTCGGCCGGCTCCTAGAGGTCAAGCCCAGCCTGGCCTGAGTCTTGGACGCCGGCTCGCGGCAGTGAAATTCGCTTGCCGGAACATCCGGTGGCGCGACATCCTCAGGCGGGTGAACCTCGTCCGGCCCGCCTCTGCGCGCGACCTCCCACAGCTCGCGGCCGTGGAGGATGCTGCCGACGGACTCTTCTCCGACCTGTTCGGCCCCACGGGGTGGCCGGCTTCGGACACCGGTGCGGACCGGGCGGCCGAGCCCGGGTTCATCCTCGTCGCGGGCGACCCGGTGGTCGGGTTCGCGCACGTGCTCGACGTCGAGGGTCGCTGGCACCTCGAGCAGATCGCCGTGCTCCCGGAGCATGGTCGGCGCGGCGTCGGCTCCGCGCTCATGGATGCCGTTCACGTCGAGGTGGCCGCCCGCGGGGGCACCGACGTCACCCTCGTGACGTTCGCCGACGTGCCGTGGAACGCACCCTTCTACGCCCACCACGGGTATGCCGTGCTGGAGCCCCCGCTGCCGGGCCACCTCCTCGCGTCGCTGGCGGCCGGGGAGCAGCTCGGCATGGCCCGGCAGGGCCCGCGCGTCGCGATGCGCCGGATCCTCCTGACCTGAGGGATCAGCGGACGCCCGCGGCAGCAAAGACTACCTCGGGCCAGGGAGACGCGGCGATCCACGCACGGTAGGTGTCGGCGTCGGCGTCGCGCGGCGGGAAGATGCCGTGGTGGCGAGCGGGCTCGGACGAGGGTTGCGGACACATCGGCGCGGTGGAGGGGGTTGCGGTCGTGGTCTGCATGGAGGCCTCCTTCGTGCCGGCGGACCTCGAGTCCATCACATTGTGTTACCCAACGCATAGGTTTTGGTTATGAATGTTCGCCATCCGGACACCGGGTGGGTCGGGCGGCGGGCCTGCCCTCGACAGCAGCCGGCGCAGGTGGTCGACTGGTCCTCGTCCACCGGTGGCGAGATTCCGACGGAGGTTCGATGACCGACCTGGGGAGCGCCTTCGCCCGTGCCATCGCGTTCAAGGACCGCGACGCCGTGCTCGAGCTTCTCGCACCGGACGTCGACTTCCGGGCCCTGACCCCGGGCCGGCCCTGGGAGGCGAGCACGGCCGAGGAGGTGGTCGAGGTGCTGTTCGGCTGCTGGTTCGATGACTCCGACGAGGTCACCGCCCTGCTGGGGGTGGAGGTGGGGGAGCCCGTGGAGGACACCCACCACGTGTCGTACCGGCTGGCCCTGCGAACCCCGGACGGGGACCACACGACCGAGCAGCAGGCCTACTACCGCGGGGACGGCCAGCGGATCAGCCACCTGCGGATCCTGTGCTCGGGCTTCCGGCCGGCCGGGGCAGCGAGCACGGTCCTCGAGGCCGACCCGAGCAGCTGACGTCGGTCCCGGCCGGTGAGCCGCGTGTCGGAGAGGCTCCCGTCACCCCGTAGAGTGTGGCTCGTTCGACATCCTTTAACGACCTGTCCGGTGAGGCAGGGAAGGAGGTCTGCGCCGTGACGCGCGCCGACACGACCGTTCCGCCCGGTCACCCCCTCGACCCCTCCGGTCGCACCGTGCTCAGCTCCACCGACGTCGCGCGTGCGCTGCGGCGCATCGCCCACGAGGTGCTCGAGCACAACAAGGGCGCCGACGACCTCGTCCTGCTGGGCATCCCCAGCCGCGGGGTCGAGCTCGCCGAGCGCCTCGCCGCCCTCGTCCTGGAGGTCGAGGGCACCCTCGTGCCGGTCGGCTCCCTCGACGTGACGATGCACCGCGACGACCTCCGCCACCAGCCCACGAGGGCCCTGATGCACACCGAGATCCCCGCCGGGGGCGTCGACGACAAGGTCGTCGTGCTCGTCGACGACGTGCTCTACTCCGGCCGCACCATCCGGGCCGCCCTCGACGCCCTCTCCGACCTCGGTCGCCCGCGCGCAGTGCGCCTGGCGGTGCTGGTCGACCGTGGGCACCGCGAGCTGCCGATCCGCGCCGACCACGTCGGCAAGAACCTGCCCACCTCGCACGGCGAGCTGGTGCAGGTGCGCCTGTCGGGCTTCGACGGCGGCGAGGACGTCGTGCGGATCGCCGGAGGTGGTGGACGATGAGGCGTCACCTGCTCTCCAGCGCTGACCTGACCCGCGACGACGTCCACGAGCTGCTGGCGACCGCGGCCGAGATGCACGAGGTGCAGCACCGGGACGTCAAGAAGCTGCCCACCCTGCGTGGTCGCACCGTCGTCAACCTCTTCTTCGAGGACTCCACCCGCACCCGCAGCAGCTTCGAGATCGCCGGCAAGTGGATGTCGGCCGACACCATCAACATCACCGGCAAGGGCAGCTCGGCGAGCAAGGGCGAGTCGCTGCGGGACACCGTGCGCACGATCGACGCCATGTCGGTCGACGCCCTCGTCATGCGCCACGGTGCCAGCGGGGCCTGCCATCAGGTCGCGCAGTGGGTCGATGCGAGCGTCATCAACGCGGGCGACGGCACCCACGAGCACCCGACGCAGGCCCTGCTCGACGCCTACACGATGGAACAGCGCCTCGGTGACCTCGAAGGCCGCCACGTCGTGCTCGTCGGGGACCTCACCCACAGCAGGGTGTTCCGCTCCAACGCCATCACGCTGCGCACCCTGGGGGCGCGCGTCACGCTCGTCGCGCCCCCCACGCTGATGCCGAGCGGCATCGACACCTGGTCCACCACAGAGGGTCTCGAGCGCTGCGGTGACCTCGACGAGGTCCTCGCCTCGGGGCCGGATGCCGTGATGATGCTGCGGGTCCAGCGCGAGCGGATGAGCGGTGGGTTCTTCCCCACCCCCCGGGAGTACACCGTGGGCTTCGGCCTGACCCGCGACCGGTTGCGCGCCCTCGGGGACGCCAACCCCGACGCCGTCATCTGCCACCCCGGCCCGATGAACCGCGGCCTGGAGATCAGCGCCGACGCGGCGGACGCAGCACGCAGCCTCGTGCTCGACCAGGTGTCGGCGGGGGTGGCGGTGCGAATGGCCGTGCTCTACCACCTGCTCGCGGGAGAGGGGTCCGCGGCATGAGCGACCTGCTTCTCACCGGTCCGACCTGGTATGCCGTGGACGGCACCTCCCAGCGCGGCGACGTCCTGCTCCGCGACGGGGTCGTCGCGGCGGTCGGCGCCGACGTCGACGCGCCCGCCCACGCCGAGGTGGTCGATGCCGACGGCCTCGTGCTCCTCCCGGGTTTCGTCGACCTGCACACCCACCTGCGCGAGCCCGGCCGGGAGGACGCCGAGACGATCGCCTCCGGCTCGCGTGCCGCGGCCGTGGGCGGCTTCACGGCGGTCCTCGCGATGGCCAACACCACGCCGGTGACCGACACCGCCGAGGCGGCCGAGCGCGTGCTCGACCTGGGGCGCGCCGCCGGCCTGGTCGACGTCGTCCCGATCGGGGCCGTCACCAAGGGCCTCGACGGCGCCGAGCTCGCTGAGCTGGGCCTGATGCACCGGTCGCGGGCCACGGTGTCGGTCTTCTCCGACGACGGTCACTGCGTGGCCGACGGACGGGTGATGCGCCGAGCCCTGGAGTACGTCCGGGCCTTCGGCGGGGTCATCTCCCAGCACAGCCAGGACCCCGCGCTGGCGGGCCCGAGCGCCTGCTGCCACGAGGGCGAGGTCTCCGGTCGGCTCGGCCTCGCGGGCTGGCCGCCCGTCGCGGAGGCGAGCATCATCGCCCGCGACGTCATGCTCGCCGAGCACACCGGGTCACGGGTGCACGTCGCGCACGTCACGACCGCCGAGGGCCTCGACATCGTGCGCTGGGCCAAGGCGCGCGGCATCGCGGTCACCGCGGAGGTCACGCCGCACCACCTGGCGCTCGGCACCGAGCTCCTCACCGGCTACGACCCGGTCTTCAAGGTCAACCCGCCGCTGCGTCCGAGCGAGGATCGGCAGGCCCTGCGGGACGGCCTGGCCGATGGCACCATCGACGCGGTCGCCACCGACCACGCCCCCCACGCCCGCCACGACAAGGAGCACGCCTTCGCCGATGCGGCCTTCGGCATGCTCGGCCTCGAGACGGCGTTCGCGGTCGTCCACGACCTCCTCGTCGCCGACGGGGACCTCGGGTGGCACGAGCTGGCGCGGGTCATGTCGACGGCTCCGGCGCGCATCGCCGGGCTCGCCGACCACGGCCTCCACGTGGCACCCGGCATCCCGGCCAACCTCGTGCTGGTCGACCCGGCCACCACTGCGACCGTCGACCGTGAGACTTCGCAGTCCCTGTCCCGCAACACCCCGTGGCACGGCGCCGCCCTGCGCGGCGCGGTCCACACGACGATCCTGCGCGGCCGAGTGACCGCCCTGGGAGGGGAGCCGACCACGTGCTGACCATCCGCGAGCCCGCGCACCTCGTCCTCGAGGACGGGCGCACCTTCACCGGGTCCGCCTACGGCCGCCGGGGAAGCACGGTCGGGGAGGCCGTCTTCTCCACCGGCATGACCGGCTACCAGGAGACGCTCACCGACCCGAGCTACCACAGGCAGGTCGTCGTCATGACGGCGCCGCACGTGGGCAACACGGGCTGGAACGACGAGGACGACGAGTCCGCCCGGATCTGGGTCGCCGGCTACGTCGTGCGCGATGCGGCCCTGCGCCCGTCGAGCTGGCGCTCGCGCCGGGCCCTGGAGGACGAGCTCGACGCCCAGGGC
This sequence comes from Actinomycetales bacterium, assembly GCA_038258215.1. Classification (GTDB taxonomy): domain Bacteria; phylum Actinomycetota; class Actinomycetes; order Actinomycetales; family Dermatophilaceae; genus Fodinibacter. The sequence continues at coordinate 18,670 of JBBSQC010000020.1, read as the reverse complement.
GTCGTCGGGATCTGCGACATCGACACCAGGGCCCTGACCCGGCACCTGCGCGAGCGCGGGGCGATGCGGGTCGGGATATTCTCCGGCGGTGCGGCCCGCCAGTCCGCCGAGAGCCTGCTCGCGCAGGTGCACGACGCGCCCGAGATGGCCGGTGCCTCGCTCGCCGAGCAGGTGGCGACCGACACGGCATACGTCGTCCCGGCCGTGGGGGAGAGGCGGTTCACGGTGGCGGCGGTGGACCTAGGAATCAAGGCGATGACGCCGGTGATGATGGCCGAGCGCGGCATCGAGGTGCACGTGCTCCCGGCGACCGCGACGATCGAGGACGTGCGCGCGGTGGGCGCCGACGGTGTCTTCCTCTCCAACGGACCGGGCGACCCGAGCACCGCGGAGCGCCAGGCCGACCTCGTCCGGGCCGTGCTCACCGAGCGGATCCCCTACTTCGGCATCTGCTTCGGCAACCAGATCCTCGGTCGCGCACTGGGATTCGGCACCTACAAGCTGAAGTACGGCCACCGGGGCATCAACCAGCCGGTCATGGACCGCACCACCGGCAAGGTCGAGGTGACCGCGCACAACCACGGCTTCGCCGTCGACGCCCCCCTCGACCGCGACTCCGACACCCCCTTCGGGCGCGTTCGGGTGAGCCACGTGTGCCTGAACGACGACGTCGTCGAAGGCCTGGAGTGCCTTGACCTGCCGGCCTTCTCGGTGCAGTACCACCCCGAGGCGGCGGCTGGTCCACACGACGCGGCCTACCTCTTCGACCGGTTCGTCGACTTGATGACGAGGACCCGAACCCCCGACGCCACGCATCAGGAGGTGGGCGCGTAGTGCCCAAGCGCGAGGACATCACGAGCGTGCTGGTCATCGGCTCCGGGCCGATCGTCATCGGCCAGGCGTGCGAGTTCGACTACTCGGGCACCCAGGCGTGCCGGGTGCTGCGCGAGGAGGGCATCAGGGTCATCCTCGTCAACTCCAACCCCGCGACGATCATGACCGACCCCGAGTTCGCCGACGCGACCTACGTCGAGCCGATCACCCCCGAGATCGTCGAGTCGATCATCGCCAAGGAGCGCCCGGATGCCGTGCTGGCCACCCTGGGCGGGCAGACGGCACTGAACTGCGCGATCGAGCTCCACGACCGGGGGGTGCTGGAGAAGTACGACTGCCCGCTCATCGGCGCCAACGTGGAGGCCATCCAGCTGGGGGAGGACCGCCAGAAGTTCAAGGGCGTCGTCGAGCGCTGCGGCGCCGAGTCGGCCCGCTCGAGCATCTGCCACACGATGGGTGAGGTGCTCGCCGCCGCCGACGAGCTCGGCTACCCCGTGGTGGTGCGCCCCTCGTTCACCATGGGCGGCCTCGGCAGCGGGTTCGCCCACGACAAGGATGAGCTCGTGCGGATCGCCGGCGCCGGCCTCCAGTACTCCCCGGTCACCGAGGTGCTCCTCGAGGAGTCGATCATGGGCTGGAAGGAGTACGAGCTCGAGGTGATGCGCGACCACGCGGACAACGTCGTCGTGGTCTGCTCCATCGAGAACCTCGACCCGATGGGTGTGCACACGGGCGACTCGATCACGGTGGCGCCGGCGCTCACCCTGACCGACCGTGAGTACCAGCGGCTGCGCGACATCGGCATCGCGATCATCCGCGAGGTCGGCGTCGACACCGGTGGCTGCAACATCCAGTTCGCGGTCAACCCGGTCGACGGTCGGATCATCGTCATCGAGATGAACCCCCGCGTGTCGCGGTCCTCGGCCCTGGCCTCCAAGGCCACCGGCTTTCCGATCGCGAAGATCGCCGCCAAGATGGCGATCGGCTACACGCTCGACGAGGTGCCCAACGACATCACCCGGGAGACGCCCGCGAGCTTCGAGCCGTCGCTGGACTACGTCGTGGTGAAGGTGCCCCGCTTCGCCTTCGAGAAGTTCCCCGCCGCCGATGACACCCTCACGACCACGATGAAGTCGGTCGGCGAGGCGATGTCCATCGGGCGCAGCTTCACCGAGGCCCTCCAGAAGGCGCTGCGGTCGCTGGAGAAGGCGGGCAGCAGCTTCCACTGGGACGGCCCCCGGCCCACGACCGAGGAGGCGCGTGAGGTGCTCGACCGGGCCCGCCGCCCGACCGACGGACGCATCGTGCTCGTCCAGCAGGCCCTGCGCGGAGGGCTGTCCGTCGAGGAGGTCCACGAGGCCACCAGGATCGACCCATGGTTCCTCGACCAGATGGCCCTCATCGAGGGCGTCGCCGCCGCGGTGGCGGCCTCCATCGAGCTCACGCCCGACCTGTTGCGACTGGCCAAGCGGCACGGCTTCAGCGACGCCCAGCTCTCCTCCCTGCGGGGGATGCCGGAGGCCGTGGTCCGCGGCGTCCGCCACGCCCTGGGTGTCCGTCCGGTCTACAAGACGGTCGACACCTGCGCGGCCGAGTTCGCGGCGAGCACGCCCTACCACTACAGCTCCTACGACGAGGAGGACGAGGTGGCGCCGAGGGACCGGCCCGCCGTCATCATCCTCGGTTCCGGTCCCAACCGGATCGGCCAGGGCGTGGAGTTCGACTACTCCTGCGTGCACGCGAGCTTCGCACTGCGCGAGGCGGGTTACGACACGGTGATGGTCAACTGCAACCCCGAGACGGTGTCCACCGACTACGACACGAGCAGCCGGCTCTACTTCGAGCCCCTCACCCTCGAGGACGTCCTGGAGGTCGTGCACGCCGAGACGCTCGCGGGCCCGGTCGCCGGAGTCATCGTCCAGCTCGGTGGCCAGACCCCGCTCGGCCTCGCCAGGGCCCTGAAGGCCGAGGGGGTCCCGATCGTGGGCACCAGCCCCGAGGCGATCCACCTCGCCGAGGACCGAGGAGCCTTCGGGCGGGTGCTCGCCGAGGCCGAGCTGCCCGCACCCAAGCACGGCACGGCCTACAGCGCTCCCGAGGCGGTGGAGATCGCCCACGAGATCGGCTACCCGGTGCTCGTGCGGCCCTCCTACGTCCTCGGCGGTCGTGGCATGGAGATCGTCTTCGACGACGTCACACTCTCGGGCTACGTCGAGCGCGCCACCGTCGTCAGCCCCGAGCACCCGGTGCTCGTCGACCGGTTCCTCGACGACGCGATCGAGATCGACGTCGACGTTCTCTACGACGGGGTCGAGATGTACGTCGGCGGGATCATGGAGCACATCGAGGAGGCCGGCATCCACTCGGGCGACTCCTCGTGCACCCTGCCTCCGGTGACGCTGGGGGCCAGCGAGCTCGAGCGCGTCAGGGAGTCGACCCTCGCCCTGGCGGAGGGCATCGGCGTGCGCGGCCTGATGAACGTGCAGTTCGCCCTCGCGCAGGACATCCTCTATGTGCTCGAGGCCAATCCTCGCGCCTCACGCACGGTGCCGTTCGTGGCCAAGGCCACCGGCGTCGCCGTGGCCAAGGCGGCGGCCCGGATCATGCTCGGCGCGTCCATCGCCGAGCTCCGCGAGGAGGGGCTGCTCCCGGCTCACACCGACGGCGGCCGGATGCCGGTGCACGCACCGATGTCGGTCAAGGAGGCCGTGCTGCCGTTCAAGCGGTTCCGCACCGCCGAGGGCCTCGTGGTCGACAGCCTCCTCGGGCCCGAGATGCGCTCGACCGGTGAGGTCATGGGGATCGACACCGACTTCGGCCGGGCCTTCGCCAAGGCCCAGCTGGGTGCCATTGGCGGGTTGCCAACCACGGGAACGGTGTTCGTGTCGGTGGCCAACCGGGACAAGCGCGCGATCATCTTCCCGGTCAAGCGACTGGTCGACCTGGGGTTCCGCATCGTCTCGACCTCGGGCACCGCAGACGTGCTGCGGCGCAACGGTATCGACGCCGAGGTCGTGCTCAAGCACGCCGAGCGCGGCGCCGACGGCCGCTCGATCGTGGACTGGATCAACGCCGGTGAGATCGACATGGTCGTCAACAGCCCGAGTGGGCCGAGCGCGTCGGCGCGGGCCGACGGCTACGCCATCCGGGCGGCCACCACCGCGATGGACAAGCCGATCATCACCACGGTCCAGCAGCTCGCCGCCGCAGTCCTGGCCATCGAGGCGGTCATGCACGGAGACCTCGAGGTGACCTCGTTGCAGGAGCACTCGGCCGCGCTGGACCTCTTCGGGGTGGAGGCGGGCGCATGAGCAGGGTCGTGCAGGTGCGCGGCGAGGTGATCTCCAACCGCCGGGCCGGTGCCTACCATCACCTCACCCTCGTGGCGCCTGGCGTCGCCGAGCTCGCCCGCCCCGGTCAGTTCGTGGCTCTGGCGGTCGGTGGGGAGACCTCTGCCAACCTGTTGCGGCGCTGCTTTTCGATCCACAAGGTCACCCCTTCAGGCACCTACGGCGGCACCGTCGACATCGTGGTCGCGGCGCACGGGGTGGGTACCGAGTGGCTCGCCGCGCTGGGCGCCCACGACCCCGTCGACGTCGTCGGACCACTCGGTCGCCCCTTCCCCCTGCCGTCCGAGGCCGTCCCGTGCGTCCTGGTGGGCGGCGGCTACGGCTCGGCCCCCCTGTTCTGGCTCGCCGAGGTGTTGCGGGAGCGCGGCTGCCACGTGGAGATGGTGCTGGGCGCGGCATCCGAGGACCGGCTCTTCGGCGTCGTCGAGGCGCGGCGCACGACCGACGGGGTGACTGTCACGACCGACGACGGGTCCGCGGGTCGGCGAGGCTGGGTGTCCGACGTGCTGGGCGAGGTCATCGACGCCTCCGGTGCGGGGGTCGCCTACGCCTGCGGGCCGATGGGGATGCTGCGCTCGGTCACAGAGGTGGCCGGGAAGCACGGGGCCGTGGCGCAGGTCGCCGTCGAGGAGTCGATGGCCTGCGGGATCGGGGTGTGCATGACCTGCGTCATGCCGGTCACCGGCAACGACGGGGTCACGCGGATGGTGCGTTCCTGCCTGGAGGGTCCGGTCTTCCGAGGAGACCGGGTGCGCTGGGACGCCTTCGAGAACGGCGTGTGCCAGGTGCCGGCGGACGCGGTGGGTGCACCGGGGACGGGCGGGCACTGATGGTCGACATGTCCACGGCCCTGGGGGGGCTGACGCTCCCGAACCCCGTGATGACGGCATCCGGCTGCGCGGCGAACGGCAAGGAGCTGCACCGCTTCTTTCCGGTGTCCGAGCTCGGGGCCTTCGTCACCAAGACCGTCATGGCGGACCCACGATCGGGTCGCGGGACCCCGCGGATGGCCGAGACGGCATCCGGGATGCTCAACTCGATCGGCCTCCAGGGGCCGGGCATCGGGGCCTTCGTCGAGCACGACCTCCCCTGGCTGAAGTCGGTCGGGGCGCGCGTGCTCGTGTCGGTGGCCGGCGCCACGGCCGAGGAGTTCGGGGTGGTCACGGAGCGGCTCGTGGCCAGCCCGGCATACGACGCGGTCGTCGGTGTGGAGGTCAACATCTCCTGCCCCAACGTCGCGAACCGTGGCCTGGTGTTCGCGTGCGACCCGGTCGCCTCCGAACGAGTGGTGCGGATCGTGCGCAACCGGGTGGGTTCTCGCACACCGATCTTCGCCAAGCTCACGCCCGACGTCACGGACATCGTCCTGGTCGCCGAGGCCGCTCTTGCTGCGGGTGCCACCGGGCTCACGATGATCAACACGCTCCTGGGCATGGTCATCGACACCGACCGGCTGCGGCCCCAGCTCGCCGGGACCACCGGCGGGCTGTCGGGCCCGGCCATCCGACCGGTTGCGGTGCGCGCCATCTGGCAGGTCAGCGCCGCCATGCGCGAGGAGCGGCTCAAGCCCGCGCCCATCATCGGGGTCGGGGGTGTCCGCACGGGGCGCGACGCCCTCGAGCTCGTGGCCGCCGGCGCGTCGGCCGTGCAGGTCGGCACCTCGACGTTCAACGACCCCTGCGCGCCGAGACGGGTCGTGGACGAGCTCGAGGCCGAGGTCACCGGCCACGGCTTCGACCGGTTCGCCGACGTCGTCGGAATCGCCCACGACAGGATGGTTCGCCCATGACCGACTCTCCCGCCGTCCCCGAGCCCTTCGGAGCCAGGCTGCGCGCGGCGATGGACGAGCTGGGGCCGTTCTGTCCCGGCGTCGACCCGCACCCCGGCCTGCTGGAGCGGTGGGGGCTCTCCGACGACGTCGACGGGCTCGAGCGGTTCGCGATGACGTGCGTCGAGGCCTTCGGTGGCGCCGTCGCGTGCGTCAAGCCGCAGTCGGCCTTCTTCGAGCGGTTCGGGTCACGCGGGATCGCCGTGCTCGAGAACACCCTGGAGGGGCTGCGGGATGCCGGCACCCTGAGCCTCCTCGACGCCAAGCGGGGTGACATCGGCACGACGATGGCCGGGTATGCGCAGGCCTACCTGTCCGAGACCTCGCCGGTCCGTGCCGACGCGGTGACCCTCAGCCCCTACCTCGGCTACGAGTCGTTGCGCCCGGCGCTCGACCTCGCTGCGGCGACCGGGCGAGGGGTCTTCGTCCTCACCCTGACCTCGAACCCGGAGGGGCCCGGCGTCCAGCACGCCACCGTGGGCGGCCGCAGCGTCGCCGCGTCGGTGGTCGAGGGGGTCACGGCCGACAACGCCTCCGACCGGCGCAACGGGTCGCTCGGCAGCGTCGGCATGGTCGTCGGCGCAACCGTCGGGGATGCCGTCCGCGCCCTGGGGCTGGACCTCGCGGCATCCAACGCGCCCCTGCTGGCCCCGGGGCTCGGCGCGCAGGGCGGCACCCCGGAGGGGGTCAGGGCCACCTTCGGGCGGGCCGTCGGGCAGGTGCTCGGGAACAGCAGCCGCGAGGTGCTCGGCGCCGGGCCGCGCGCGAGCGACCTCAGGGCCGCCGCCCGCCGGTCGGCGGACGCGATGGCTTCGGCGATCCTCTGACCATGCGGCATCCCGGTCGGCTCGGCCGGCCCAGCCCGGGAAGCCCCGGCCGACACGGAGAAGCCTTGTCCAGCAGGGCCGGGGTTTATCGGGTCACCCGAGAAACCTGGCCGGAGGAACTCGCGGTAAACGGCAGTTCCGGAGACCAGTGCACGGCTGATGTCCGGCACCGTGACCCCTGGCATCGCCACCCGCGTGGGCACTCGCTCAACGCCCAGTGCCGGAGAAGTCGAGGGGTCAGGACGTGCTGAGCCCGCCCGCGATTCAGTCGGCGTGTCCTGACCCCTCGACTGAGGTTCGCAGGTGACTGTGGCATGACCTCGGACGGCCCGACTCGCGGGCTCACGCCCCACGGCTCGCGCGATAGAGTCCAAGCAGTACCGCCGGACGTTGAGCAGCCAGCGTCCGCACGTCCACCGAAGGGACCGTCTGTGGCCCTCCCGCCGCTCACACCAGAACAGCGCTCCGCCGCCTTGGAGAAGGCCGCAGCCTCGCGTCGCGAGCGCGCCGAGGTCAAGAATCGGCTCAAGCGGGGGAGCGTCTCCCTCGCGGAGGTCGTCGCAGAGGGCAAGAGCGACGAGGTCATCGGCAAGATGCGCGTCTCGGCACTGCTGGAGTCGATGCCCGGCGTGGGGCGGGTGCGTGCCGCGCAGATCATGGAGGAGGTCGGCATCTCGCAGAGTCGCCGCGTCCGGGGCCTGGGGCAGAACCAGCAGGCCGCACTCATCGAGCGCTTCGGGCGGTCGTGACGGCCCGCTCGCGCCTCACCGTCCTCGCGGGTCCGACGGCCGTCGGCAAGGGGACCGTCGCGGCCCACGTCCGGGAGCACCACCCGGAGGTCTGGCTGTCGGTCTCGACCACGACCCGGACCCCGCGGCCCGGGGAGGCCGAGGGCGTCCACTACCACTTCGTCGACGACGCGGAGTTCGACCGCATGGTCCGCGACGGGGAGTTCCTGGAGTGGGCGGTGGTGCACGGCCGGGCCAAGTACGGCACACCGCGGGCTCCGGTGGAGCGGGCGCTCGACGACGGACGGCTGGCGCTGCTGGAGATCGACCTCCAGGGCGCGCGCCAGGTCCGCCGGACCATGCCAGGGGCACAGTTCGTCTTCCTCGCGCCACCCTCGTGGGACGAGCTGGTGCGCCGGCTCGTCGGTCGGGGCACCGAGGGCCCCGAGGAGCGGGAGGCCCGGTTGGTCACCGCCAGGGTGGAGATGTCCAACGCGGCGGAGTTCGATGCGACCGTCGTCAACGAGGACGTTCGGCACGCTGCTGCGGACCTCGTATCATTGATGCGAACCCCCGTCCCCGAAACGAAGCGAGACTGACGTGTCCGGCACGCTGGCCGACCCCATCGGCATCACCAACCCGCCCATCGACGAGCTGCTCGAGCGCGCCAACACCAAGTACGCCCTGGTGCTCTACTCCGCGAAGCGGGCCCGCCAGATCAACGCCTACTACTCCCAGCTCCAGGAGGGCCTGCTCGAGTACGTCGGCCCGCTGGTCGACTCCGAGGTGCACGAGAAGCCGCTGTCCATCGCGCTGCGTGAGATCAACGAGGGGCTGCTCACCGCCGAGCCCACCCCCGAGGCCTGACCGACGTGAAGGTCGTCCTCGGGGTCGCTGGGGGCATCGCGGCATACAAGGCCTGCTCGCTCCTGCGCCTGCTCTCCGAGGCCGGCCACGACGTCACCGTGGTGCCGACGGCGGCCGCGCTGCACTTCGTCGGTGAGGCCACCTGGTCGGCACTGTCCGGCAAACCGGTGCACACCGACGTGTGGTCCGACATCACCGAGGTGCCGCACGTGCGCCTGGGGCAGGAGGCCGACCTCGTCGTCGTCGCGCCGGCCACCGCTGACCTCCTGGCGCGGGCCGCCTCCGGCCAGGCCGACGACCTGCTCACCACCGTGCTCCTCACGGCTCGCTGCCCGGTCGTCATGGCACCGGCGATGCACACCGAGATGTTCGAGCACCCGGCCACCCAGGCCAACATCGCGACCCTGAGCGAGCGCGGGGTCCATGTCGTGCCCCCGGCATCCGGTCGGCTCACCGGCAGCGACACCGGCTCCGGGCGCCTGCCCGAGCCCGAGCAGCTGTTCGCCGTGTGCGAGCGCGAGCTCGCCCGCCACGCTCGCTCTTCACCCACCTCGTCGGCGCTGTCCGACCGGCGCGGTCGGGGTGCCCTGACCGGCCGGGAGGTGGTCGTCACCGCCGGCGGCACCCGTGAGCCGCTGGACCCGGTGCGCTACCTGGGCAACCGCTCGTCGGGCAAGCAGGGGTATGCCGTGGCCCGCGCCGCCGCTGCCCTGGGGGCTCACGTCACGCTCGTCACGACCGCCTCCCTCGCCGCGCCACCGGAGGTCGACGTCGTCGTCGTCGAGACCGCGGTGGAGATGGAGTCGGCCGTCCTGGATGCCGCCGCCTCCGCCGACCTCGTCGTCATGGCCGCGGCCGTTGCCGACTACCGCCCCGCTGCGGTGGCCGAGCACAAGATGAAGAAGTCGCACGAGGCCGGTGTGGACGGTGCGGCCGACGAGTCGGCGCCCACCGTGACCCTGGTGCGCAATCCCGACATCCTCGCGGGGCTCGTCGCGGCCCGGGGGGAGGCCACCGTCCCGTTCATCGTGGGGTTCGCGGCCGAGACCGGTGACGAGTCGGGTTCGGTGCTCGAGCACGGGCGAGCCAAGCTCGCGCGCAAGGGGTGCGACGTGCTCGTGGTCAACGAGGTCGGGGTCGACACGACGTTCGGCAAGGACGACACCACGGTGCACGTGCTGCGGCGCGGCACCGACGACGTGATCGACATCGGGCCGGCCGCCAAGGACGACGTCGCCCAGGCCATCCTGGAGCTCGTCACCCCCCTGCTCTGACCCAGACCCGGGTGACCCCGGGAACCCCGGATCAGCGGCGGGCGGTGGAGGCCTTCTTCGAGCTCTTCGACGATGCCGTGGCCTCGCTCTCGGCCCCGTCCGCGTCGACGCTGTCGCCGTCCTGGGTGCTCTCGCTCTGTTCCGACGTTTCGCCGGTCACGTCCTCGGGCGAGGCGTCGGACTCGCTGTGCTCACTCTCCTCGGCGGACACCTCGACGTCGGAGCCGGAGGCCCCCTCGCCCGCGGGCTCCGGGTCTCCCTCGTCCGCGACCCCCGCCGCGGCCCCGCCACCCAGGGTGCCCAGCATGCTGCGGAGGTTGCTCAGCTGGGCGGTGATGCTGTCGCGCCGAGCGGTCGCGGCGGCGAGCTCGCGCTCGGAGTCGCGGCGGATCCTCTCGGCCTGCTCCTTCGCGGCCGTGACCAGCGCGCCAGCCTTCTCCCTGGCGGCGTCGACCTGACGGGCGGAGTCGGCCGCCGCGACCTGACGCTCCTCCTCGGCCTCCCGGCGCAGCACGTCGGCCCGCTCCTGCACGGCCGCGAGGGCCTGGTCCTGCTGGGCCACCTGGGCGGTGAACTCCACGGACGAGCGTTCCCGGCGCTCCCGCAGGGTCAGCTCGACCTCGGATGCCGCCTCCGCGGCGTTCGCCTGCTGGTTCTCGAAGTAGGCCTCGGCCTCCTCACGTCGGGCCGCGGCCTCCCGGGCGGCACCGTCGACGATGGCGTCCGCCTCGGCCCGGGCCCGCGAGAGGGCCTCGGCCGCCTCCGCGTCGGCGCGGGAGCGAACCCCCTGGGCGTAGCGGTCGGCGTCGTTGCGAGCTCGCGCGGTGTCCTCGGTGGCGGCCAGCCGGATCACCTCGGCACCCTCCGCCGCGTCGCCCAGGACCTGGGCGGCCTCCTCGTCGGCGAGCGCGAGGATCGACCCGACGCGTTCCCCGAGGTCGGCGAAGGTCGGGTTGGCGACCCGCCGGGCGCGCTCCTCGAGGCCGGCGACGACGCGCTGCTGCTCCTCGATCTCCGCGGTGAGCGCGTCGTGCGCCTGACGGCTCCCGGCGAGCTCGGCGGAGACCTCGGCGGTCTCCTGCCGGGCGGTCTCCGCGGCGTGGCTCAGGTCGGCCAGGTGCCTATCGACCTGGTCCGGGTCGTATCCGCGGAACACGGTGGGGAACTCCGGCTGGTTCATCTGGACTCCTCGTCAGGGGTGGTGTGGCCCATCGTGTCAGGAACCCGCGGGCCCCGCTGACCCACCCGATCCACCCTGCGGGTCACCTCCCCGGGGTCGGCGCCCGAGCAGGTAGATTGACCGCGTCCCGAGCGGCCTCGCGCCGTGTCGCCCAGCACCGAAGGAGCCCGCGCGTGTCAGCACGCCTGTTCACGTCCGAGTCCGTCACCGAGGGTCACCCCGACAAGATCTGCGACCAGATCTCCGACTCGATCCTCGACGCCATGCTCGCGCAGGACCCCGGCAGCCGGGTCGCCGTGGAGACCATGGTCACGACGGGTCTCGTGCACGTCGCTGGTGAGGTGACCACCGAGGCCTACGTGGAGATCCCCAAGATCGTCCGCGACACCGTCCTGAAGATCGGCTACGACAGCTCCACCAAGGGCTTCGACGGTGCGTCCTGCGGCGTCGAGGTCTCCATCGGGCAGCAGAGCCCGGACATCGCCCAGGGCGTGGACACGGCATTCGAGAGCCGCACCGGCGGGGTGGACCCGCTGGACAAGCAGGGCGCTGGCGACCAGGGCCTGATGTTCGGTTACGCCTGCGACGACACCCCCGAGCTGATGCCGCTCCCGATCTTCCTCGCCCACCGGCTCGCCGAGCGGCTCACCGCGGTGCGCAAGAACGGCGACCTCTCCTACCTCCGCCCCGACGGCAAGACCCAGGTCACCATCGCCTACGAGGGGGACCGCGCGGTCTCGCTCGACGCCGTCGTCGTCTCCAGCCAGCACGCCGAGGACATCAGCCTCGACGGCATGCTCGAGCCCGACGTGCGCAGCCAGGTCATCGAGCCGGTGCTCGCCCAGCTCGCCGAGGACGGCACCGACCTGCGCACCGACGACTATCGCGCCTACATCAACCCCACCGGGAAGTTCGTCATCGGCGGGCCGATGGGTGACGCCGGCCTCACCGGCCGCAAGATCATCGTCGACACCTACGGCGGCATGGCCCGGCACGGTGGTGGCGCGTTCTCGGGAAAGGACCCGAGCAAGGTCGACCGCTCGGCCGCCTACGCCACCCGCTGGGTCGCCAAGAACGTCGTCGCCGCGGGGCTGGCCCGGCGCTGCGAGGTCCAGGTGGCCTACGCCATCGGCAAGGCCCAGCCGGTCGGGCTCTACGTCGAGACCTTCGGCACCGAGACCGTCCCGGCCGAGAAGATCCAGGCCGCCATCCTCGACGTCTTCGATCTCCGCCCTGGGGCGATCCTCGACGCGCTGGACCTCCTCCGCCCGATCTACAAGGCGACCGCGGCCTACGGCCACTTCGGTCGCACCGCGGTCGACGGTGTCGAGAACGCCTTCACCTGGGAGCGCACCGACCGCGTGGAGGCGCTGCAGCGAGCGGCCCGCGGCTGAGCGTCGTCTGGCTCCAGTAGTTTCGAGCCCATGAACGAAGGGGAGGGCGCCGGGTCGGACACGCGCCGGCTCGACCTCGCCGTGTCGCCGGGCGGCGGTCGCAGGCGGCTGTCCTCCGACGACCCGACGACGACAACCCTTCCGATCGCTCTGGTCCAGGTCGACAGCGGTCTGGCCCACCTCGACCGGCCCTTCGAGTACACCGTGCCGGAGTCCGCGTCCGAGGGTGCCCAGCCGGGGGTGCGCGTCAAGGTGCGCTTCGCCGGCCGTGACCTCGACGGGTTCGTGCTCGCACGGTCCGCCGAGGCGGGGCACCGCGGTCGACTGTCGCCGCTCCGGCGGGTGGTGTCCGACGAGGCGGTCCTCGACCCCGATGTGCTGGTGGTCGCCCGTGAGGTGGCCGGCCGGTATGCCGGCACGCTCGGTGACGTGCTCCGCCTCGCCGTCCCGTCGCGGCACGCCACCGCGGAGAAGGCGTTGCCGCAGGGCGGTCCGGACCTCCCAGACCTCCCCGCCCACGAGGTCCGGTCCTGGGATCCCTACCCAGCGGGGCCCGCGTTCCTGGCCCGGGGGACCGCCGGCGGCAGCCCGGGGGCATCCGTCCTCGCGGTGCCCTCGGTCGACTCGGCCACCGACTGGCCCTCCCTCCTCGCCGACGCCGCTCGCTCCGCCCTCGACGGGGGGCGGGGCGCCCTGCTCGTCGTGCCCGACCACCGCGACGTCGCCCGGGTCGAGGCCGCGCTCCTGACGGCGCTGGGCCCGGGACGACACACCAGGCTGACCGCCGACCAAGGGCCACAGGCGCGCTACACGGCATACCTCAAGGTCCTGCGAGGCCACGTCCAGGTGGTGGTGGGCACCCGGGCCGCGGCGTTCGCACCGGTGCGGGACCTCGGGCTGGTGGCCTGGTGGGACGACGGCGACGACCTGCACGACGAGCCGCGATCCCCTTACCCACACGTCCGCGAGGTGCTGCTGGCCCGGGCGGCGCGCTCCCGAGCGGCCGTGCTGTCGGCCGGCTTCTCCCGCACCGCAGCCGTGGCGGACCTCGTCGCCACTGACGTGCTCAGCTCCGTGGAGGCGCCACGCGCCGTGGTCCGGGCGGCGGTTCCCTCGGTGCGGGTGGCGGGGGAGGGGCACGACGCGGACCGGGACCCCGGCGCGGGGGCGGCACACCTGCCGACCCTTGCGTGGCGCACCGCCAAGGAGGGGCTCACGCGCGGCCCGGTGCTCGTGCAGGTGCCGCGACGGGGCTACCTGCCCTCGCTGTCCTGCCAGGACTGTCGGCGGCCCGCGCGGTGCGGGGTCTGTGCCGGCCCGCTCGGCCTCACCGGCCCGACCACCCCACCCGCGTGCCGGTGGTGCGGACGGGTCGAGATCTCCTTCCGGTGCCCGGCCTGCGAGGGCGGCCGGCTGCGGTCCTCCGTGGTCGGCGCGCGGCGCACGGCCGAGGAGCTCGGTCGGGCCTTTCCCGGTGTCCCGGTGGAACGGTCCGGCGCCGGCACCGTGCTCGACCGCGTCGGGTCCGGGCCCCGACTCGTGGTGGCGACGCCCGGCGCCGAGCCCGTCGCCGACGGGGGTTACGCAGTGGCCCTGCTGCTGGACGCGTGGGCCCTGCTGGACCGCCCCACGCTGCCCGCGTCCGAGGAGGCGCTACGCCGCTGGATGGGGGCCGCGGCGCTCGTCACACCCGCCTCCGATGGGGGCCGGGTGGTGCTCTCCGGTGCGCCGCTGCAAGCCACCGTGCCGGCGGTCGAGGCCCTGGTGCGGTGGGATCCGGGTTGGTTCGCCGAGCGCGAGCTCGAGGACCGACGAGGGCTCTCCCTGCCGCCCGCGGTCCGGGTGGCGACCATCACCGGGAGGCGGGCTCTCCTCGAAGCGTCGGTGCGCGAGCTCGAGCTCCCGGCGGCCGCCGCCGTGCTGGGTCCGCTGCCGCGCGGCTCCGACGACACGTGGCGCACGGTGCTCACGGTGCCCCACCAGCTCGGAGGGGAGCTCTCCCGCGAGCTGGCGGCGCTGCGGGCGCGGGCGTCGGCACGCAAGGAGCAGCATCCCCTCACGGTGCGGGTCGACCCACCCGACCCGACGGCCTGACCCCACGGCCCGTGCCGCGACCGGCCCGACCGGCCTGACCGCCCCGGCCCGGGCCCGACCTAGACTGCCGGGCGTGAACGTCACACCGATCCCGCCGCATCGTGGCACGGAGCCGAGTCGGTGCGCCGTGCGGGACCGGAGGTCCTGAGTGCGCCTCGTCGTCGCCGGCACGCCACAGACCGCGGTGCCCTCGCTCCTGGCCCTGGTCGGCTCCCGCCACGAGGTCGTCGCCGTCGTGACCCGACCCGACGCGCGCAGCGGCCGTGGACGCACCCTGGTGCCCTCCCCGGTCAAGGTCGCGGCCCTGGACCACGGGATCGAGGTGCTGGAACCGGCGCATCCCCGCGACCCGGCATTCCTGCGCCGGTTGACCGCGATCGCTCCCGACTGCTGCCCCGTGGTCGCCTACGGCGCTCTCGTCCCGCGCCCGGTGCTCGACGTGCCCACCCACGGGTGGGTCAACCTGCACTTCTCGCTGCTGCCGGCATGGCGCGGGGCCGCACCGGTGCAGCGCGCTCTGATGGCCGGCGACGACGTCACCGGTGCCACCACGTTCCTGCTGGAGGAGGGCTTGGACACCGGTCCGGTCTTCGGCACGCTGACCGAGCGGGTCCGGGGCGACGACACCTCGGGTGCCCTGCTCGACCGGCTCGCCCACGCCGGTGCCGACCTGCTGCTCGCCACCCTGGACGGCATCCAGGAGGGAGGTCTCACCCCGGTGCCCCAGCCCGCCGACGGTGTCAGCCATGCCCCCAAGCTCTCGACCGAAGAGGCCCAGGTGCGCTGGTCCCTCCCGGCGCACGTCGTCGACCGTCACGTGCGCGGGTGCACCCCTGCCCCCGGGGCGTGGACCACCTTCCGGGGAGAGCGGGTGAAGATCGGGCCGGTGCGGATGCCGTCCGCAGACCGGCCGGAGTCCGCCGTCGTCGACCTCGGACCGGGCGAGGTCCTCGTCACCAAGCGCACCGTCAGCGTCGGAACTGCCTCCGGTGCGGTCGAGCTCGGCGAGGTGGGCCCGCGCGGCAAGAAGTCGATGCCCGCGGTCGACTGGGCCAGGGGTGTTCGGATCGCCGCGGGGGAGCGGCTCGGCTGAGCGCCACTGGCTGACGTGGTTCGCCCACGTGGTGCTCCGTCGTGGGGCGTCGATGTGATCTACCGTTCGTGCATGGTTCGCGAATCCACGTCCTCAGCCCTGCAGCGCGCAGCCCTCGAGCGACAGCGGGCCGGTCGCGTCCCCGGCGTGTACGCCAGCGTGCTCCGATCCGGTGAGCTGCTCTGGGAGACCGGGATCGGCACCGTCGAGGTCGGCGCCGACCGGGCGCCGACGCGTGACGACCAGTTCCTCGTGGCCTCCAACACCAAGACCTTCGTTGCCACGATGGTCATGCAGCTGCGGGACGAGGGCCGTCTGACGCTCGACGACCGGCTCGCCGTCCACCTCCCCGAGCTCGGTCACCCCCTGACGGTGCGCGATGCGCTGTCCCACATCAGCGGCCTGCAGCGCGAGCCCGTCGGTGACGTGTGGGTGACTCTCCGGCATCCGGACGAGGAGACGCTGGTGCGCGAGGCCGACCGCGCGTCGGCGATCCTCCCGGCGGGCGAGCAGTGGCACTACTCGAACCTCGCCTACGCCCTCCTCGGTCAGGTCGTCGGTCGGCTCGACGGCCGGCCGTGGCACGAGTCCCTGCGCGTCCGCCTGCTCGAGCCGCTCGGCCTGACTCGCACGAGCGTCGGCTTCGACGGCGGCCCGCACGCCCACGGTTACTACGTGGGGCCCTGGGACGACGTCCCGCGCCCCGAACCGGTCCTCGACCTCGGGGCCACCGGACCGGCCGGCGCCCTGGCCTCGACGGCCGCGGACCTCGCACGCTGGAGCGCCTTCGTGGCGAGTCCCGACCCGGCCGTGCTCGACCCGGCGACGATGGATGAGATGACCCGGCCCCGGGCGTTCGTCGACACCGACGGCTGGCAGATGGGGATGGGGTTGGGCTTCTTCCTCCTCCGCTCGCCGGGCGGTCGGGTCCTCGTCGGGCACACCGGCGGGATGCCGGGCCACGTCACCGGGGTGTTCACCGACCGCTCCACCGGGACTGCCGCAGTGGTGCTGATGAACTCCTCGGCACCGCCTGACCCGGCGAACTTCGCCGCGGCGCTCGTCGACCTGGTCCTCGACCTCGAGCCTCCCGAGCCGGAGCCGTGGCGACCCGGCCACGAGGTCCCCGACGACCTGCGGCCGTTGCTGGGCCGCTGGTACTCCGAGGGGCGGCCGTGGGACTTCTCCGTGCGCCAGGGAGAGCTCGAGGTGCGGTCGCCCGCGTGGCCCGCAGAGCGGGAGTCGTGGACGTTCGAGCGGGTCGAGGACGGACTCCTGCGCACGACGACCGGGGCGGAGCGGCACGAACCGCTGCGGGTGCTCCGCGAGGACGACGGGCGGGTGGAGTCCCTGCGCTGGGCCACCTACCGGATGACCCGAGAGGCGCTCGCCTTCGGCGAGGATCCCTCGAAGGACTGAGAGCCGCCGCACCGGCCCTGGCCGCCGTCGTGGTTCCCGGTAGCCTCCGGGGGTGCCCGACCGATCCCGACACACCCCAGACCGCGGGCAGCGCCGCCGCTCCGTGACGGCTCCCGCGGAGCGGACGCGTGATGCCGAACCCACCCGGTTCGCGGCATACACCCTCCTGCGCGCGGTGTCCGAGGGCGCCTACGCGAATCTCGAGATGCCCGCCATCCTCCGGCGACGACGGCTCGAGGGCCGGGATGCCGCGTTCGCGACCGAGCTGGCGTTCGGGACGATCCGGTGGCAGGGCTTCTACGACGCGGTGATCGAGGTCGCCGCCGACCGGCCGACGGACCGGATCGACCCCAAGGCGCTGGACGTGCTCCGCATCGGGTCGCACCAGGTGCTCGGCATGCGGGTCGCCGGGCACGCCGCCGTCGACCAGACGGTCGGCCTGGCCCGCACCGTGGCCGGGCAGGGGGCGGGAGGGTTCGTCAACGCCGTGCTGCGACGCGTCACCGAACGGACGCCCGAGGAGTGGCGCGACCTCGTCGCACCGCGCGACGGGGGAGCCGCGGCGCTCGCGATCAGGCACTCCCACCCCGAGTGGGTCGTGGGCGCGCTGCGGGCCGCCCTGCTCGGGCACGGTCGGGCGAGCGCGCAGACCGTCGACGCCGAGGTCGAGGCCCTGCTCACCATGGACAACGAGGCCCCACGCGTCCACCTGGTCGCCCGACCCGGTCTGGCCACCGTCGCCGAGCTGGTCGAGGCCTCCGAGGCCGAGCCGAGCACCACCTCGCCCATCGGTGCCGTGCTCCTCTCGGGCGACCCGGGCCGGATCGCCGCGGTGCGCGACGGGCGGGCCGCGGTGCAGGACGAGGGCTCCCAGCTGGTCGCCCTGGCGCTCGTGCGCGCGGACGTCGCCACGGACGTGCCGTCTCGGTGGCTCGACCTGTGCGCCGGGCCGGGCGGAAAGGCCGGCGTGCTCGGCGCGCTGGCCGTCGCCGAGGGAGCCGACCTCACGGCGGTGGAGGTGACGCCCCACCGAGCCGACCTGGTGCGATCGACGCTGGGCAGGCTCATCGAGCATGCCGAGCAGGCGGGTCGCCGGGTGGAGGTGCGCACCGCCGACGGCCGAGGCATCGGCGAGGAGGAGCCCGCCGCGTATGCGCGGGTGCTCGTCGACGCCCCGTGCACCGGGCTGGGGGCGCTCCGCCGACGCCCGGAGGCCCGCTGGCGACGCGAGCCCGCCGACCTCGCCGCACTCGGGCCGCTGCAGCGCGCCCTGCTGTCCTCGGCCCTGGACGCCGTCGCGCCCGGTGGGGTCGTGGGGTATGCCACCTGCAGCCCGCACCTCGCCGAGACCCGCTTCGTGGTCACCGACGTCCTCAAGAAGCGGCCCGACGTCGAGGTCGTCGACGCGCGCCCGTTCTTCACCGATGCCACCGGGGAGGCGTTGCACGAGCTGGGCGAGGGGCCCTTCGTCCAGCTCTGGCCGCACGTCCACGGCACCGACGCGATGTTCTTCGCCCTGCTGCGTCGCACGTCGGCTGAGTGACTCCCAGACCCGGAGCGATGCGCGATGCCGTTGTGCTGGAGTGGAACTGGTGGTCCCAGGACCTTGTTGCTCGAACAAAAATTCGATAAACTGGGGCTATGGATCGGCACCGGATGAGCCTGGCGGAGCGTCGCTCGGCGCTGCTGGTGGCGCGGGATGCGTTGGAGGGTTTCGACGAGGCGTTGTTCGAGGCTTCGGGTGCGGAGCTGGGTGAGCTGATGGGGTTGGTGGATGAGGTT
>JBBSQC010000019.1:0-66465 GCA_038258215.1 Actinomycetales bacterium | reverse complement strand
AAGACGCCGCTCGCGGCGACCGCGGTCAGCTGCTGGTCATCCCCGACGAGACGGACGCTGCCTCCTCGCTCAAGGACATTGTCCACGACGGCTTCGAGGTCCTTCGTTCCCACCATTCCCGCCTCGTCGATGACGACGAGGGTGCGTGGGCCGATCGGCGGGAACGCCGCGACCCGGCCGTCGCTCGCGGCAGCCGCCGAACTGCGGACGAACTTCGCGACGGTCTCGGCGGTGGTGTCGATGGCCTGACCGAGCTCCTCCGCGGCGACGGCGGTGGGTGCAAGCCCGATGACCTTCCCGCCGCCGCTGCGCCAGGCCGTCGCGAGGGTGGACATCGCGGTGGTCTTGCCGCTGCCCGCCGGAGCGAGGGCGACCTGGAGGCGGGCCCCACTGGTGGCGAGGGCGCGGACCAGCTCGGACTGACCAGGGTCGAGGGACAGGCCCGCTGCGGCGCCCCGCCGGATGGCGAGGTCGACGAAGAAGTCGGGTATGACGTGTCCGTCGATCCGTTCCCCGGCCACGAGGAGACTTCGCTCGGCGCCGAGGATCGCGGACGAGGTGTAGCTGCGGCTTCCATGGACCGAGTAGACGGATGCGCCGTCCGCACGGCGGAGGAACGCCGGCTCACCAAGGTCGGGCACGGCATCCACGGGGACGGACAGCTGCTGCGTCACCACGTCGACGACGGCGCTGACGGTGGCGTCCAGGGACGACAAGGGGATGCCGGCGTACCTGGCCTGCCGCAGGGCCTCGGCCCGGACGTGCCAGACCTGCCAGGTCGATCGGGTCGACTCGAGGACGTCGACGACTCGCCTGGCGAGAACGTGTCCGGGTTCGTACCCCCCCAGTTCCGAGCTTCGTACCCAGGCGCCCACCTGCACGTTTGCCAACATGTCGGCGACGGACGCAGGCCGGTATGCGGGGCCGCCTGCGGCCAGAACGGCATCCGCCTCAGCCCGCCACTGGTCACGTTGGTCGCCCAAACTGCGCGGCTCGTGCTTGTTGGGGCGGGTCTCGAGGTTGGCCTGCTGGGCCAGGGCTAGCGACTCGATCCGCGTGGGTGCCCGGCCGTGGTCGGCCTGGAACGACGCAGCGAGCTGGCGCTGGCGGCTCGTGATGTCACCGCGGCGCGTGGACCAGGCCTGCAGGAGCCGGGGGTCGATGCCGACGATCTCCCGCACGGGACGCCGTCCCTGGGGGGAGGGACTTTCGGTGAATCGGACGCCGAGCCGCTGCGTGAGCTCAGCTTCGAGCCGGGTGTTGTAGTGCTCGGAGGCCATGACCTTGGCCTTGAACACCATCCGGCCGTCGAGGGTGAGCCACTTGCCTCCCTCGTCCGGCAGGGTCTGGACCTTGTTGGAGATCACGACGTGGGTGTGCAGATCGGGGTCACCGGCGCGGGAGTCGCGGTGGTCGAAGGCGGCGGCGACGAGCCCGGTGACGGGGACCTGTCGGATGCCGGCCTTGCCGACGCGGGTGAAGGCGACCTCGGCCTCGAGCAGGCTTATCGTCGCCCGCACCGCGGCCTCGTGGGCGGCCTGGACCTCGCGGGCGACCTCGGGTGCGGCGAGTGCCCACAGCGCTGACACTGACTTCACCGGGCTGAAGGTCAGGTCGTAGCCGGCGATCGGGGTCTGCGCTGGCTTGGACGCGGTGGCGACGAAGCCGGTGAGCTCGGTGTCGTCGTAAGGTGCGCGGCCATTCGTGCGGACGAAGGCGCGGGTGGCGACCTCGGTGCGGATGACGGCACGCACCTCGGTGGGGATGGGCACGTTCCAGCGTCGCCCGTGGGAGGTGTTGTGCTCGCTGAACGCGGCGGCGACTTCCTGGCGCAGGCTGGTCGCAGTGAACGTGGGGAAGGCGCGGCCGAGGGAGCCCCAGCCGCGCGCCACGGCATCATGCTCCTGAGAGCGGGGGTGGCGACCCTGGCCGAAGAGGAGCTTCATCTGCTCCTCGGTGACGGCCTCGCCGTCGGCGAGGTCGAGACCGGCGAGGCCGCTGCCGAGCCACCGACCCGGCGACTCGCCCTTCTCCTCGTAGTAGGCGGCAAGCCCGACCTGGGATCGCTCGGCCCGGTCGTGGGCAGCGACCTGACTCGTCAGGTACGTGTACCCGGTGCCGGCAGCGAGCTTGTGCAAGGTCATCACACCCCTAATGCCGAGGCGGGGCGTCCCGTGGCCAAGCTCGGGGTCACGAAGTGCACCAGGTGTGTTCTCCATGGGGTGGCTGTCGGCCTCTTGGTCCCGCGGCGGCGGTGGGTCGACGACGGGGTGCGGGTGCTGGGTCGTGGGCGGTGCGGGCCTCGTCGAAGGGATCCGAGATTTCTTGAACTTTTTCGTCGCGGGGTGTCCACAGAGAGCGATTTTTGGCCATTTGGGGGGTGACGGACCCTGTTCGGCAGGTTATCCACAAGCAGCTGTGGGGGTCGTCAGTCCGGGTGGGGCGTGACCTACTGGAGGTCGGTCCCTGACGAGAGGAGTCGGACATGTCCGTTTCAGCACACAACAAGGTGGGGCAGACCAAGCGGCGGCGCAAGGCGCCGGTGGGGCCGATCGTGCGGCGGTGGTACACCGTGCCCGAGGTCGCCGACATGCTCGGCTACGGAGCGAGCAAGGTGCGGATGATGGTCATCAGCGGCGACATCCGCTCCCTGAAGGACGGCGGCTCGCGCCGGATCCTGCCCCAGTGGGTCGACGAGTACGTCGAGCGGCGGGCAGCCGAGGCGGAGGCCGACGCGAACTGGCCGCTCGATTCGGAGTGGCCGTGAGCCGACGGGCCAACGGGGAAGGGTCGATCTACCCGTACCGGAACGGCTTCGCGGCGCACGTCTGGATCGTGACGCCGAGGGGCCGGCGGCAGCGCAAGACCGTCTACGGGAAGACCAGGCCGGAGGTCCACGACAAGTGGCTCCGGCTCCACGAGCAGGCGCGGCGGGGGCCGATGGTTCCGGTCTCCCCGCGCCTGCGGGACTTCCTCGAGCGCTGGCTGGTGGAGACGGTGCGGCCGACCCTGTCGCCGGCCACCACCTCGAACTACGAGATGTTCACGCGGCTCTACATCGTCCCGGACCTCGGCGACCGCAAGCTCGACAAGTTGATGGTCCGCGACGTTCAGGTGTGGGTGAACACGCTGCGGGTGCGCTGCCAGTGCTGCTTCCAGGGCAAGGATGCCGCGCGGTCCGAGCCGGAGTGCTGCGCCCTCGGCGCGTGCTGCCACGAGGTGGCCTCGGACTGGACTGTCCACCAGGCGTGGCGCGTGCTGCGCGGGGCACTGACCCAGGCGATGCGCGAGGAGCTGATCTTCCGCAACGTGGCCGCTCTGGTGCGGGTGCCGATGCCTCGGTCGAAGAAGATGCCGGTGTGGACCGTCGACGAGGCCCGGCAGTTCCTCGAGTCGGCGCGGGAGGACGGTGACCCGATGTACGCCGGGTACGTTCTCTTGCTGACCCTCGGGCTGCGGCGCGGCGAGATGCTCGGGCTCGCCTGGGAAGATGTCGACCTGGAGAACGGGGAGGCGCTCATCGCGTGGCAAGTCCAGCGGGTCGACCACCAGCTGCTCCGACGCCACACAAAGACGCCGTCCTCGGATGCGCCACTCCCGCTCCCCGAGATCGCGGTCCGGGCGCTCGAGCAGCACCGCGTCGAGGAGAACCGGCGACGGCTGGCGGCCGGGGAGATGTGGGGAGACTGCGGCCTCGTCTTCACGACGCGACTGGGCGATCCGGTCGACCCACGCAACTTCCACCGCGACTTCAAGCTGAGGGCCGCGAAGGCTGGCGTGCCGGTCGTCCCCATTCACTCAACTCGGCGGACCTGCGCCAGCCTGCTCGTCGCACTCGATGTTCACCCGCGGGTCGCGATGGCAGTCCTCCGTCACAGCCGGATCGCCTTGACCATGGAGATCTACTCCCAGGTTTCTTCGACCTCCACCCGGGATGCGCTTAAGCGACTCGGAAGCGAGCTCTCGGGGGCCTGATCCAGGCCTCGCAACCATAGGTGCACACCGACACGGTGGGTGGGTCAAGGTCTCGAGCGGAAGTGAGCGCGCACCTTGGGCGCTTGGTCGGGAGCGACCTGCCATCGTGAGTACGGCCTCGACTGACAACCCTGATTTCGCAGCCATTGACGAATTACCCTGTCAGATACGCCAAGCTCAGTAGCCAGTTGCTTCGGTGTGACGACATGGGACATAGCCGGAGCGTAACGACCACTGCCACGGCAGAGAAGCTGCCTCGGCTACCACGGAATCGACCGTGCCAATCGAATCGGCGATCGGCAGGGGGAGACTGGCGAGGTGGATATTCAACCGGAGGCCGACGGCTTGGCTCCCCTAATCCAACCCTCCCACCTGTTCACGAGCGTTGATGTGCTGTCGCGCCCAAGTAGGGTTCCGGCCGAACCCGGGGGTCTACGCCTGGTACTTCGACGAGCCCCCCGGCTCCACCCCAATTCAGGGTTGTCACGCAACTGATGAAGGTTGGTTGCTCTACGTCGGCATCTCATCCAAAGCACCACCTCAAAACGGCCGACCCGCGAGCAGCCAGCGTCTGCGAACGCGCGTTCGCTACCACTGCCGCGGCAACGCTGCAGGGTCGACATTGCGCCTCACATTGGGATCCTTGCTCGCCGACCGGCTGGGCATCAGCCTCAGGCGAGTCGGCACCGGGCAGCGGATGACCTTCAGCAGCGGGGAGGCGGTGCTGTCCGAGTGGATGGCAAGGCATGCGCGGGTCTGTTGGATCGTGACGCCACAGCCATGGCTGGTGGAGAGTCAACTCATCGGTCGGCTCACGCTTCCGCTCAACCTAGATCAGAACCGAGTCAGCGCCTTCCATGCGCGACTCTCCTCGGCGCGAGCCGGCCAACGAGAGCGCGCGAGGGCTACCCATCTTGCTCGCTAATGGGTGCCTCACGTCCCAGTCGGAGCGACTTTGAGGCCCGACGCGGAATGTGCAACAGACACAGAGCGCTCGCCGAAGAAGGAGGCCAGCCAGAAACGCAACCCTCTCAAGATGGCCTCTAGGGTGATGGGATGGGCGAAGACGAGTTGCGGGAGTTGCTCGAGGAGTTCGAACGTCTCCTTGAAGAGTTGGGATACGGTGCCATCGTGGAGCAGGAACGCCGAGCCGCGGTGGAGGGTCGCCCTGTCGAGACGACGAAGGCCGACACGTCGCGGGCGCGCGCGAGCAAGGCAGAACGAGCCGAGGTCGGGGACGTCCGCCGAGCCCCCATCTCGCTAGCTGAGCGCTTCGCCATGTTGTGCGACCTTCTTGATGTGGCTGTTGGGTCAACGTTCGCGATACAGGAACGTGTGCTCGAGTTTATGGAGGAGAATTTCCCAACCCGACAGGGCCAAACACCCCTCCCCACGTTCCGTCCAGACCCAGAGGAGGGATTTGCCCTCGACGACGACCGGTTGTGGTCCTTGCCAAGCCGCAGTCTCTTGGAGGCGCGTCGACCCAATGTTCGCGATGTGCTTACCGAACTTCAGCAACTACGCGATGTTGTCGGTGTCGAACGCGCCGACGTTC
The DNA here is from genome assembly GCA_038258215.1 of Actinomycetales bacterium. Taxonomy (GTDB): domain Bacteria; phylum Actinomycetota; class Actinomycetes; order Actinomycetales; family Dermatophilaceae; genus Fodinibacter. Next base: position 60,935 of record JBBSQC010000019.1, on the reverse strand, counting down.
TCGGCCTAGATCGGGACCGCCAGGGACAGCGATCCGACCTTACGTTGGGTTGGGTATGACGTCGATTCCCTCCGCAAGTACCCCCCTGGAGCTGCTAGCAAGCATCAGGGCGAGGTTGCCAGCAGCCTTACCCACCAGCATGACATCCGCGGGCCCGAAGCCGACGGCAGGAAACGACCTGTACGAGGCATACATTTTCGCACTCGTGATCAGCGCCGCTCGCGCATTGGGGTATCACGTGGAGTTCGAAACGGCCCTCGGCCCGGCGACGAACCTACATCTGCGAAGAAGCCCAGGGCGGATCAGTAGTTCCGGGGGACCCGGACCGTTGTTTACGCATGCCGCTTTGTCGATCAATACCAGGCCAACTCTGGAACTGCACACCGGAGTGGTGGTGGCTGGAAGGTCAAAGGTTGTGCACGAAGCTGACGTATTGCTGCTTCCCAAGTCGGTAGCGAACAGGTGCCGCGCCACCGGCGTGGACCCAGCCAGCGGCAATGCACGCCTAATCATAGAAGCGAAGTACTACACCCTTCCCGTGAACTTGGGGACTGCCAGGGCATTCCTAGGCCTGAGTAAGGACCTGTCGGCGAAGAAGGTCGCGTTTGTGTGCACTGTGGCTGACGCGTCATCGACCGCATTGCTCGCTGGAACGTCCAGCGTCGAGTACGACATCGGTGTGCTGCCATACCGTAACGGCGAGGTGAGCCTCCGTAGCTTCATTCAACGATTGCTCCGGGACTACCGCGACAGGCGATGAGCCGTAGCGTGTTGTGGTGGTGACCTTGGTCCCTTCTGGCAAGTGCCGACGGGAGCCAGATTGGACGTCGCGGCGATGCCGGGCACGTACTGCCGCGACTGAGGTGGCTCGGCCACGGAGGAGCAACTTGGCCGGTGGCTCCGAAGTCCTTGACAAGACTGCGGCGGTTTGACGAGTTCGCCGATTCTCCTGCTTCTCCAAGCGTTACAGACAACAGCGCTGACCTGCTGGGTTGTGGGCCTGCAGCTTCTACATGCTCACAAAGTTGGGAAAATCCCAAGATCAGCCCCTCCGGAGAGGTACCATGTGTGCCATGAGCGGCGGCGAGATTGGGGTCCGGGTCCGGGAGGCGATGCAGCGCATCACGCCCGTACCGACGCAGGTCGCCGTGGCCGAGCACGCCGAGATGACGGCCGATGCGATGTCGCGCGCGCTCAGGGGTGAGCGCGGATTCTCTTCCATTGAACTCGCCCGGATTGCTGACTTCCTTCGCACCGACATCCATTGGCTCATCACCGGCGAGCCCGACCCGCTCGCCGCCAGGTTCGTTGCCCGCCACACCTACGACCACCAAAGTCGCGAGTACGACGTGGCCGGACGCTCAGGGGACGCGGAGATCCTTGGAGGCGTCCATCTGGCGTACCGGCAGGCCCAGCCGTGGCTTGACCAGCGCCGGGTTGAACTGCCAAACACCCCAGAAGCCATTCGTAGCTTGCTTGATGAGGGCTTCGTTCGTGCGTTCGCTGATTGGGTTGAGCAGTGCCTCGGTGTGGATGTCGTTCGTATCCCCGGCCTGTCTACGGACTACTCGTTCATAATCAACGGGCGCCCTGTGGTCCTCCTGGCGGCCCAAACTTATTGGTTCAGGTCCAACTTCTCCCTTGCCCACGAGCTCGCCCACCTCGCACTAGGGCACCCGGAGTGCGTGGAGGGTGCCGGCGGTGAGCACGAGCGCGTAGCCAACGCCTTCGCCGCACAGCTGCTGCTTCCCGAATCCGTAGTCCGGCGGATCCCATGGGCCGAGCAGACGGAGGAGGAGGTCGCTTCCTTCCTCTGGCACGCCGGGGTGTCCACCGAAAGCCTGAAGATCCGCCTCAGTTCGCTCGGGCTGCCAATGCCTGGCTCGCTCGCCGACAACCCGCAGAGTAAGACGCTGTCACTGCTTCGGCGCAACCAATCCGCGATCCCCCATGAGCCTCTGCCGAACACCTCGCTCGTTGAGTTCGACCCCATCTCAACCCGCATCCAGCAGGCAGCCGAACGGCGCATCCCCGAAGCCTTGGCGAGCGCCCTCGTGCGCGGCGTCACCGAAGGAAACCTAAACACCGGAACCCTTTCATGGCTGCTGGGGCTCCCCATCGAAGACGACTCGCTCGAAGGGCCCGACCCTGAGCCAAGCACCGACGACCTGATAGAGGAACTGGGTATCAGGGCCCTGTCGTGACAGTCGTCATGTTCCCGGACAACACAGTCCTCGTGAACTTCGCCCATATCAACCGAGTTGCACTCCTCGGCACCCTCTTCCCCAACCGGCAGTGGTGCGCGACTGTCCGCAGCGAGTGCGCAAAGTCAGCGAGATTGCCCGGACTAGCGGACTTGCGCAACGCCCCTGGCGTGTTCGGCAGCGCGCTCTACCCGGACAGAGCTGAACACATTGACGCTCAGTTGATTCGGCAGGCAATGGCCATCCCGGGGGACGATCCTTACAAGCACCTTGGGGAAGCCGAAACCATAGCTATCGTGACGAAACGTCAGATCACCGCCCTCTTCGTCACCGACGACCGCTCAGCGAAGGCAGCGGCCGAGAAGGATGGCATCCGGGTCATCGACACCTGGCGCGTCCTGAAACTGGCTCACAGGGCAGGTCACCTGACGGCCGATGATGTCTGGAGGGACTGTCAGGCATTGGCCGCGATCCCGCGGGGCTGGCCTCCATGCGGGCGTCGAAGCGCCGACTTGGACGGTTGGCTGAAGTCATGACGGGGCTTGGGCCGGACCTCTGGCACACCAGGGTCCTCGACTGCAGTACTTCCCTGGGGTATCGGTGCGAAAGTGGCCCTCCCCCAACGACGGGAAAGGGCCTCTGACCTGCGGTGGAGCCAAGGGGACTCGAACCCCTAACCCCCTGCTTGCAAAGCAGGTGCGCTACCAATTGCGCCATGGCCCCTCGGTGCCGAGCCCACCCGCAGCAGGGCGGGCCCACGGCATACCGAGTCTTAGTCCTTCGGGGTGTCCGTGGCCTCGGCCCAGAGCCGGGTCTCGGCCTGCTTGGACTTGATCTGACGCTGCAGTGCCACTGCACCGACGGCCGTCGCGACGACGAGGAGGAACTTCTTCACGGGGGTCACCACCTGGGGGAGAGGGATCGGATGGTGGGCCTAACAGGACTTGAACCTGTGGCCTCTTCCTTATCAGGGAAGCGCTCTAACCGTCTGAGCTATAGGCCCGTCACCGGATCGTTCGCACCGCCCACGAGAGGGTGGCACGGTGCACGAGGTTACCCCACCGCAGCGCCCGCACTCAAAACGGGCCGGCGCCGGTGACGCCCCCGGGTCAGTCGTCGGTGAGGGTGACCTGGAGCCCGCCGACGAGCGCACTCGAGACGTTGTAGAGGAACGCCCCGAGGGTGGCGATCGCCGTCACGAGGATGACGTCGATGACGCCGATGACGATGGACAGCGACACGACCCGGCGGAAACCGACGAAGTCGAGGATGTCGAAGCGCGAGTTGCCGTCCTGGATGATCTGGCCGACCACGCCGTTGACCTGGTCGAAGACCCCCATGCCGTTGAGGATCGTCCACAGCACCGACACCATGACCACCCCGGCGATGCCGAGCGCCACCGACAGCAGGAACGAGATCTTCATCGCCGACCACGGGTCGACCCGCGAGACGGTGAGCCTCACCCGACGCGAGGATGCCGGGCGCGCCTGTGCCTGCGCTTGTGCTGCCGCGGACGCCGCGGGGCTGGGGCTGACGACCCGAGCCGGCGCCTGCTGCTGCTCGACCGGGCGAGTCGGCTGGGCCACCCGGCCGTTCTGCGCGCCAGCGGAGGTGGTGGAAGGACCCGGCGCCTGACCCCCGGATGCCGGGCGCGTCACCGGCACCGGAGTCGTGGTCGCACCCGACGCGGTCGACGGCGACTCGGAACGCCCGGTGGCGCGCACCGCCGAGACGTTGCGCAACGGGCTGCCGTCGACCGGCCGCTCAGTCCGGCGGGATGACCCTGCATCACTCATGCCGCCGGAGCTCCCGGACCCATCAGACCCGCCGGACGTGCTCCCCCGCGGGGTGGGGGATGCGGGTACGGCAGACCCGCTGGGGCGCTCCCCGTTGCCAGCCGTGCTCACTCAGCACCTCCTGTGCTGTCGTCCTCGACCTCCGACGGTACGGCATCAGAGGTGAGGTCTGCGACACCAAGCCCGGCCGCGTCGGCATCCTCGGCGCCGGGAGAACCCTCGGCGTCGATCGCGTCCTCGGCCGCTTCGAGCGCCTCCTCGACCTCGCGCTCGGGGTTCCTGGCCACCGCCACGATGGTGTCGTTGCGGCCCGGCTTGGCGAACTGCACTCCCATCGTGTTGCGCCCGGTGAGCCGCACCTCATCGACCCGCGAGCGCACGATGTTCCCCTTCTCGAAGATCACGAGCACCTCGTCGTCCTCGTCGACGGTGAGCGCCCCGACGAGGTCGCCGCCCTTGTCGGACAGCTTCGCGACGGCGACCCCGAGGATCGCCCGGCCTTTGACGTTCCACTCCGAGACCTTGGAGCGCTTGGCCAGCCCCGACTCGAACACCACGAACACGTCGGGGTCGGTGCCCTCGGCCACGACCGACATCGCGAGCAGCGAGTCGTCGCTGCGGAACTTCATTCCGGTGACCCCGGACGTCGCGCGGCCCATCGGGCGCAGCGTGGCGTCGTCGGCGTGGAAGCGCACCGACTGCCCCTTGCGCGAGACGAGCAGCAGGTCGTCGGTGGCCTCGGCCAGCCCGGCGCCGACCAGCTCGTCGTCGCCGCGCAGGTTGACCGCGATGAGCCCGCCGCTGCGGGGGCTGTCGTACTCCCCGAGCCGGGTCTTCTTCACCAGCCCCGCCTTGGTGGCGAGCACGAGGTAGGCACCGCTCTCGTAGTGCCGCACCGCCAGCACCTGGGCGATCTTCTCGCCGGGCTGGAAGGCCATGACGTTGGCGACGTGCTGACCCTTGGAGTCGCGACCGGCATCCGGCAGCTCGTAGGCCTTGGCCCGGTAGACCCGCCCCAGGTTGGTGAAGAACAGCAGCCAGTGGTGCGAGGTCGTCGTGAAGAAGTGGTCGACCATGTCCTCGCCGCGCAGCGCCGCACCGCGGACACCCTTGCCGCCGCGACGCTGGCTGCGGTAGGCGTCGACGCGCGTGCGCTTGGCGTAGCCGCCCCGGGTGATCGTGACGACCACGTCCTCCTCGGGGATCAGGTCCTCCATCGACATGTCCCCGTCGAAGGGCATGATCGTCGTGCGCCGCTCGTCGCCGTAGCGGGTGACGAGCTCCTCGAGCTCGGTGGCGACGATGTCGCGCTGGCGCTCGGGCTTGGCGAGGATGTCGGAGAGGTCCTCGATCTTCGCGGCCAGCTCGTCGTGGTCGTCGATGATCTTCTGGCGCTCCAGGGCCGCGAGCCGCCTCAGCTGCATGTCGAGGATCGCCTGCGACTGCACCTCGTCGATCTCGAGCAGCGCCATCAGCCCGGTGCGCGCCGCCTCGACGTCGGGCGAGCGCCGGATCAGCGCGATGACCTCGTCGAGGGAGTCCAGCGCCTTGAGCAGGCCGCGCAGGATGTGGATGCGCTCCTCGGCCTTGCGGAGCCGGTATGCCGTGCGCCGCTGGATCACGTCGATCTGGTGGTCCACCCAGTGCCGGATGAAGGCGTCGACCGGCAGGGTGCGCGGCACCCCGTCGACGAGCGCGAGCATGTTGGCGCCGAAGTTGGTCTGCAGCTGGGTGTGCTTGAAGAGGTTGTTCAGCACCACCTTGGCCACGGCATCCCGCTTCAGCACGATGACCAGGCGCTGACCGGTGCGGCCCGAGGTCTCGTCGCGGATGTCGGCGATGCCGTGCAGCCGGCCGTCCTTGACGTGCTCGGCGATCTTCTGGGCCAGGCTGTCGGGGTTGACCTGGTAGGGCAGCTCGGTGACCACGAGGCACTGCCGGCCCTGGATCTCCTCGACCTCGACCACCGCGCGCATGATGACCGAGCCGCGGCCGGTGCGGTAGGCGTCGTCGATGCCCTTGGTCCCCATGATCAGCGCGCCGGTGGGGAAGTCCGGGCCCTTGATCTCGCGCATCACCGCCTGGAGCATCTCCTCGCGGGTGGCCTTGGGGTGGGCCAGCACCCACTGGGCGGCCGCGGAGACCTCGCGCAGGTTGTGCGGCGGGATCTGGGTGGCCATGCCGACCGCGATGCCGGCGCTGCCGTTGACGAGCAGGTTGGGGAAGCGGCTGGGCAGCACCTCGGGCTCGAGGGTCTTGCCGTCGTAGTTGGGCTTGAAGTCGACGGTCTCCTCGTCGATGTCGCGCACCATCTCCATCGACAGCGGCGCCATCCGGCACTCGGTATAGCGCGGCGCGGCGGCCGGGTCGTCACCGGGCGAGCCGAAGTTGCCCTGCCCCTGCACCAGCGGGTAGCGCAGGCTCCAGTCCTGCACCAGGCGCACCAGCGCGTCGTAGATCGCGGTGTCACCGTGCGGGTGGTACTGCCCCATCACGTCGCCGACGACCCGGCTGCACTTGTTGAAGCCGCGGTCGGGGCGGTAGCCGCCGTCGTACATCGCGTAGAGCACCCGACGGTGCACGGGCTTGAGGCCGTCGCGCACGTCGGGCAGCGCACGGCTGACGATGACGCTCATGGCGTACTCGATGTACGACCGCTGCATCTCGGTGTTGAGGTCGATCGGCTCGATGCGGTCGGTCTCGATCGGCGGCTGCTCAGTCATCAGAATCCTTCGTCACTTCTGGTCGAACTTCTGGTCGGACTTCACACCGGAAGCTTCACGATCGCGCAGGAACTGTTCCGGGGCGAAGGTGAAGGTTGCAGCATGGGGCGGGAAAGTTGGGGTCAGATGTCGAGGAAGCGGACGTCGCGGGCGTTGCGCTGGATGAACGACCGGCGCGACTCGACGTCCTCGCCCATGAGGATCGAGAAGATCTCGTCGGCGGCGGCCGCGTCGTCGAGGGTGATCTGGAGGAGCACCCGGGAGTCGGGGTTCATCGTGGTCTCCCACAGCTCCTGGTAGTCCATCTCGCCCAGACCCTTGTAGCGCTGGATCGGGTTGTCCTTGGGCAGCCGGCGGCCCTTGCTCTGCCCCTCTGCGATCAGGGCGTCGCGCTCGCGGTCGGTGAAGGCGAACTCGTGGGCCGCGTTGGACCACTTGAGCCGGAACAGCGGTGGCTGCGCGAGGTAGACGTAGCCCGCCTCGATGAGCGGCTTCATGAAGCGGAAGAGCAGCGTCAGGAGCAGGGTGCGGATGTGCATGCCATCGACGTCGGCATCGGCCATCAGCACGATCTTGTGGTAGCGCGCCTTCTCGATGGTGAAGTCCTCGCCGATGCCGGTGCCGAAGGCCGAGATCAACGCCTGCACCTCGGTGTTGGCGAGGGCCTTGTCGAGGCGGGCCCGCTCGACGTTGAGGATCTTGCCGCGGATCGGGAGGATCGCCTGGGTGTGCGGGTTGCGCCCGCGCACCGCGGAGCCACCGGCCGAGTCACCCTCGACGATGAAGACCTCCGAGACGGCGGGGTCCTTGGCCTGGCAGTCCCGCAGCTTTCCGGGCAGTCCACCGCTCTCGAGCACCCGCTTGCGGGTGGCCTCACGGGCCTTGCGGGCAGCCATCCGGGCCGCGGACGCCTGGATCGCCTTGCGCACGATCTCGCGCCCCTCGTTGGGGTGGCTGTCGAGCCAGCCGCCGAAGCCCTCGGTCATCGCGCGCTGCACGAAGCCCTTGACCTCGGAGTTGCCGAGCTTGGTCTTGGTCTGGCCCTCGAACTGCGGCTCACCGAGCTTGACCGAGATGACCGCGGTCAGGCCCTCGCGGACGTCGTCACCGGTGAGGTTGTCGTCCTTGTCCTTGAGCTGGTTCTGCTTGCGCGCGAAGTCGTTGACGAGCTTGGTCAGCGCCGCGCGGAAGCCCTCCTCGTGGGTGCCGCCCTCGTGGGTGTTGATCGTGTTGGCGTAGGTGTGCACCGACTCGCTGTAGGCGGTGGTCCACTGCATCGCCAGCTCGAGGGAGAGCGAGCGGGCCTCGTCCTCCACCTCGATGGCGATGACGTCGGGGTGCACGGGGTCGGACTTCTTGGACGTGTTGATGTGGTTGACGTAGTCGACCAGGCCGTTGTCGTAGCGGTAGGACACCGACCGCGCGGTCGTGCGCTTCACGCCGCCTCCCTGGCCCTCGTCCTCGCGGTCCTCGACCTCGGCGATGTCGGCGTCGACGCCGTCGAGGTCGACGTCCCCGGAGGTGCTCTCGGCCACCCGCTCGTCGACGAGGTTGATGGTCAGGCCCTTGTTGAGGAAGGCGTACTGCTGGAAACGGGCCCGGATCGTCTCGTAGTCGTGGACGGTGGTCTCGAAGATGTCCGGGTTGGACCAGAAGGTGATCGTCGTGCCGGTGCGGTCGGTCGCCTCCATCCGCTGCAGCGGCCCGGTCGCGACGCCGTGGTCGAAGGACATGCGGTGCGCGAAGCCCTGCTGGCGCACGCACACGTCCAGCCGGGTCGAGAGCGCGTTGACCACGGAGGACCCCACGCCGTGCAGACCGCCGGACACCTTGTAGCCGCCGCCGCCGAACTTGCCACCCGCGTGCAGCTGGGTGAGCACGAGCTCGACGGCGCTGACGCCCTCGGTGGGGTGGATGTCGGTGGGGATGCCGCGCCCGTTGTCGCGGACCCGCACCGCGCCGTCCGCCATCAGGCTGACGTCGATGATGTCGGCGTGCCCGGCGAGGGCCTCGTCCACCGCGTTGTCGACGATCTCCCACACGAGGTGGTGCAGGCCGCGCTCCCCGGTGGAGCCGATGTACATGCCGGGGCGCTTGCGGACCGCCTCCAGGCCTTCGAGCACCGTGATCGACCCGGCGTCGTATGCCGTCTCCTCGGCGAGCGCTGCTATCGCAGCCGGGCCCACGAGGTCGGAATCGGCCAGCGCGGCGTCGACCTCAGCCACGACCGGCGGCGCGGGATCGGGGGGGCGGGGGGCTTCGCTGTCGGTGGTCGGGTCGGGTGACTGGTCAGGGTGCAGCTCCGCCACGGTTCTCCTTCGTCGACGAGCGCACGCCGTCGAGCGAGTCGACCGGCGGTGCTCATGGCGCACGCCCGAAGGCGACAAACGCCTCGGGCGTGAAATCCTCCCCAGTCTACCCTCAGGAGGCAGCCACGGATGCCCCTGGGAAGCGCGTGAAGGCGCATTTCCCGCCAACTGGGACCAGACCTCGACCCCCAGCACGCCCCTGGGCGTTTGGGAGCCGTTTCACGCCGATACGGGGGTCGGCGTGACTCGCTCACTCGCTCACTCCGCGCTACGTCCCCCGTCGAGAGGTCACGACGCGCGCAGGCGCCGGCCGGTCGGATCGGCGTGTCCTGACCCCTCGACGGGCCGGGTCCGGCGCGAGTGTCGGCCGATTCAGCCGGCTGGGCGCCTCGCGATCGCTGCTTCGAGCATCGCGCGCACCGGGTCTGGCACCGGCACCGGCTGCCGCGTCTCGCGGTCGATGTAGACCTGGGCCCAGCGTCCGTGGGCGGTGACCGCGTCGCGACCAGACACGAACAGTCCCAGCTCGAGGGTCACGCTGCGGGTGCCGATCCGCTCGACACGCACACCCACCTCGACGTCCCCGGGGTAGGCCACCTCGGCATAGAACCGGCAGCTCGACTCCGCGACGACACCGACGACCGGAGCGGTGTTCTCGTCGATCCCGGTCCCCCGCATCATCCACGCGTTGAGGGCGGAGTCGAACAGCTCGTAGTAGACGGCGTTGTTGAGGTGGCCGAACATGTCGTTGTCCGACCACCGCGTCGTCACGGTGCTCAGGTCGTCGACGTCGGACCGCAGCAGGGCTCGGGGGTCGCTCACCCCCGGATCGTATGCCGGTGCGCCGGGTCAGGCTTCGGGCCCACCGTGGCCCAGGGTGCGCTCGAAGAGGGTGCGGACCTCCTCGCTCAGCACCGGCTCCCTGAGCTCGACGTCGAGGGGCGGGACGTCGCACCGCACGCCGTAGCAGTAGGTGTCGGGCTGGGCACCGCCCGAGCCGGGCTCCCCCGCCAGGGTGGCAAGACGGTCCTGGGCCAGCAGCCCCCGCCAGGCGTGCGCGTCCGTCTCGGGCATCTCGCCCAGGGCGACCGTGCGCTCTCGGCGCAGACCCGCAAACCCTCCGGTGCGCCGGACGCTGACCCGGGTGTCGGGGGTGGGAGCGCGACCGCCCCCCGCGGGGACGTCGCCGTTGGACGGGTCGCCACCTGCTGGATCGTCACCTGCTGGGTCGTCGCATGCTGGTGCGTCGTCGGTGGTCGGTGCGTCGCCGGTGGTTGGGGCATCGTCCGGTGGGGCCGGCTCGCCGGCTGCAGGCGGGCCGGCATACGGAACCCCCACCGCGTCCCAGCCCGCGCGCACGGCGCCCGCCTCGGGCCCCCCGTCGCCGTGCCGCGCCACGGCGGCCGCGATGGTGAGCCCCGCAAAGGTCGAGAAGTCGCAGTCGGCCATGATCTCGCCGGTGATCGTGTCGAACCAGATCTGGCCCGCCACCTCCCACGCGGGACCGCCGAGCGTGGTGGCCAGCACGTGGAAGGCCTTGTTGGGGATGCCGGAGTTGATGTGCACGCCGCCGTTGTCGTCGGTGGTGTCGACGTAGTCAGCGAAGTGCGCCGGCTGGGGGTCGGTGCCCAGGCGTGGGTCGTCATAGGCCGTGCCCGGGGCCGCCATCGACCGCAGCGCGACACCCTGGACGCCCGGCGCGAGCAGCTCGGCGCCGATCAGCCAGTCGGCCGCGGCGGCATCCTGGCCCAGGCTGCGCTGCTTGACGAGCACGCCGAACACGTCGGAGACCGACTCGTTGAGCGCACCGGACTGGCCCTGGTAGTTCAGGCCGGACGTGTACTGGGTGACCCCGTGCGCGAGCTCGTGCCCGATGACGTCGAGGCTGCGCGTGAACGGGAGGAACACCACGCCGTCCCCGTCGCCGAAGACCATCTGGCTGCCGTCCCAGAACGCGTTGTCGTACATCTGGCCGAAGTGCACGCTGGCCAACAGGGGGAGCCCCTTCCCGTCGAGGGAGGTGCGGCCGTAGGCGCTCTGCCACAGGTCCCACGTGGCACCGAGGCCGTCGTAGGCCTCGGTCACCGCGCGGTCCTCGGTCGGGGGGTCGCCCTCGGATCGCACGACGACACCGGGCAGCTCGGTGCCCTGCTGCGCATCGTGGATCACCCGCTCCGGGCCCTCCTCGGTGCCGGGCGCCACCCGTGGGAGCGTCGACCGCTCACCGGCCCGGGGGCGCGCCTCGGCCGTGCGCATCCCCAACCGGAACCGGGCGTCGGTGTCGAGGGTCGCCTCGGCGTGTGCGACGAGCGTCGGGTCGCCGGAGCCGAGCATCGCCTCGAGCAGGTAGGGCGGGACGATGCTGCAGCGCGCGCCCGTCCTCGAGGCGGCGGGCAGGGAATCGGCTGTGGACGGCATGCGACCACTGTGCCCCTCGCCGCTGAAAGCCGCGACCCCGACACCGCGTCGAAGTGCTGCGCGGCGGCCCTCCTCGGTGCGCGGTCATGGGCCAGAATGTGCCCACAGCCAACCCAGCGGCGAGCGAAGACACAGTGGGCAGCACCATCGGAGCGATCCTCGGCAACGCGGTGGGGGTGGCGATCAGCCCCGTCCCGATCATCGCGCTCATCCTCATGCTGTTCTCGGCATCGGCCGCCCGCAACAGCCTCGCGTTCCTGCTCGGCTGGGTCCTCGGCCTCACCGGGCTGTCCCTCGTGGTGCTCGCGATCGGCGTGGAGAGCTCCGACGGCGAGGGCTCCACCGTCGGCGGCCTGCTCAAGCTGCTCATCGGCCTGCTCTTCCTCTTCCTCGCCTGGAAGCAGTGGAGCGGCCGCCCGCAGCCCGGCGCCGAGCCCGAGACGCCGGGGTGGATGGCCTCGATCGACACCCTCACGCCCGTGAAGGCCGTAGGTCTCGGCCTGCTCCTCACGGTGCCCAACCCGAAGAACCTCGGCCTGACCATCGCGGCGGCCGCGACGATCAGCGGAGCCGGGCTCGGGGCCGGGTCGCAGGTGGTCGTGGCCCTGGTGTTCGTGCTCGTCGCATCCGTGACGATCATCGTGCCCACCCTCGCCTACCTCACCGCGAAGGAGAAGGCGGAGCCGGTGCTGAACTCCATGAAGGACTGGCTCACCGCCAACACCGCCACGGTCATGACCGTGCTGTTCCTCGTCCTCGGGGCCAAGGTGCTCGGGGACGGGCTGTCGATCCTGCTCTGAGCGTGCGCTACGCCAGGAGGGGTCGGGAGCAGAGCACCGGGGTCGGGGTGCTCCCGCTGTGGACGCAACGCGCCGCGTGGTGGTCCTGGGCGTTCATCGGCTCCCTGCTGGCACTGACCCTCCTCGTCACGACGCTGGCGGCCCTGAGCGACCTCGTGGTCCCGCTGATGATCGCCGTCGTGGCTGCGGTGGCGGTGGCACCCGCGGTCGACGCCCTGCAGCGCCGCGGTGTCCCACGTGGGGTCGGGGCGGCGGCCATCACCTCGCTCGTCGTGGTCTTCGCGATGGCGATGGTGGCCATGGTCGCCATCGGGGTGGGTGACCGCTCCGACGAGCTGTCGGCGCAGCTCGAGAAGGCCTGGGGGTCGCTGGCCGACATCGTCGGAACCCCCACGTTCGCCGGGTTCATCGACAGCCTCCAGCTCGACCTCGACGGTGCCGGCTCGGTGCTCCTGCGCGGAGCCGGGGTCTCGCTCACCGAGCTGATCGGCTCGGCGGTGGGGCTGGTGTCGGGGCTCGTCCTCGCCCTGGTCCTGCTGTTCTACCTGCTCAAGGACGGTCACGGGATGATCGCTCGCGCCGTCGCCTCCAGGCCGGCCCCGCAGCGCGAGCAGGCCGAGCGGATCCTGGGCCAGGCCGCGAGCACCCTGCGCGTCAACTCCCGGGCCCGCACCATCATCTCGGCGATCCAGGGCGTGTTCGTCACCCTCGTGCTGTCACCCGCCAGAAGCCTGCGGCGACGCAGGCGGCTGCGAGCGCGAAGAGGACGAGCGTGATGGTCGGCGTGGGGACGACGCCCTCGTCCGGTGCCGTTCCGCGCATGCTGACGACCACCACCGTGACCACGAGCGCGAGGACGAACACCACCACACCACCGCCGAGGCCGAGGCCGAGGGCGAGGACCTGGCGACGAGTCTGAGCGGGCTGCACCGCGACCTGGGAGTCACCCATGGCCAGAAGATAGCGCCTGGGTCCGCTGCCACGACGGTGTTTCACCATCATCCGACGCTTGAGCGCGCCACGGGACCAAGGACCCGAGCCGGGTACCTATACGGGGCAGGCCTGGGTCAGGGTGTCGTGGGTGCGGCCGGCGAAGCGGTCGTGCAGGTGCGAGCGCTCGATCTGCTCGCGGGCACGAGTGTGGACCCGGGCCAGGTGCAGGTCGACCCCCTGCTCGACGAGGTCGTCGTCGAGCGCGGCAAGCCGCTCGGCGCCGCTCGCGTCGAGATCGGAGACCATCTCCGCGTCGATGACCAACCGGGTGACCCCGGGCCGGGAGGCCAGCACCTGGGCCGCCCGACCGAAGCGGTCGGCGTTGGCGTAGATCAGGGGGGCCTCGAACCGCAGCACGGCCACCGCGGTGGGCTCGGGCCCCGCACTCTCGGAACCCGGCGCGGAACGCGGCGCCCGGGGTGCCCGGAACGCCCGGAACGCGCCGTCGGTGGAGCGCCGCAGCTCGACGACGTCAGGGAAGCTGGCGCGGCGCACGACGAAGGCGAGCGACAGCAGCACCCCGACGACCATCGCGGGAAGGGTCTCCCAGACGAGCACGAGCGTGAAGGTGACCACCCCCGCCGCGAAGTCGAACCGGTTGACCGCCCAGAGGGCCGTGACCCGGCGGGGGTCGGCGGAGCGGAGCACCGCGACGATGACGACAGCGGCGAGCACCGGCTCGGGCAGCTCCTCGAACACCGGCGCGAGGAAGAGCAGCGTGGCGAGCACCACCAGGCCGGCCACCATGTTGCTCACCTGGCTGCGTGCCCCCGCACTCTGGGCCGCCGCCGACTTCGAGAGGCTGCCACTCACCGCGAGCCCTCCGACCAGGCCGGAGGCGATGTTGGCCGCGCCGCTGCCGATGAGCTCCTGGTCGGGGTCGACGTCCTCGCCGGTCGTGCTCGCGACCGAGCTCGCCGAGGCGTAACCCTCCGAGAACCCCACGAGGATGAGCGAGAGGCCGCCGGCCACCAGCTCGAACCACCGGATGCCGCTCAGCTCGGGGACCCCGACCGAGGGCAGCCCCTGGGGGATGTCCCCCACGACGGAGACCCCGCGCGAGGCCAGGTCGAACACCACGACCAGGACGATCCCGATCGCGACGACGACGACGGCGGCCGGGATCTTCGGCACGAGGCGCTCGAGCAGGAGCAGCGAGACCACGGCGCCCACCCCGATGCCCACCGTGAGCCACTGCCACCGCCCGATGCCGGCCACGGTGTGGACGAGCCGGGCGACCGCCGAGTCGCCCTCGACCTCCACGCCGAAGAGCCCGTCGAGCTGGCCGATGATGATCGAGATGGACAGGCCGGCGATGAAGGCGTGCAGCACGGGGCGTGAGATGAAGTTGACGATCCAACCCAGTCGCAGCACCCCGGCCACGACGAGCAGCACCCCCGAGACCAGCGCCAGCCCCGCGGTCACCACCACGGGGTCCATGTCCTGGGACAGGTCCGCGACGATCGAGGCCGACAGGGCGGCCACTGCGGAGGCCGGGCCCACGACGAGGATGGAGGTTCCGCCGGTCACCGCGTAGGCGAAGCACGCGGCGAGCGCGGCGTAGAGGGCCACCTGGGTCGGCACCCCCGCGACCCCGGCATACCCCATCGACTCCGGGATGAGCAGCGCGGCGACCGCGATGCCCGCGACCAGGTCGGCAGGGAAGTCCTTTCCCCACCGGTAGCGCGGGAGCCACCGGGTCAGCGGCAGCAGGGTCCCGAGGTTGCGCGGCCGGGACGCGACCAGGGGCTCATACGAACTCTGGTCTGGCATGGAGCGCACCTCGCACTGGGGCCCGGACGACGACGGGGCTGGAGCCACGGGACGACGGACCCCGGTCGCAGTCGTCCCGGGACGACGCTAGCGGAGGTCCCGGCCCCCCGGCCCTGCCGCGCCGCGATGGGGTTGACTTAGATGGTGAGCACCTGCTGTGGTCCCCCCCGGCCGGAGGGCCGGCGACCGACGACCGCGCCGTCACCCCTCCAGGGCATCGGCTCGAGCCGAGCAGTCGCACCGGACCTCGTCGCGGTTCCCGCAGGAGTGTTCGGCATGGGCACCGACGACCCTCGGGGCTACCGCGCGGACGGGGAGGGACCCGCCCACCAGGTGGAGCTCGGGGCCTTCGCCATCGGGCGCCACACGGTCACCAACGACGAGTTCACGTCGTTCGCCGACGCGACCGGGCACCGTTCCACCGCAGAGCAGTTCGGCAACTCCTTCGTGTTCGGAGGGTTGCTCCCCGACGACTTCCCGGCCACGCGCGCAGTCGCCGCGACACCCTGGTGGCGGGAGGTGCTCGGGGCCGACTGGCGCCACCCGGAGGGGCCACAGAGCACCCTCGACGGGCGTGGTGACCACCCCGTGGTCCACGTCAGCTGGCTCGACGCAACGGCATACTGCGCCTGGAGCGGAACGCGACTGCCCACGGAGGCGGAGTGGGAGCGTGCCGCCCGAGGTGGGCGTGAGGGCTCGCACTACCCCTGGGGCGAGGAGCGCGAGCCCCTCGGCGAGCACAGGATGAACGTCTACCAGGGGTCCTTCCCCCAGCACGACACGGGTGCGGACGGGTGGGTGGGCACCTGCCCGGTGGGCACCTATCCGGCCAACGACCTCGGCCTGCACGAGATGACCGGGAACGTGTGGGAGTGGTGCTCGGACTGGTTCGACCCGACCTACTACCAGCGCTCACCACGCGTGGACCCGCGGGGGCCGGGGTCCGGCCAGGCCCGGGTCATGCGCGGTGGGTCCTACCTGTGCCACGAGAGCTACTGCTGGCGCTACCGGGTCGACTCCCGCAGTGCCAACACCCCCGACAGCACCACCGGCAACCTCGGGTTCCGGGTCGTCGGCTGACCTGGCGCCCCGGGTGCGCTCAGGCCCGCCGCAGGGCCGCCGCCATCCGCTCCTGCGCGACGTCGGAGTGGAAGAGGAACCCCGACGTGCGGGCCATCTCCTCCCCGTGGGCGTCGAAGGCCGCCACGAGGTCGGCGCCGAGCAGCCGTTTGGCCTCGACGAGGCCCTGACGAGCGCCGGAGCGGAGGTCGCCGAGCACCCCGTCCACGGCGGCATCCATCGACGCCTCGTCGGCGAGGTGGGTCACCAGACCCTGCTCCTGGGCCTCGGCCGCGCCGAACGACCGGCCGGTGAGGAACCAGTCGGATGCCGCACGCCGAGTCAGACTGTGCCGCAGTGATATCGAGATGGCCGCCGCAGCCAGACCGAGCCTCACCTCGGTGAGCGCGAAAGTGACGTCGTCACGGCACACGACGATGTCCGACGTCGCGACCAGCCCGAGCCCACCCGCGCGGACGGGGCCGTCGAGGCGGCAGACGACCGGCACCGGCAGCGCGGCCATCGTGCGCTGGAGGGCCACGATCGAACGCGCCGACTCCACCATGTCGACGGTCGCGGCCTCCTTGAGGTCGGCGCCCGAGCAGAAGACCCGGTGCGAGGAGCGCAGGAGCACGCCGTGCAGCGACTCGTCGGCCCCGGCCTCGGCCAGGTGGGCGGACAGGTCGGCAACCAGTCGCTTTGAGAGGGCGTTGCGGTTGGCCGGGGAGTCCAGGGTGAGCACCGCGATCCGGTCCTCGTCGTGCCGGTGCACCAGTTCGTCAGCCACGCCCCGACCCTAGTGCCGCCGTGGCTCGTCGTGCTCAGCCGTAGGTGTCCCGGGGGCCGCGACCGTCCTGCACCCGCCGCGACCCCCGCGACCACGAGGGGGCGCTGGGGCCGACCACCTTGATCTCGAGGACGGTGCCCTCCCCCACGTCGGTGGCGAGCCGGGCCAACAGGGACGAGGACAGCAGCCGCAGCTGGGTGGCCCACGCGCTGGAGTCGGCACGCACGACGAGCACCCCGTCGCGGAACTCCACCGGGGCGCAGTGGCTGGAGACCTCGGGCCCGACGATCTGCGGCCAGCGTCCGATGACCGCGCCCACCGCCACGTCGCCGCCCCAGCCCCGGTCGGCGACGAACCGGTCGAGCTGGTCGCCGAGTCGCTGGGGGTCGCGACCGGCATCCGATCGGTGTGCGGCCGGGATGTCCTTGGTGCGCCGCTTCGGCTTCAGCCCCGGGCGCAGGCCCTTGGCCCGCGCGGCGGCTCGAGCCCGCGAGAGGGCCGCGGCCGAGGCGACGTCGGGGTCACCGATGAGGTCCGGGCCGGTATCGGGCTGTACGCCCGGGTGGGGTTCGGGGTCGGGGGTCGCGTCGTCGGCGCGAGCGTCAGTCATCTCGGGTCACCGTGCCCAGGGTCACCGAGAAGGTGGGGCCGACGAGCCCGCTCGGGACGTCGGCCGGGACCGCGGCGGTGATCAGCACCTGCTCGCAGTCGCCCACCATGCTCGCGAGCCGCTCCCGCCGACCCGTGTCGAGCTCGGCGAAGACGTCGTCGAGGATGAGCACCGGGTCCTCGCCCAGGTCGTGGCGCAGCAGCTGGAAGGCGGCGAGCTTCAGCCCGAGGGCGAAGGACCAGCTCTCGCCGTGGCTGGCATACCCCTTGGCCGGGAGCTCACCGAGGGTGAGCACGATGTCGTCGCGGTGCGGCCCGACCAGGCACACCCCGCGCTCGACCTCCGCGGCACGCACCTCCTCCAGCGAGGCGAGCATCTCCACCCGGAGCTCGTCGATGTCGGGCACCTCCCCGGCCCCAAGCCGCTCCGCGGTGGCCGCTCGCAGCGAGGACCGGTAGGACATCCGGGCGTCGGACTGGCCCGCACTCACCTCGTCGTAGGCCTTACCCAGCAACGGTGCGAGGTCGCGCAACAGGCGCAGCCGCGCATACAACAGGTGCGACCCGACCTCGGCGAGCTGGAAGTCCCAGACGTCGAGGGTGCGCAGCGCCGAGTCGCGTTCTGCCGCAGCGTCACTGCCGGCGTCGTATGCCGGTCGTGCGGCTCGCCGTCCGCGGCGGAGCACCGGCGCCGCCGACTTCAACAGGGCTCCTCGCTGCTTGAGGATCTTGTCGTAGTCCGAGCGCACCCCCGCCCATCGCGGCTGCCGAGCCACGAGGAGGTCGTCGACGAAGCGCCGCCTCTCGCTCGGGTCACCCTTGACCAGGGCGAGGTCCTCGGGTGCGAAGAGCACGGTGCGCAGGGTGCCGAGCACGTCACGCGGCCGGGTCATCGGCGAG
Organism: Actinomycetales bacterium; assembly: GCA_038258215.1. Taxonomy (GTDB): domain Bacteria; phylum Actinomycetota; class Actinomycetes; order Actinomycetales; family Dermatophilaceae; genus Fodinibacter. The sequence continues at coordinate 42,564 of JBBSQC010000019.1, read as the reverse complement.
CGGTTGAGCCGGGCCCGGTTGGCCCGCCCGGGGGTGACCTCGAGCTCGACGAGGGTCTCGCGCCCGTCGCGGACGACGGCCCCGCGCACGATGGCCTGCGGGGCGCCGAACCGCACCAGCGGGGCGTCGCTCGCGACCCGGTGGCTCGACAGGGTGGCGAGATAGCCTATCGCCTCGACGAGGTTGGTCTTGCCCTGACCGTTGAGGCCCACGAGCGTGGTGATGCCTGGCTCCAGGGGCAGATCGGCGCTCTCGTAGCTGCGGAAGTCCGCGACCGACAGGTGCCGGACGTGCACCCGGGCCCTAGCCCTTCTTGGCGGCGCGCTTCCGCGTCGAGCCGGTGCCCGCCGTGGGGCCGGAGGACCCGCCGCTGCCGCCGGCGTGGCCGGATCCGGAGGACGGCCCCGCCGACGCGGCCTTGGCACCCTTGGCGGCCGCCTTCTTGGGCGACTTCGGCGCCTTCTCCTTGCGACCGGCCTTCTTCGAGGCGGCGTCGGGGCTCGCCGGACCAGCCACCGACTCGTTGCGGAGCTTCTCACCCTCGGCGATGGTCATCACCTGGTGGCCGCCGAAGCCGCCACGAAGCGCGGCGACGGCCTGCATGGTCGGGGAGGCCTTCTGGCGGGAGGCGAAGCGGGCGAAGAGCGAGGCCGAGATGACCGGCATCGGCACGGCCAGCTCGAGGGCCTCCTCGACCGTCCACCGACCCTCGCCGGAGTCGGAGGTGTAGTCGGAGACGTCATCGAGGTCGGGGTTCTCCTCCAGGGCGTCGACCATGAGGTCGAGCAGCCAGGACCGCACGACCGTGCCGCGGCTCCACGCCTTGAAGGCGCCCGGGACGTCATCGACGATGTCCTTCTTCATGAGCAGCTCGAAACCCTCGGCGTACGCGGCCATCAGGCCGTACTCGATGCCGTTGTGCACCATCTTCGTGTAGTGCCCCGAACCGACCTTGCCGGCGTGCACGAAGCCCTCGTCGCGGGGGCCTTCCGGCCGCAGCGCGTCGAAGATCGGCATGGCGCGGCGCACGTTGGCCTTGGTCCCGCCGGCCATCAGGCCATAGCCGTTGTCGAGGCCCCAGATGCCGCCGGAGACGCCGCAGTCGACGTAGCCGATGCCCTTGGGCTTGAGCAGCTTCTCGTTCTCGGCGTCGTCGGTGAACTTGCTGTTGCCACCGTCGATGACGAGGTCGCCCTTGTCGAGGAGGTCCCCGAGCGTGGCGACGGTGTCCCGGGTGGGGGCCCCGTGCGGCACCATCACCCAGACCACGCGCGGCGCGTCGAGCTTCTTGACCAGGTCGGCCAGCGAGCTCGCGTCCGACACCGCCTTGTTCCGGTCATACCCCACGACCTCGTGGCCCGCGCGGCGCAGCCGCTCGCGCATGTTGCCGCCCATCTTCCCCAGTCCGACCAGACCAAGCTGCATGTCGCGCTCCTCCGTGGTGTGTCGTCGTCGTGCGATGGCGTTCGGGGCACAGGCTACGCCCGCGCCGTCCGGATCCGTCGGTCAGGACGCGAAGCGGACCGGCATGAGGACGTAGCGGTAGGAGGTGTCGGCCTCGCCGTCCTCCTCGTCCTGACCGGAGAGCACCGCAGGACGAGAGGGCTGGGTGAACGAGATCCGGCTGTATGCCGTGCCCACCGCTCCCAGCCCGTCGAGCAGGTATCCGGGGTTGAAGGCGATCTCCAGCTCGGGCCCGGTGAGCACCGCGGGCACCGCTTCGGAAGCCTGGGCATCGTCGCCGGTGCCGGCCTCGATCGCGACCTGACCCTCGCTGAACCGCAGTCGCACAGGGGTGTTGCGTTCGGCGACGAGCGCCACCCGCTTGACGGCCTCGACGAGCTCGGTGGTCTTGACGACGGACTCGGTCTCGGCGGTGGTCGGGAAGATCGAGCTGACCTTCGGGTACTCGCCGTCGAGCAGCCGCGTCGTCGTGCGACGCTGGCCGGCCTCGAAACCTACGAGCCCGTCACCACCGGCGGCGGTGCCCAGGGCGACGTCGATCGACCCGCTCGCCCCCAGGGACCGAGCCGTGTCGGCGAGGGTCCGCGCCGGGATCAGCACCACGTGGCTCGCGTCCGTGGAGCCGGGGTTCCAGTGCAGCTCCCGCATGGCCAGCCGGTAGCGGTCGGTGGCGAGCAGGGTCATCGTGTCGCCCTCGATCTCGACGCGCACGCCGGTGAGGATCGGCAGGGTGTCACCGCGGTCGGCCGCGATCGACACCTGGGCGACCGCCTGGGTGAAGACGTGCCCGTCGATGGTCCCGGAGGCCTCGGGCGAGGTCGGCAGGGTCGGGTAGTCGTCGGCCGGCATCTTCAGCAGACTGAAGCGCGAGGACCCGCAGGTCACCTGGACCTTGCTGCCCTCGGTCGCGATGTCGATGGGCCGGTCCGGCAGGTTGCGCGAGATGTCGGCCAGGAGCCGGCCCAGGACGAGGACGGTGCCGGACTCGGCGACCTCGGCGGCCACGGTGATCCGGGCCGAGACCTCGTAGTCGAACGCGGAGAGGGTCAGGGTGCCCTCGTCGTCGGCCTCGAGCAGGATGCCGGCGAGCACCGGGACCGGTGGGCGCGCCGGGAGCCCGCGGGCCACCCAGGTGACCGCCTCGGCCAGGACGTCACGCTCGACGCGGAACTTCACGGCATACCACCCTCGTCCGGCGCGGCTCGGGCCGCACCACATCGTCCTTCGGAGACCTGCGCCAGCCGGGGGGACCGGGCGCACACCTCCGGCCCCGTTGCTGGCGGGGTCATGACACTAGTGCACGGTCGGTCGGCGCGGTACTCGATCCCTTCCCGGCGGTCGTGGGTGCCTCGGCCGGTGGTTTCGCAGCCCTCGAGGTGGGGCTCGGCAGGGTCGTGATCGGGGCGGATGGCTGATGGATGGATCTCTTCGTAGTAGTCGGAGGTGTGGACGGTGTGGACGAGGTGGGGTCGGCGCAGGTCAGCCCGCGTGGCGGGGGTGTGGACGGGTCGTGGATGACGGAGCCGGGGACGGTCCGGGCCTGTGGACGACCGCCGGCCGTTCACGCTCTCTCCACCTCGGCGACGGCACGTGTCCACCTGAACCCGAGGGTTGTCCACAGTTGTCCACAGGAGGATGTGGACAACTGAGCCCTGTCACGGCTGTGACGCGTGTGAAACGGGGGTTTTCCACAGGTTTGCCCACACTCCGTGGACACCGGATGCCGTTTCCGGCCCGGGAGCCGGGCGTCCGGGCCGACCCCGGGCCGGCGGAGTCGTCCACAGCATCCTGTGGACAACCGTGGTTCAGCCCCCATCCGAGGGCCCGAGAACGAGGTCGCCCATGGTCTGCACGGTGGACTCGAAGACGGCATCCCAGGCCAGTTCCGAGCCGAACTGTTCGAACACCTCCGCACTGACGATGCCGACCAGGAGGGTCCAGGACTGGATGCCGGTCAGCAGGGTGGTCGCGGAGAGCTCCAGTCCCGCGAGGGCGGGGTCGAGGAGCAGGGGGCCCACGGCCTGCTCGGCCCGGGCGACGGCCTCGACGCCGGTGTCGGTGGCGCGCTCGCTCAGCGCACCGACCCGCCCCGCCTCGGCCAGGAGGGCACTGAGGAGCAGCACCACGCGGGTCCCGGGCTCGCCGGTCCGGTCCCCGGGAGCGTCGTAGTCGGGCACCGGTGACCCGTAGAGCAGGGCCCAGTCGTGGGGGTTGGCCACGGCCCAGCACCGCACGGCGCGACAGATGGCGGTGTGCCGGCCCACGAGGTCATCGAGCGGGACGGCGTCGTGAGCGGACTGCGCGGCATCAGCGAGCTCGGTGTAGGCGCGGATGATGAGCAGGGTGAGCAGGTCATCGCGGCTCGCGACGTAGCGGTAGAGCGCCGAGGAGACCATGCCCACGTCGCGGGCGATGGCCCGCAGTGAGAGGGCGGCGGCACCGTGCGTGGCGAGGTGGGTGCGCGCGACGTCGAGGATCTCGGTCTCGATCGCGGCGCGGTTGCGAGCGCGGATGCCGTCGGCGGGTGTCACCGGCCCAGCATCGCACCTTTTGTGAGCAGGCGTCAGAAAAAAGAGCGGTGCTCTTGACGGAAAGCCCTGAGTGCGGTTCACTGGTGCTATTCGAGAGCAGTGCTCTCACTTGACGACGAGGAGCTGGTCATGGGCAGGCACGTGGTGTTGGGAGCAGGGGCCATCGGTCGCGGGAGCGCCGCGGAGCTCGTCGCGGCGGGGCACTCGGTGGCGCTGGTGTCGCGCTCCGGTCGGGGAGAGGGCATCGCGGGGGTGGAGGTCGTCGCCGCCGACGTCACCGATGCGCGGCGGCTGGCCGAGGTCAGCGCCGGTGCCGACAGCATCGTCAACGCCCTCAACCCCGCGCAGTACTGGAAGTGGGAGGAGCTGTGGCCGCCGATGGCCCGTGCCATCCTCGGGGCCGCGGAGGAGACCGGTGCGGGGCTGGTGACCGTGGGCAACCTCTACGTCTACGGCCGCGTCGGGGCACCGATGACGGAGCAGACCCCGATGGCTCCGAACGGGCGCAAGGGCGAGGTCCGGGCCCAGATGTGGCGTGACGCGCTGGCCCTGCACGAGTCCGGTCGCATCCGGGCCACCGAGGTGCGCGGCAGCGACTACGTCGGCACGGGCATGGACGCGCAGAGCTACCTGAACTCCTACACGATCAAGCCGGCGATGGCCGGGCGCGCGGGCTGGCTCGTCATGGGCGACCCCGACGCCCCGCACACGTGGACCTCGGGCCGCGACGTCGCGCGCCTCGTGGCCCGGTTGGCGAGCGAGCCGGCCGACTCCCCGGCGTGGGGCCGACCCTGGCACGTGCCGAGCGCTCCGGCCCGCTCGATGGCCCAGGTCGCGCAGGACGTGGCCGACCTCGTCGGCCGGCCCGCACACCGACCACGACGGGTTCCGCGCCCGGCAGTGGCCGCCCTCGGGGCGGTCTGGCCGCTGATCAGGGAGTTCAACGAGACCCGGCACCAGTTCGAGGGGCCCTTCGTGCTCGACGACTCCGCCGCACGCACGGCATTCGGCCTCGAACCGACCCCCTGGCCCGAGACCCTCGCCGAGACGGTCGGATGGCTCAGCGAGACTGCTGCTTGATCCGGTTCGTCAGCTCGGTGACCTGGTTGTAGATCGCCCGGCGCTCGGCCATCAGCTGGCGGATCTTCTTGTCCGCGTGCATGACGGTGGTGTGGTCCCGGCCACCGAACTGCTGGCCGATCTTGGGCAGCGACATGTCGGTCAGCTCGCGGCAGAGGTACATCGCGATCTGCCGGGCCGTGACGAGCACGCGGGAGCGGGACTGGCCCTGGAGGTCATCGAGGGTGAGACCGAAGTAGGCGGCGGTCTGGGCCATGATCGTGGCCGGCGTCACCTGGCTCGAGGCGTCGTCGGGGATCAGGTCGCGCAGCACGATCTCGGCCAGGCTCATGTCCACGGGCTGGCGGTTGAGGCTGGCGAACGCGGTGACCCGGATCAGCGCCCCCTCGAGCTCGCGGATGTTCGTGGAGATCCGAGAGGCGATGAACTCCAGCACGTCGTCGGGCACCGACAGGCGCTCCTGGATGGCCTTCTTGCGCAGGATCGCGATCCGGGTCTCGAGGTCGGGCGGCTGCACGTCGGTGAGCAGGCCCATCTCGAACCGGGAGCGCATCCGGGCCTCGAAGCCGCTGAGCAGCTTCGGCGGGACGTCGCTGGTGATGACCACCTGCTTGTTGGAGTTGTGCAGGGTGTTGAAGGTGTGGAAGAACTCCTCCTGCGTCTGCACCTTGCCCTGGAGGAACTGGATGTCGTCGATGAGCAGCACGTCGACGTCGCGGTAGCGCCGCTGGAAGTTGGCGGCCTTGTCGTCGCGGATGCTGTTGATGAAGTCGTTGGTGAACTCCTCGGAGTTCACGTAGCGCACCTTGACGTGGGGAAACAGGTTGCGGGCGTAGTGCCCGATGGCGTGCAGCAGGTGGGTCTTGCCCAGGCCGGAGTCGCCGTAGATGAAGAGTGGGTTGTAGGCCTTGGCCGGGGCCTCGGCGACCGCGACCGCCGCGGCGTGGGCGAAGCGGTTGCTGGCCCCGATGACGAAGGTGTCGAAGGTGTACTTCGGGTTGAGCCTGGTGAGCTCGACCAGCTCGGGCACCTGGGTGCCGGGTCGCGGCCGCCGGGCGCCGGGCACCTGCACAAGGGTGGGCAGTCCCTCCCGGTGGTTGGCGGACCCGTCTCCCTCGTCCTCCCCGATGTCGAGGTCGTCGATCTGGCGGCGACGGTCGGCCACCCGGAGGTCGTGCTCCTCGTCGTCCACGCCGCCCGGTGCCATCTCGGAGAGCGACGGGTCGACGGTGACCGCGAGGCGCACGTTGCGTCCCAGCTGGCTGCCGAGGGTCTGGGTCACCCGGTCGCGCAGCCGGGTCTCGACGATCTCCTTGGTGAAGTCGTTGGGCACCGCGATCAGTGCGGTGCCGTCGAGGAGACCGACGAGGCGCGCCAGGGAGAGGAAGGCCCGCTGCTGCACCGGGATCCCGTCGGAGTCCAGCGCCTCGAGGGTCGTGGTCCACAGTTGCGTCATCGTCGCGTCCGTCACGCAACTCCCCGTCCGTCAGATGCCACGATGGCTGGTCCACACGCCGCACCATCGCGACATTCCATCTCTCCACATGGTTATCCACAAGCTGTGGGTATGTCCGTGTGGGCCGTGGCGCGTGTTGCTCCTCGTGGCCGGCAGTGCTCCGTGCGATCCTAGGCTGTTTTCCGGCTCCTCGGGGACCTCTCGTGCCGGTTTGACCCCCGAGCCCGCCCTCGCGTACCTTTGGGGGGCCTGTTCTTCGGCTGTTTTCGCATGCCCGTGACCTGCACCGCCGCGTCGGAGCCATCCCGCTCCGGTCATGGGTTTCCGATGCCAGCCGACCACTGCGCTCCCCGACCACCGGGCCTCCGGCCCGCCACCAAGATAAGAGACCATCGTGAGCAAGCGGACCTTCCAGCCGAACAACCGTCGCCGGGCCAAGACGCACGGCTTCCGCCTGCGCATGCGCACCCGCGCGGGCCGGTCCATCCTCGGCGCCCGTCGCCGCAAGGGCCGCGCCGAGCTCTCGGCCTGAGGCCGGGCGGTGCTGCCGGCGCCGAACCGTCTGCGTGACCGGGCGGACTTCACGTCGGCAGTCCGCGGTTCCGGGAGCACCCGGGCCGGCTCGAGACTCGTCGTGGTCCACGCCAACCAGACCGACGCGCGTGTAGGGCAACCGCCGCGTGTCGGTTTCGTGGTCTCCAAGGCGGTGGGTGGCGCTGTCCGGCGCAACCGCACGAAGCGGCGGCTCCGGGCGGTCCTGGCCGGGCGCGTGGCCACCGTCCCCGACGGGGTCGACCTCGTCATCCGGGCCAACCCCGCGGCTGCGCTCGTGACCTATGGGGAACTCTCGACCACCGTCAAGTCGTTGGTGGACAAGGTGATTGGTCGACTTGGAGGTGCCGGGTGAGCGTTCGTCGAGTGCTCGTGATGCCGCTCGTCGCGCTGATCCGCGCCTACCAGCGCATCATCTCCCCGATGCGCCCCCCCACCTGCCGCTACTACCCGTCCTGCTCCGCGTATGCCGTGACCGCCCTCGAGCGGTTCGGTCCCCTGCGCGGGTCCTGGATGGCGGTGACCCGCCTGGGTCGGTGCCATCCCTGGACCCCGGGTGGCGTCGACCACGTCCCGTTGCGCGACGCCGACACCGGCAGGCCCGTGCCGGGCACCACGGGTCCGCGGAACATTCCACCGGACCCTGCTGACCGGCATCCGGAACATCGCCGGGGCGCGTCCCACACACTTTGACCAGCGTCACGCGAGTGACACCACCACGTCGGCTCCGGCCGGCACCGTCTGAAGGACACCATGGGCGACCTCTTCAATACGATCCTCTTCCCGATCGAGTGGCTCGTGGCGTGGATCATGTACGGCTTCCACTCCGTGTTCACCGCGATCGGGATGCCGGAGGCGTCGGGCTGGACCTGGGGTCTGTCGATCGTCGGCCTGGTCATCGTCATGCGAGGGGCCATGATCCCGCTGTTCTTCAAGCAGATCATGGCGTCGCGCAAGATGCAGATGATCCAGCCGGAGCTGCAGAAGATCCAGAAGAAGTACAAGGGCAAGAGCGACCCCGAGTCCCGCCAGGCGATGACCTCGGAGACGATGGAGCTCTACAAGAAGGAGGGCACCAACCCGTTCTCCTCGTGCCTGCCGATCCTCGTGCAGTCCCCCTTCTTCTTCGGGCTGTTCCGGGTGCTCAACGGTCTCGACGAGGTGTCCGCCGGCACGCGCAAGCCGATCGGCCCGATCTCCCAGCAGGTGGCGGCGCAGTTCGAGTCGGCCTCGGTCTTCGGAGCGCCGCTCTCGTCCACCTTCCTCGGCTCGCCGGACAACCTCAGTGTGCGGATCGTCGCGGCCATCCTCATCGTGCTGATGTCGGCCTCGACCTTCACCACCCAGCGCCAGCTGATGACGAAGAACATGCCGGCCTCGGCGCTGGACAACCCCTTCGCCAAGCAGCAGAAGGTGCTCCTCTACGTCCTTCCCCTCGTCTTCGCGGTGTCGGGCGTGAACTTCCCGATCGGCGTCCTCATCTACTGGTTCACGACGAACGTGTGGTCGATGTGCCAGCAGTTCTACGTGATCCGCCGGTTGCCGGCGCCCGGCTCGCAGGCCGAGAAGGCCTACCACGCACGCCTGCAGAAGAAGGGAAAACCGATCCCCGGAGCCGCCGCGGCCGCCGCGATCGCCGCGGAGGCCGAGACCGAGCTCAAGGCCAGCGGCCAGCGCACCCAGCCGAAGTCGAAGAAGCGCAACAAGACCGGACCGGCCAAGACGGCGTCCCCGCAGGACGGCGCGGCGGACCCGCAGGTGTCCTCGCCGAACGGGGCTGCCTCGCCCGCCGCGGACTCCTCGCCAACGGCAAGTTCCAAGCCCAGCAACGGCTCCAAGCCCGGCACCGGTCCACGGCCCACCAACGGCGCTGCGTCGCCGAAGAAGAAGCGCAACAAGAAGCGCGGGGACGCCACGTCCCCCACCACCTGACTCCCACCAGCCCAGCACCTCCCACCTTCCCGCAGGACCTGATCCCATGACGCAGGAGACCCGATGACCGACCACCTCACGCAGGACGCAGAAGTGTCCGACCACAGCACCACCGACGTCCTCGACACGGAGCCGGTGGGTGATGTCGAGGAGGCGTCGCCGGCCGCTGACCTGGCACCGGATGACTCGGCGCACGACGACTCGGCACACGACGACTCTGGCCAGGACCACTCTGCGTCGACTGGCCCCGCGGACGAGGACCCGAGCCAGGACGACGACGCGAGCCAGGACGACGCCGCGCCATCCGGCTCCGCGGACGAGGACTCGGCACACGAGGACTCGCAGCAGGACGACTCGGACACCCCGCCGGCCACTCGGGGATCACGCCGGAGCCAGCTCGAGCGCGAGGGTGAGGTGGCCGCCGACTTCCTGGAGACCCTTCTCGACATCTGCGACCTGGACGGCGACATCGATGTCGACATCGAGGGCGACCGGGCCGCGATCTCGGTGGTCGACTCCGAGGACGGTCGGGTTCCGCGCCGGCTCGTCGGGCAGGAGGGCCAGGTGCTCGAGGCCCTCCAGGAGGTCACCCGCCTCGCCGTGCAGTCCGCCACCGGCGAGCGCAGCCGGCTCATGCTCGACGTGGCCGGGCACCGGGCCGAGCGTCGCCGCGTGCTCGTCGAGGTCGCAGCCCAGGCGATTGCGCGCGTGAAGGACTCCGGTGTGCAGCAGGCGCTGGACCCGATGAGCGCGTTCGAGCGCAAGGTGGTGCACGACGAGGTGCTCGCCGCGGGTCTGGACTCCGAGTCCGAGGGATCCGAGCCTCGCCGCTACGTCGTCATCCTCCCCGTCTGAGGCGTTTCACGTGAAACATGACGACGCCGGACCAGGTCCGGTCGCCGCACCAGCCGCACCCGAGGGTGCGGCTGGTGTGTTTGGTGACCGTGTCGACCTCGCCGTCCGGTTCGCGGAGATCCTGGCAGACACGGGGGTCAGCCACGGGCTCATCGGGCCGCGCGAGGTGCCACGCCTCTGGGAGCGACATCTGCTCAACTGCGCGGTCATCGCCGACGCGTTCCCGCCGGGGGCCAAGGTGGTGGACGTCGGGAGTGGCGCAGGGCTCCCCGGTGTCGTGCTCGCCATCGCGCGCCCGGACCTCGACGTGCACCTCGTCGAGCCGATGCTGCGGCGCACGGACTGGCTGACCGCTGTGGTGTCCGACCTGGGCCTGACCAACGCCTCCGTGCAGCGCGGGCGAGCGGAGGACCTGGCTGGTTCGGTCTCGGCCCCCTGGGTCACGGCCCGCGCCGTCGCTCGCCTGGACAAGCTGGCCCGCTGGTGCGTGCCACTCCTCGAGGCGCAGGGCACGCTGGTCGCGATGAAGGGTCGCGCGGCAGCGAGCGAGCTCGAGGAGGACCGTCGCGCACTCGAGCGGCTCGGGTTGGTCCGCGCCGAGATCACGGAGCACCGGTCCACCATGCTCGAGGAGCCGGTGCTCACCGTGGATCTCGGTTTCGCGCCGCGAGCGTCGCGCTCCCACGGGGGCCGGCGCCCGCCGCGTCGCCGCTGACTGCTGCGCCGCTGACTGCTGCGGTGACGACTGCTGCGGTGATGCCGAAGTTGGCAGGGCGCGGTGCGACGACGCGGCGGCGTCCGCGTGGCGGGCCGGTGCGGCTCGTGCCCTCATCGAGCGTGACCCGCGTCGGCGGGTCCTTCGGTGTGTCGCAGCCTCGTGGGGTTGGATGGTCGGGCACGGCGACGACGACGCGACAGAGGTGGGCTAGTGAGCACGAGCACGACACGGACGCAGGATTGCGTGGTGTCCCCGGGGCTGGGGTTCCCGGCGGTGCGCGGCCTGCCTACCGGTCCCCTCGGCTGGCCCGGACCGGACCGTGTTTCACGTGAAACATCACCCCCTTCCGACGCCACCACAGCGACGGACCAGGTGGAGGCGACATCGAATCCGTCGCCTCGGCCCGCGGCCCTCAGGACAGGGTCAGGAGACTCGTCGGCCGGTGCTGCCGGCGCCGGCGGTGATATCGACACGGACGACGCCAGTACCGTTCAGGACGCGAGCGGCGCCAATGTGGTCAGCGATGCCGGCATCACCGACGACGTTTCACGTGAAACACCTCCCGCTCGCCCCGAGGTACCCGCAGTTGACGATGTTTCACGTGAAACGCAGCCCGCCGAGGCCGACTCTGCTTCGGCGTCCCACATGGCGGCGTCCCACATGGCGGCGTCCACCCCCGAGGGTCGCCGCACGGTGGACCCGGCCAGCAGCTCGGCGGCCGAGCAGGTCGACACCACGGATCGTGAGGCGCTGGCGGCATCCCTGCCCGGCACGGACGGCCAGACGCCCCTGGCCCAGGCGGTCGCGGCCGACGCCCGGAAGCGGATCACGCTGTCCGGGCGGAAGGTCCCCCGCCCGGACAGCACCCGGGTGATGACCGTGGCCAACCAGAAGGGTGGGGTGGGCAAGACCACCACCACCGTCAACATCGCGGCCGCCCTGGCCCAGGCCGGCAGCACGGTACTCGTCGTCGACCTCGACCCGCAGGGGAACGCCAGCACGGCCCTCGGCATCGCCCACCACGCCGAGGTGCCGAGCATCTACGACGTGCTCATCGAGGGTCGCCCGCTCGGTGAGGTCGTCCAGGAGTGCCCCGACATCCGCGGTCTGTGGTGCGCGCCGGCCACGATCGACCTCGCGGGCGCCGAGATCGAGCTGGTGTCACTCGTCGCCCGTGAGACCCGGCTGCAGCGCGCCGTGTCGGCCCACGTCGCGGAGTGCGAGGCGGCGGGGCGCCGGCTCGACTACGTGCTCGTGGACTGCCCACCCAGCCTGGGGCTGCTCACCGTCAACGCCTTCGTGGCCGCCACCGAGGTGTTCATCCCCATCCAGTGCGAGTACTACGCGCTGGAGGGCGTCTCCCAGCTCCTGAAGAACATCGAGCTCATCCGCAGTCACCTCAACCCGGCGCTGCACGTGTCCACGATCCTTCTCACGATGTACGACGGACGCACCCGGCTGTCGGCGCAGGTCGCGGACGAGGTGCGCACGCACTTCCCCGAGCAGACCCTGCGGGCGTCGGTGCCGCGGTCGGTGCGGATCTCCGAGGCGCCCAGCCACGGGGAGACGGTCATGACCTACGACCCCAACAGCAGCGGTGCGCTGTCCTACCTCGAGGCAGCCGTCGAGCTGGCCGAGCGCGGCGTCGCCCGCACCACCACGAAGGAGCCCGCATGAGCGAGAAGCGCCGCGCCCTGGGTCGAGGCCTCGGGGCTCTCATCCCCAACGGCCCCGCTACCGACCGCCCGGTGGACGTCTTCTTCCGCGACCGCGACGAAGCGCAGAGTCCGAGCGCGCAGGGCTCGGAGCACTCGGCGGCCCGCGACTCCATCGACCCGACCTCGGCAGAGGGCGACCACTCCGCCGATCGTGCGGGCTCCACCGCGGAGCCGCGTGATGGCGACCTCGCACAGGACGCACCCCACCGCACCGAGCAGGCCACCGACCTGCGCCCGGTGCCCGGTGCCGAGTTCGCGACGATCCCGCTCGATGCGATCGCGCCCAACCCGCGCCAGCCCCGCACCGTCTTCGATGAGGACGAGCTCGACGAGCTGGCCCACTCGATTCGTGAGATCGGCCTGCTTCAGCCCGTCGTGGTGCGCCGTGCGCCGGGTGCCGGGCCGGACGACGAGGTCCAGTTCGAGCTCATCATGGGTGAGCGGCGTTGGCGGGCCTCCCGGGCGGCGGGCCTGCCGGACGTGCCGGCCATCGTCAAGGACACCGAGGACGACGACCTCCTGCGGGACGCCCTGCTGGAGAACCTCCACCGCAGCCAGCTCAACGCCCTGGAGGAGGCCGCCGCCTACCAGCAGCTCCTCGACGACTTCGGGTGCACCCAGGAGGAGCTGGCGCAGCGGATCGGTCGCTCCCGCCCGCAGATCTCCAACACCCTGCGCCTGCTGCGGCTCCCGCCCGTGGTCGCTCGCCGGGTCGCCGCCGGGGTGCTCAGCGCCGGCCACGCCCGGGCCCTGCTCGGGATGCCGGACGCCGCCGCGATGGAGCGGATGGCCCAGCGCATCGTCGCCGAAGGGCTCTCGGTGCGGACCGTCGAAGAGCTGGTGACGCTCGGCGTCGACGACGGCGCCGAGCCGCGGCGCGCCCCGAGGGCCGGCACCCGGCGACCCCAGCTCGACGACCTCGCTGCGGACCTGTCCGACCGGCTCGAGACCCGGGTGCGGATCGCGCTCGGCCAGCGCAAGGGTCGGCTGACGGTGGAGTTCGCCTCCGTCGACGACCTCAACCGCATCCTCGACTCGATGGGCCTACGGGACGCCCAGGAGTCGCTGAGCCACGAGTCCTGAACCGCGTGGCTACCGAGCACACCCGCTCGGTCGGGCCCGGCTTTCGAAATGGCAAAAGGCGCGGAAACCGTTGTAGCACAACGGGATCCGCGCCTCCGGCGAAGTTCGGTCGATCAGCTCAGGAAGGGCTCCAGCTCACGGAGCAGCTTCGGCTTGGGCATCGCCCCGATGATCGTCTTGACGATCTCGCCGCCCATGTAGACGTGCATGGTCGGGATGCTGGTGATGCCCAGCTTGCCCGTGATCGACGGGTTCTCGTCGGTGTTGAGCTTGACGATGGTCACCTCGTCGTGGTCGCGGGCGATCTCCTCGAGCACGGGTGCCACGGCGCGGCACGGGCCGCACCAGGGGGCCCAGAAGTCGACGAGCACCGGCTTGTCGCTCTTGATGACGTCGGCCTCGAAGGTCGAGTCGGTGGTGGTGGAGATGGCTCCCATGGTGGGTCCTTTCGGGCGGTGGTGGTTCCGGTGGTGAGGCCGATCGTGCCGGAGGGGTCCGACACGACCTCAGGGGTCAGTGGGCGAGGAAGCGTTCGGCGTCCAGGGCTGCAGCACAGCCGGATCCGGCAGCGGTGATGGCCTGACGGTAGGTGTGGTCGACGAGGTCTCCACAGGCGAAGACACCCGGGACGTTGGTCTTGGAGGTGCGGCCGTCGACGAGGACGTAACCCTCGGCATCCAGCTCGATGACACCCTTGACCAGCTCGTTGCGGGGGTCGTGGCCGATCGCGATGAACAGGCCGGTGACCGGCAGCTCGCTGGTCTCACCGGTGACCGTGTCGCGCAGGGTGACCCCGGTGAGCTTGGCGTCGCCGTGGATCTCGTCGACGGCGCTGTTCCACGCGAAGCGGATCTTGTCGTTGGCGTGGGCGCGCTCGACCATGATCTTGCTGGCTCGCAACTCGTCGCGGCGGTGCACGATCGTCACGGTGCGGGCGAACTTGGTGAGGAAGGTGGCCTCCTCGACCGCGGAGTCCCCGCCGCCGACGACAGCGATGTCCTGGTCGCGGAAGAAGAAGCCGTCACAGGTGGCGCACCAGGAGACCCCGTGGCCGGAGAGTCGCTTCTCGTCGGGCAGGCCGAGCTCGCGGTAGGCCGAGCCCATCGCGAGGATGACGGTGCGCGCCCGGTGCTCGGTGCCCTCGGAGTCGGTGACGACCTTGACGTCGTCCTCCAGGCGCACCGACTCGACGTCGTCGGTGATGATCTCGGCGCCGAACCGCTCGGCCTGGGCCCGCATGTTCTCCATGAGGTCGGGGCCCATGATGCCGTCGCGGAACCCGGGGAAGTTCTCGACCTCGGTGGTGTTCATCAGCGCGCCACCGGCGGTGACGGCACCCTCGATCACGAGGGGGACGAGGTTGGCGCGGGCGGCATACACCGCCGCGGTCCAGCCGGCCGGGCCGGAGCCGATGATGATGACGTCACGAACGTCGTGGGTCACGGGGGACACATCCTCTAGTGGTCGATCGGGGTGGCGACCGCAACATGCGGTGCCTCACTGGAACCGATCCTAGGGCTCCGGTGTTCCCGCGCCGGTCCCGCCCCGCCGGGCGTAACGGCCGCGGCCGTCGACGACCGCCCCGGGCCCGGCCGCGTGTCACCATGACGGGCATGAGCGAGCACCAGCACACCCACCAGCACGACGGGGGAGGGCACGGCATGGCCGACCCTCCGGCGGCCGGCGACGGACCCGACGCCTGGGACGAGCGGTATGCCGGTGCCGACTCGATCTGGAGCGGCGCCCCGAACGGCGAACTGGTGAGCGAGCTCGCGGAGCTGGTGCCCGGCAGGGCGCTCGACGTGGGCTGCGGTGAGGGGGCCGACGCCATCTGGCTGACGCAGCAGGGGTGGCAGGTCACGGCCCTGGACGTCTCCCGGGTCGCCGTCGACCGGGCCCGCGCGCTCGCCGCGCGGGCCGGAGTGCAGGTCGAGTGGGTCGTCTCGGGAATGGTCGAGGCGGCGCCCGAGCTCGGGGTGTTCGACCTCGTGTCGGCGCAGTACCCCGCGCTGCGCGTGACCCCCGGCGCGGACGCCGAGCGGGCCCTGGCTGCGTTGGTGGCACCGGGAGGCACGCTGCTCGTCGTGCACCATGGCGACATCGACGTGGGGCACGCGAGGGAGAACGGTTTCGACCCCGCCGACTACGTCGCTCCCGCCGACGTCGCGGCCGTCCTCGACGACGCGTGGGACGTCACGCTCGACGAGCGGAGGCAACGGCAGATCAGTGGCGGCGCGGGGGCCCACCACATGCACGACGTCGTGCTCCGCGCGGTGCGACGCTGACCTGAGTCCTGGGTCAGAGAGCGAAGGTTCCACGGTGGCACCCCGCTGACCTGCGGCGTTCCGTCGCGGGTCGGCAGCGGAGGCGTGGAGAGATGCGCGCTCGTGCCACGACGGGATCCACTACCGGATGAGGCGCACTCGCACGGGGAGGTCGAGGTCGGCCCACGCGCGATCAGCGGTCAGGACCTCGGCCGGGCTGCTGCGGACCGTCAGCGCGAGACAACACCGGTCGCCGAGCGAGAGGCTCGTGCCTCCGCGCAGCGATCGCATTGCTCCTGCGAGTTCGGCGTCCTCCTCAAGGACGGGCTCTACGGTGACTCCGGCAGCGGCGAGCAGCTCGCGGACCCGACCGACGTCGGCTCCGACGTCGACCAGCTTGCCGATCACCTCGGCCAGGTTTGCAGCTCCCAGGGATGCCGAGTGGAGCTGGGAGGCCACCAACTCGGCGCCGGTCTCGTCGTGCAGCAGGGCGAGGACGGCCGACGCGTCAAGAACCGTCACTCGGAGCTCAGGGCTGCGAGGCGACGCTCGGCGAGGAGCTCATCGACCAAGGAGCGTGCTTGAGGAACCTCGGACACCAACCCTCGCAACTCGGCCACGGCATCCTGCTGGCGCTCGAGCACGACCCGTCGACCCGCGAGGTGCAGGTGCAACTTGTCACCCGGAGCCAGTCCGAGCGCCGCACGGATTTCGGCTGGAATGACGAGGCGACCTTGCTGACCGAGAACCAGGGTGGCATCCACCTGTATATAGTGCCACAGACCTTCATGTGATGCCACGCGTAAGTGTGGTTGAGGTCGGCGCGGACGGCACGACAGGGAAGCCGACGTTTGATGGTTGTAGATGAGCGCATGTTGTTGAGCTACGTCCGGCAGGTGGTGATCCAGAAGGCCAAGATGCCGGACGTTGGCCCTCGGACCCAGGTCGGACGGAGGCGCTCGTGTCCGAGATCATGAGGAGAAGGCCGACGGGTCCGTCAGGTGCGGGAGCAGGCCGGCCCGGGCGCGCCACCGTGCGTACGGCATGCCCAGCAACCCGAGCATGAGCCCGACGAGCACCGCAATGCCGTGCCCGTCGTTGCCCACGATCAGGACGATTGCCGCGGTGCTGGTGACCAAGGCCCCCACCACGGCTCGCCACCGACGATCGGGGAGGACGGCGAAGGCCAGCGGCGGCAGGCTGGCCAGCAGTGGCAGGGTGGCGCCCGAGTTACCGGCACCGTCCCCGGCGCCCGCGAGGACGGCGGCGAAGTTCAGCCCGACCCCGACGAACAGGAAGGTCAGGACGGTCGCGCGCGCGCCCCACAGCGGCAGGCACAGCAGGAGCGCCACGGCCAGCAGAATGAGGTTGGAGGTCGTGCCTGCGATACCTCCGTCCTGCACCAGGAGCGCGGTGGCCGTGCGCCACCACTGCCCGTCGTCAAGCACCGCGGAGGCGCTGCGGTACCAGGCCTCATACAGGCCCGGATGCCGGATCTGCAGCAGAGACGGCAGCGCGACCACCAGCCACAGGACCCAACCAGCCCAGGGCGTCGTATGCAGCGAGAGCGTGCCCTCGAGAATCGGCTGGACCGAGAAGACGGCAGCCGCGATCACCCCCCAGAAGCACGCGAGGAAGATCAAGCCGGACCCTGCCGTGGCCACAGCTGCCAGCATGCCGAACCTGTCAAGGTCGCGAACCTTGGAGGTGCTTCTACCGAGGTACCCGAGCGCGGGTGCGACGACACCTACGGTGCTTCGATGACTCGTTACGTGATCGACGATCGCCCGGGAGCAGCGGTGGGCGTCGATCCACGACGCCGAGTACGTGGCCATCACGAGGTTGCAGGCCGACGCTCTCGTGACGATCGACCCGACGCTGGCCGCCAGGGTGGAGGGACTGATCCCGTTGGCGCCCATGAGTGCCCTGGCCATACCGTCGGCTGGGGGCTGAGCGGGTGGCGCGACGACGAGGTGATGAGGACACGCATCGTCCGGAAAGCGCCCTTCGGTGAGTGGATGGCGCGTCGCGTGAAGCCCTGCGATGGTCCCGGCGACACTCCGTGGGAGCCGCCGATCGCGGGCGGGGAGGTCGAGGTCGGCCCACGCGCGATCAGCGGTCAGACCTCGGCCGGGTTGCTGGGCGTTGACCTGCGTCCGGCAGGTGGTGACCCAGAAGGCCAAGATGCCGGACGTTGGTCAGGCTGGCGGCCGGTGTCCTAGCCCCGAACGGAACTGCGCCTGGTCAACCGGCAGGCACCGGCACCGGACCGGCGAGCACACCGGGGGCCTGCACCGAACACGAGCGCTGCACGGCGTAGGCCGTGTGCCCGCTCGTGTCAGCGACCACGACCACGGCCGCGGGGGCGTCGTCGACGGTGGCGATGTCGACGACGAGCGCGGCATCCGGCGGCACCCCGAGCGCGTCGGCACACGCTCTCGCGCCGACCTCGGTGCCGATCGTCCCGACGCCCGGGCTCTCGGCCGTCAGAGGGGTGAGGGCCTCGGGCTCGCCGGTGAGCAGGACGGCCGCGTCGCCCCCGAGGTCGGCGGACCGGTAGGGGTGCCCGGTCATGACGATCACGGTGTCGCCGACGGACGCACTCTCGGGCTGGGTCGCGTCGTCGGCCGCCGACCCCGCCGCGGAGCCCGCCGAGTCGCTGCCGCGGCCGAGGTCGAGCGCCGCGGTCAGGCCCCCGGGCATCGTGCTCGCGACCACGCCGCCGATCCCCAGGACACCGATGACTGCCGCGGCGACCCCGAGGACCTGCCACCTCCGGTTCGGTCGGCGGGTGGTGTCCAGCGGCAGCACCTGGCCACGGAGCCCTGCTGCGTCGGGTCCGACCTCGGCCTCGCGCGCCAAGGAGGCAGTGATCCGTGCGACGAGGTCCTCGGGCATCGGGCCGGGCTCTGGCAGGTGCGAGAGGAGGTCGCGGATCCCGGTCGGGTCGTGGTCGACGGGGGTGCCGTCGTCGTCACGGTGTGTCACGGGGTCCTCCGAGGCGCACGGGTCTTCGATGGGCGGTCGCTGGGTCGGTGCGTGCGGGCGCAGGGACCCAGCCGGGGGTGTGACGTCACGGGGTGCCTCCCGGTTCCGTGTCACCGGCGGGGCCGGCCCGGGCGTCGGCCTCGCGCGGAGCGAGGATGCCGGCCAGGGCCTCCCGCCCTCGGAAGCAGCGCGACTTCACGGTGCCCTCGGCCACGCCGAGCACGTCCGCCGCCTCGGCCACCGAGAGGCCGTGCATGTCGACGAGTGTCAGGGCAAGCCGCTGGGGCTCGGAGATCCGAGCGAGGGCGGCCTGCACGTCCAGACGCACCTCGACCGACGCGTGGTGGTCACGGGGGTCGGGGAGGTCGAGCTCGCCGAGGTCGCCGGCCCGACGCACCGAGACCTTCTCCCGGCGCAGGCGGTCGAGGCAGGCGTTGACGACGATCCGGTGCAGCCAGGTGGTCACCGCGGCCTCACCCCGGTAGGCGTCGGCCCGGCGGTAGGCCGAGATGAAGGCCTCCTGCACGCTGTCGGCGGCGAGCTCGCGCTGGCCGGTGGTGCGCACGGCCACGGCATACATCCGGTCCCGGTGTCGGCGAAACAGCTCCCCGAAGGAAGCCCCGCCATCGCCGGCGACGTGCCGGGCCATCAGCTCGCGGTCCTCGAGCACCCTGAGGTCGTCGTCCACGATGGTCGCCCGGCGGTCAGCCGGTGAGCGTCGCCTCGTTGAGCCAGGCACGGCGCTTGCCCCGGTCGTCGGAGGTCAGCTGGGTGAACCAGACGATGATGTACTGCCCGGCCACCGGCTTGTCGATCGCGATGGTCACCGTGCCCTTCTCGCCCGAGCTCTCCCCGACCTTCTTCGCGTCCTCGAGCCCGTCCTTGGGCCCGACGAGCACCTCGACGTCGCTGGCCACGGGCAGCACGAGCACCACGCTCTTCGGCGTCTTCTCCGCGCCGAGGTCCAGCACGATGCCGAGGCCCTTCTTGAGCCCACCGAAGTCGTCGGTGCGGTAGTTCTCGGAGAACCAGCCGGTCGCGGGGTCGCCGTCGATGACCTTGGGGGCGTCCGCGTCGTTCTCGGCGCCGTCGCCCTCGGGGTCGTATGCCGTGGCGCTGGCCACCGTGATCGGGCCGACCGCAGGGGTCTCCTCGCCGTCGGCGCTCGGTGACGCGCTCGGGGACGGTCCGGGAGAGGTCGGCGCAGCCGTGGTCGTGCGGGTCTGGGGCGCGCTCCCGTCCGCGGAGAGCCCCAGGTCGGTGTTGCTGCCGATGCGCGAGACGCCCCACACGCCGATGATCAGCGCGAAGATGAGGAAGAAGGCGACGATGGCCAGGGCCACCTTCGACTCGTCCTTGGTCAGGGGCTCGGCGGGAACGAGCGGAGCGGGTGCCTCGAGGTCGTCCGGGCCCTCAGCACGCCGGGTGTCCGGGGAGAGGTCCGAGACCTTGTCGACGGCCCGCTTGGCCAGCTCACCGACCCGATCGCCGGCCGACCCGAAGGCGCTGGCCACGGCGGCGCCCGCGCCGGCCACCGCGGCGCCGGCCGTCGCCACGCGTCCGGGCTCCTGGGTGGCGCCCGCGCCGGCGGCCAGGGTGCCCCCGAGCGTGTCCTCCCCGCTCGGCCGCGCCGCAGGGCCGGTGGTGGTGCCTGCAGGGTGGGTGAGGTCGAGGACTGTGGTCGGCTCGGTGCTGTCGTCGGCGGCACCGGATGTGCCCTCGGCGGCGACCCCACCGAGGAGCGCACCGATCGGTTGCGGGGCCGTGTCGTTCAGGTCGTCTGGCTCGGCAGCATCCGGCTCGTCGGCGTCCTTCTCACTGGGGGCGGCGACGGGCGCCATGCCCGGTGCGGGCCTGGCCGCGGCCGGCCCGAACACCTGCCGGGTGGGCCACGGGGCCACCTGCCGGGCGTAGTCACCCGGGCTCGTCGGGCCCTGGTCGTCGCTCAGGGTGAGGCGGCAGATGGCGTCGAGGTCCCGTGGCACCCCTGCGGCGATCTCGGAGGGAGCGGCGATACCCCCCGGGACCCGAGGCGCCTCGCTGAGGCCGCAGCCACCGGCGCCGAGTGGCCACAGGCCGGTCAGACCGGCATAGGCCAGGGCGACGACACCGACGGCGTCACGACGGGCGGCCTCGTCGGCCTCCGCGGCATCCTCCCCGACCCGCACCGCGGCGGTGCCCAGACCGCGCAGCCGCACGTCGCCGTCCGGGGTCCGCAGCACGTCGTCGGGGCGCAGGTCGAGGTGGTGCATGCCCCGCTGGCTCGCGGCGTCGAGGGACGCAGCCACCTCGCCGGTGATCCTTCGCACCTCGTCGCCGGGCACCCCACCCGACTCCACGAGCTCGGTCAGGGTGTGCGCCTCGTCGAGATCCTCCTCGACGACGTAGGCGATCTCGTCGTCGGCGCCGACGTCGAGGATCCTCACGAACAGCGAGTGGTCGACCGACGCGGCGCGCCGCGCGGCATCCAGGAAGGCCGGGGTGCGCGGGTCGTCGGTGGTCATGCAGAGCACCGACACGGTGCGCCCCAGGGTGGTGTCGTCGGCGGACCACCGCTCGGTGTCGTGCCCCTGCTCGAGGCGACGGTGCGCGGTGTAACGGCCTCCGAGGACGGTGCCGGGTCCCACACCCCTCACCGCTGCTCCTTCTGGTCGTCGGTCACGGAGCGCAGCACGCGTCCGCCACCCGCAGCCGACGGGTGTGCGCCCATAGTAGGTGCTCGGGGATCAACGGCGAGGGAGGCGCCTCAGCAGCGGATCGAGGCCGGCGCGGATCTCCCGGACCCCGAGGGCGTGTGCCACACCCCAGGTGACGACGAGCTGGATGGCGCCCGCGACGGCGAGGACGAGCGCACCCGTGACCAGGCCGGGGATGCCGCGGGTCTCGCCCAGGTCGGGGAAGATCGCTCGGATCGCCCACAGCAGCACCAGCGCGGTGACGACGGCCGGGACCAGGAGCCGGAGGTACATGCTGCCGAACGAGCGCAGCCCGAGGTGGCCGTGCATCCGCTGGAGCACCCAGAAGCCCACCGCGGCCGAGGCGACATAGGCACAGGACTGGCCCAGGCCGAGCGCGAAGGCGGTGATCGTCGGGTCGAGCGTGGCGGCCACCAGCGCCCCGAGCGTTGCGACCCCGGTCGTGACGCACTGGATGCGGAAGGACATCCAG
Organism: Actinomycetales bacterium; assembly: GCA_038258215.1. GTDB lineage: Bacteria > Actinomycetota > Actinomycetes > Actinomycetales > Dermatophilaceae > Fodinibacter. The sequence continues at coordinate 20,755 of JBBSQC010000019.1, read as the reverse complement.
GTCATCTGGTGGGCGTAGAAGACCCGGTCGTTGAGGTAGGTCCAGGCCATCGGCAGCACCATCCACGCGAGGCCGGCGAGCACGATGGCGATCGCCCGGGTCTGCTCCAAGGTATTGTCGAAGAAGAAGGTGGAGGCGACATAGGGAGAGAGCACCCCGATGAGCACGACGCCGGGGACGATGACCACCGACGGGAGACGCAGGCCCTGGGAGTGGTTGCGCATCACCTCGACGTGGTCGTCGCGGCTCGCGGCCTCGGAGAGCCGGGTGTAGAGGGCGGTGACGAGGGACACGGTCACCAGCCCGTGCGGCAGCATGACGATGAGCAGGGCCGGGCTGAAGGCCGCATAGCCCGCCGTGGCCTCACCAGCAGCTTCGCCGAGCTTGGTGGCGCGCGACAGCACGTTGGTGGTCACGATGAGACCGAGGGACTGCACGACGATCGACCCGAAGGTCCACTTGGCGATCCGACTGACCTCGCCGAGGCCGTGCCCGCGCACCCCCCAGACCGGGCGGAAGGTGAACCCCATCCGTCGCAGGGGGATGAACAGGGCGAGAGCCTGGATCGCGATCGACAGGGTCGCGGAGCCGCCGAGGATGGCGATCATCTCCGGCGTCCAGTCGGCCGGGGCCGCCGCGAGGGGAAAGCCGGCCTGCTTGAACCACACCAGCCCGAGGATCGCCACGAGGTTGGCCAGGGCCGGCGCCCACATGTAGCCGGCGAACCGCCCGTTGGCGTTGAGCACCTGCCCGAGGATCGTGTAGAGCCCGTAGAAAAAGATCTGCGGCATGCAGATGACGGCGAAGACGGTGGCGAGAGCGAGGGCGTCGGCGTCGCTGAAACGCGCATAGAGGCGCACGACGAAGGGGGCGAGCACCGTGAGCAGCACGGTCGCCCCAGCGAGCATCGCGACCGACAAGGTGATGATCCGGTTGACGAACTCGTCGCCGTCCGGCCGCAGCTTGGCCCGCACGATCTGCGGCACGAAGATCGCGTTGACCACCCCGCCCGCGATGAGCAGGTAGAACGTGTTGGGCAGGGTGTTGGCGATGGTGAAGGCATCCGCGGTGAAGCCGGTCGTCCCGATGACCCCCAGCAGCAGCGAGGTGCGCAACAGCCCGACCACCCGGCTGACGAAGGTGCCGGACGCCATCACCGCGCCGGCGCGGCCGACGCTCGGGGAGGCTGTGCTCATCCGGCGCCCCCGGCGAGACGCTGCCAGGCCAGCCGCGCGATCCGCCGCTCGTTGGGGAAGGTCAGGTGCCGGTGGGCGTCGCGCAGCAGCAGCCAGGCCACGTCGATGGCCTCGTGGTCGGGGTCGTTCTCGATGGTCAGGTGCCCACCGGTGGCCTCGAGGAGGTAGTGGTGGACGTACTTGTGGATGCGGCGGTCGCCCGCGGCGAACCAGTAGTCGATCGTGCCCAGCTCGATGAGCACCCTGCCCTCGATGCCGGTCTCCTCCGCCACCTCGCGCTGCGCGGTCTCGGGCAATGTCTCCTCGCCCTCGATGTGCCCCTTGGGCAGGCACCACTCCACTCGCCCGGCCCGGTTGCGGCGGGCGATGACCGCGATCCGCGCCTCTCCCTCGAAGACGTCGACCACCACGCCCCCGGCGCTACGCTCCTCCACCGCGGGCAGTCGCCGGGCGGCGGGCCCTGGCGGGTCTGCGGCGGCATGGCTCATCCGGTCACTGTAACCACAGCGCGCGGCACCACCACCGACCCGCCGAGGGGGCCGCCCGGGCGGCCCCCGGCATACCCTTGGTGCTCGTGCCCACACGTCAGCCCCCGGCCGCCCTGATGCAGGAGGCCGTCTCCCGCCTGGCCCCGGCCCTCCCCGTCCTCACCGACCTCGGGACGCGGTTCGCGGATGCCGGGCACGACCTCGCCCTCGTGGGTGGCCCGGTGCGTGACGCCCTGCTCGGCCGCACCGCCACCGACCTCGACTTCACCACGTCGGCCCGGCCGGAGGAGACCGAGCGCCTGCTCAAGGAGTGGGGGAGTGCGACGTGGGACATGGGCCGTGACTTCGGCACCATCGGGGCACGCAGCGGCGCGGTCGTCGTGGAGGTCACGACCTACCGAGCCGATGCCTACGACGGCGCCACCCGCAAGCCCGTGGTGGCGTTCGGTGACTCCCTCGAGGACGACCTCGTGCGGCGCGACTTCACGGTCAACGCGATGGCCCTGCGCCTGCCCGACCTCGCCTTCGTCGACCCCCACGGGGGCCTGGCCGACCTGAGGGACGGGGTGCTGCGCACACCGTCTCCGCCCGAGGTCAGCTTCGGGGACGACCCCCTGCGGATGATGCGGGCCGCCCGCTTCGTCGCCCAGCTCGGCTTCGTGCCGGCCCCCGGGGTGGGTGCCGCGATGTCGGCGATGTCGGACTCCATCGGCATCGTCTCGGCCGAGCGGGTCCGCGACGAGCTCGTCAAGCTCCTGCTCGCACGACACCCTCGGGCCGGCCTGGAGCTGCTCTGCTCCAGCGGCCTGGCCGCCCACGTGCTCCCCGAGCTGCCGGCGCTCCAGCTCGAGATCGACGAGCACCACCGCCACAAGGACGTCTACGACCACTCGATGATCGTGCTCGAGCAGGCGATCGACCTCGAGGGACAGCCCGGCGGGCCACCGGAGTCGGTGCCGGGGCCCGACCTCGTGCTGCGCCTGGCTGCCCTGCTCCACGACATCGGCAAACCGGCCACCCGCCGCTTCGAGTCCGCCGGCGGGGTCTCCTTCCACCACCACGAGGTCGTCGGTGCCAAGCTCGCCGCCAAGCGGATGCGGGCCTTGCGCTTCGACAAGGAGACGACCAGGGCGGTGGCGCGCCTGGTCGAGCTGCACCTTCGCTTCCACGGCTACGGCGAGGGGCAGTGGACCGACTCCGCGGTGCGGCGCTACATCACCGATGCCGGCGACCTGCTGCCGCGCCTGCACCGCCTGACGCGCGCCGACTGCACCACCCGCAACGCGCGCAAGGCCCGGCGCCTGGCCGCGACCTACGACGACCTGGAGCAGCGCATCGGCGCGCTTCTGGAGCAGGAGGAGCTCAAGGCCGTGCGTCCGGAGCTCGACGGCAACGAGATCGCCGAAGCGCTCGGGATCGCCCCCGGACCGGTGCTGGGCCGGGCCTACAAGCACCTCCTCGCGGTGCGCATGGACGAGGGCCCGATCGGGCCGGATGCCGCGCGCCGGCGGCTCCTCTCGTGGTGGGCGGAGCAGCCGGAGTCCCGCGCGTGAGGACCTCGGAACCGTCGCGGACGGCATCCCGCCCAGCGCCGTGCCCTACCGCCCGGTAGGTGAGGTGATCGAGCGACCTACCAGGCGGTAGGCCGCGGCAATCGGGCACGGGGCCCCGGGCTCAGCCGATGAGGCGGACCATCGACGCCGCGTCCGCCGCCCGGCCGACGAAACCCGCGAGCGGCTGCCCCTCCCGTGAGCCCGGGCCGGAGGGGAGTTCTCCCCATGGCCCCGCGGGACCGGCTCGGACTACTCTCGTCCCTCGTCGTGTCCTGATCCGAGGAGGAACCTGCCGCATGCCCGTCCTGGCCTTCCCCGGACCGAACGCGCCGGCCCCACCGGCGCTGAGCATCGACGTCCCCGACGGGTGGCGGCCGTTGCCGGCCGACACCGACCTGCTCGCGGCGGAGGGGCCGGGCGCGGGCTCCGAGGCCGTGGAGATCACGATCCGCCGGCACACCAGGCCCTCGGGGTATGCCGCGGAGCAGCTGGCCGACGAGGTGGCCGCCGCCGGTGTGGGCGACCACCCCGGCGCCGAGGTCGAGGCCCCCTTCGTCGTGGACCTCGGCGGGCGGGAGTGGCTCGGTCGCAACGTCTCGTGGGAGGGCCCCGAGGGCAGCGTCGTGGAGGTGCACCTCGTGACCCCGGCTCCTGGGGAGTCCGAGGTGACCCAGTTCGTCGTCGCCACCGGTGTGGTGCGGGGACAGGCCCTCGATGCCGACTACGACACGCTCCAGGGCGTGCTCGAGACCGTCACGATCTCCGAGGGGGCGCAGTGAGCGCCACGGACCACGGCACGCTCAAGGGGTCCGACCTGCGGGTGGTCTCGGGCAGCGCCTCCCACGTCGGCCGGGTCCGCGAGCACAACGAGGACCACCTCATCGCCGATGGCACGGTGTTCGCGGTCGCCGACGGGATGGGCGGGCACGCCGCGGGTGAGGTGGCCAGCCAGCTCGTGATCGAGGAGCTCGCGGGCCTGCACGACGCGCCGCCGGAGCGGGCGGACGACGTGGGCGTCGCGCTCGCGGCGGCCAACCAGCGGATCCTGGACTCCCAGACCTCCCACCCGGAGCAGCGCGGGATGGGCACCACGGTGGCGGGCCTGACCGTCGTGGCGGCCGGCGGCGAGGAGCACTGGGTCGTCTTCAACATCGGGGACTCGCGGGTCTACCGGCTCGCCGACAACCGGATGAGCCTGGTGACCCGAGACCACTCCGAGGTCCGGGAGCTCCTCGACGCCGGGCTGATCGACCGGGACGAGGCGGCCCGGCATCCGCTGCGCAACGTCATCACCCGGTCGCTGGGCAGCAACCCGGCTCCCGACGCCGACGTCTGGGTGCTGCCGCCCGCACGGGGCGAGCGCTTCGTCGTGTGCAGCGACGGATTGTCCAACGAGCTGGACGATCGGGAGATCATGCTCATCACCCGCAAGTACGCTGATCCCCAGATCGCCGCCGACCAGCTGGTCGGCGCGGCGGTGCGGGCCGGGGGTCGGGACAACGTCTCGGTCGTCGTGGTCGCCGTGGAGTCGGAGGAGGATGTCGACGACGACGCGGACACCGCGCCGCGCGCCGACCTGCTACGAACCTGACGAGGAGCCCCCGTGACCACGGTGACCGCCGTCGTGCACCCCGGGTGGGTCGAGGTCACCTCGGGCACCGTCCACGCGCTCGTCGAGGCCGGTGAGCGTCACGCAGAGGCCCTGCGCGACGCGGCCGGAGCCGGGATGCCGGGGCTGTTGGACGCACTGGCCCGGCACGGGCTCGCCGGGATGCCGGCCTTCGTCGCGGTCGAGGTCGCCGACGAGGCCGTGCGGGTGGTCGTGCGGGGCCGGGCGCGCGCGCGCCTCGCTGACGGGAGGCTCCTCGGGGAGGCGAGCCGCGACCCGTGGTCGGACACCGACCTGAGCCGCGCCGAGGTCGGCGCCGAGGTGGTGCTCCTCGCTCCCGACCCCGCTCCGGCGCGCGGTTGGCGGCGTCCCGCGCTGCTCGGCCGCGCCGTGGTGGCCCCTCCTGAGCCGGCGTCCGAGGAGGCGTTGGAGGAGGAGTCGGACCCGGAGCCGGAACCGGACCGCGAGCCTGACGTCGTCGCAGCGGAGCCGGAGGCCGAGGCCGAGCCCGAGGTCGAGCCGGAGGTCGCCGTCCAGCCCGCGCCCCCCGCGCCTCAGCCGGACCTGACCCTGCCCCCGCCCGACGACCACGCCGGACTGCCCCCGGTTGCGCGCGTCCCCGCGGTCCCACCGCCCTCGTCGGCGGTCATCGACTCGGTGCCCTGGCGGCGATCGGGCGGCCCCGCCACCACCGAGGCCCTCCCGGCGCCGCAGCCGTCGCCGCCGACATCCGCACCGGCACCGTCACCACCCGTCCCGGGGGCTCGGGTCCCCGACGAGCAGGCCCCGCCGAGTCCCTCGACGCCGGCGCCGGCGCTGACGGCCCCGGCATCCGACCCCGGCGACCACACGGCATCCGCGCCGCTGTCCGACGACGACTCGAAGGATGCGGCACCCGAGGTGACCACGGCCCGCGGAGCCCTGCCCGTGGAAGCCGACCTCGACCGCCCCGTCGTCCTGGCCGTGCTCTGCCCGGCCGGCCACCACTCGCCGCCGCACGCCGGCCACTGCCGGTCCTGCGGCCGGGAGATCCCGCCCCAGCAGCCCTTCCAGACCGCGCGCCCGCCGCTCGGTGTGCTGCGCATCTCCACCGGTGGCGTCGTGCCCCTGGACCGCGGCGTGCTGCTCGGGCGGGCGCCCCGCGTCAACGAGGAGCTGCCCGCCAACCAGCGCCCCCACCTGATCCGGGTCGGTGGCGCCGACCGCGACATCTCCCGCAACCACGCCGAGGTGCTGCTCGAGGGCTGGCACGTGCTCGTGCGCGACCTCGGGTCCACCAACGGCACCACCGTGGCCCTGCCGGGGGAGGAGGCCGTGCGGCTGCGCCCCACCGAGGACCAGGGCATCGAGCCGGGCACCGTCATCACCCTGGCCGACGAGGTCTCCCTCACCTACGAGGTGGAGGAGTGACCGACGGCAAGGCGCCGCTGATCCCCGGGCTGGAGTTCGTCCGGCCGCTCGGCTCCGGGGGGTATGCCGACGTGCACCTCTACGAGCAGCAGAGCCCGCGGATGCCGGTGGCCGTCAAGGTGCTCAAGCGTGAGGGACTGACCGCGGCCATCCGGCGGCAGTTCGTCGAGGAGGCCGACACCATGGCCCAGCTCGCCGACCACCCCTACATCGTGCAGGTCTTCCGCTCCGACCAGACCGCCGACGGTGGCGCCTACCTGGTGATGAAGTACTACCCGCCGCCCAACCTCGCGGTGCGCTCGCGCGCCGACCGGCTGTCCGTCGAGGAGGTGCTGCGCACCGGCATCCAGCTGGCGAGCGCGGTGGAGACGGCGCACCGGGCGGGCATCGTGCACCGCGACATCAAGCCCGCGAACGTGCTGGTGAGCCAGTACGGCGAGCCGGGGCTGACCGACTTCGGGATCGCCGGGCGGGGCGGCCACGCCGAGGACGTCGACGAGGACGTCGGCGTCTCGGTGCCGTGGTCGCCCCCGGAGGTGCTCTACGGCCAGTCCAACGGCGACTCCCGCAGCGACGTCTACTCCCTCGCCGCCACCCTCTGGCACCTGTTGGTGGGGCGCTCGCCGTTCGAGCAGCCGGGGGGCGACAACTCGGCCTACGCCCTGATGCCGCGGATCCGGGCGGTGCCGGTGCCGGCCACCGGCCGGGCCGACGTGCCGGTGTCGCTCGAGCGGTTGTTGGCCCACGCGATGGCCAAGGACCCCTCCTCCAGGCCGCAGACCGCCCTGGAGCTGGCCCGGGGGCTGCAGGCCGTCGAGCAGGAGCAACGGCTTCCGCGCACCTCGGTCGTGGTGCTCGACGAGCAGGGCAACACGGCGGTCTCGGAGATGCCGCGGCCCGAGGTCGACCGCGACCGCACCAGCGTGCGGACCCCCTCCAGCGTGATCGGGGCCCAGCCGAGCGGCGCCGCGGTCGACGACGCGGAGGCCACCGAGCTGGACGACGCCCCGTCGACCGTCAGTGGCGGGGCACTCCTCGCGGTGGTGGCCGTGCTCGTCGTCGGCCTCGTCGGGGCGCTGGTCTGGGCACTGGGCCGCGACGACACCCCCGGAGAGGACTCGCCGGCGACCCAGCGCACCCAGAGCGCGGTGCCGAGCCGGGCCGTGGACTACCCGGAGCAGCCGGTGATCGACGCCCGCTCGGGGCCGGGGACGGTGACGTTCTCGTGGAACTACACCGGCGTCGAGGAGGACGACTTCTTCCAGGTGCGGGTCGCCGACAGCGAGGCGGCGGTGGTCGACGCCGACGTCACCACGGTCACCGGCGAGCCACGGCACACCGTGGAGTCGCCGACGGGGTCGCTCGTGTGCGCGCAGGTCGCCGTGTCGCGCAAGACTGGGCTCACCTCACCCCGATCCGAGATCCGTTGCCAGAGCGCCGGCTGACCGGCACCGACGAAGGAGTGCACCCGTGGGAGTGACGCTGGAGTTCTGCGGCGAGGAGTTCCTCGCCGGCGAGGACGAGCCGCTGACGATCGGGAGGGTCGCCGACGTCGAGATCGACGACAACCCCTACCTGCACCGGGTGTTCCTCCAGGTGCACCGGGAACACGGGCTGTGGTGGCTCTCCAACGTCGGCTCCACGCTCACGGCCACGGTCGCCGACAAGAAGGGCCTCTTCCAGGCGTGGCTCTCCCCGGGTGCGCGCATCCCCCTGGCCCTCGAGGCGTTCACCGTGTGGTTCACGGCCGGGCCCACGACCTACGACTTCGACCTCGTCGTGAGCGACACCCCTTTCGTCTCCGTCGAGACCGCGGCCGAGATCGAGCCGGAGGACTCCGACGGGGCCACCACCGTCGGGCGGGTCTCGATGACCCCCGACCAGAAGCTGCTCGTCATCGCGCTGTGCGAGGGGTTCCTGCGCACGTCGTATGCCGGAGCCGGCCAGATCCCCTCCTCCGCCGCGGCGGCCGAGCGGCTGGACTGGACGGTGACCAAGTTCAACCGCAAGCTGGACAACGTCTGCCAGAAGCTCGCCGACGCCGGCACCCGCGGCCTGCACGGCGGGCCGGGCAAGCTCGCGAGCAACCGCAAGAACCGGCTCGTGGAGCACGCGCTGTCGACCCGCATGGTCACCGAGGCGGACCTCGCCCTCCTCCCGGACTGACCTCGCCGGCTCCAGCCCCCTGCCCCCAGCCCAGGTTTATCGGGTCACCCGATAAACCCCGGCCGTGCTGGACCAGCCTTCCCCGGGACAGCCGGGGTTTCCCGGGCGGACCCGGGCCGGACGACCGCTTCGGGTCATTCGACCATGGGGAGTGCTCCCCTCCCTTTGGTTCTCTACCACGCGGGGGTCGCGGTTATCCTCAAGGGGTTGCTCCGGTGTGTCGATGTCCCGGAGACGTGTCCAACTGCAGGTCGAGAAGGGGGATCCCGTGCCAGGGGCTCTTCCGTCGCGCCGTGTTCCGGCCCGGGCCAGGCGTCGTACGGCGAGCACCCTCGCCGTCGTCCTCGTGGCCTCGGGCCTGGCATACGCCGCGGTCGCGAGCAACGGCAGCACCGTGCACGAGACGAACCTCAACGACGCGGGTGTCTGGGTGAGCTCGGACACCCAGGCCAAGTTCGCCCGGGCCAACGTGCCGATCGGCCAGCTCGACACGGGGGTGGCGACGAGCGTCACGGCGGGCAGCGGGCTCGACGTGCTCCAGGACGGCGCGGCCGTGCTCGGGCTCGGCACCGGGGCCGGCCAGGTCTTCCCGATCAACCCCCGCACCTCGACCGCCGGCGACCCGGCTGCCTCGATCGTCGTCCCGACCCCCAAGCCCGGCGTGTTCCCGCCCAAGCCGGTCGACCTGCGCGGCGGCACCGTGGCCCTCCTCGACCCGGAGTCCGGCAAGCTCTTCGCCCAGCGCGTCGACGCCTCGGCCGGCATCACCGCCCTCCCCGACCTCGGGGCGGCTGCCAAGCCCGTCGCGGAGGTCGGCAAGGAGGCCTCCATCGCCGTCGACGAGTCGGGCACGATCCACGCGGTGTCGGGCGCGACGGGCGTGGTGACCACGGTGGCGGTGAGCGGTGCGGCATTCGCACCGCCCACGGTCGTGGAGACCACGCTGCGCACCGCCACCCCCGACATCACCGCCGTCGGCGCGACGTGGGTCGCCTACGACCCGGAGCACGACCGCGTGCACACGGAGGCCGAGCCCGAGGGCTTCGACGCCCAGGTCACGACCGACGGCGGGCGGTATGCCGCGCTCCAGCAGCCCGGCCCCGAGTCCCGCACCGTGGCGGTCGAGTCGGCCGACCGCGCCGTGCTCGTGCCGCTCGACGGCGGGGTCTCGCCGGGTGGGGTGCGCCTCGCCGAGCAGGTCGACCGGGTGACCCGCACCGTGCTGTCCCGCCCCGTCGTCCTCGGCGGGTGCCTGCACGCAGCGTGGGCCGAGGCCGGCCGGGTGTTCTACGGCGCCAACTGCGGTCGCACCGACGACGAGCCGACCGCGACGCTCCCGGTCGAGGGCGAGCGCGATACCCGCGACGGCGTGGCCCTGCGGGTCAACCGGGGCCTCGTCGTGCTCAACGACCTCGACAACGGCGACGTCTGGGACCTCAACGACAAGCCGACCAAGATCGACAACTGGGACGCGCTGGTGCCCCCCACGCGCACCGACGACGAGAACGACAAGAAGGACGAGAACCTCGTCGACGAGGCGAGCCTGGACCAGCCTCCCAAGGCGGTCGACGACGACCTCGCGGTGCGTCCCGGGGTCACGAGCAAGCTCCACGTGCTCGACAACGACACCGACGTCGCGGGGTCGGTGCTCTCCATCGACCAGACCGACGTCACCACCCCGTCGCTGGCGGGTGTCTCGGCCACCGTCTCCTCCGACGGGCAGGCCATCGACGTGCTGGTCCCCGAGGGCAGCGCGGGCAAGGCCTTCGCCTTCAAGTACCGCGTCAACAACGGCACCACGAAGGCCAAGGGCGACGCCACGGTGAGCGTGCGCATCGTCGCCGATGACGTCAACAACGCCCCGCGCCTGCGCCAGGGCGGTGCCGTCCTCGCCCAGACGAAGTACCCGGTCGTCGCGGGCCGGCGGCTCTCGGTGCCGGTGCTCGCCGACTGGCGCGACCCCGAGAGCGACATCCTCGCCGCGCGCGCCGAGGGCGAGGGCAGCGTCATCGACGGTGCCGGTCGGGTCACCCTCAACGCACCCGACAAGGTGGGGGCCCAGAAGATCCCCTACGTCGTCACCGACGGGCGCGGCGGCACCACCGAAGGCACCGTCACGGCCCAGGTCATCGGCACCAAGGACTCGAAGTTCGTCCCCCCGAAGACCCAGCCCGACGCGGTGCGCGGGGTCGTGGGCAAGCCGCTGCAGGTCGAGCCGCTCGGGAACGACATCGCCGGTGCCGACCCGGGCGAGCCGGATGCCGTGCTGAAGCTCCGTTCCGAGGTGCGCTCCGTGGGGCCGCTGAGCGTCGACACCGACCTCTCGACGGGGCAGGTCACGGTCACCGGTGACACGCCCGGCACCGCCGAGCTGACCTACTCCGCCCAGACCGGCGCCGGAGCGGCGCCCGGGCGGATCCGGGTCGACCTCGTCACCCCGCCCGAGGGCGCGCCCCCGGTGGCGGTGCCCGACACCGCCACGCTGCACGACCAGGCCCCGGCGATGGTCGACGTGCTCGCCAACGACTACAGCCCCCGCGGCGACGTGCTGGTCACCGCCTCGGTCAGCTCAGAGGGCGACAGCAGCTGGGTGCAGCCTTCCATCTACCAGGGGCGGTGGGTCCGACTGGAGGCGCTGGACCCCGACGAGGGTGGCACCGGCCGACGGGCCACGGTCCGCTACACCGTCAGTGACGGCACCCAGCGCACCGACGGGCAGGTCTCGGTGCTCCAGCAGCCGACCCTGAAGGACGCCCTGCCGCTCGTGCAGGACGACACCGCCACGGTGCGCGAGGGCGACACGGTCACCGTGCCGGTGCTCGACAACGACACGATGGCCGACGGCATCCCCCTGAAGCTCGACCCGGCCAGCGTGAAGGTCGTGAGCAAGGGCGACGCCCAGCAGGCCTTCGCCTCGGGCAACGTGGTGCGCTACGTCCCCGAGGCGACGGGCCTCGCCGCGGAGCGCTTCGTCACCATCGAGTACGCGGCCTACGCCGAGGGCACCAAGGACCGCGCCCAGACCGGCCGGGCCCGGATCGCGGTCACCCCGCTGCCCTCCACGACGCGACCCAACCTGCCCCCCGTGGCGCGCACCTTCTCCGCCACCGTGACCGCCGGGGACCCGATCACCCTCACGGTGCCGACCTTCGGCGTCGACCCGACGGCGATAGCGTCACCGTGACCGGCGTCGTCGGCGCCGACGGCGGGTCGGTCGACCTCACCCACGGCCGGGTCGTCGCGATCGGCCCGTCGACGATCCGCTACGAGTCCTTCCCGCTGGCGGCGGGCACCGAGGTCATCACCTACGAGGTGCAGGACCGCTTCGGGGCCACCAGCCGAGCCTTCGTGCGGGTCGGGGTCGTGGCACCCGGCGACCCGCAGCCGCCCGTCGCGGTGCTCGACGAGGTGCTCGCGGCGCCCGCGAAGACGGTCACGGTGCGGCCCCTGGTCAACGACCTCATCGCCCGCGGCGACGTCGTCGACGTCGAGACCGACACGCTCAACACCGTCGAGAACCGCAGGCTCTGGACCGTGGACGACGACAAGACCGTCACCACCAAGGTCCCCGCGGACACCACGAAGCCGCACCAGCTCGTCTACGGCATCAGCGACGGGCTCTTCGACCCCTCCCGATCCTCGATCCTCGTGCGCCCGGTGAAGGGCTACGTCAACCCGCCGGTCGCCAACGACGACGTCGCCGCCCCCAAGCCGGGCGAGACCTCGACGCTGGTCGACGCCCTCGCCAACGACACCGACGTCGACTCCGACCCGGAGACGCTGCGCATCGTCGAGACGCTCTCCCCGGATGCCGTCGTCGAGGACGGGAAGGTCCGGGTCACCATCCTCGACCACGCGTATGCCGTGCCCTACGTCATCGAGGACGAGGACGGCGCCCGCGCGATGGCCCTGATCAACGTGCCCACGGGCTCGGGTGGCCAGCCCTTCGTCGTGTCGGGCTCGCTCATCACGATGGACAAGGACTCCTCGAAGACCGTGTCGCTCGAGGACTACGTGCGCTCGCCGCGCAGCAGGGTCGTCTCCCTCACCACCGCCGCGACGGTCAGCGCCTCCCCGGGCGAGAGCCTCTCGGTGTCGGTGCCCGACAACAAGACCCTGACCCTCCAGTCGACCGGTGGCTACGTCGGCCCGGCCGCGATCATGCTGGAGGTGACCGACCAGACGGAGATCGACCAGATGGACTTCGGCACAGCCTACGTGTCGATCCCCGTGCAGATCGGCCCCAAGGTGCCCCTGCTGCGCTGCCCCGAGCTCACCGTCACGGTGCTAGCCGGTGGCCTGGACCGGGTCGTCGACATCCCCACGGTGTGCCACGCGTGGCTGCCGGTCGGGATGACCCTCGAGGACGTGCGCTTCGAGACGCGCTGGGACATCGAGGCCGACGCCGACCTCACCACCGAGGGCACCGGCGGGCGCCAGGTCACCCTGCACGCGGATGCCGGCGCCAAGAGCTCCCGGGGCCGGCTCACCGTGCGCACCGAAGGGCTTCCCGAGCCGGTCTCCATCGGCGTCGTCGTGGTGGGCAAGGAAGCGGGCGCTGACGCTGCGAATGCGGAGAAGGTCTTCCCGCCCCCGAGGCTGCGGCCGATCAGCGTGACCGGCCTTGAGGAGGGCCAGTCGCGCACCGTCGACGTGCGCGCCTACCTGGACTCACCCCTCGCCGAGCCGTCGTGCACGATCACCGGGGCCACCGTCGAGAGCGGCACGGGCCTCACCGTGACCCGGTCGGGGTGCGAGCTGACCCTGGCCGTCGGCCCGAAGCCCAGCCCCACGGCATCCGTCGGGATCACGGTCAGTGACGGGCCCGACCGCTCCGCCACCGGCCGGGTCTCGGTCACCATGCTCGGCACGCCGTCGGAGCCACGCCAGGTGCGCGCCGTCGCCGACCGCGACGCCGGTGGACAGGCCCGGGTGTCGTGGCTGCCGCCGACCTACGACGGCGGGTCCACCATCGCCGGCTACGACGTGACGTGGTCGGGTGGCTCGTCGGGCACCCTGCGGTGCACCGCGACACCGTGCACCATCACCGGACTGACCAACGGCAAGGACTACACCTTCGTCGTGACAGCGCAGAACGGGGTCGGCGCCGGTGACCCGAGCCGGCCCAGCAACACGGTGCGCCCCGACACCCTGCCGGGCGCGGTGAGCGGGGTGCGGATGACCTCGCGCGGCGACGGCCGGCTGTCCATCGCGTGGACGGCACCGCGCAACGAGGGCAGCGCCCTGGAGAAGTACGTCGTGCGGCTCATCTCCGGGGCCGGGTCGACCGTGACCCGTGACGTGCCGGCGGCATCCCTCGCCGCGACCGTCAACGGCCTGGACAACTACGACGAGCAGTCCGTGCAGGTGCAGGCGTGGAACGAGCTGGGCGCCGGGCCGTTCGGCCCCGCCGTCACGATGCAGTCGGCCGGCACGCCCCCCGCCCTGGCCAAGCCGACCATCGCCGCCAGCGGCCCGGGCCCGGCCGCCGACTCCGCCACCCTGACCATCTCCTGGGGCCAGGGCAAGGCGAACGGCCCGCCCATCTCCGGCTACACGCTCTACCGCTCCGTCGACGGCGCCGCCTGGACGCAGGTCGCCAAGACCTCCCCCAGCGTGCGCACCGCCCGTGACGTCATCCCCTACGACGGGCGCACCTACGCGTATGCCGCGACCGTCACCAACGGTGCCGACATCGAGGGGCCGCGAGGGGACTCCTCGTCGTTCACCTCCGTCGGGCAGCCGTCCACGCCGACGGCCAAGGCGAGCACCCCGTCGGCCAACGGCCGGATCCAGATGACCGTGGGCGTCGGGAAGCCGCGCGCGGGCAGCTTCAGCGCCATCCGGTGGTCCGGCGGCGGCACGTCGGGCACAGTCTCCTGCGGCTGTGCGTCCGGCTCGCAGAAGGTGTTCAACGTCGGCCCCTTCGACACCAGCCCGACGAAGGCCTACACGATCACGGTGTGGACCGTGAACTCCGGTGGGCAGGAGTCCAACCGGGTCAGCGACGGCGCCACCCCCTACGGCAACACCATCACGCCCAGCGGCCTCAAGGGCAGCCGGAGCGGCAACGACGCCAACTGGTCCTGGAACCTCCCGACCAACGGGCGCCCCATCACGGCCGTCCAGATCGACGGATCCGGCGGGGGCACCTTCGGGGGCGGCAAGACCACGCACCGTGTCAGCGGCTCCCCCGGTGGGAGCTACAAGATCCGCGTCCGCGCCCAGTCGGATGCCGGCTGGTCGTCGTGGACCGGCTACTCCACGGTGACCATCCCGAATCCGCCGCCGACGGTCTACAACGTCCACACGGGCCCGCAGATGACCGTGACCAACGGATCCGGCTGCACGGCTGACCCCTGCCCGAGGGTCGACTTCAAGATCCGCGACTTCCCGGCCGGCGGTGGCGGGTGGACCGTCACCGTCTTCACCAAGAACGGGAGCTACACGTCGTCGGTGCCCTTCTACCCGAGCGGCGACGGCTCCGGAGACAGCACCAACAGGGGGAACTACGCCTCCTCCGGCATCGTCGTCGACGACGGCAACGGCCCGGTCTCCATCCGGCTGTGTCGCGGCGGCACCTGCCACCGATCTGCCGCTGTCGGCTGGTGAACCAGCGCTCCATGTCAACCTCGATGAAGGGTCCCCCCGCATGACCGTCACCACCGACCAGGCCACCTGGTTCGCCAAGACCTTCTCGGCCATGGTCGCCAACTGCGACAAGGCCGTGCTCGGCAAGGAGCACGTCATCCGGCTGGCCCTGACCTGCATGCTGAGCGAGGGGCACCTGCTCCTGGAGGACTTCCCGGGCACCGGCAAGACCCAGCTGGCCCGGGCCATGTCGAGCACCGTTCAGGGCTCGAACTCGCGCATCCAGTTCACGCCCGACCTCCTGCCGAGCGACGTCACCGGCGTGACGATCTACGACCCGGGCACGAAGGTCTTCGAGTTCCACAAGGGCCCGATCTTCGCGACCATCGTGCTCGCCGACGAGATCAACCGGGCCTCGCCGAAGACCCAGTCCGCGCTGCTCGAGGTCATGGAGGAGGGCCGGATCACCGTCGACGGCATCCGGCACGAGGTGGGCGAGCCGTTCATGGTCATCGCCACCCAGAACCCCATCGAGCAGGCCGGCACCTACCGGCTGCCCGAGGCCCAGCTCGACCGTTTCCTCATGAAGACCTCGCTCGGCTACCCCGACCACGACGCCACGGTGCGGGTGCTGCGCGAGGCGAGTGTCCGCGACCGCACCAAGGGCCTGGAGCCGGTCGTCACCGCCCGCGTGGTGATGGACATGGCCGAGCTCGCCGACGAGGTGCACGTCGACGACGCGATCCTCGACTACGTCTCGCGCCTCGCCGAGGAGACCCGGCGCCACGTGAGCATCCGGCTCGGGCTGTCGGTGCGCGGGTGCCTGGCCTTCGTGCGCTGTGCGAAGACCTGGGCGATCAGCCAGGGGCGCGACCACGTCGTGCCCGACGACATCAAGATGCTCGCCCAGCCGGTGCTCAACCACCGGCTGCTCGCCACGGCCGAGGCCCAGTTCGCCGGGATCACCGTCCAGCAGGTCATCAGCCAGATCCTCGCCGAGGTCGCACCGCCCACGGAGCGCATCGCGTCATGACGCAGGGTCCGGAGGACATCGAGGCGACCACGCGGCGGTCGGGGCTCACCCCACCGCCCGGCTCGTCGTCGACCCCTCCTCCGGACACGGTCTCGCGCGCCGTCCGGAAGGATTCGCCCGAGACTGCTTCCCCGGTCGACCGGGTGCGCTCCCGGGCGCGCTCCTGGTCCGCGCGGCTCCCGCGTCCCGCCTCGCGCTCCACGGCATCCGGCCCCGACGACCTGCGCCCGGCGAGCCTCGGCGAGGGCCCCGCAGGCGGCTCACGGCCGGTGCGTCGCAAGGTGGAGACGCGCACGATCACCCTGCCCCGGGTGCAGATCCCGCCGGCCCTCACCGAGACCGGCGCCCGGATCCTCGTCCTCACCGGCTCGCGGATCCGCCCGCTGGCCGACTCGACGAGACCGATCTGGCACCCCGTCGTCGACGTGTTGCGCTGGGTCGCGCCCCTGGGCTGGACCGTGGTCGGTGTCGGCGTCCTGTCCTGGTGGCTCACCGCCCGCTACGCCTGGACCGAGCTCGCGATGGCGGCCATGGCCTGCCTGGTGCTGGTCGCCTGCTGCCTCCTCCTCGCGATCGGCCGCGCGCGCCTGGTGATCCGCTGCGACGTGGAGCCCACCCGGGTCACCGTGGGTGACCCGGCGACGGGCCGCCTCGAGGTGACCAACACCTCGGCCCGGCCGCTGCTGCCCGTGCTGCTGGAGCTGCCCGTCGGGCGGACCGCGGCCCGCTTCACCCTGCCCGCCCTCGCCTCGGGCCGCACCCACGAGGAGCTGTTCGTCGTGCCGACCCGGCACCGCGGGGTCGTGCCCGTCGGGCCGGCGACCACCGTGCACGGCGACCCGCTCGGACTCGTGCGCCGCACCGTCGAGTGGACCGAGCGCACCGAGCTCTTCGTGCACCCGTTCACCGTGGCGCTGGAGAGCCTCGGGGCCGGGCTGCTGCGCGACCTGGAGGGCGAGGTCACCCCGGACCTGTCGATGTCGGACCTGGCCTTCCACGCGCTGCGCGAGTACCAGCCCGGCGACGACCGGCGCTACATCCACTGGCGGTCCTCCGCCAAGCACGACCGGCTGCTCGTGCGCCAGTTCCTCGACACCCGCCGCTCGCACCTGGCGCTCGTGGTCGACACCACCCCCGAGGTGTATGCCGGCGGCGAGGACGCGGTCGAGATCGGCATCTCCTGCGCGGCCTCCCTCGCCGTGCGCTCGATCCTCGACGAGCAGGACACCACCGTGGTGTGCAACGGCGAGCGGGCCTCGCGCACCACCGCCCCGCTCACCCTCGACGCGTTCTCACGGGCCGAGGTGGCCCCCCTCGACGTGTTCCGCTCGACCGGGGTCGCCGCGGCCCTGGCCCCGGACGCCAGCGTCGCCGTGCTGGTCACCGGCATCCGCCGCCCGTTCATCCAGGCCCAGCGCGCCCTGGCCCAGTTCGAGCCCGAGGTCGTCAAGGTGGCCCTCGTCATCGACGACTCGGCTCCGGTGGGTGTGCGCCGCGTCGGGTCCCTCGTCGTGCTCCACGTCCGCGAGCTCACCGACCTGCGCCGGGTGCTGATGTCCGGGGCACTGACGTGAGCAGCGCCCCGGGGGTGGCGGGTGGGGACCGTCCCGTGCAGCCGAGCCTCGCCGACGCCCTGCGCGGAGGCGCGAGTCGTCGGGCCCGGGGACGCCGCGTGCGGGACCCAGACGCGCCCGGTGCTCTCGCTGTCGCCGTCCCCGACCGGGACACCCTCGTCGACGCCGCGTTCTCCGCCCTGCTCGTCGTCATCGCCCTCGTCGGGCTGCGCACCGGGTTCCTGGGGTTCCAGTGGGTCGTCGCGGCCGGCGTCGGGCTGGTGCTGGGGCTGGCCATCGGTCACCTGGCCACGGCATACCGATGGTTCGCCGTGGTCACCCTGCTGGTGCTCTCGGCCACCTACTTCGTCCTCGGCGGCCCGGTGGCGGTGCGCGGTGACCTCGTCGCCGGGGTGCTGCCGACGGGTCAGACGTTCGCCGATCTGGCGTCCTGGGCGGTCACCGGGTGGAAGCGCTGGCTGACCCTGCTGCCGCCGGTGGACGCGCGCGGGCCGGTGCTCGCGTTGCCGTGGCTCGCGGGCCTGCTCGGCGGTTCTCTGACCCTCGGTGTGGCCCGCCGGTGGCAGAGCGTGCCCGTCACCGCCCTGGTGCCCCTGATGCTCCTCGTCGGCTCGATCGCCCTTGGAACCCTCGAGCCGGCGGCTCTCGTGGTGCAGGGGGTCGGCTTCGCCGTGGTGCTCGTGGGGTGGCTCGTCGTGCGGGCCCAGCGTGGCCGCGCTCCCATCCAGAACGGCGCCGGTCGCCGGGCCCGGATCGCCACCGGCGGCGTGCTCGTCGCGGTCGCCGTGGTGGCGGGGCTGGTCGCGGCCCCCCTGCTGCCGGGGACGGACCGCGCCCAGCGCCGGGAGGTCGTGCGCACCGGGCTGGTGCCACCCCTGGACGTGTCGCAGTTCGCCAGCCCGCTCCCCGGCTTCCGCCAGTACACCGAGCCCAACCCCGCCGAGCTCTACGACGTGGAGGTGCTGCGGGTCAGCGGGCTGCCCCAGGGCACGCTGGTGCGCTTCGCGACCCTCGACGCCTATGACGGCCTGGTCTTCGGGGCCGCCGACCGCAGCACCGACGGTGTGCCCTTCCAGCAGGTCGGCTCGCGGATCGGCACCGCCCGTGGCGGCACCTCCGCCGACGTCACGGTCCAGGTGCCCGAGCGGGGCTACACCGGCCCGTGGCTGCCGACCGTGGGGTCGCCGACCCGGATCGAGTTCAGCGGCGCGCGCTCCGACGAGCTCGCCGACCAGCTGTGGCTCAACACCGACACCGAGACCGCGGTGGTGCCGGCCCAGCTGCTCGGTGGCGAGTCCTACTCGATGACCGCGGTGCTGCCCGATCCGGCGCCGAGCGAGCTGCCCGAGGACCTCGACGTCGCCGGTGGGGCGGCCTCTCCCGCCGGTCTGGATTTCCTGGGCTCGCGCATCGACTCCTGGACCAACCGGGTGGATGGTTCATGGCCCAAGCTGCGGGCCGCCGCCGGGCAGATGCGCACCGAGGGCACGTACACCGACGGTGGCACCCCCAACAGCTTCGAGAAGGTCTACCTCCCCGGCCACGCGGTGGCCCGCCTGGCCCGGTTCGTCGGGTCGACCAAGCTCGCCGGGAACGACGAGCAGTATGCCGCGACGCTCGCCCTCGTAGCCCGCCGCCTGGGCATCCCGTCACGTGTCGTCATGGGCGCCGAGCCCGAGGCCGGCGGGCGGGTGCTCGGCAAGGACGTGCACGCATGGATGGAGGTGCAGCAAACCGACGGGTCGTGGTTCTCGCTGCGGCCGGAGACCTTCGTGCCGAGCCGGGACAAGACCCCCAGCGAGCAGCAGCTGCTGTCGGAGGAGCAGAAGGTCGGAGCGCAGGTGCCGCCGCCGGCGGGCGTCAACCCGCCGTCGCTGCTCCAGGGCCCCGACCAGGCCCAGAACGCCACCGACATCACCAAGCGCAAGAAGAGCCCGTTCGACGTCGGCGCCTGGCCGTGGTGGCTCAAGCTGCTCGTGCTCGGCCTGCTCCTGCCGGCGCTCGTCCTCGCCGGTGCCTTCTTCCTCGTCCGGTGGCTCAAGGCCCGACGCCGGCAACGGCATTCGACCACCGGGCCGGTGCCGGCCCGGGTGGCGTGGGTCTGGCGCGACCTCGTCGCCGAGTCGCGCTCGCTCGGGGTGCACGTGCCTCGTGCGGCGACCCGGCGCGAGCAGGCCACCGTGCTCGCCGAGGCGGGGGTCGGCGGAGCGCCGGTGCTCGCCGCCCGCTCCGACGCCGTCGTGTTCGGCCCGGGTGAGGGGTCGGAGGAGCGGGCGCAGGACTGTGCCGAGACGGCCGACGCGGTCCGCGAGGAGCTCCGAGCCAGTGTCGGTGGCTGGGCCAGGTTCCGCTCCGACGCCGATCCCCGCCCGCTGCTCACCCGGCCCGAGGGCATCGCGCGGCGACGTCCGACCCTGCCGCGGCTCCCCGGCATCCCCCGCCTCTCCCCGGCCCGCGACTGACCCCCCGCCCCCGTACAACAATCGACCAATAGGTCAGTTCTTTACGGGTGGGGGCGGGCCGGTGGTCGTGAACAATCGACCAATAGGTCAGTTCTTTACGCCGGGGGCGGGCCGGTGGTCGTGAACAAGTGACCTATTGGTCAGTTCTTTGCGGCGGGGGCGGACGACGGGATGCCGCCCACGCGTGGTGCGTGGACGGCATCCCGGGTGCTGCGGGTGGGGCTCCGCGTCAGCGGGTCTCCTCGCCGCGGATGAAGGCCTCGAGCTTGGCGCGACCGATGTCGTCGGGGCGCTGCTCCGGCGGGGACTTCATGAGGTAGGACGACGCCGACAGCAGGGCGCCGCCGATGCCGCGGTCCTTGGCGATCTTCGCCGCGCGGATGGCGTCGATGATGATGCCGGCCGAGTTGGGGGAGTCCCAGACCTCGAGCTTGTACTCCAGGTTGAGCGGTACGTCACCGAAGGCGCGACCCTCGAGGCGCACGTAGGCCCACTTGCGGTCATCGAGCCACGCGACGTAGTCCGACGGGCCGATGTGCACGTTGCGGTCCGCGGTCTTGCCGGCCAGGGCGCCGGTGAGGTTGGACGTCACGGCCTGGGTCTTGGAGACCTTCTTGGACTCCAGGCGCTCGCGCTCGAGCATGTTCTTGAAGTCCATGTTGCCGCCGACGTT
>JBBSQC010000018.1:0-69132 GCA_038258215.1 Actinomycetales bacterium | reverse complement strand
GGTTCATGCTGCTCTTCCAGTCTCGACAGACGTCGTCCAGCTGATTTCGGAGGCTATCCTCGCCATCATCGCGATCGCGGTCCTGACACGGATGCACTGGTGGCGGGCCGTCGGCTTCCGTGGACTCGCGACCCTGCGCGACCTGCGATTCTTCTGGATCCCGATATTCCCGTTGCTCCCCGCGCTGCCCGCGACGGTCAGCGCCCTGAGTGCCCAGATGGTCACCGGCGAGCTCGAGCGTCTCGGTATCTGGGTCGCCGTCGCGGCTCTCGTCGGGTTCGGTGAGGAGGTTGCCTTTCGGGGGCTCATCCTGAGGGACCTGGCACGCGTGGGAGTCCGCCGTGCAGGGATCGTTTCGGCCGTCCTCTTCGGTGCGATGCACGCAGTCAACCCCCTCTTTGGTGCGGACCTGGGCTCGACGTTGATCCAGGTGGGCTACGCGACGGCCATGGGGTTCGCCTTCGCCGCGGTGGCGCTGCGCACAGGCCCGATCTGGCCCCTCATCGTCATCCGCGCGCTGATCGACGTGGTCGGCTTCGTTGCGGCAGACGCAACGACCGCCACTGGGATGGCGGGCGCGGATGTCCTGGTGGCCGCCCGTCTACGTCGTGATGTTCACCGTCTACGGCGTGCTCGTCCTGCGCACCGTGCGGATGACTCCGGATCCCTGTGCGGAGACCGGTCGCGCGCCCGATCGGCCCGCGCCCCGTGCGTAGGAGGTGAGGTCAGGCCGCACAGCGTCGTGATGGCCGAAGACTCCATGGGCCCGGTCGTGAGCGCAGGCCGGACCGCCGGCAGGACGCTGGCCGCCGCGTGCGATGGTCGCTCGTTGCCTCCGCGTGCGTAGGGCTATTGGGCGACCACGGCGCGGAGCGCATCGACCTTCGCGGCTGCGGAGCTCCTCCAGCAGGTCGTCCAGGTCGAATGCGACAGTGCTGGGCCAGCCCTGATCGTGAGCGGGGGGACCGTGCGGGCCTTCCACCCCTGGATCCTGGGTGGGGTCCACCGAATGGGGTCACTCCGCGGGACTCCCTCAGGTAAAGGGGGCAGAGTGAAGGCAGATCGTGACCATCTAGTTCGCGACGGCGACATCGGAGGCCCGAGCCCGTGAGTTCTCCACCCCGTCCGACACGCCTCGACGTGCCGGCCCGCACCGTGCGGCCGCGACGTGCGCCGAGACCCTCAAACCTCACCTGCAAGCTCGTGATGGCCGTGACCGGGACCGTCTTCGCCCTGTTCGTTGTTGTTCACATGGTCGGCAATCTGAAGGTTTACACGGGGTCGGAGCACTTCAACGCCTACGCGCACTGGCTGCGTACCCTGCTCGAGCCGCTCCTGCCGTACGAGGGTGTGCTCTGGTTCCTACGTGTGGTCCTCGCCTTCTGTCTCTTGGGGCACCTATGGTGCGCGTCGGTGCTTTGGCGACGAGCCCGTCGCGCGCGTGGCAGCTTCCGGTGCAACCGTCCCGACTGGCGCTCGTTCTCGGCCAGGTCGATGCCGGTGACCGGGATCGTTATTCTCCTGTTTGTCGTTTTCCACCTCCTCGACCTGACGACCGGCACCGGTCCGGCCGCCAGTTCCTCGTACGCACCGACGACTGCATCCAGCAGCCTTGCCTACGAGAACCTGGTGGCAAGCTTCGAACGACCCTGGGTCTCGGCGTTCTACGTCCTCGCGATGGTTGTCTTGGGTATGCATCTCGCGCACGGATTGTGGGCCGTGGTCAACGACCTCGGCGTCACCGGCCACAGGGCGCGCCGGTTCGCTGTGGTCGCGTCGGGGTCGGCGGCTGCGGTGGTTTTCGTGGCCAATGCCTCGATCCCGTTGGCCGTGACCGTGGGCATTGTCCGATGACCGCCGAGGTCGACAGAGCCATCCGTGAGCTCTGGAGTGTTGGCAGCCCGGTCGATGGTCGGGTTCCCGACGGCGACCCAGCGCTTGCGTGGGCCGCCCGGCGCTTTGACTATGCGTTGGTCAGCCCGGCCAACCGCAAGAAGTTCTCTGTGGTCGTCGTTGGTACTGGTCTAGCGGGTGCCGCGTGCGCGGCGTCGCTGGGCGAACTCGGATATCAGGTTGATGCCTTCACGTTTCATGACTCGCCGCGGCGGGCGCACAGTGTGGCAGCGCAGGGAGGGATCAACGCGGCCCGGGCCCGCAAGGTCGACAATGACAGCTTGGCCCGGTTTGTCAAAGACACCGTCAAGGGTGGTGACTACCGTTCACGTGAGGCCGACTGCTTTCGTCTCGGTGAGGAATCGGTGCGGGTCATCGACCACATGAACGCCATTGGCGCTCCTTTCGCGCGCGAGTACGGCGGACAGCTCGCTACGCGCTCGTTCGGTGGGGTACAGGTGTCACGGACCTACTACACCCGGGGTCAGACCGGACAGCAACTGCAGGTTGCGTCGTCGCAGGCGCTACACCGCCAGGTGGCGGCGGGCACCGTGACCATGCACACTCGACACGAGATGCTCGACCTCGTCGTGAGCGAGGGTCGGGCTCAAGGCATCGTGACTCGCAACCTGTTGACTGGGGAGATCACGGCGACCACGGCTCACGCCGTGGTCGTGGCTACCGGTGGCTATGGCACGGTGTTCTATCACTCGACACTGGCGTTGAACTGCAACGCGACGGCAGCCTGGCGCGCGCACCGGCGAGGAGCTCTCTTCGGTTCACCCTCGTTCGTCCAGTTCCACCCCACCACGTTGCCAGTGGACTCCGCTTGGCAGTCCAAGACCACGTTGATGAGCGAGTCACTGCGCAACGATGGCCGGATCTGGGTTCCAACAAAAGCCGGGGACACCCGAGACCCGGTCACGATCCCGGAGAACGAGCGCGACTACTACCTGGAACGCAAGTACCCCGCGTTCGGCAACCTGACCCCGCGGGATGTCGCGTCTCGTGCCGCTCTGGAACAGATCGAGTCAGGACACGGAGTCGGCCCGCTGAAGAACAGCGTCTACCTCGACTTCCGTGACGCTAGGGCCGCCCTCGGGCGGGCCACCCTCAAGGAGCGGTACGGCAACATCTTCGACACCTATCTCAACGCTACGGGCGATGACGCCTACTCCACACCCATGAGGATCGCGCCCGGCGCCCACTACACCATGGGCGGGCTTTGGACTGACTTTGATCTCATGACGTCGGTGCCGGGGCTGTTCGTCGGCGGCGAGGCCGGGTGTGGTTACCACGGTGCCAATCGACTCGGAGCGAACTCACTGCTTTCTGCGTCGGTGGACGGCTGGTTCACCCTGCCTTACTCGATCCCGAACTACCTCGCGCCCCTGCTTGGCACTGAGCGGTTGTCCGTGGACGATCCGGCCGTCGTCGGTACCGTGGACCAAGTTCGCACACGCATCAACGCGCTCGTGTCTATTGGTGGCACCACGAGCGCATCGTCCTTCCACCGGCAGCTCGGAGAAGTTCTGGCTCGCGGGTGCGGAGTGAGTCGCTCGGTGCAGTCGTTGACGACCGCGATAACGGAGATTCGCAGTTTGCGCGACGAGTTCTGGACCGACCTGTGCCTTGTAGAAGAGGGCGAGGGACTGGATCACGAACTCGAGCACGCGGGCCGGGTCGCGGACTTCCTTGAGCTAGCGGAGCTGATGTGCGTGGACGCCCTCGACCGCGACGAGTCCTGCGGCTCACACTTTCGCGCCGAGTACCAGACCGAGGCCGGCGAGGCTGTCCGCAACGACGACGACTGGGCCTTCATCTCTGCGTGGCAGACCCAGGCCGACGGCCACCATGTCAGACACTACGAGCCACTCACCTTCACGGCCATGCAGCTCCAGACGAGGGACTACCGATGAAGATCGACCTACGAATTTGGCGTCAGCACGATGGGGAAGCCTTGGGCGGCTTCGTCGACTACGAGGTGCACGACGCCTCGCCGGCGATGTCGCTCCTCGAGGTCATCGACCGGCTCAACGAGACGCTCCTAGGGCAGCAGGTGCAGCCAGTTGCGTTCGACTCGGACTGTCGTGAAGGGATCTGCGGTTCCTGCGGGATCACCGTCGACGGCCGCCCCCACGGCCCCGAGGCGAACACCCCCTCGTGCCAGCAGCACCTGAGGAGCTTCGCGGACGGCGCTCGGATCACCCTCGAACCCCTTCGGGCAGCCAGCTTCCCCGTCGTTCGCGACCTTGTCGTGGACCGCTCGGCCCTTGACAGGCTCATCGAGTCCGGTGGCTTCATCTCGGTCGATGCCGGAAAGGCACCGGACGCCGACGCACGACCGGTTGCACACGCAACCGCCGAGGCGACGCTCGACATGGCGGCGTGCATCGGTTGCGGAGCGTGTGTCGCGGCCTGCCCGAACGGCTCGGCCCAGTTGTTCCTCGGATCGAAGCTGGCGCACCTC
Source organism: Actinomycetales bacterium (assembly GCA_038258215.1). Taxonomy (GTDB): domain Bacteria; phylum Actinomycetota; class Actinomycetes; order Actinomycetales; family Dermatophilaceae; genus Fodinibacter. The sequence goes on along the minus strand of JBBSQC010000018.1, from coordinate 64,769 downwards.
GGGCTGGTACTCCAGGGTCAACCCGAGCGGGCGAACCGCGCGAAGGATATGACCGCGGCATCGGACCTTGAGTTCGGCCCCTGCTCGACCTTCGGCGAATGCGCCCAGGTCTGCCCCGCAGACATTCCATTGGCTGCAATCGCGATGGTGCCCAAGGAATCCCTACGGGCACTACTTCGTGGCCCGAACGGCTGACTCGTCGTACCGGACTGGACCGGACGTGAGCGGCACCACCTCAAGGGCTTGCCACGAGAACTGTTGGCTTACCACCGTGAGAATGTCGACTTCGTGCGTCACGGATCCGCGCCCGGGTTGCGTCCCTCGTGCGGATGCGTAACGTTCCCTGTGGGTCAGAGGATGAGTGAGCCGAACAGGAAACCCAGGGCTACCGCGATCGTGATGTTGATGGCTCCTGGGACCAGGAAGGGGTGGTTGAACACGTACTTCCCGATCTGGGTCGTGCCGGTGTCGTCCATCTCGACTGCGGCCAGCAGCGTGGGATAGGTGGGCAGCACGAACAGGGCCGATACGGCCGGGAAGGCGGCTACGACACCCAGGGGGGCCACTCCGATCGCCAGTGCCGTAGGCATCAGGGCGGAGGTGGTGGCAGCCTGGGAGTAGAGCAGGGCCGAGGCGAAGAACAGCACGATGGCCAGCGTCCAGGAATAGTCGCGCAGCAGGTCGCCAGCGACGGTGGTGATCTCGGCCTCGTGTGCGCTCACGAAGGTGGTGCCCAGCCAGGCGATTCCGAGGACACAGATGCTCGCGCTCATTCCGGATTTGAAGGTCGTCGCGGACAGGATCGAGCTGGGGTCCACCTTGCAGACGAGGACGATGATCATTGCGATGGTCAACATGAACGCGATGATCGCGGAATCACGTTCCATCACCGGGTCGGTGACCAGCCCGACCTTTTCGCTGATGATGACTGAATAGCCCACCACAGCCAGGAGGCCGGTGGCGAATATCAAAACCGAGAGGCGAGCACGGGGGATGATCTTTCGCTCTTCCGGACCCTTCACGCTGACGGTGCCGAGGGCCAAGCGGCGTTGGTACTCGGGGTGGGTGTCGAGGTCGGTTGTATGACGCACCCTGTCGATCGCCATCATGATGGCAGCTGTCGCCATGGAGGCGATGAAGGTCGAAGGCACGGCGACCGCGAGCAGCTGAAGATAGTCCACACCCTTGTCATCGAGCATGACGGAGAAGATCACGACCGCTGCCGAGATCGGAGACGCGGTGATGGCGATCTGGGAGGACACGACCGCAAGAGACAGTGGCCGTGACGGCCGGATGTTGTTCTCCTTCGCGACCTCGGTGATGACGGGCAGCGTCGCGAACGCGGTGAATCCGGTCCCCGCCATGAAGGTCATCAGGTAGGTGATGAGTGGGGCCAGAACGCTGAGGTACCTGGGTTTCTTGCGGAGGACCCGGTCCGCCAGGTTGACCAGGTAGTCCATGCCTCCCGCTACCTGCATCGCAGCGATGGCGGTGATCACGGCGATGATGATGGAGATCACTGCGAGAGGCAGCTCGCCAGGGGTCACCCCGAGGATCGCCAGCGCGACCACTCCCAGGCCACCGGCGAACCCGATCGCGATGCCGCCGATTCGCGCCCCGAGGAAGATGGCCGCCAGGACGACCACGAACTCGGCGACGATCATCTGGGATCACCCTCCACAACAGTGGAGTGCTCCTGGGCGGTGTACACCTTGCCGCGGTAGAGGGGTCGCATCAGGTTCTCAGGGGAGAAGTTCTCATCCAGATCAGCTTCACTCATCAAGTCCATCTCCAACACCACCTCGCGGACGCTGCGTCCGGAGCGGGCGCACTCCTTCCCGACGAGGTCACCGTTGTGGTGACCGATCACGGGGTTGAGGAAGGTGACGATGCCGATGGAGTTCATCACGTTGTCCCGGCAGACCTCGGGGTTGGCGGTGATCCCGTCCACGCACTTGTTCCGCAGCCCTCGACAGGCGTTACGCAACAGGCTGATCGACTCGAAGAGCGCCTGGGCGATCACAGGCTCCATCACGTTCAGTTGCAGTTGGCCCGCTTCCGCAGCCATCGAGACGGTCACGTCGTTGCCGATGACCTTGAAGCAAACCTGGTTGACCACCTCGGGCATAACCGGGTTCACCTTCGCCGGCATGATCGAGGAGCCGGCCTGGAGCTCGGGAAGGTTGATCTCGTTGAGGCCGGTCCGGGGACCGGAGGAGAGCAGACGGAGGTCGTTACAAATTTTACTGAGCTTGACCGCCACCCGCTTGATGGCCGCGTGCATCGACACGTACGCACCGGTGTCGGAGGTCGCCTCGATGAGGTTCTCAGCCAGCACCACCGGCAAACCCGTGACCTCGGCCAATTTCGAGACGGCGCAGGCCGAGTAGCCGTCGGGGGTGTTCAGACCGGTGCCGATAGCAGTGGCACCGAGGTTGACCTCGAGCAGTAGTTCTGCGGCCCTGTCAAGCTGCCGGATCTCGTCTCGCATCAGTCCGCCGTACACACTGAACTCCTGACCCAGCGTCATCGGCACGGCATCCTGGAGTTGGGTACGACCCATCTTCAAGACATCGGCGAACTCGTCCGCCTTGCGGTCGAAGGCATCCGACAACTCGGCGATCTCGTGCTTCAGGCCCTCGACAGCGCTGTGGACAGCAAGGTGTAGCGCAGTCGGATAGGCGTCGTTGGTCGACTGGCACCGGTTGACGTGGTCATTCGGGTCGATCACGTCGTAACGCCCTTTGGCCAGCCCCAATGACTCCAGAGCAAGGTTGGCGATGACCTCGTTGGTGTTCATGTTGGTCGAGGTGCCCGCACCACCTTGGAACACGTCGATCGGGAATTGGTTCATGCAGCGACCATTCAGGAGGATCTCGTCGCAAGCGGCAACGATGGCATCGGCCTTGGCGCCGCGAATAACATGCATTTCCTTGTTGGCCAGCGCTGAGGCCTTCTTGACCTGGACCATCGCCCGCACCATCTCTGGTATGTCGCTGATGGTGACGCCGCTCAGCGTGAAGTTCTCTACGGCGCGGACCGTGTGGACGCCGAAGTACGCATCACCCGGAACTTCCTGGGGTCCCAGCAGGTCTTCTTCTACGCGAACATCTGGCATGGCTGTTGCCTTCCTCGATAGTCCCACCGAGCGTGCAGTTCAAGACCGCTAGGCGGGTCATTGGGCCAGTGGGTGGTGAGGGCATCACTTGATCAGGTCCCTTCCTCGAACCTTGGGGCCAGGACGCCCTGTTGTCTAGGGACCAAGGTCCCGATCTAGCCGTCGAAGGATATGAACGAGAGGTCAAACAGGACGACCTCAACAACGTGAAGAAGTACGTCGTCCTATTCCCGACACTGGTCTGCCTTAGCCCAGCTGCACGCTCGTGAGCGGGACGTCCCTTTGGGTAGCCGCTCTGTGCGAAGAGCACGGCGGCAATCTCGTGATCAGGGGCAACGGCGCGCTCAACCGGTCACTATGCGCCTGAGACCTGAATTGACGAGCTCGTCCTGATGATCACCCGCTCGTTCTCGGCTCGAGCCACCGCCCTCGAATCACCCTCGGAGACCGCGCTCCAGCCGACCTCTTCGCAGCCCTGCTAGCCTCCGAAAATCACCCACTGTTGCGATGACTGCGGGAAACCAAGCCGTCGCTATGGCCTCGTTTTCAAGCGTCGTCGACAAGTTCGTCACTGCTTGTCAACTGAGTTTCGAGTGCTCCTGGCTACGTACCGGCGCGCCTACAGTGATCCCTAGCCGTTCGCCGTACCGGTTGTGGAACCTGCAGCACCAATAGGACGGGCGCCAGACGGCCGCGACCGGTCCGAACGGAAGGACGCCCACCGGGGTGGGGCATAGCAAATGATGCATCGCCGGTTGTGGACGTGATCGGGACTGTCCTATTGATCTCTTACGAGGCGGCCATCTCGCTTGTCTTGTTGGTGGCGACAAGTGGACGCGGCGTGTGGGTGAGAACGAGGGGTAGGCCTATGAACAGGGTCAGGACCGCGGTCAAGGGTGGCACCAGGCTCCACCAGGCGACGATCCCGAACGGGAGTGCCCCGGCAAGAGCACCAGGACGGCCAGGCTGCGGGACCTGTGGCGCAGCAGCAGGGAGGAGGCGATGGCGAGGCCGCCCGCCACCGCCAGAACCCCGGCGAGACCGCGCGCGGTGATTCGCAGCGCAAGGTAGATCAGGGCGAGGCCCCCGAGCAGGATGGCTGGGCCTGATGCCCCCTTGGGTGTCAGAGCGGGCGACGTACTTCGGCGCCGTCCTCACCGGCGACGAGCTCGTCCCCGGCCCGGACGCCCACTTCGGCATCACGACCTACGACAACTGGGCTGCGGCACAGGCCGTCGCGGCCGGCTGAGCCCGTGGATCCCGACCAGCCACCGTTCCAGCCGGGCCCGGGAGCTCATGGAGGACGCAGTCGAGACCGACTCCTACCTGCGCCTCGTCGCGGAGGTGCCGATGGACGACCCGCCCCTGCCGGAGATGGGCTACCACGCCGCGGAGCCTCCGGGAGGCCCTCCGGCCCAGGGTCGACGGGGAGACCTGGCGCTGAAGCCTCCCGGAGGCGATGCACCGACGCTGGATATCGGGTCCGTCCCGGTGGAACCCCGCGCTGACCGAGGGCATGCTGGTCTCCTGACAGGCGCCGTCCACGGCGGTCGGACCCTTGCCGAGTGGCTCAACGGCGACGCACGCAGTGCGGGACCGCCGGTCCGGGGTCCGGGGTCCGGGAGGGAGCCGACAGCACGGGAAGGATGACGGGCGAAAAAGTGCCGTTCCGAGACTGTCGAATCGCTGAGCATCTTCGACGACTTCCGGCCGCGCATGTTCGGCATCGCCTACCGGATGCCCGGCATCGTCACCGACCGGTCGGTGGTTCGCAATCCCGGCGGGTTCCTGACGACGACAACGACCCGACTCGCGATCAACACCGCCGACTCCGCTCGGGTGCGCCGTGAGACGTATGTCGGACCGTGGTTGCCGGAGCCCGTTGACACCAGTGCCGACCCGACCCTGGGTGCCGAGCGTGCGGAGGCGATCGAGGCCGCGGTACTGGTGCTTCTCGAACGGCTTCCCGCCCCTGAGCGGGCGGCGTACATCCTGCGTGAGGCTTTCGACTACGACTACTCGACGATCTCCGCCATCCTCGAGACGACCGAGACCAACACCCGGCAGTTCGGGAGCCACGCCAAGAAGCACCTCGCGAGCGAACGCCGCTCGCCGATCGATGCCTCGCACGCCCGAGCACTGCTCGAGGCCTGCCTCGCGGCGGCCCGCTCTGGCGACTCGCCGGCCTCGAGCGGGTCCTGGCCGACGACGTGGTGAGCGCGTCGGACGGCGCGGGGATGGTCCCCCGGGCGCTCGCCGCCCGGTCGTGGGCCGTGACAAGGTTGCTCGGTTCGTGGCGGGCTCCGCCGGCTTCTTCTGGGCTGACACGACCCTGGTCTGGCTCACCACCAACGGGGCCCTTCGGTGCTCATCAACCAGGGCGGCGAGCCGGTGGCGGTCCTGAGCACCGACTCCTCGGACGACGGCATCGAGCAGCTGCGCCGGGTCATGGTGCCCGACCAGCTGTCCCGCCTGCCGCGCTGAGCGGCGCGCGCGGGCGACGGCGGGGGCGGGTCACCTTCCGGCACGATCGTGGTGCCTGCCGGCCATCCGTTCCGGGGACGGTGCGCAAGATCGACGTGTATGGCTATCATCGCCATATGTCGATGCCACCTCAGGTGATCCAGCTCGATCGTGTCCCTCAGGTGGGATTGGCTGGACTGGAATCGGCCGGACTGGATGCGGCGGCCTGCTTGTTCCATGGCTTCAGCGACCCGAACCGACTCATCATCCTGCGCCACCTGGCGCGCGGCGAGCACCGGGTGGTGGACCTCATGGAGCATCTGGGGCTGGCCCAGTCCACGGTGTCGAAGCACCTCGCCTGCCTCAAGGGTTGCGGGCTGGTCGAATCTCGACCGCTGGGCCGGGCATCGGTGTTCTCCCTCACCTACGGCGCAGCGGTGCTCGACCTGCTGTCCGCCGCCGAACGGTTGCTGGGGTTGACCGGTGATGCCGTCACCCTGTGTCCCAACTTCGGTGCGGACACGCTCCCGGCCGCCACATGACCACCCACGTTCACGCTCCGAGCGCACTGTCCCGCGAGGACAAGGCGCGTCTTGGGCGTCGGGCGCAGTTCCTGGCCGCCGCGTCCCTGACCTACAACGTCGCCGAGGCCGCCATCGCCATCACCGCCGGTGTGGTCGCCGGCTCCGTGGCGCTCGTCGGATTCGGGCTCGACTCCGTGGTCGAGGTGTCCAGTGGCGCGATCATCCTGTGGCAGTTCCGCCACCGAGTGCCTGAGAGCCGCGAACAGCAGGCCCTCCGCCTCATGGCGTTGTCATTCTTCGCCCTCGCCGCCTACGTCAGCGTCGAGTCGGTGCGTGCGCTGTTCGGCGACCACCACACCGACCCCTCCCCAGTCGGGATAGCGCTGGCGGCTGCCTCACTGGTCATCATGCCGTTCCTGTCCTTCGCCCAACGTCGCACTGGAAAGGCCCTGGGCTCCAACGCCGTGGTGGCCGACTCCACACAGACACTGCTGTGCACCTACGTGTCCGCCGTGCTGCTCGTCGGGCTGGTGCTCAACGCAACGCTCGGCTGGTCATGGGCCGACCCCATCGCCGGACTCGTCATCGCAGCCGTCGCCCTCAAGGAGGGCCGCGACGCGTGGCGGGGCGAAGGATGTTGTAGCCCCGGGCGGGCCCACGACGACGCCACCAGCCGAGCGGTCTGCGGCTGCACGGACGAACCCGGCGACTCCTCGGACGAATGCTGCGCCAGCAACCAGGGTCCCAGGTGCGTGGGTGGGTTCAGAGCGACGCGGCCATCCGGTGCACCGCGTCGGTGAGGACCTCGGGCGAGGTCGCGAAGTTCAGCCGCGCGAACCCTCGCCCCTGCTCGGGCGCATACGCCGGGCCGGAGGCGAGAGCCACCCGCCCCCGCTCGCGGAACACCCGCGCCGGGTCGTCGCCGAGGCCGAGGGCCCGGCAGTCCAGCCACGCGAGGTAGGTCGCCTCCGGAGACTGCCACCGAACCTCGGGGAGGTGCTGGGCCACGAGGTCACCGAGCAGCTCGCGCCGCTCGGCCAGCTCGACCCGCAGCTGCACGAGCCAGTCCCGTCCGTCGTCCATGGCGGCGCAGTGCGCGATGGCCCCGACGTGCGACGACCCGTGAGTGTGCACCTCGTGGAGCCGCTTGAGGTCGTCGACACACCCGCTCCCCGCCACGACCAGGGCGGACTTCAGCCCGGCGAGGTTCCATCCCTTGGAAGGCGAGAACACCGAGAGCCCGAACTCACCACCGGGCACGGTGACGAACGGCGTGAAGGCCGGCCCGTCGGCATACGTCAGCGGCGCGTGGATCTCGTCGGCCACCACTCGGACCCCGTGCTCGTGAGCCAGGGCCGCCACCATGGCGAGCTCGTCGCGTGTGTGCACGGTGCCCGTGGGGTTCTGTGGATTGCACAGCAGGTATGCCGCCCGCTCGCCGTGCGCCGTCGCCTCCCGGAACGCCGTCGCCAGGGCATCTGGGTCCAGGCGGCCGGCCGGCGTGAGCGGTGCCTCGATGCGGCGCCGCCCGATGGCGTCGAGGAAGCCGAAGAAGGAGTCGTAGACCGGGGGAGAGACCACCACGGGACCACCGTCGTCGGTGAACAGCCGGAGCAGCTCGGTCGCACCGATCATCACGTCGGTGACCTGCATCGCGACCCCCGGGTCGATCTCCCATCCCCAGGCCCAGTCCGCGAAGCGGGCGACGGAGGCGGCGTATCGGGGCTCCCACCCGTAACCCGTGTCCCCGCGGCGCACGGCTGAGCTCACCGCCTCCACGACCGACGGGCAGGGAGCGACATCCATCTCCGCGACCCAGACCGGCAGGACGTCGGGCGGGTACGCCACCCACTTGACACTCGTGCGCGCTGCTCTCAGCTCGGCCTCGCCGGCCCCCAGGATTCGTGTCGCCATGGAACGACCCTAAGGTGCTCTCAGCACGTGTCCAGTCGTAGCACCTAGAGTTGTCACCATGTCGAAAGGGGAGCCCGAGCAGGCCGTGAGCAATCGCGTGTTCACCCTGCCCAACGTGCTCTCCGCCCTGCGCCTGGTCGGCGTGCCCGTCTTCCTGTGGGCGATCCTCGACGAGCGCGACGGGTTGGCCATCATCCTGCTCGCCGCATCGGGGCTGACCGACTACCTCGACGGCAAGATCGCCCGGCACTACGGGCTGGTGTCCCGCGTCGGTGAGGTGCTCGACCCCGTCGCGGACCGGTTGTACATCGTCTCCACCCTGCTCGGCCTGGCCTGGCGCGAGATCATCCCGTGGTGGTTGGTCGGCATCCTCTTCGCCCGTGAGGCCTTCATGGCGGTCGTGGTGCTCATCGCGAAGCGCCACGGTTGGATCGGGCTGCCGGTCCACTTCGCGGGCAAGGCGGCGACCTTCAACCTCCTCTACGCCTTCCCGCTGCTGCTCCTCGGCGACGGTGACGGCACCTGGGCGCGGGTCGCAGAGCCGATCGGGTGGGGCTTCGTCATCTGGGGCACGGTGCTCTACTGGCTCGCGGGCCTGCTGTATGCCGTCCAGCTGCGCCAGCTGCTCTCGACCCGGGACGCGGTGCCCGCGTGAGCAGGACCCCCACGGAGGAACGTCGCCCCGACGCCTCGATGACCCTGCTCACCACGATGCTGGAGCGCCCGCTCGACCCCGGGTACGCCGCGTCGGCGGCCCGCCGCGAGGCGGCCGGAGCGCCCCGCTCGACGTCCTTGCGCTCGCCCCGGCTCATCGCCGCGACCCTCCTCATGGGGCTGATGGTCGGGGTCTGCGCCTACAACCTGCGCACTGACTCCACCCCCCGGTCCAAGGCGAGGGCCGACCTCATCACCCAGATCGAGGACCGACGCGACCAGGTCGACGCGATGAGCGTGCAGGCCCAGCAGCTCCAGGCCGAGGTCACCGCCGCGCAGGCCTCCCAGCTGAGCGACCAGGGGCTCGTGACCCAGGCGGAGGCGCTGGCCACGGTCGCCGGCGCGGTGCCGCTGGAGGGCCCGGGTTTCACCCTGACCCTCGACGACGCTCCGAACCTCGACGGTGACGACCCCACGGCAACGGGCAGCGATGGGGCCGACCCACAGGGCCAGGTCGTCGCCAAGGACCTCCAGTTCGTCACCAACGAGCTCTGGGCGGCCGGCGCAGAGGCCGTCTCGATCAACGACAAGCGGCTCACGTCGACCTCGGCGATCCGCTTCGCCGGGTCGGCGATCATCGTCGACTACCGTCCGCTGACCCGTCCCTACGTCCTCACCGCGTTGGGCAACCCCGCGCAGTTCCCCGCCACGTTCGCCGACGGGCCGGGGGGCACCTACCTCTCGACCCTCAAGAGCACATTCGGCATCCGCGTCGACACCGAGGTGCGCAAGGACCTCGAGGTGCCGGCCGCCGTCGGCCTGACCACCCGCTACGCCACGACCGGGGACTCCGACCAGGGCACCCCGGCTTCCGATTCTCCCACCGACTCGCAGGAAGGCCCCTCGTGATTCCCGCCATCGGCCTGGCCCTGGGCATCATCATCGGGCTGGTGCTCCAGCCCGCCGTGCCCGTGTGGCTCCAGCCCTATCTCCCCATCGCGGTCATCGCCGCCCTGGACGCCGTGTTCGGGGCGGTGCGTGCGATCCTCGACGGCATCTTCGACGACAAGGTGTTCGTCGTCTCCTTCCTCTCCAACGTCGTCGTCGCCGCGCTGATCGTCTTCCTCGGCGACAAGCTCGGCGTGGGGAGCCAGCTCTCCACCGGGGTCGTCGTCGTGCTCGGCGTGCGGATCTTCTCCAACGTCGCGGCCATTCGCCGTCACCTCTTCGACGCGTGAGCACCCGATGAGCGAGGAACCCACGACACCGCGGCCCGGCCGCGGCACGGGGCGGGCCTGGCTGCGGCTCGTGCGGGCCGGTGCCCCGCGCCTGACCCGGGCCAACGTGCTCGCCACCATCCTCGCGGGCCTGCTCGGCTTCGCGATCATCACGCAGGTGCGGGCGACGTCCATCGAGGGCCTGGACAACCTGCGCGAGGACGAGCTGGTGAGGATCTTCGCCGACGTCGACCGCGACGGGGACCGCCTGGCCGAGGAGATCCGCGGGTTGGAGTCCTCGCTCACCCTGCTGGAGAGCCAGTCCACCAACGAGGAGGAGGCGCAGCGTGCCGCCCAGGAGCGACTCGACTCGCTCGGCATCCTCGCCGGCACCGCGCCCGCCCGCGGCCAGGGGATCGTCCTGACGGTTCGCGACCCGGAGGGCACCGTCTCCTCCGCGGTGGTCCTCGACGCGATCCAGGAGCTTCGGGATGCCGGTGCCGAGGCCATCCAGGTGGGCGACCAGCGGGTGGTCGCGCAGACCTGGTTCAAGGATGCCGACGGGGGTGGGCTGTCGGTGTCCGGGGTCACCGTCAACCCGCCGTACGTCATCCTGGCGATCGGGGACTCCAACACTCTCGCCGGGGCGATGGAGATCCCGGGCGGCGTCACCGCCACCGTGCGCCGGTCCGGGGGGGACTCCGACGTGCAGATCCGTGACGTCGTCGACGTGGACGCGTTGCTCAGCCTCACCCCGCCTCAGTACGCTCGCCCCGTACCCACCTCAACCCCCTGACCGCGCCACCGAGGAGTGACATGACCGACCACGAGTACCCCGCCGGCCTCCGGTACACCGCAGAGCACGAGTGGCTCCGCACCGAGGGCGACACGGTGCGCGTCGGCATCACCTCCTTCGCCCAGGAGGCGCTCGGCGATGTCGTCTACGTCAGCCTCCCCACCGTCGGCGACAGCGTGACCGCCGGCGACTCGTGCGGGGAGGTCGAGTCCACGAAGTCCGTGAGCGACCTCTACGCACCGCTGTCGGGAGAGGTGACCGCCGTGAACCCGGCCCTGGACAGCACCCCCGAGCTCGTCAACACCGACCCGTACGGCGACGGTTGGATGTACGAGATGCGGGCGGGTGACCCGGGTGCGGTCGAGGCCCTCATGGACGCCGAGGGCTATCGCGACCAGCTCTCCTGAAGGGTGCCCACCCGAACGGGTGGGTAAACGGGGCCGCACTGATCTAGGGTGGCTCCTTCTACGTCCGTTCTGTTGTGACGGGTTTGACGGAAGGCAGAGTGAGACATGACTGGTGACGAGCGTGAGGACCCTCGCGGAGACGTTCCCGACCCCACCACCATGCGCCTCCAGGCGGTCGGGAAGCCGGAGAAGACCGACCCGGTCCCGGACAGCGACCATGTCCTGACCAAGGCCGACCACGCCACCGTGGAGGCGCTTCGCCCCGGCACCGCCCTCCTCGTCGTCCTGCGAGGTCCCAACACCGGCGCGCGGTTCCTGCTCGACGACGACGACGTCATGTCGGGGCGCCACCCCGACAGCGACATCTTCCTCGACGACGTCACCGTCTCGCGCAAGCACGCCGTGTTCACCCGTATCGAGGGCGGCTTCGTCGTGCGTGACGTCGGGTCGCTCAACGGCACCTACGTCAACCGGGAGATCGTCGAGGAGGCCCGCCTCTCGACCGGGGACGAGGTCCAGATCGGCAAGTTCCGGCTCGTCTTCTACGCGGGTCAGGACTGACACCCGGCGTGCCCGCTCCCGCGGCGCGTCCCCTCACCGTCGGTGCCGTCGTGCGGGCCCTCGCCGAGGAGTTTCCCGACGTGACGATCTCGAAGGTGCGGTTCCTGGAGTCCGAAGGTCTCGTCACCCCGACCCGCACGTCCTCGGGCTACCGGCAGTTCTCCGCGGACGACGTCGACCGGCTCCGCTTCGTCCTGCGGGCCCAGCGTGACCGGTTCTGGCCACTGAAGGTCATCAAGGACTCCCTCGACGCCATGGACCGGGGGCTGGCCACACCCTCCGACGCACCGGACCAGCGACCCCAGGCCCCGCATCCCCAGCCGGACCCTGCCGTCCCCACGGTCGAGGAGATCGCGGCCCACCCCACCCTGCGGCTGACCCGCGAGGAGCTGTCGCGCTCGAGCGAGGTCGACCCCGGGGTGGTCGACGACCTCGTCGCCAACGGCCTCCTCCGACCGGGTGCCGACGGCCTCCATTCCGAGTCCGACCTCCAGGTCGCGCACGCGGCGGCCGGTCTGGCGGCATACGGCGTCCAGGCCCGTCACCTCCGGTCCTTCCGCACCGCCGCGGACCGGGAGGTCGGCCTGGTGGAGCAGGCCCTCGGCCCGCGCCGAGGCCCCGACGCCGAGAAACACGCTGCTCAGGTCGCGCACCTGTGCCTGACGCTCCACGCAGCGCTGGTCCGCGGCGGACTCGGACGGTCGGCTCACTGACCGGTGGTGCAGCCTCGGGGTACGGTGGCACCGTGAAGCTCTTGGACGTCCTCGGCGTGCGGGTCGAGATGCCCACCAACCAGCCGATCGTGCTGCTGCGCGAGCGCGACGGTGATCGCTACCTGCCGATCTGGATCGGCGCCGCCGAGGCGACGGCGATCGCCTACGCGCAGCAGGGGGTGGTGCCCCCACGGCCACTGACCCACGACCTGCTGAAGAACACCATCGACGCCCTCGGTCACGCCCTCACCCGGGTGCGGATCACCGAGCTGCGCGAGGGTGTGTTCCACGCCGAGCTCGACATCGACGGGGGCGTCGAGGGTGGGGGGACCGTGGTGGAGTCCCGATCGTCGGACGCCATCGCCCTGGCGCTGCGGGCGGGGGCTGACATCGTGGCCGACGAGGCACTCCTGGCCGAGGCCGGCGTGGAGATGGCCGAGACCGAGGACGACGAGGTCGAGAAGTTCAAGGACTTCCTCGACCATGTCTCCGCCGACGACTTCGACACCGAGGCCGGCCCCGAGAGCCACCCTCACCCTTGACTATAGGTTGAGGGTACAGGCGGCTCTCGACGACACGCGCTCCCCGAGGGGGCATGGTCGTTGACCGACGTCCCACCAGCCTCTAACGTCACATCCGTCACACGGGCCACGCCAGTGGCCGCCGAGGTGACACGGATGTCATTCGCGGGCGTACAGTCGGTGGAGCAACGAGTCGAGGAGGTAGCCGTGGTCTCCAGTGGAGAAGCACGTGCAGGTGGGGTGCCGAGCACCCCGGTGCCCGCGCAGGGGATGTTGTTCACGGATGATCTTCCCCAGCTCGATGAGGAGGTCGGCTACCGCGGGCCCACGGCGTGCACGGCGGCCGGCATCACCTACCGCCAGCTCGACTACTGGGCCCGGACCGGGCTCGTGGAGCCGTCGGTACGCCCTGCCGGTGGGTCCGGTACCCAGCGGCTGTACGGCTTCCGCGACATCCTCGTGCTCAAGGTGGTCAAGCGACTGCTGGTCACCGGCGTCTCGCTGCAGCAGATCCGGGGAGCCATCCACGTACTGAGGGCCCGGGGCGTCGACGACCTGGCGCAGATCACCCTGATGAGCGACGGCGCCTCGGTCTACGAGTGCACCTCCGACGAAGAGGTCATCGACCTGCTCCAGGGCGGGCAGGGCGTGTTCGGGATCGCCGTCGGCAAGGTCTGGCACGAGGTGGAGGGTGAGCTCGCCGCCCTGCCGAGCGAGCGGGCCGATCACGAGGCCCCGTCGACCCACGCCGACGACGAGCTCAGCGCCCGCCGCGCCGCGCGCCTCGCCTGACTCCGTCCGCCCCACGGCCTCCGGGCCCGTCACGGCTCGGGGCTCGGGAACGGGTCGCGCCGGTTGGTCCTGCTAGATTGACCGTGCCGCTCACACCATGTGGGAGAGTCCTCGTCGCAGCCTGACGAGGCGCCGAAGGGGCAACCTCCCCGGAACCTCTCAGGCGCAAGGGACCACACGGAACAGGCACCTCTGAGACAGCCGGGCCCAGCACCGGGTGCGACAGAGGGGGAGACGTCGACGTCGTCTGCCCCGAGGAGCATCGTGAGCACCACCCCCGCCGACCTGCCGGCCTTCGCCGCACGCCACATCGGACCCCGTGAGGTCGACATCGAGCGGATGCTCGCCGTCGTCGGTCGGAGCTCCCTTGAGGACCTGATCGACCACGCCGTGCCGGGCGGCATCCGCGACAATGGCCTGCTCGACATCCAGCCCGCGTCGTCCGAGACCGCCGTGCTCGCCGAGCTGCGGGAGGTGGCGGCCCGCAACCGACGGGTCACCACGATGATCGGGATGGGCTACTACGGCACGCTGACGCCGACGGTGATCCAGCGCAACGTGCTCGAGAACCCCGCGTGGTACACCGCCTACACCCCTTACCAGCCGGAGATCTCGCAGGGCCGCCTCGAGGCGCTGCTGAACTTCCAGACCGTCGTGAGCGACCTCACCGGCCTGCCCATCGCCGGTGCGTCCCTGCTCGACGAGGCCACGGCGGCGGCCGAGGCCATGACGCTCATGCGTCGCTCCTCCAAGGCCCCAGCGGGCTCGGTCCTGCTCGTCGACTCCGAGACGTTCCCGCAGACGCTCGGGGTCCTGCGCACCCGGGCCGTCCCACTCGGCATCGCGGTCGTCGTGGCCGACCTCGCCGGGGTCGACTCGCCGGAGGCTCTTCGGGATGCCGCGGGCGGGGCCGACGTCTTCGGCGTCCTCGTCCAGTTCCCGGCCATGGACGGTGCCCTGCACGACCTGCGAGAGCTGACCAGCGCGGCCCACGAGTCCGGTGCCCTCGTCGCCGCGGTCGCCGACCTCCTCGCGCTGACCCTGGCCACGCCGCCGGGGGAGTGGGGTGCCGATGTCGCGGTCGGCACCACGCAGCGCTTCGGTGTCCCGATCGGCTTCGGCGGGCCGCACGCCGGATACATGAGCGTGCGCCCGGGGCTGGAGCGCACCATGCCCGGCCGCCTCGTCGGCGTGTCGGTCGACGCCACCGGTGCGCCGGCATACCGCCTGGCCCTCCAGACCCGCGAGCAGCACATCCGCCGGGAGAAGGCCACCTCCAACATCTGTACCGCCCAGGTGCTCCTCGCCGTCATGGCCAGCATGTATGCCGTCTACCACGGCCCGGCCGGGTTGCGGGCGATCGCGCTGCAGGTGCACGCCCACGCCACCGCGCTGGCCGAGGCGCTGCGGGCCGGCGGTCTCGACGTGTCGCAGGGGCCGGTGTTCGACACGGTGCGGGTGAGCGTGCCCGGTCGGGCCGACGAGGTTCTCGCCGGGGCCCTCGCCGCGGGGGTCAACCTGTGGCGCGTCGATGACGACACCGTGCAGGTCAGCGTCGACGAGACCACCGGCCTGGTCGACCTCGGCCGGGTCGCCCGTGGTTTCGGGGTCCCGGCCCCGGAGTCCGTGAAGGTGGTCGCCCCGGCCTGGCCCGAGCCGCTCGTGCGGACCTCGGACTACCTCACCCATCCGGTGTTCTCGTCCCACCACTCCGAGACGGCCATGCTCCGCTACCTGCGCCGGCTCTCGGACCGCGACTTCGCCCTCGACCGGGGGATGATCCCGCTCGGGTCGTGCACGATGAAGCTCAACGCGACGACCGAGATGATCGCCGTCACCTGGCCCGAGTTCGCGGACGCGCACCCCTTCGCGCCGTTGGAGCAGACCAAGGGCATCCGCGGCCTGGTCGACGAGCTGTCCGGCTGGCTCTGCGAGATCACCGGCTACGACGCCGTCTCCCTCCAGCCCAACGCCGGGTCACAGGGGGAGCTCGCCGGGCTGCTGGCCATCGCCGCCTACCACCGTTCCCGGGGGGACGACCAGCGCACCGTCTGCCTCATCCCGTCCAGCGCCCACGGCACCAACGCCGCGAGCGCGGTGATGGCCGGGCTGAGGGTCGTCGTCGTCAAGACCGACCCCACCAGCGGCAACGTCGACATGGACGACCTGCGCTCGAAGGTCGACGAGCACCGCGACACCCTCGCGGCGATCATGGTCACCTACCCCTCGACACACGGTGTCTTCGAGGACACCATCACCGAGCTGTGTGCCCTGGTGCATGACGCCGGGGGCCAGGTCTACGTCGACGGCGCGAACCTCAACGCGCTGGTGGGCGTGGCCCGACCGGGCCGGTTCGGCGCCGACGTCTCGCACCTCAACCTGCACAAGACCTTCTGCATCCCCCACGGCGGTGGGGGCCCCGGCGTCGGTCCGGTTGGCGTGCGTGCGCACCTCGCACCGCACCTGCCGAACCACCCGCTGGACCCCCAGGCCGGCCCCGAGGGCGGGATCGGTCCGGTCTCCGGGGCGCCCTACGGCTCGGCGAGCATCCTCCCGATCTCCTGGGCGTACGTGCGGCTCATGGGCGGTGCTGGGCTGCGCCGTGCCACCCAGGTGGCGGTGCTCGGCGCGAACTACGTCGCGGCTCGGCTGCGCGATCACTATCCCGTGCTGTACTCCGGGGCCGGTGGGCTGGTCGCCCACGAGTGCATCCTGGACCTCCGAGGGATCACCAAGGAGACCGGGGTCACGGTGGACGACGTCGCCAAGCGCCTCGTGGACTACGGCTTCCACGCACCGACGATGTCGTTCCCGGTGGCGGGGACCCTCATGGTGGAGCCGACCGAGAGCGAGGACAAGGATGAGCTGGACCGGTTCTGCGACGCCATGATCGCCATCCGCGAGGAGATCGCCGTCGTCGGGTCCGGAGCGGTGACGGCAGCGGACAGCGTCCTGCGCGGCGCGCCGCACACCGCGGTGTCGTTGGTCGGGGACTGGACCGCGAGCTACGACCGGGCGACTGCCGCATTCCCGACCGGAGTCGACCCGCTGTCGAAGTACTGGCCCCCGGTTCGCCGGATCGACGGGGCCTACGGCGATCGCCACCTGGTGTGCTCCTGCCCGGCGCCGGAGGCGTTCGAGGACTGACCTTTTCCCTCAGGCCGCCGGCTCGGCACCGGCGCCGCAGCGGACCTCGACGGTGCTCCCCGATGCGCCCTTGGTGACGACCGCCTGGTGGGTGACCCGGGCCCGCAGGTCGGCGACGTGGCTCACGACGCCGACGGCCCGGCCCCCCTCGCGGAGGCCGTCGAGCACGGTGACCACCTGCTCCAGGCTGTCGTCGTCGAGGGTGCCGAAGCCCTCGTCGACGAAGAGGGTCCCGAGGTCGATCCCCCCGGCCTCCTCGCGGACCGCGTCGGCCAGCCCCAGCGCCAGGGCGAGGGAGGCCATGAAGGACTCACCACCGGAGAGCGTCGCGGTGTCGCGGGTGCGCCCGGTCCACTGGTCCAGCACCCGCAACCCCAGCCCAGACCGCGCTCCACGGGCCGCCAGGTCGTCGGAGTGCTCCAGCTGGAAGCGGCCACCACCCATGACGGCGAGCCGCTCGTTGGCGAGGGAGGCGACCTTCTCCAGCCGGGCCGCGAGGACGAACGACGTCAGGCGCATCCGGAGGGTGTTGTCGACCCCGATGCCACCGGTGGTGTCGGCGACCTCACGCACCCGGGCGTCGCGGACGGCCGCGGCCACGACGGTGGCGCTGTGCTCGGCGACGAGGGGGAGCAGGCGCACCAAGGAGCGCCGCGTGCGCTCGGCGTCGTCCTGCGCGGTGCGGGCCGTGAGCAGCTGCTCGCGGGCGTTCTGCGCGGCCTCGCCCAGTGCCGCCAGGTCCGGTGCGCGGCCCCCCAGCGCGGCACGCACCCCGGGGTCGGACGCGACGGCCCGGGCAGCGGCCAAGCGGTCGCGGTGGGCCGTGACGAGGTCGCGCTCCCGGGCCAGGACCTCGGGGGAGAGGGTGAGCGCCCGGGCGTGGTCGGCGTCGTCGAATCCTGCGTCGTCCAGGGCGGCGCGGAGGTCGTCGTCGGCCTCCGCGCTGCGCCGACGTGCGGCAATGAGGCCCTCGATCCGGGACTCGAGCTCCCGGAGGAGCCCACCGACGGCCGTGTGCGCGTCGGGCGTGCCCGCCCCGCACGGACAGGACGCGTGACGGGCCCGGAGACCCTCGATGTGGCTGGTGGCGGCGACGTGCTCGGCCCCCAGGAGGGCACGCTGCTCGCTGTTCGACTCGCACAGGGCGCTGACCGTGGCCCTCCGCCGCCGGATGCTCGCGACCTCCTCGGCCTGGGCCGCCAGGGCACCCGTGGCCACCCGGTGACCGGCCTCGGCCGCGCGGGCGGTGACGAGGGATCGCTCGGCCTCGAGCACGGCGGCGGCGAGCACGGCTCGATCGGTGCAGTGCAGGGTGGTCCGCAGCGTCTCGGACCGGTGGCGGTGAGCCTCCACCGCGTCGTGGAGGGCTCGATGAGCCTGCTCGGCCATCTCGAGCCGGACCTCGGCCTCGCTGAGGTCCTCGGGGCCGACCGGGCCGGCGGTGCGGGCGGGCTCGGGGTGCTCCGCGGATCCGCAGACCGGGCACGGCTCGCCGGCGGCGAGGGACCGTGCGAGCTCGCCGGCCATCCCGTCGAGGCGTCGTTGCCTGAGGTCGAGCAGGTCCTGGCGGCGGTCGAGTGCGATGGTGCGCAGCGCGTCACGCTCAGGGATCAGCGCGGCGACGGCAGCGAGCGCGGTGTCAGCCACCTCGAGGCGGGCCACGTCGTCGCGAGCGGCGTCCAGGCGAAGAGTGCGCTCGGCGACGCCGGCAGCATCCGCGGCCAGCGACTCGACCTCCGCCTGGAGTCCCTGCCTGACCTGCTCAGCCTGCTCGAGGCGGACGGCACCCTCGTGCTCTTCGAGCTCGAGGGCGGTTGCCCGGGCCTCGAGGCGGGCGACGTGCACCGCGCGCGCCGTGGCCGCCTCGGCGCCCTGGCGCAGGGCGAGGACCGTCTCGTCGCGGTCGTGGAGGGCCCGGACGGTGGCCGCCACCTGGTCGTCCGCAGGAACATCGACCGAGAGAGCTCCGAGGGACGCCTGCGTCGAGCAGACCTGCTCACGGGCGACCTCCAGGTCGCTGGTGTTGCGGGAGCAAGCGCTCAGGTGGCCCTGCGCACCGGCAGCGCGCTCGGCCGCCGCGACCGTCTGCACCCGTGCCTCGTGTTCGGCACCGGCGACCCGTACCTCGGCGAGCTCCTGTCGGGCCAGCTCACCCCTCGAGCGCAGCGCGGCCAGGACTCGGCCCCGGTCCAGGAGGTCCCCGGCCAGCTGCTCCGCGCCGACGGCCTCGTCATAGGTGGCCATCGTCGTGGACACCCGCGCATCGAGGGCCACGAGCAGGAGAGCAAGCTGCTCGGAGACGGACTCCGGAGGGAGGTCGGCGAGCGACTCGGGCACGGGCGCGGGCGCAGCCAGCCCGGCATCGGCGAGCACGTCCTCGACGCGGGCGATGGTGCCGTCGAGCACGGTGCCGGCGCGTTCGAGGTCGACAGCGGCTGCCCTGCGGGCCTGCGCGAGCCAGTCCTCGATGTCGCGGTACTCGGTGATGTCGAAGAGCCGCTCGAGCATCGCTCGGCGATCATCGGGGGAAGCCCGCAGAAAGGTCGCGAAGTCGCCCTGCGGAAGCATGACCACGCTGGAGAACTGGGCCATGCCCATCCCCATGACGTCCTTGACGAGGTCGGCCACCTCGTCGTTTCGGGTGCTGCGGACCACCCACGCCGAGCCGAGGCGCTCCTCCAGCGACACACTGGCCTGCACGGGGGTCACGCCGGTGCCGCGCTTCTTGGGCCGGTCGAATCCCGGCGAGCGGGTGAGGCGCAGTCGGCGGCCACCCACGGTGAGCTCGAGAGTGACGCGCGGAACGGCGTCACCGGGCGAGTGGTCGCTGCGCAGCCCCTTCTTCGAGCGGGCACCCGGCACGTCGGCGTACAGGGCGAAGCAGATGGCGTCGAGCAGGCTCGTCTTGCCGGAACCCGTCGGCCCGTGGATGAGGAAGAGCCCTTCGGCGGAGAGCGCGTCGACATCGAGGTCGACGATGCCGGGGAACGGCCCGAAGGCCTCGATCCGCAGGCGGTGGACCCTCACGCGGCACCCACGTCGTCGTGGCGGTCCAGGCGGACCGACCCCTCGTCGTCGGCACCTCGCCGGGCCAGCCGGGAGGCCTCGTGGGCCTCGGCGAGCAGCGACCTCTCGTCCTCGGATGCCGGCCGCCCCGACCGGACGTGGGCGAGGAAGTCACAGCACACGTCGACCGCAGCCCTGCTGGTCGGCGGCGCGGCATACCGGTGCAGTGGGACACTGCCGACGTCCGGGTCGAAACGCAGCTCCAGGGTGTGCGGGAAGCGGCGGCGGACCCGGTCCATGGCGCCGAGGGGGCGCGGGGCGTCGGTGAGGGTCACCTGGCACCAGGCGGACTCGGCGTCGCGGTGCGCGGGGTCGGCCAGGAGCTGCTCGAGGGACCCCCGCAGGACAGCCAGAGCCCTGGTCACGGGGGCGTCGACCTGCTCGACGACCGCACGCTCACCGGAGAGGTCGACCAGGAGGCTGCCCTTGCGGTGGCGCCACTCGGAGAAGGACATCGCCACCGGCGACCCGCTGTAGCGGACCAGGGGCGCGACCTCCTGCCGACCGTGGAGGTGGCCGAGCGCGGTGTAGTCGACGCCCTCGAAGACCTCGGGCGGAACCGCGGAGACTCCACCCACCGAGATGTCGCGCTCGGACTCGCTGGTGGCCCCACCGGTGACGAAGGCATGAGCCATGACGACGCTGCGCCCACCGCGCTCGGCGACGTCGGCGCGGACCCGGCCCATCGCCGCCCGCAGCACCCCGGCATGGGTGCGCTCGGCGGCCCCGAGGGGTTCGGCCGCCAGCGCGGGCTCGAGGTAGGGGATGGGGTAGATGGCGGTGCCACCGATGAGGACCGGGCGCCCGACGGAGGAGACCGAGGACCGGATGTGCAGACCGGCGCGCTCCAGCAGGGGGGCCGCGAAGCCGAGCCGGATCGCCGAGTCGTGGTTGCCGCTGGAGAGCACGACGGCGGCACCGGCGTCGACGAGCCGCGCGAGGGTCTCGGACAGCAGGTCGACGGTGTCGGGTGCGGGCATGGCCCGGTCGTAGACGTCGCCGCTGACGACCACGGCGTCGACCGACTCCTCGCCCACGACCTCTACGAGGTGGTCCAGGTAGTCGGCCTGGGCGCCGAGGAGCCCGACCTGGTGGAAGGACCTGCCCAGGTGCCAGTCGGAGGTGTGGATCATGCGCACACCACCACGCTAGGAGAGAGCACCGACAACCCTCCGGACCGAAACGCGGGTCATGGGTTTCGCCGCTCGTCGCGATGTGGTTGGTTTGCGCCATGGGTGTCGAGGTCAACGCACAGAGCTACAGCCGCGAGCAGCGTCAGCGCTACCGGGAGAAGGTCCGCCAGGACCTCGACGTGTTCGAGCGGATGCTCAACCAGAGCTCGTTCGAGTTCGACCGTCCGATGACCGGTCTGGAGATCGAGCTGAACCTCGTCGACGACCAGCAGCAGCCGCACTTCCACAACGCCACGGTGCTCGAGGCGATCGCCGACGAGGACTACCAGACCGAGCTCGCGCAGTACAACATCGAGCTCAACGTCGCACCCCGCCCGCTGCCCGGTGACAGCGCCATCGAGCTGGAGGGTGAGCTGCGCGAGAGCCTCAACAAGGCTGACAAGGCGGCGGCGGAGGTGGGCTCGACGCTGGTGGCGATCGGCATCCTGCCGACGATCATGCCGGAGCACTACGAGGGTGAGTGGATCAGCAAGAACAACCGGTACACCGCCCTCAACGACTCGATCTTCGTGGCCCGCGGCGAGGACATCTACCTCGACATCGAGGGCCCCACGGGGGAGCGGGTGGCCACCTACTGCGACTCCATCGCCCCGGAGTCGGCGTGCACGTCGGTGCAGCTGCACCTCCAGGTGGCTCCTTCGCAGTTCGCGGCCCACTGGAACGCCGCCCAGGCCCTCTCGGCGCCGCAGGTCGCCCTGGCCGCCAACTCACCGTTCTTCTTCGGCAAGCGCCTGCACGCCGAGACCCGCATCGAGCTGTTCAAGCAGGCCACCGACACGCGGCCCATCGAGCTGAAGAACCAGGGCGTGCGACCTCGTGTGTTCTTCGGGGAGCGCTGGATCACCTCCATCTTCGACCTGTTCGAGGAGAACGTCCGCTACTTCCCGGCACTGCTCGCCGAGACGACCGACGAGGACCCGATGGCCAAGCTGGAGGCCGGGATCGCACCAGACCTCGCCGAGCTCCGGCTGCACAACGGCACCGTCTACCGGTGGAACCGACCGATCTACGACATCCCCAACGGCATCCCCCACCTGCGCGTCGAGAACCGGGTCCTGCCGGCCGGGCCGACCATCGTCGACGTCCTGGCCAACGCCGCCTTCTACTACGGCGCCATCCGCATGCTCGCGCACGAGGAGCGGCCCGTCTGGACCAAGATGAGCTTCGCCGCCTGCGACGAGAACTTCCAGCGGGCTGCGCGCGACGGCATCGACGCCCGGCTCTACTGGCCCGGTTTCGGTGAGGTCAGCGCCGACGAGCTGGTGCTGCGCCACCTGCTGCCCCTCGCGCACGAGGGGCTGCGGCAGTGGGGGGTGTCCGACGCGGTGCGGGAGCGCTTCCTCGGGGTGATCGAGGGGCGGGCCACCACCGGCGTCAACGGAGCGGTCTGGTCCACCCGCGCGGTGCAGACCTTCGAGGACTCCGGGTGCGACCGCCGCGAGGCGCTGCGCCGGATGCTCGAGCTCTACGTGCAGCACATGGGCACCAACGAGCCGGTCCACACTTGGCCCTTCCCCTGACCGCCCCGAAGGAGGTGGGTTCCGTGCTCGAGGACTCGAAGGCATTCAGCGGCATCGCCGTGCGCGACCTCGACGAGGCGAGACGCTTCTACTCCGAGGTGCTCGGCGTCCGCGTCGACGAGACCGACGGCGGGATGCTGGTGCTGCGCCTGGGCGGCGGTCGGTCGGTGCTGCTCTACCCGAAGCCGCGACACGAGCCCGCGACCTACACCGTGCTGAACTTCCCCGTCGACGAGGTCGAGGAGGCGGTCGACGAGCTCACCGCCCGGGGAGTGACGTTCGAGCGCTACGAAGGCACACCGGGCGAGACCGACGCCAAGGGTGTCTTCCGCAGGGGCGGCCCGCTCATCGCGTGGTTCACCGACCCGTCGGGCAACGTGCTGTCGGTGATCGAGGGCCCCGGCCTGGACGGCTGAGGTCAGGCGGTCCGGTTCCACGACCGGATGGCGGGCACACCCCGCTCGTGCTCCAGCACGCAGAGTGCACCGGCGTCGAGGAGCAGGCTGGACCCGAACCGCGCCTCCTGTCGCAGCCAGGTGGCCGCGAGCACGCGCAGCAGGTGACCGTGGGCGACCAGGACGACGTCGCCGGATCGCAGCGGTTCGCTCACCCGGGCGACCCCCGCGAGGCACGGGCCGCGACCTCCTCGACCGTCTCGCCGGGCGTCTCACCGGGCACGACACCGCGGTCGAAGATCGTCCACGTCTGGTCGTCGAGCGACTCGCGGATCTCGTCGGTCGAGCGCCCCTCGTAGCCGCCGTAGTCCCACTCCACGAGGTCTGGATCCACGGTGGGCGTCAGCCCCGCGAGCTCCGCGGTGCGCCGGGCGCGCACCAGCGGCGAGGACAGGGTGACGGCGATGTCGAAGTCGGCCAGGAGCGGGCCCACCGACCGCGCGTCCCGTTCCCCGTCGGGGGTGAGTGGCACGTCGGTCAGGCCGGTGTGCAGCCCGGTTCGGCTCCACTCCGTCTCACCGTGGCGCACCAGCACCAGATGACCGGTCGACTCGGCGGTGGTTGACATGCGCCCCACTCTTGCACTCCGGTGCGAGGATGACCGTATGCCGTGCTTCGTCGCCTTCCTGCGCGCGGCGCCGGCCCGCGCCGACGGCACGGATCACGGATCTGACCACGACGCGTGGCGCGCCCTTGGGGTCGTCCGCACCCTCGACGAGAAATGGGGCGCCTGATGGCTCAGCAGGAGGAGACCGGGGGAAGTGGCCTCGGCCACCGGAGCGTCACGATGGGCCGCTCGGAGAAGGGCACCTACCTGGTGACCAACGTGCGCGGCGGCACGCTGAGCGTCGGCGGGGGAGGGGAGTCCACGGACTTCACCCCCGTCGAGCTGCTCCTCGTGGCGATGGCCGCCTGCAGCGCGACGGACGTCGACTTCATCACCAGCCGCATCGCCGAGCCCACGGCATTCGACGTGGCCTGCACCGCCGAGAAGGTGCGCGACGGGGCGGAGAACCACCTCGCCGACATCGACGTCGGCTTCACCGTCCGGTTCCCCGACGGGGAAGAGGGCGACCGAGCGCGAGCCCGGCTGCCCCGGGCCATCGAGCAGAGCCGCTACCGGTTGTGCACCGTCTCCCGCACGGTCCAGCGGGGCACACCGATCGCGATGCACGAGGACTGAGGGTATCGGGGGCGCCCAGGGCGCCTCCTCATCCGTGAAGGAGTGATCGCCCATGGAGCAGGACCCCGCCCTCGCCGCTGTCAAGACCTACCGTTACCTGCGCATCGCGCTGGCGGCCCTGGTGCTGCTGCTCTTCACGTCGGTGGCCATCGAGTGGCTGCGAGCCGGCTGCGGGCTCCAGCCGTCGATCAGTGCCTACTACTACACCCCAGTGCACGCGGTGTTCATCGGCGTGCTCGTCACCATGGGCGTCTGCCTCATTGCGCTGAAGGGCAACACCGACGGCGAGGACGCGCTGCTCAACGTCGCGGGCATGCTGGCGCCGGGGGTGGCGTTCATCCCCACCCCGGGCTCCGCTGGGTGCTCCTCCAGCCCGCTGCTGGCGCCGGACGTGTCGGCCTTCGTCGCCAACTCGATGCCTGCCCTGTTCCTGACCGGGTTCGTCGTCGGAGCCGTCGTGGTCGTCCTCGCCCGACGTGAGGCCGGCCCCCGGGTGATGAGCGCGGTGAACCGGCGCGGCATCCTGCTGGCGGTGGCGGTGCTCGGCGGGGGGATGGTGTGGTTCTTCCTCGCCCGTGACAGCTTCGTCGCCCACGGGCACGACGCGGCCGCCATCCCGATGTTCCTCGCGATCATCGCCGTGGTGTGGATCAACGCCCGCGAGGTCGGGCAGGCGGTCCAGAAGGGGGCGATGCCCCTGTCCCGCAGCCGCTTCGTTCCCGTCTACCGAACCATCGCGCTGGTGATGCTGGCTGCGCTGGCCGTGGCCGTGGTCGTCAACCTCGCGACGGCGTCCACGACCCTCGTGTTCTGGGTGGAGGTCGTGCTCATCGCCCTCTTCGCGGTCTTCTGGGTCGTGCAGACCGCCGAGCTGTGGACCAAGGGCCTGCGCCGAACCTGAGCGATGGTGCGCGGGCCTATCGTGGGGGGATGGCGCGCTACCTGGACGTGCATCCCGTCGACCCCCAGCCACGAGCGATCGCACAGAGCGTCGCGGTGCTGCGTGATGGCGGGCTCATCGCCTACCCCACCGACTCGGGGTACGCACTCGGGGCGATGATGGGCAACCAGGAGGGCAAGGAGCGGATCCGTGACATCCGCAGGCTCGACGACAAGCACCACTACACGCTGGTCTGTCGCGACTTCGCCCAGCTCGGTCAGCTGGTGCACGTCGACAACGCCGTGTTCCGCGCCGTGAAGGCCTCGACCCCGGGGCCCTACACCTTCATCCTGCCGGCCACCCACGAGGTGCCGCGGAGGCTGTTGCACCCGAAGAAGAAGACCGTGGGGGTGCGGATCCCCGAGCACCGAGTGGTGCAGGCCCTGCTGGCCGAGCTCGGGGAGCCACTGCTCTCCTCGACCCTGATCCTGCCGGAGGAGTCGGCCCCCATGACCGACGGGTGGGAGGTCAAGGAGGCCCTGGACCACGTCGTCGACGTGGTGATCGACTCGGGGGAGTGCGGCACCGACCCGACGACCGTCGTGGACTTCTCCGGCGGCACCCCCGAGGTGCTCCGTCGCGGTGCTGGTGACGTCTCGCGCTTCGAGTAGAGCGCTCAGCCCGGATCCGTTGTGGCGGAGCGGAGCTCGGCGAGGACTCGCTCGTCGATGCCGTCGGCGCTGTGTCGGTTCTCGAGGTTGACGGCGCTCATCCAGGCCATGAGCTCTGCAGTGGTGTCGGCCCCGGCCAGGCCCAGCGTGCGAAGCCGGGATGCCACCTCCTCGCGCAACGGCCCGCTCAGCGCGGCCACACCCTCCGCCTCACCGAAGTAGAGCGTGGACAGGTCGTGGATACGGGCCAGCTCCCGAGGCGCGTCCGGGTGGTCGTCGACACGGAGGTCGGCCAGCACCCCAGAGCCGTCGTAGCCGGCGCCGGGGCAACGGGCGATGATCGCCGCGCTCTGCCGGCCGCGCGAGTCACCGCCCGCCGCGTCCGCGGCGAGCAGCACCGCGATGAGCCGGGAGTCCAGTCGCTCTCCCGCGGTCTCGTGCCAGGTGCGCTCCATGGCCTCGACCACGTCGCAGCCGGCGAGGATGTTGCCCTGGATGGCGTATGCCGTGTGGTCGTCACCGGCGGCCACACCGCCGGCCCAGGGGAAGCAACCGGAGCCGGTGAAGGTGGCTGCGCCGTCCGGCCCCACCGCACCGACCTGTCGGTTCTCACGCCCTCCGTCCGCGGCGACCGCCCCCGCCAGCGCCTCTGCCGTGCTCGCGCCCTGCTCGAGGCCGGCGAGGATCTCGTCGAGGTAGGCGACACGGGCCAGCGCCTGGGTAGCGACTGCGCCGACGCCGAGCCGCACTCCGGGTACGACCGCACCGACGGCGAGGAACTTGCTCGCGACGGCCACCCCCCAGGCGTCACCGTCACGGGCTGCGATCGAGAAGGTCATGGCGCGAGCGTAGACGCTGGCCGCGTCACGGTCAGCGCTGGAGGAGGACCATCACCTCCTGGTGCATCGTCTGGGGGAACATGTCGAAGACGCGGGCCGCACGGGCGTGCCAGGACGGCATCCGGGTGAGGTCGCGAGCGAGGGACTCGACGTTGCAGCTGGAGTAGACGAGGTGGCTGGCCGACGAGCCCTCGAGCCAGGCGGCAAGGTCAGCGCCGATGCCGCGCCGTGGCGGGTTGACCACGACGAGGTCGGGTGCCGCGCCGGGTGGCCGGTCCGTTGTGGCGTCGCCGACGACGAAATCGACTGTGCCAGAAGCGTAGTTGTCGAGCTCGGGCGTCTCTGACGCCCGAGCTGCGTCGACGGCCTCAGCGGACGTCTCGACCCCGACGACGCGGCGGTTCCCTGCCGCCAGGTGGAGAGCGAAGCCGCCCACCCCGCAGTAGAGGTCCCACACGGTCTGCGGGGCCGCCGCGTCCACCCAGGCGCGGGCCTGTCGATAGAGCGCGCCCGCCACAGCGGTGTTGGTCTGGAAGAAGGCTCGCGGTCCGAGCAGGAGGGTCACGTCCCCGACGGGCACCGGCAGCAGGACCTCCTCGGTCAGCGCCACCTCGGTCTCGCCCTCGAGCACGGCCTTGTGCTCGGGGAGCACGTTGGCCGTGACCACCCGGGCCGAGGGCACGGCGGTCAGCAGGTCGGGGAGGGTGGAGCGGAGCAGGTCAACGGACTGGGGGGAGCGCACGACGAAGCGGATGAGCTGCTCGCCGGTGGGGGAGTGGGTCACGATGACGTGCTTGAGCTCGCCGCCGCGGGCGGGGACGTCGTAGGGCTCGATGCCGAGGTCGGAGACGACCTGGTGCAGGGGGTCGAAGATGGCCGAGAGCCCGGGTTCGTAGAGGCCGCAACCACGCAGGTCGACGCCACGGCCGCGCTCGTCGAGGATGCCGAACGTGGGTCTCCCGGCGCTGCCGGCGACGACGAGCTTGGCCTTGTTGCGGTAGTGCGACTCCGCACTCGCGCAGGGCTCCAGCCAAGCCACACCCGGCGCGACCTCCGCCAGCCGGTCGGCGGCCCGGGCGGCCTTGTCGGCCAGCTGCGCGGCATACGGCACGCCCATCAAGGTGCACGAGCGGCAGCGGCCGGCGTCGAAGTAGTCGCACTGCATGGTGGGCACAGGGTATGCCGTGCCGCCGTCCCGGGTGCTCTGCTCCCGATCGCTGTCGGTGGGCGCCCCTAGTGTCGAGCGTGACCGATCCCGCACTGGAGGCACCATGACCACGCTCCCCGACCGACCCCACCAGGCCCTCGTCGTCATCGACGTGCAGGACGGCGTCGTGGCCGAGGCCCACGACCGAGATGCGGTCGTGGGGCGTATAGCCACCCTCGTCGAACGGGCGCGGGCCGGGTCCGTGCCCGTCATCTGGGTGCAGCACTCCAGTGACGAGCTCCCACGCGAGTCGGCGCAGTGGCAGATCGTCAGCGAGCTCGAGCCGATCGACGGCGAGCCGGTCGTGCACAAGACCTACGGCGACGCCTTCGAGGGCACCGACCTGGAGACCGTGCTCGCGGGCGGGGGAGTGGGGGGCCTGTTCGTGACGGGCGCGTCCACCGACGCCTGCGTGCGCTCGACCCTGCACGGCGCGTTCGCGCGGGGCTATGACGCCGTGCTGGTGTCCGACGCGCACACCACCGGGGACCTGAGCGAGTGGGGCGCTCCCACGCCGGACCTCGTCATCGCTCACACCAACCTCTACTGGTCCTACCAGAGGGCCCCCGGGCGCACCGCGGGCACGGTGCAGACCGCGGACCTCGACTTCACCGTGGCGGTGGGTGGCTCAGGCTGATCCGGTGAGCGCATCGACGACGCTGTCGTGGAACGCGTCGGCGATCTCGGCGTAGCCCGCGTCGTTCGGATGGAACCAGTCCGCAGCGAGCCGGCCGCGCCACGAAGAAGGGCCGTCGGAGCGCATGTCCACCAGGTGGATGTGACCGGCCGCCGCCGCGCGCTCGATGTGCCCGTTGGCCGCCCGGGCCGCGTCCCGCGGCTGGGGGAGTGTGGCCACGACCGAGCCACGAGGGAGCTGGGCCACGAGGTCGGCGAAGGCATCCGGCAGACGGTCCCGGTGGACTCGTGACCCGAAGAGGTCGTTGGAGCCGATGAGCACGGTGACCAGGTCGGCGCCCGGCCCGACGTGCGGGTCCGGCAGGGCGCGTAGGGCCGGCAGCTGTTGGTCCAGCACGTCGGGCACGCGTGCGCCGGAGGCCGAGAGGTTGACCACCGTCAGGGGGTGACCCTCGGCGCTCAGTCGTTCGGCGAGCTGGCCCACCCAGCCGCCGTCCCACGACGAGGCCCCGATGCCCTGGGACATGGAGTCGCCGAGCACAACCCACCGCCGAGCGGGGGAGTGGACGGCGTCGCGGTTGTGCGCGGTCCACGCGGCCGCGTAGGGCTCGACCTGCTCGTGAACGGAGCGGACACCGGGAAGCACCGTGCCCAGCACCCGCAATACCGCCCCCGAGGGGCGCCCGGTGCGGTTGGCGTAGTCGAGGAACGCCGAGGTCTCTTCGCTCACGTCCGGCCAACGATGTTTCGGCGCTCCGGCATTCCCGACCGGGCACGGGTGGCGCCGGTGCAGGCAGACCTACGCGGCCACATGGGTGGAGTGGACGAGGGCCTCGACGACGGCCTGGCGCCAGGTGTGGGGGACCCGCCGCCCGGCGTGCCCGCCGCAGGCGCAGTCCCACTCCCAGGAGCCGGAGCGGGTGCGTGCGACACTGGGTCGGTGGTGCGAGGGGTCGCGCCGGACCCGCCGCACCACCTCGCCGACGAGACGGGCGGATGCCGGAGCGCGCGAGGGCACCCGCTGTTGGGTCACGGGTACCTGCCCTGACTGCGGGTCGATGGGGTTCACGGTGGGTCTCCTCGGACGGTGTAGCAGTGGTTCGGTGCCGAGCGCCCACCGGTTTGGCTGGCCCTCCCCACGCCTGGCACGTCGTCGTGGTGAATGTGTTGCGCACCGAGGCGCTCCACGCCTTGGAGGAGCCCGGGACGGGTGACCCGATGTCGGGACCTTCGACTCTGATGGGATCCCTTGTCTCGCGAAAGAGTTGCCTTGTCAGCGCGCCACAGTCAGCGGCGGGCGGCGCCAGTTCGGGAGAGCCACCATGAGTACCCTCAGCCGCCCCCATGTCGAGAAGGATCGCGACTCCACGGAGGAGGGATCCATCGGCTCGCACGCACTGCCCTACGTCCTGGGTGCGCTCCGGCTCAGTCTCGGCTGGGTCTTCCTGTGGGCCTTCGTGGACAAGCTCTTCGGGCTGGGACACGAGACGGCCGCTAAGAGCGCCTGGATCAACGGCGGGTCGCCGACCAAGGGCTTCCTGGGCAACGCCACGTCCGGACCGCTGACCGACTTCTACCACAGCTTCGCCGGCGCGGCGTGGGCCGACTGGCTGTTCATGCTCGGGCTGTTCGCTATCGGTGTGGCACTGATGGCCGGTGTGGCGATGCGGTTCGCAGCCGCAGCCGGGGCACTGCTCCTGGTCCTCATGTGGAGCGCGGTCCTGCCTCCGGCGAACAACCTCTTCATGGACGACCACCTCATCTACGCGATGACCTTGGTGGCTCTTGCGCTGCTCGGGGCCGGGCAGGCTTTCGGCCTGGGCCGTCAGTGGGAGCAGCTCCCCATCGTGCGCCGCTACGCCTTCCTGCGCTGACCCGCCGCCATGCCGATCCACCCCGCTTCGCGGGACCCCCGCCAGGCGGCACCGAACCGCGACTCCGATGTCGTCGCGGGCCTCGTGCACGACGGTCACACGGCGCTGGTCGCCGCGGCCGCCGGGCACGAGGCCGCCCTGCGCGGCAGCCGCGTCCGGTTCCTCCAGGTGCTCCCTCCCGGCCTGAGCGAGGAGGACCACGCCGGCGTCGAGTCCGCCCTGTTCAAGATCGCCATCGACGCGCTGCGTTCCTCCCCCCACCTGCCCTGCACGTTCGAGTCCGTGGTGGGCACCCCGCACACGGCCCTGGTCGACCAGACCCGCAATGCGGCACTTCTGGTCCTCGGGCCGGATGCGCCACAGGCCCGGGTCCGAGTGTCGGAGCACTGCAGGGAACACTGCGAGTGCGAGGTCCTGGTCGTCTCGGACGCTGCGTCGTCCCGTTCAAGTGTGCCCGCGACGACGTAAGATCCAGGAGTGGAAGGTCCCTACGGTCCAGCCGCTCACGATCAGAGCTGGCCCAGCACTGCCGCATTCGACCTGGACGACCTGCTCGATGAGCTCCGCAGCCGCGCCCAGGCCTCCAGCCAGTCCCAGCAGCGCCTCAGTGCGCTCCTCGACGCGGTCATGGCCATCACTGCGGGGTTGGACCTGCCCGAGGTGCTCACGCGCATCGTGGACTGCGCCTGCGACCTGGTCGACGCGACGTACGGCGCCCTGGGGGTCCTCGGCCCTGATGGTGAGCACCTCGTGGAGTTCGTCACCCACGGACTCTCCACCGCGGAGAGGGACGCCATCGGCGACCTTCCCCGCGGTCATGGCGTGCTGGGCCTGCTGATCCGCGAACCGCGTCCACTGCGGTTGGACACGCTGGCGGACCACCCCGCGTCGTACGGGTTCCCGGAGCATCACCCCGCGATGGGGAGCTTCATGGGAACGCCGGTGCGCATCCGGGACCAGGTCTGGGGCAACCTGTACCTCACCGAGAAGATCGGGGCGGCGAGCTTCACGGACGAGGACGAGTCCATCGCGGTTGCGCTGGCCGCGGCCGCGGGGATCGCGATCGACAATGCTCGGCTCTACGAGCGCACGATCCGACAGCGGCAGTGGATGGAGTCGACGGGCAAGGTCAGCCAGATGCTGCTCGAGGGTCGCGACGAGGCGTCGGCCATGGCCTACCTGGCCGGCCAGGCCCGCGTGCTGTCCGGAGCCGACCTGGCCGTCGTGGCGCTCCAGGGCGAGGACCGGGACCTGATCGTCCGGGCGATGGATGCCGCGCACGCCCCTGCACCACAGGGGGTGGCGCCATCGTCCGCGCTCGGCACCGCGCTCGACGACCCGCGCTGGCCACACCTGCTGGCCGGACGCGCCCCCCTCCTGGTGCTGACCCGGCCCGGTGACCCGGCCGACGGCAACCTGGCCGCGACGATCCGCGGCCTCGGACCGGTGGGGACCCACGGCCCCACCGCGCTGCTGCCGATCCACATCGGCGCCGACTCGATCGGGGTTCTGGCCCTCGCCTGGGACCCGGATGCCGAGCCGATCGTGAGCCACGTGATGGAGCTCCTGGTGCCGCTGACACACCAGGTGGCCCTGGCGCTGGTGGCGGCCCGCAACCAGCACGCCCGTGCCCAGGTCGCCCTGTTGGAGGATCGCGACCGGATCGCCCGCGACATGCACGACCACGTCATCCAGCGGCTCTTCGCGACCGGACTGTCCCTGCAGGCCACGTCTCGAGTGGCGGTGTCCGAGACCGTCCGGACTCGCCTCGACGACGCGGTCGAGGCTCTGGACGAGGCCATCAAGGACATCCGGCACACGATCTTCGAGCTGCATCGGGAGAACAATCCCGCCGACCTGCGCCAAGAGGTCGAGGGCCTCTTGGGGGCAGCGCAGGACGGCCTGGGGTTCCTCCCGCAGCTGACCGTGGAGGGAGAGCTCTCCGCTCTGACCGTCGAGCTCGAGGGGGACCTCGTGGCCGTGATCCGCGAGGCACTCGCCAACGTCTCGCGCCACGCCCGGGCGTCCCGTGCGGACGTCTCGGTGGTCGCCACGATGACCTTGACGATCACGGTATCCGACGACGGAGTCGGCATTGATCCGATGGCATCCACGAGCGGGCTGGCCAACCTGCGAGCGCGCGCCAACCGACACGGTGGCTCGCTCCGGGTGGA
The DNA here is from genome assembly GCA_038258215.1 of Actinomycetales bacterium. Lineage (GTDB taxonomy): Bacteria > Actinomycetota > Actinomycetes > Actinomycetales > Dermatophilaceae > Fodinibacter. Next base: position 32,244 of record JBBSQC010000018.1, on the reverse strand, counting down.
GCAGAACGTCCCACACGGCACCGTGCTGACCTGGTCAGCGGACATCCCGGGGGAGGAGTCACCCAGCTGATCGACCCACTGCCGCGGACCAGACCGGTCGAAACCGACGGGACCATCGACACTGGTGGTCCATCGTCGGCCGCGACATCGTGGAAAGGGGCAACTCGGACAGCGCCAGCCGACGGACGATCCTGTCGCCCCACCCCGCACGGAGAAGAAGGAATGGTCCACATGCAGCAGCCCGGCACGACGGTGACTCGCGTCTTCCTCGTGGATGACCACGAGATCGTCAGGCGCGGGCTGCGCGAGCTGCTCGAGACGGTCGCGGAGTTCGAGGTCGTGGGCGAGGCAGGGACCGCTGCCGAGGCCATGGGCCGGATCCCGGCGGCCCGACCGGACGTCGCCATCTTCGATGCCCGGCTACCCGATGGGTCAGGCATCGACGTCTGCCGCGACATCCGTTCCCGGCATCCGTCCACCAAGGCCCTCATCCTCACCTCCTTCGACGACGAGAGGGCCCTGTCCAGCGCGATCCTCGCGGGAGCCGCCGGGTACCTGCTCAAGGACATCAAGGGGAACGGGCTGATCGACGCCATCCGCGCCGTCGCCCGTGGCGAGCAGCTCCTCGGTCCCGACGACGTCGAGAGGGCCCGACGGAGCTGGGCCCGCGAGACCCAGGCCGACCCCCGGCTGGAGCGGCTCTCACCGCAGGAGCAGCGCGTGCTCGATCACGTTGCCCAAGGACTGACCAACCGGGAGATCGGCGTAGCGCTGTTGCTGGCTGAGAAGACGGTCAAGAACTACGTGACCGCCGTTCTGGGCAAGCTCGGCATGGCGAGCCGCACCCAGGCCGCAGTGTTTGCCGCCACCCACCCGTCTGCTCCCATTCCCCCACGAGGCCACTGACACAGGGACCTTCGCCCCTGTCGGACCGGTCCGTTGCCCGCGAGGGTTGGGTGCATGGACACCGACACGACTCCCACGACCACCTCATCCGCCACGACCCGGCCGAACCTCCCCGAGGTCCTGGATGCCTCGCAGTCGTGGGCGCTGTTGCGTGAGTCTCCCTTCGGCCGCCTGGGCGTGATCGTCGATGGGCGGCCGGAGATCTTTCCGGTCAACCACGTCGTGGACCACGGCTCCATCCTGTTCCGCTCCGGACCGGGAACGAAGGTCACGGCCTCTGTCGGGCGACCGGTGGTCTTCGAGGTCGACGGTTACGACCCCATCCATGGGGACGCTTGGAGCGTCATGGTGAGCGGACGGGGTCGGGAGGTGACCGACACCGACGATGTGATCGACGCGATGCACACCACGCTGTTCCCGTGGCACCAGGGCCCCAAGCCCCGGTTCGTGCGGATCGTCACGGAGTCGGTGACCGGACGCCGCTACCCGGTGTCCGGCGGCGCGAAGACCTGAGCCCACCTGGTCTGACCGGGGGAGGGCTCCTTGGGCCAGTCGGCTCAGTTCTGGTTCTCAGCAGGACGACGGTTCCGACGAGCCGATCCGGGCTCGGCTCGGTTGTCTCGACCCTGATGTCCACCTCGCCGGCCTTCGCGGATCTCTGAAGGCCCAACGCGCAAGATCGGAGCGCACGCAGAGATTGGTGCGTGGCCACCCATCTTCTGCGTGACCTCCGAGGTGGGACACCCGTGCCGACTCGATCTCACGCGCCGTCCTGTGATGAGTAGTCGGTGGAGCGCAGGCTGTCGCGGGCAACTGGGTCCTCGGGCTGGGGTGGGCTTGCGGGGCGGAGCTTTGGGGGAGCGGCGGCCCAGACCTTGAGGTTCTGCAGGACTTCGGCATAGAAGTCGTCGACAGCGGCGAGCGTGCCGTCGATGAACGCGCCACGCCCGCGGCCTCGTTTGGCTCCCATGGTGGTGGTGGTGACGCGGAAGAGCCGGATGTCCTTGGTGGGGTCGGTGATGAGAGTGGAGGCGTCGGCCCGCACAGTGCCCAGGAGTTCTGCGGCACTTGAGCCTCTGGCGCGGGCGTGGAAGCTCTCCACGCGGGTGGCGTCGGGGGCGGACTTGAGTTGGCGGACCAACCAGTTCACGCGGGTGGTGGGGCGTCCTTCGCGTGGCGCGTCGATGTCGACGTGGCAGGTCACCTTGCCGGCGCGCAGGTCCGCGGTGACGACGATGGGGCCGATCGCGTCAGGGATGCGGATCGACCCGGTGAGCTGCCCGTCCTGACACAGGGACTGGGTCAGTGACTGTGCTCGGAGGGCGGGGTCGGCCAGCTCCTTGCGGCTCAGGACGGGGACGACTTCGGTGCCGAGCTGGCGGCCCAGGCGCAGGCTGGTGAACCGCAGGAGGGCATCGAAGCGGGAGACGACGGTGGCGATGCCCTTGTCGGTCGCGCGCAGCGTGCCGGTGGCGACGGCGTCGCGCACCGCGGTCCAGGAGTCGCCCATGTCGGAGAACTCCATTGCCCCGGAGCGGTTGTGCTCGAGGTAGCGGATGAGCTCACCGAGGATCCATGCCTGGTCGGGGTCTGCGACTCCTCGGAACTCCTTCTGCATGACGGCCTCGGCGAGCACCTGGGTCCAGGACAGGTGGTGCAGCGAGACCTTCTTCAACTTGCGCTTGTCGATCTTGGTGGGGTGCTGCCCAGCCACGGCGGGGATCTCGTTGGAGATGGTGAGCACGGCGTTGAAGCCCTGCTCGCGGGCGATGTCGAGGTAGTTCTCGAGCTGCTCGGCCTGCAGCTCGTTGTTGCCGGTCTTGACCTCGACCAAGGCGGTCCAGCTTCGGGATCCGCGGGCGACGCGGATCAGGCCGTCGGGATAGAGCCGCTTCTCGCCCAGGACGAATGGCACCTCGATATAGGTGTCGATGGTCCCGGCCAGGGCGCCCAGAGGTTTGACCAGCGCCCGTCCGTACTCACGCACGGCCGTCATCACCGCGAGCAGAGCCGACGTGGCTCTGCGTTCCTGTTCATCCGCTCCGTTGATGCCGCTGGTCGGAATCAAGCGGGCCTCGTGCCAAGCATCTTCAGCCACGGGGTAGACCTCTCTGTCAACGGTCGTGTCGTCAAGAGCAGTAGCCCCGGCACAGCACGGTACCGGGGTGGACGACGCCCCGCCCGTCGTCGAAAGGCGCCGGCCAGGACGGGATGCCTGCGGTCCTGGAGGGGAGAGGGACGCGACCAGATTGACATAATGTTGATTATCGGCGTGAAACCAAGGGGAGGACGGACCGATGCGACAGCTCCCACGCCGGCTCGCTCTCGGTGACCGGCTCCCCCACCGGAGACACCGGTCGGGTCGGCCACCAGGCCCGCTCGCCGAGGAGTGCCAGCAGGGCCGGAAGCATCACCAACCGGATCAGTGTCGCGTCGAGCAGGATCGCTGCGGACAGCCCAACCCCCAGCATCTTCATCTGGAGGATGCTCAGCGTCGCGAAGATCGCGAACACCGAGACCATCACCGCGGCCGCACTCGTCACCACTCCGGCCGTGTCCTCGATGCCCCGCCGGACCGCGACCCGGGTCGGAAGACCGCTGTCGAGTTGCTCGCGCACCCGGCTCACCACGAACACGTGGTAGTCCATCGACAGACCGACCAGCACCACCAGCACGAAGAGCGGGATCCAGTCGATCACGAACCCCGGGCTGGTGAAGTCGAGCAGGCCGGCGAACCAGCCATGCTGGAAGACGAGGGTCAGGACTCCGAACGCCGCGCCGACCGAGAGCAGGTTGAGGAGTGTGGAGACGATCGCGAGGGGAACGCTGCGGAAGGTCAGCCCCATGATCAGCATCGTCAGCAGCAGCACGAACCCGATCACCAGCGCGAGCCGGCCGTGCTGCTGGGCGTTGTAGTCCAGGCTCTCGGCCGCGCCACCGCCGACGGCGTGCTCGCCGGCGGGGGGTAGGTCGCCCAGCGACGCCGGGACCAGCTCACCGCGCAGCGTGAGGAGGGCGGCGTTCACGCGCGGATCGGTCTCGCCGAAGGGAATGCCCAGCATGATCAGCGAGGTGGTGCCGTCGGTCGAGGTCTGCACCCCGCGACCTGAGTCGACGAAGTCGCCGGTGGCGACGGCCCGGTCGGTCAGCTCGGCCAGGGCGCCGGTGACCGCCCGGGTCGAGGCGCCCCCGGACGTCACCACCACCGTCGCCGAGGCACCCTCGGCGACCGGGAAGCTGGTGCTGATGTCCTTCACGGTCTGCACCTGCGGGATCGACTGGGGCAGGGTGTCCAGGGTCTGGGTATGGGTCTTCATCCCGAGCGCGGGGATCGCGAGCCCGAGCATCACCAGGCCCGCCAGGGCGAGCGCGACGGCAGGGCGGCGCAGGACGGGTGCGAGGAGCCTGCTGCTGATCGTGCCGTGGCCGATCCGACGGGTGAGCCGCCACAGCAGCGGCACCCGAGGACGGTCCACCCAGCGGCCGAGCGTGACCAGGAGCGCCGGAAGCACCGTGATCGAGCCGAGGACCGCCACCGCCACCACCAGGATCGAGCCGATCGCGAGGGAGGTGAAGGTCGCGTTGCCGACCAGGAACAGCCCCGCCATCGAGGCGATGACCGCACCCCCGGAGACGAGGATCGAGTGGCCTGAGGTACGCGCGGCGATCTCCACGGCGTCGAGGGTGCTGCGCCCTGCGGCGCGCTCCTCACGCTCGCGCTTGAGGTAGAAGAGTGAGTAGTCGACGCCGACCGCCATCCCGATCAGCACGATCACGCTGGAGACGGACGGGTCGGAGGGGACCAGACGCGAGATCAGTCCCATCAGTCCGATCGTCACCGCCACGCTGCTGCCGGCGAGCAGGACCGGGATGCCCGCGGCGATCAGCGCACCGAAGACGAGCAGCATCAGCAGCAGTGTCACCGGCAGGCTGATCAGCTCCGCGGAGCCGAGGTCCTCATCGACGCGCTGCCCGATCGCGGCATCGACCGACAGGTCGCCCGCCTGACGGACCCGGAGGTCGGGGTGGTCGGCCTGCACTCGGTCGGTCACGGTCTGGACCGCATCGGCGTCGCCCGCCCCCGACTCGAGCTCGACCGGGACGAGCAGCGCCGTGCGGTCCTCGTTCCACTGGGGCTTCGCGACGCTCGCGACCCCGTCCGCGGCCCTCGCACCCGTCACGACAGCGGCCGCGGCCCGCTCGGCCTGTGGCGCTCCGAGCGGGCCGGCTGCGGACGAGATCAGGATGTTCTCGGTGGCGGGCTGGTCGAGGTGCGCCCGCGCCACCATGGCATCGGCACGCCCGGACTCCCCCACCCGATAGTCGGCGTCGGTGGCCTCGTGCGTCGGGAAGGCGACGGCGAGCCCGACCGCGATGGCAACGAAGGCGATCCAGCCACCGATCGCACGCCAGGGGTGTGTGGCGCTCCAGCGCGCCGCTCTCATCGGGACTGCAGTCAAGGGGTTGCCCATGGTCTTCTCTCCTGGGATCGGTCGGGTCCCACCAGTCTTCGGGCCGGGACCGGTGACGTCAGGGGCGCCAGGACCCGAGCGTGGGTGGTGCCAGCACCACCGCGCCACGCCCGGGACTCAGGGAGGATGGAGCCATGAGCACGGCAGCACCGCCCCCCTCGCGCCTGCGGCTGACGGCGTACGCCGCCGCCCAGGTCGCCTGGTCTCTTCCCCTGCTGGTCCTTCTCGTGCTGTGGGTCCTCGGCGGCGTGCTGGTCGTCATCTGGGTCGGGCTGGCGATGCTGGTCGTGGCGGTGCCTGCAACCCGCTACGTCGCGAACGTGCACCGAAGGATGGCCGCGCAGACCCTCGGAGTCCCCGTCGGCAACCCCTACCGGCCGCTACCCGCCCACGCCCCCCTCCTCCGGCTGCGCACGGTCGCTCTCGATCCCATGACCTGGCGCGACCTCGCCTGGATGCTGACAGCCCTCACCGCGGGTCTCGCGCTCTCGCTGCTCGTCGTGGTGGCGCTGCTCGGCGTCGTGACCGGGGTGATCTGGTGGTACGGCGCGGTCCCGACGATGCGTGCGCGCGCCGCCCTCGACCTGTTCTTCCTCTCCTACAGCCGCACCGAGCGCCTCGAGCAACGGGTCCAGGTCCTGACCGAGACCCGCGCCGAGCTGGTCGACCACTCTGCCGCGGAGCTGCGCCGACTCGAGAGGGACCTGCACGACGGCGCCCAGGCCCGGCTGGTGGCGCTGTCCATGACCTTGGGGATGGCCGACCAGCTCTTCGCCTCCGACCCCGAGAAGGCCCAGCAGCTCGTCAACGAGGCTCGCTGCACGACCACCGCCGCCATCGGAGAGCTGCGCTCGGTCGTGCGTGGCATCCATCCGCCGGTTCTCGCCGACCGGGGCCTGTCCGGAGCCGTCGAGGCGCTTGGCCTGGACATGGCGGTGCCCGTCGAGGTGACCGCCCGGCTTGACGGGCGCCCGCCGGCTCCCGTGGAGGCAGCGGTCTACTTCGCGGTGGCCGAGTGCCTGGCCAACGTCGGCAAGCACTCGGGGGCCCGCCACGCCTGGATCGGCCTCTCCCACCAGGACGGCTCTCTGCGGACCGTGGTGGGCGACGACGGCCGGGGCCGCGCGGATCCCGGCGCCGGAACCGGCATGCTGGGGGTGATGCGGCGGCTGGCGGCGTTCGACGGCACGATGAGGGTGTCGAGCCCGACCGGCGGCCCGACGATCATCACCCTGGAGGTCCCGTGCGCCTTGTCCTCGCCGAGGATCACGCTCTCCTCCGGGCCGGGCTGATCCAGCTCCTCGAGGCAGGAGGCTTCACGATCCTGCACGCGGTCGACAACGCCCCGGAGCTGGCGGTCGCCCTGCGGGATCCGTTGGCCGAGGCCGCCGTGGTCGACGTACGGCTTCCGCCCACGCACACCGACGAGGGCCTGGCTGCCGCCATCGCCGTGCGGGCCGAGCGACCGGGCTTCCCGGTGATGGTGCTCTCGCAGTACGTCGAGCACCTCTACGCCCGCGAGCTGCTGGCCAGCGGCACGGGCGCGGTGGGCTACCTCCTCAAGGACCGTGTCTCCGACGTCGCGGAGTTCGTCGACGGCGTCCGACGCGTCGCCGCGGGGGGCACCGTCCTGGACCCCGAGGTCGTGGCCACGATCATGGCCCGTCGGCAGGCCGAGCCGATCGACCGGCTGACCCCCCGCGAGCGTGAGGTCCTGGCGCTGATGGCCGAGGGCCGGTCGAACGCCGCGATCGCCCAAGCGCTCGTGGTCAGCGAGAAGGCGGTCGCCAAGCACATCAACAGCATCTTCGCCAAGCTCGACCTGCCGGTCGGCGAGGACGACCACCGCCGGGTGCGGGCGGTGCTCGCCTGGTTGCGCGTCTGAGGCGACTCAGCCCTCGAGCAGGGCCAGCACGGCGGCCCGGCCCGCCTTGGGGTCCGAGGCGGCCAGGGCGTCCTCGCAGACCTCTATCGGGACCGACGCCTGGCGCCGCCCCACCGGCCGATGGGTTGGACGTCGACGACCTCCAGCACCCGTTGGGCGAGCGGCGCCGCGCTCGACACCTCGCGTGCTGGAGCGTCGGCTACCGCTTGGTAGGCGCGGTGAACACGACCGCTACTGCGCGGTAGGTGACGTCGTAGCCCGCCCAGTCGCGCCTGCCAGTTTGCCCGGTGACCAGGACCGCCGAGGAGCTCGCCCCGCTGATCCGCGTCACGCCACCTTGGTGGAACCATTCGTGGCCCGCGCCGGTTGACTCCCTGAGTCCAACCACGCCATCCCAGGAGCCGATGTGAGCACGGACAGCCGACCCACCGGGGGCCGACGGCCCACCAACCAGCGACTGGAGGAGCTCCGTCGGGAACAGCGCGCCCGAGAGCGCCGCTCCCGCATCCTCCTCATCGGCTCGGTCGGAGGCGTGATCCTCCTCATCGCCGGGGTGGTCGGCTGGTCGATCCACCGAGACGTCTCCACCCGGCCGACCCTGGACGCCGTGCGGACCTTCGAGGTCACCAGCGAGCACACCACCGAGCCGGTCACCTACGAGCAGACGCCTCCCGTGGGCGGCGACCACAACCCGGTCTGGCTCAACTGTGGGGTCTATCCCGAGCCGGTGCCGAACGAGCTCGCCGTGCACGCGCTGGAGCACGGTGCGGTCTGGGTCACGTACGACCCCGCCCTGCCCGCGGACCAGGTGCAGGCGCTGGAAGACGCCGTCCCGGACACCTACATGGTCCTCTCGCCACACGAGGGACTGCCCTCGCCGGTCGTCGCCAGCGCCTGGGGCACCCAGCTCGAGCTCACCGGTGCCGACGACCCCCGCTTGGAGGAGTTCATCTCCGCCTACCGCCAGGGGCCGCAGACCCCGGAGCCGGGCGCCGCCTGCACCGGTGGCAGCGATGGTAAGCTCCCACCGACGAGCTCGTGACGGCGGAGCGCCGCGCAGCAGCGGGCCCGACCCGGATCACGGTGCTCGTGACGGCGCTCGTCGCCCTGCTCGTCGGAGTCATGGGCACGTTGTGGGTCGTCCAGGTGCGCACCTCCGCCCCCTCCGACTTCGGGGCGGATGCCGGGTTCGCACGGGACATGCAGACCCACCACCTCCAGGCCGTAGAGATGTCCCTCTTGGTCCGCGACCGCAGCACCGACCAGCAGCTTCGTACCGTGGCCTACGACATCCTCACCAGCCAGCAGCAACAGGCGGGTCAGATGTACGGATGGCTGGTGCAGTGGGGACTGCCCCAGACCTCGAGCCGCCCGCCGATGGCGTGGGTCGGGGGCGAGCACGCGGAGGCACACGCCGAGACCTCCGGCGCGATGCCGGGCATGGCCACTGCCGAGCAGATCGACGCGCTGGAGGTCGCGGAGGGCACCGAAGCGGAGCGACTGTTCCTGACCCTGATGATCGCCCACCACCGGGGTGGGGTCGCCATGGCCGACGCCGCGGTGGACGGCGCACGCACCGACGAGGTGGTCGGTCTGGCGAGAGCCATCTCCGCGGCGCAGACGACCGAGATCACGCTGCTGGAGCAGATGCTCGGGCAGCGGTCATGACGTGGACTCGGCTCGCCGCGTGATCTTGCGGGCCTCCACCTCGTAGCGGCTGGCCACCGAGGACCCGGCACGGAAGAACCGGCGCCGCAGGGCACCCTGGACCTCGATGTGGTCGTCGACATCGAGGCGTGCGGCCACCCGGCGTGATGCGGCGCTCCAGCAGGCGACGTCGATGGTGTCGACCTGGGCGCGGGACCCGCGCCTCTCGCGCGGCGACCTGGGCACCACGACACGCAGTGCCACCACGACGTCCCCGCTGGGGAGCACCCGAGGTGGCCCCACCGCCGTCACCCGGCCGACCAGCGTCGTTGAGTTGACATAATCCATAGGTCCCCCCTGAGTGTGACGTGTCGACCGGACCCCACGGTGGACCTCCCGGCGGCGCCGGTCCAGACCCGGCGCCGGGCTGTGGACGACGGGGTGCCACGGACCCTGACTGTGGACGAGCAACACCTGGGACCGGTTTGCCCAAAAGGTGTCCGGCACGGCCCTTTGCGCCTACTCTGAAGCAGTCACGCGCCCGGGGTGCGTGGGGACCCCGGTGGGGGTTGCGGACGTCGGAACGAATCGAGATCGCTCGTGCGCAGGGCACGCGGGACGCGCGCGGCAGTCGTCGCCTTGTCGGCGGGGGTCGCCATGGTGCTTCTCTCCCCCTCCGCACTGGCCGACCCGACTCCGACCCCCAGCCCGTCTCCGTCGTCGACCTCATCCACCCCGCCCCCCAGCACCAAGCCGAAGGCGACCCCGACACCCACGACGACTCCGAGCACCCCGGCCCCCACGCCGAGTTCCGAGAGCACGAAGGGCGCCGCTCGGGACACCCCGAGCGTCGAGGCGGGCGACGCCGAGGTCGCCGAGCCCGTGGGCCTCTCCCCCGAGGAGCTCGCCGCCCAGGTGGCCGAGGCCGAGCGAATCTCCGACGCCCTGGCGGCATCCGACAGCGAGGTCGCCGCCGCGACCCGCGAGATGGACCGCCTGTCCGACCAGTCGAACGCACTGCTGGAGTCCCTCTCCGCTGCCCGTGAGACCGAGCGGGCCTCCACCGATGAGGCGGACACCGCCCGCGCCCAGCTCAAGACCCTCGAGGCCCGGCTGGCCGCGTCCCGCCAGGTGCTCCGCAACTGGGTCTTCTCGGTCTATACCGGCGGGGGCGCTGACTCCGACCTCAGCGGGATGCTCGACGCCTTGAGCGCCGACCCCGACGAGGTCAGTGACCCGCTCGGGGACCTGTCCTACCTCACCGAGCAGCGCACCCGCGCCCTCTCCGACATCAAGGTCCTCACGGCGGAGCAGGTGCGACTCAGCGCCTCCGCCGACGCGTCCCGTGCGCGCGCCGCCGCGGCCACGGCATCCATCGAGAAGGACAAGAAGGCCCTCGACGTCGTCGTGCTCGCACAGCGCGCACGCGTTGGTGAGCTGCGGGCGCTCCAGGTGGCCGAGGTCGAGAAGGCCGGGCCCATCTCGAACCTGCTCGTCGGCGCCCAGAGCGAGGAGGCCAAGGCCGCCGCCGAACGACTGCGCCTGGCGCTGAAGGCCCTGGGCGCGGAGACCACACTGGTGGGCGCGCCGTGCACCGACGACAGCACGGTCTACCCCAACGGCGCGATTCCCGCGAAGGGCCTGTGCCCGCTGTGGGGCGCGCCGGGCGAGAGCCTCTCCCCCGCTGCGGCCGCCAGCTTCAACGCCCTGAGCCGCGCGTATGCCGCCCAGACCGGCACGGCGTTGTGCGTGACCGACTCCTACCGCTCACTGCCCGACCAGATCTCGATCAAGGCCAAGCGGGGCCGGTTCGCGGCCACCCCGGGCACCAGCCGGCACGGCTTCGGGCGCGCGGTCGACCTCTGCGGGGGCGTGCAGAGCTTCGGCTCGCCCGCCCACCGGTGGATGGTCCAGAACGCACCGCTCTACGGGTGGTTCCACCCGTCGTGGGCCGCGGCCGGCGGGTCGCTCCCCGAGCCCTGGCACTTCGAGTTCTCCGGCTGAGAGCCCTTCCCTTCAGGCCATCCGGTGCTCGGTGTGCTCCTTGACCGGGAGCATCACCGCGAATCCGGCGGCGAGGATGAGCACGATGCCCAGGATCCCCCAGTACTGCGTGTTCTCCGCGCCCGTGAGCAGCGCCCCCACGGCGATGAAGCCGCCGAAGGCCAACGGTGACAGGAAGGACACGACCCGGCCGGTGGTGGCGTAGAGCCCGAAGATCTCGCCGGACTTGCCCTCGGGGATGAGCCGGGCGAGGAAGCTGCGCGAGGCCGCCTGGGCGGGCCCGACGAACACCGTCATGAGCAGGCCGAGCACCCAGAAGGTGCCGGTCCCGCCGTCGTGGAGCACGAAGATGGCGATGCCGAGCACGACGAGGGCGCCGAGCGAGACGAGGATGACCCGCTTGGGTCCGATCCGGTCGTCCAGCAAGCCGAAGGCCATCGTGGCCACTCCGGCGACGATGTTCGCCGCGGCCCCGAAGATGATGACGTCCCCGGCCGACATCCCGAAGGTTCCCGCGGCCAGGATCGCGCCGAAGGCGAAGACGCCCGCCAGGCCGTCACGGTAGAGGGCGGAGGCGAGCAGGAAGTAGACCGTGTGCCGGGAGGTGCCCCACAGCGCCCGTACCGACCTCCACACCAGCCGGTAGGACATCGCGATGCCGACCCTCGGCGCTCTTGGGCGGGCGCGGTCGCGCAGGACGAGAAAGGCAGGGATGGTGAAGAGCATCGTCCACACCCCGCACACCAGCATCGACACGCGGATGTCCAGCGCGTTCTCGTCGGTGATCCCGAAGAGGCCGATGTCGGGCTGGATGAAGAGGAAGTAGATCAGGAGCAGCACGAGGATGCCGCCCAGGTAGCCCATCCCCCAGCCGAACCCCGATACCCGACCGACGGTGCGCGGCCCGGCGACCTGCTCGATCGTCGCGTTGTAGTTGACGGAGGCGATCTCGGAGACCACCGACCCCACCGCCAGCAGGACCAGCCCGACCCAGAGGAAGGCCGGCTCCGGGCGGACGAAGAACAGTGAGGCGGACAACCCCGCCAACAGCCAGGTCTGCAGGCGCAGGTTGCGCACCGTCCTCCCGGACCGGTCGGAGTTCTGACCCAGGACGGGCGCCAGCAGCGCGACGAACAACCCGGCGAGGGCGGTGGAGATGGCGAGCGCCGTGGACGTGGAGTTGGTGTTCCCGAAGCTGTCGCTGGTGATGTACACCGCGAAGACGAAGGTCGTGATGACCGTGTTGAAGGGCTGGGCGCCCCAGTCCCACATCGCCCACGCCAGAACGCGACGCTTGGAGCTGGGCGGCGCACTGGCCAGGGCGCTGCGCCCGGCGGCGTCGGTTGCGGGCGGTGTGGTCGTCACGGGGGTGACGCTACTGAGGTGGCCTATGCTTGGGAACAGGAACCCGCCGAAATGGGTGCCCGTGCTCACCGAGGCGATGACCGATTGTGACGTGCATCACACTTTTGCCGCGGAGGCGTCCGCGTGGGGGCGGAACAACGAATCACTGATGCACGTTGACCCAGCATCGACCCGACCGCGAGGACCCCGGCCGGGACATTACAGACTTGGGAGTTCAACCCATGGCAGAACGCAGCCTGCGCGGCAGCCGTCTCGGCGCCCTGAGCATGGAGACCGACACGAACGTCGTCCCGTCCGAGCGCACCATCACTCGCTACCTGTGCCCCAACGGACACCTCATCGAGCTGCCCTTCTCGATCGAGGCGGACGTGCCCGGCACGTGGGAGTGCCGCTGCGGCGCCGAGGCCAAGCTCCAGGGCGACGGCCCCGAGCCGGAGAGCAAGCCGGTCAAGCACGTGCGTACCCACTGGGACATGCTGCTCGAGCGGCGCTCGATCCCCGAGCTCGAGGAGCTCCTCGAGGAGCGCCTGACCCTGCTGCGCGAGTCGCGCGGCGAGAAGCCCCGCAAGCGCAAGTCCGCCTGATCCACCACGAGGATGCCGGGTGACCCGATCGGGTCACCCGGCATCGTCGTGTCAGCGCCCGGTCAATGCCGTTCGTGAACCAACCGGACGGATGGGCCGAGCGGTGAGCCGGGCTCAGCAGCTCAGTCGACCACTTCGCCTGGGATGACCTCGGGTCCCCCGCCCGAGCCGCCAGCGCCGCCGCCCCCGCCGCCCGGCCACCCGCCGCGACCGGACCCGCCACCTGGCCACTCGCCCAGCGGACCGACCAGGCGCCGGGCGACCACGGCCTCCAGCCACCTACGCGTGATCGGTCGGGTGATGGGCAGGATGAAGAAGAACCCCGCGGCGTCGGTGACGAACCCCGGGGTGAGCAGCAGGCATCCGCCGATGAGCACCAGAGCGGCGTCGGCGAGCTCACGGCTCGGCATCGCGCCCTCGCGCAGCGCGTCCCGCAGGTGGGCCCAGGTGCGGCTGCCCTCGCGGCGCACGATCCACGCCCCCAGCGCGGACTCGGCCAGCAGGAGGAAGAGCGTCGGCCAGCCACCGATCACCCGGCCGACGGCGATGATGACGGCCACCTCGATGATCGGCACCACGAGCAGCGCCAGGAACACCCACCGCAGCACGCGGGGGCGCCGCCGTCCCGACGAGGCGTACGGGGTCGCGCCGGGCCTGCTCACAGCTCGTGCCACCTCGGCTCGCGCACGCCCGAGGCCAGTGCCTTGGCCTGGGCCATCCGGTGGCTCACACCCCACCCGGTGATCCGGCGCAGCGACTCGGTCATGATCTGGCGGCTCATCTTGGAGTCACCGACCTCACGCTCCACGAACGTGATGGGCACCTCGACGACGGTCAGTCCGGCGCGCACCGCCCGCCAGGTGAGGTCGGTCTGGAAGCAGTAGCCCTGGGACGCGACGTCGTCCAGGCCCATCGTCCGCAGGGCATCGGCGCGGTAGACCCGGAAGCCGGCCGTCGCGTCGTTCACCGGCATCCCGAGGAAGACCTTGACGTACACGTTGCCGCCCATCGAGAGGACCTTGCGGTGCAACGGCCAGTTGACGACCGACCCGCCGTGCACCCACCGTGACCCGATCACCGCGTCGGCGTAGGCCGCGGCCCGAAGCAGCCGGGGCAGGTCCCGGGGCTGGTGCGAGCCGTCGGCGTCCATCTCGACGAGGGCGTCGTAGCCGCGATCGAGGGCCCAGTGGAAACCCTCGAGGTAGGCCGCTCCGAGTCCCTCCTTCACGGCCCGGTGCAGCACGTGCACGCGCTCGTCCTCGGCGGCGAGGGCGTCGGCCACGTCGCCGGTGCCGTCGGGTGAGCTGTCGTCGAGGACGACGACGTCGACCTCCGGTGCGGCGGCAAGGATTCCCGCGACGGTGACCGGGAGGGTCTCCCGCTCGTTGTAGGTCGGCACGAGCACGGCGACGCGCCGCAGTGGCGGCCTGGCGCTCTCAGTCAACGACCTCGTCCTTCGCGGTGGGTGATCCGGGTCCATGAACCCTAACGCTCCGGCCCACCCTCACGCTCCCCACCAGCAGCGCCACGAGGAGACCGGCGGCCACCCACTCCGGGAGCGGGCCCAGTCGGTCCGACGGGGTCGCCTCGTGCCGCAGCACCGGCCGACCGAGACCCTGCTCCGCGGTGAAGAGCCCGGTCTTGCCCGTCACGGTGCCGTCGGGCGCCACGAAACCCGAGACCCCCACCGTCGACACGTGCACGACCGACCGCCCGTGCTCGATGGCCCGGATCCGTGAGATGGCGAACTGCTGCTCCGACTCGGCCGTGTAGCCGAAGGTCGCGTTGTTGGTCTGTACGACGATGAGGCTGTCCTCTCCTCCGGCAGAACGCAGGCTGTCGCGCATCAGGCCGTCGTAGGCCACCTCGAAGCAGATCGTCGGCAGGATCGCGTAGTCACCACCGGGAGCCGGCACGGTGAACCGGCCGATCTTCGTGCCCGCCACGAAGTTTCCAGCGAGGTCCACAGCGGAGCTGAAGTGGCGGAAGAACGAGCGATACGGGATGTATTCGGCGAAGGGCACCGGGTGCAGCTTGGTGTAGCGCTGCGGCGGGTCGGCGCCGCCGGTGTAGAACAGCGAGACGTTGGATGCCGCACCCTCCGGCTCGTTGAGCACCGCACCGACGAGCAGCGGCACCCCCACGGCCGAGCGGGCCACCTCGATCTGGGCCATCGCGTCGAGGTTGCGCAGCGGGTCGATGTCGGATGCGTTCTCGGGCCAGACCACGAGGGTGAGGTCGTCGGGGGCGCGCTCGGCCAGCGCCAGGGTGCCGGCCACGTGGTTGTCGAGCACCGCCCGGCGCTGGGCGTTGAACTCCAGTCCGGCCTGCGGCACGTTGCCCTGCACGAAGCCGACGGACTCGGTGCGCCCGTCGGTCGGCAGCACGATCAGGGCGCTCCCCCACGGCAGCAGCGCGAGGACGAGGCCGCCCACGAGGAGGCCGGCCCGCCGGTCCTGGATGCCGTATGCCGTGGCCACCAGCCCGGTGCCCACGAGGGCCACGGCCAGCGTCACCCCGGGGGCGCCGAACCACCGTGCGACATGGGCGAGAGGGCTGTCGGCCTGGCTGAACGCGATTCGCGCCCAAGGGAACCCGCCCCACGGCGTGGTGCTTCGGGCCAGCTCCTGCACGATCCACGCGGTGGGCACGAGGGCGAGCGCCGCCCATCGGTGACCGGTGCGGACGAGCCGGGCACCGGCATACCCGACGACCCCGCCCATCACGGCTACGTAGAGCGCCTGGAGCACCGCCAGGGCGAACCACGGGAGGGCGCCGACGTAGACCCCGGACCAGGACAGGACGGGCACGAAGAAGGCCAGACCACCGAGGAACCCCGCCCGGAACCCGCCCCACCAGCCGGCCGTGAGGGTGGCGGCGCCCAGCAGGGCCACCCCGACCGGGGCCAGCCACCACAGGTCGTGCTCCGGGAACGCCAGCCACAGGCAGGCCCCCGCGGCGAGCGCGGCAGCCGGGCGGGCGGCATACCGGAGGGGCGTGGGCACGCGCCAACGGTAGGTCACCTGCCTGGTGGCACCACCACGACCCCTCGGGCGCTCGTCGCGACGACGGGGGGCTCCAGGACGTCGGCGGCGGACTCGCCACGGTCGGGGGCCCCGCGGCCCACCACGCGCACCTCGAACTCCATCTCACGAGAACGGGACCCGACCCGCACGAGGGTCGCGGTGATCTCGATGACGTCGCCGGCCCGAACGGGGGCGCGGAACTGCACGTCGGAGTAGGACGCGAACAGGCCCTCGTCACCGTCGGTGCGGATGCACATCTCGGTGGCGACGTCACCGAAGGCGGCCAGTGAGTACGCCCCGTCGACGAGGTGCCCGGCGTAGTGCGCATGGCTGTAGGGGACGTAGCGGCGGTGGGTGACGCTCAGGCCGACCTCGGCTGCGGTCATCGCTGGGATCCTCTCGGGTCGGCGTGGGTGCGCGACTCCACGAGTGCGTGCACGAGGTAGGAGGCGACCTCGCCCGGAGTCGTGCCGCGCCCGAAGATCCGGTCCACGCCCAGCGCGGTCGCCGTGCCCTCCTCGAACCGCGGACCGCCGACCACGAGGTGGGGCACCCTGCCCGCGGGGAACGCCTCACGGAAGGCTGCGGACATCGCGGTGGTGTTGTGGATGTGGGCGTCGCGCTGGGTCACGACCTGGGAGACGAGCACGGCGTCGGCGCGCACCTCCCGGGCGGTGTTGACCAGCTCGGGGACGAGCACCTGGGCGCCGAGGTTGACCACCGTGAGCTCCCGGTAGTACTCCAGCCCCTTCTCCCCCGCGAAGCCCTTGATGTTGAGGATGGCGTCGATGCCGACGGTGTGGGCGTCGGTGCCGATGCAGGCGCCGACGACGACGAGCTTGCGACGCAGGTGCTTCTTGATCGAGGAGTTGACCTCCTTGGAGGTGAGCAGGGGGAACTCACGCTCCACGACCTCGACCTCGCGCACGTCCACCAGGTGGGTCACCGAGCCGTAGACGACGAAGAACGTGAAGTCCGGCCCGATCGGCTTCGCGTGCACGAGCAGGGCCGGCTCCATGCCCATCTTGGCCGCGAGCTGGAGCGCGGCCCCTTCGGCCCTCTTGTCGTGCGGGAGCGGGAGGGTGAAGGAGACCTGCACCATGCCGTCGCCGGTGGTGTCGCCGTAGGGCCGCACGAGCGGCCCGGCGGTGCTGGTCGGGACGGCGCTCATCGGGTGGCTCCTTCCTCGAGCAACGTCGTGGCGGGGTTGTCGTAGCCCTCGGCCTTGAGCGCTACGCCGTCCAGCCCCTTGCCCTTGCCCGGAGGCCGCTTCATCGACCCGAACGTGCCGTCGGCGATGGCCGAGAGCAGCGGTGGGTGGGACCCTGCACCGGCGTCGGAGACGATGGCGTCGAGCAGCTCGACCGCCTCGGAGAGCACCTGACGGGCCCGCGTCTGGATGAACCCGTCGCGCGGGGGGTGGAAGTCCTCGGTGAGTCCGCCGGCGGCATCCATGACGTAGCGGACGTTCTGGAGGGCCAGGTCGCGGTCGGAGAGCCACGGGGTCACCACGGCCTCGGTCATCATCCCCACGAGCAGGATGCTCTGACCGGTCATCGCACCGACGAGGTTGAAGAAGCCGTCGAGGAGGTAGCCGCGGAAGACGTCGCCGGTCATGTGCTTGGTGGGCGGCATCCACTTCAGCGGCGCCTTGGGGAAGAGCTGGCGGGCCAGGAGCGCGTGGGCCAGCTCGAGGCGGAAGCTCTGCGGCACCGTGGGGTCGATCTCGAACGCGTGGCCCAGGCCCAGCTGCCAGTCCTCGAGCCCGGCCTCCTTGGCGAAGTACTCGTTGAGGAGCTGGCTGACGGTGACCGTGTGGGCGGCCTCCACGGCATCCGCGGTGGTGAGGTAGTTGTCCTCACCGGTGTTGATGATGATGCCGGCGCGCGCGTGCACCTGGCGGCTGAAGCGCTGGTCGACGAAGGTGCGGATCGGGTTGATGTCGCGGAAGAGGATGCCGTACATCGAGTCGTTGAGCATCATGTCGAGACGTTCGAGGCCGGCGAGCGCGGCGATCTCCGGCATGCACAGCCCGCTGGCGTAGTTGGTGAGCCGCACGTAGCGGCCGAGCTCCTTGCTGGACTGGTCGAGTGCGGCGCGCATGAGGCGGAAGTTCTCCTGCGTCGCGTAGGTGCCGGCGTACCCCTCGCGGGTCGCGCCCTCGGGCACGAAGTCGAGCAGGCTCTGGCCCGTGGAGCGGATGACGGCGATGACGTCGGCGCCCTCGCGAGCGGCCTGCTGGGCCTGGGGGATGTCCTCGTGGATGTCGCCGGTGGCGACGATGAGGTAGATCCACGGGGTGCGGGGTGCGTCGCCGTGGCGGCGGATGAGGCGCTCGCGCGCCGCTCGTTGGCGGTCGACGGTGCGGATGCCGCGGGCCACGGCGGTGCGGGCCGCCCGCTGGGCACCCTTGGCGTCCCGGCCGGTGGGGAGCCGGAACGAGACGGCCCCGGCGGACGCCTTCTGGGCCAGCGTCTGCAGGTCCGCGGCCTCGCCCCGGCGCAGGGCGTCCCACACCGGGGTGGTCACCCCGTGCTCGAGCCCCACCTCGGCGCGCACGGCGTCGACGAGGTGGTTGACCCACGGGAGGTTCTCGTGGTCGGCGCCGGTCAGACCCGCGAGGCGCAGGGTCGCGCGCTCGACGGACACGGTCGTGTGGTTCCGGGCGATGTCGACGACTGGTCGACCAGCGCGGCGCGCCAGGCTCCGGGCGCGGCGGACGACCGACGGGTCGAGCTCGAGGACGGGGGCGGGGCGTGGAGACACGGCGTCAATCTATCAACTCCGACGCAAGCATTTCGGTGATGGGCGGTCTTCTCGACAGGATCTCCCGTCGATGCCTCGGAGGCACGCCGAGTCTGAACCACGGGCGCATGGCATCGTGGGGGCGTGACCCCCGCCCAGCTCCTGATCCGCTACGGACCACTGCTCGCCAAGCAGCTTCCCCGGCTGGCGTTCCTCCTCACCGACGCCAAGACGCGCGAGCGCCTGTTGGGCCTGGCTCAGGACGTCGCGAGCCGCTCCCCCTCCCGTCGGGTGCGCGCCCGGGTCGACGCCACCGCGATCATGGCCGAGTCCTACGCCGGTCAGGCCGCCACCGACGCCGAGCGGGAGATGGCCCTGGGTTGGGCCCGTCGGGCTCGCCGGCTGGCGGCGCGGGCCGACGTACCGGTCGACGGGCGGACCCAGAAGAAGGCCCACGTCGAGGACATCCGTGCACGCCTGGACGAGCTCCAGTCCGAGATCAACGCCGCCCTGAGCGACGAGCGAGACCCCGGAGCCCGCGGCGGGTACGACGGTGGGGAGATCACCGGGCCGGCCTGACCAGCCAGCGGCAGCCCGTTGTGTCCTCTGCCTTCGGACTCATGCAGGTAGGTCTCTGGGCAGAGGTCAGGAGCACGATTTCCGCGTAGCCTCGGGCCATGAGTGCCGAGCCGACTGCTCCGGGACACCGGTCCGGCGGATGGGAACTGATGGTGCGGCGCGTCGACCCGTTCGTCGACGCCGTCGTCGCGATCCTGGCTGTGGTGCTGGCGCTGGCCTCCCTGCTGACGACCGACGTGAACACCGTCGACCCGCGGCTTCACGAGCCGAACGTGCTCTCGACCCTCGCGACGGCCGTCGCTGCCGGGTCGCTGGCGTGGCGACGGACGCGACCGGTGGCGTCGTATGCCGTGTTCCTGGTGGGCGCGCTGGTGGTCAGTGGCACATTCCACTACATCGGGCTGCTGTCGCTGCTGATGCCCCTGAGCCTCTTCTCCCTGGCCACGCACGGCAGTCGGCGCGAGGGCGTGGTGGGGCTCGGCGCAGGGATCGCCTGCTTCGTGGGGCTGGCGCTGGCGGGGGTGCCGGACCTACGGGCCAAGGACGTCGCCCTGGGCGTCGCGCTGCTGGTGGCGGCCTGGGCCCTCGCGGAGGCGTTGCGGTCCCGGCGGGACCAGCAGCGAGACCGGGTGGGGGTGGCCGTGACCGAGGAGCGGCTGCGGATCGCACGGGAGCTGCACGACGTGGTCGCGCACAGCATGTCGCTGATCGCCGTGCAGGCGGGGGTGGGTGCGCACGTCATCCGGACGGATCCGGCCGCTGCCGAGCAGTCGCTCGGGATCATCGCGGACACCAGCAGGAAGGCACTCGAGCAGACGCGGTCGATGCTCGGGATGCTGCGTGAGGCGAGTGAGGACGGGACCCGTCCGCCGACCCACGGACTCGATGACCTGAGCGCCCTGGTCGAGGATGTACGCGCAGCGGGCCTTGCGGTCGCCCTGGCCAGGACGGGGCCGGGCGACGGGGTTGACGCTGCCGTCTCACTGGCGGCATACCGGATCGTCCAGGAGTCGCTCACCAACATCATCAAGCACTCCAGCGCGGCGACGGCCACGGTCAGCGTCGGCGTCACGGCCCGGGCGCTCGACATCGAGGTCAGGGACCCTGGCCCCGGACGCGCCGGCGCACACAGCACCGGGCCGGGCCACGGGCTGGTCGGGCTCGAGGAGCGCGCCCGCCTCGTCGGTGGTTCGCTGACGTACGGCGTCGAGGGCCAGGGCTTCCGCGTGTACGCGACCATGCCCACGGGGGGCGGCCGATGATCACGGTCGCGGTGGTCGACGACCAGGACCTGGTGCGGGCCGGGTTCGTCCTGCTGCTCCGCTCGTCACCGGCCATCGAGGTCGTCGGGGAAGCGCGAGACGGGCTGGATGCCGTGACCCTGTGCCGGCGGACCGCGCCCGACGTGGTGCTCATGGACGTCCGGATGCCGCACCTGGACGGCCTCGCCGCGACCCGGACCATCCTCGCGGACCCGGCGTGCCGGGAGACCCGGATCCTCGTGCTGACCACGTTCGACGAGGACGAGGTGGTGCTCGAGGCGTTGCGCTCAGGGGCGAGCGGGTTCCTGCTCAAGGACACCCGGCCCGACCAGCTGCTCGAGGCGATCGAGGTCGTCGCGGCCGGTGAGGCGCTCCTGCACCCGCGGGTGACCCGTCGGCTGATCGAGCGGTTCGCCAACCTCCCGGCCGCCCGCGACCCGGCGCACGACGACGGCCTCACCGACCGCGAGCGCGAGGTGCTGCTGGCGGTCTCCCGGGGGCTGTCCAACCAGGAGATCGCGGCCCAGCTGCACCTGGGCTACGGCACGGTGAAGACCCACGTCAGCCACCTGCTGACCAAGCTGGGCTTTCGCGACCGTGCGCAGCTCGTGATGTACGCCTATGAGTCCGGGCTGGCCGTCCCGGGTCGCGGCTGACTCCGTCTCCAGACCTGGTGCACAGGGTCCGCCAGCCAGACGCGAGAGAGGCGTCGCAGGACGAGGCTCAAGGGCATGGAAACCACCCAGACCCCCACCCCGAGTCGCGCTCCACTGCGCGAGGTCGTCGCCTTCACCACCATCACCTTCGGCCTCACGATCGCCCTGGCGCTCGCCATCCCCGACGCAGGCATCAACGTGTTGCTCACCGCACTGTTGCCCGCCACAGCGGTCTCGATCCTGACCTTCACGATGTTCCGTCGCGGCACCCGCCGCGAGCTCTGGCGCAGCATCGGCGTCGGGAAGGCCGGGGCGAGAACGTGGGGCTCCGCGGTCGGTGTCCCACTCCTGCTCTGCGGCGGCGCGTTCGGTGCGGCGCTGCTGGTCGGGGCAGGTCAGCTGCGCCCGCTTCACATCACCGGCGTCACGGCCTTCACCTTCGCGACCAACACCGTCATCAACTTCGCGGTCATGCTGGTGATCCTGATGGGCGAGGAGATCGGCTGGCGCGGCTTCATGCTGCCTCGCGTCCAGCAGCTGACGACCAAGCGGCGCGCGGCCGTGGCGACCGGGTTCGTCCAAGGGCTCTTCCACCTGCCCCTCGTCCTGATCGCCACGACCTACGACACCGAGGGCTCACGGTGGATCGTCGCTCCGATCGTGGTGCTGACGATCACGGCAGCCGGCGTCTTCTACGCCTGGCTGTGGGACCGCTCGGGCAGCACCTGGGCCGTGGGAATCGGTCACAGCGCCGCCAACATCACCTTCGACTTCGGTTTCGCCGCGATCGCCTCGACCACGCCGGTGAGTCTGGCCCTCGTGGCGGGCGAGTCCGGCATCGCCACCCTGGGGGTCGTCACGGTCCTGGCCGTCGTCCTGCTGAAACGGGCCAAGGTCTGGCAGACCCCGCAGGTCTCCGCCACGGAAAGCAAGGACCGGGAAGGTCTCACGGTCCGCTGAACCTGCGTTGAGTCAGGGGGTCATCGCGCACAGCGATGACCCCCTGACCTGCCCAGACCCTCGTTGTCCAGCGAACGCCGCCGGGGTGCCGTCAGCCGCGGTGCAGCACGACACCGTCGCCCACCGTCATCAGGCAGTTCGGCAGGGTGCGCCCGGAGCTCACGTCGGGCAGCCCGTCCGCCGTCGCCTCGGTCACCTCCCACGCCGCGAAGCTGGCCGCGCCCCCCACCCTGAGCACTCCCCCGTCGGCGCGGCGGGCCGCCAGCCACCCGCCGCGGGTGTGCGCCTCGAGAGCGGTCGCGGCATCCAGTCGTTCCCTCGGCTCGAGGTGCTCGAGGCAGGCCCGCACCGCCTCCCACGGGGCGAAGGGGGTCACCGGTGAGTCCGAGCCCAGGGCCAGCTCGACACCGGACCCGACCAGCGTGGCGAAGCGGTTGGTGCCTGCCGTGCGCTCCCGGCCCAGCCGTGCGGCATACATCCCCTCGGGCCCACTCCAGAACGCGTCGAAGGCCGGCTGCACGCTCGCGACCATCCCCAGTCGCGCCATCCGGCGTACGGCGTCGTCATCGACCATCTCGGCGTGCTCCAGGCGCGGCCGGCCGGCCCGCACCACGTCCCAGCCCACGAGGTCGGCCGCGGCCTCGTAGCCGGCGAGGACGATGTCCATGCCGGCGTCCCCGATGACGTGGAAACCGCTCTGCACCCCAGCCATCGAGCAGGCGGCGACGTGGTCGCGGACCCCGGCCTCGTCGCGGTATGACGTGCCGGTGCAGGCGGGGTCGTCGGTGTAGCCGGTGCGAAGGAAGGCGGTGTGCGAGCCGATCGACCCGTCGATGTTGAGGTCCCCGGCCAGCCCGGCGGCCCCGTGCAGGGCGACGAGGGCGAGGGCCTGCTCAGGGTCGGTGACGGCCTCGGCCCAGTAGCCGACGGTCAGCGGCAGGTCCGGCATCGTGCCGGCGGCCAGCACGTCGGCGAAGTCCCCGGCGGAGGTGAGCAGGGGGCCGCCGCACTCGTGGACGGCCACGATGCCCGCGGCGGCGGCGACGCGGAGGGCGCCCTCGACGTCCTCCCGCCGCTGGTCCGGGCTGCGCGCGGCGTCGAAGGCCGCACGAGCCGCGTTCTTGGCGTCGCGGGTCACGAAACCCTCGCCCATCCACCCCTCGAGGCGGTCGGCCCCGGAGATGAGCGCGAGCGCACTGGACACCACCGCGGAGTGGCCGTCGATGCGAGACGCGTAGACGACTCCGCCGTAGCTCGCCCGGTCCAGCTCCGCGGCCGTCGGGGCCCGGCCCTCCGGCCAGTCCTGCTCCTGCCAGTTGAAGGCGAACACGGGGCGACCGCCGCGGCGCCGGGCAGCGTCCTCGATCGCGCGCAACGCGGCCACCACGGAGCTGGTGCCGGCCAGGTCCACCCCCCGCAGCCCCATCCCGGTGTGGGAGACGTGGGCGTGGGCGTCGACGAACCCCGGCAGGATGAGGGCCCCGTCCAGGTCCACCACCTCGTCGACACCGTCGAGGTGTCCCTGGGCCCCCTGCTCGTCACCGATCCAGGCCACCCGGGCCCCCTCGACGACGAGGGCGCTCGCGTCCGCGCGAGCTGGGGTGCGCAGCGCCGCTCGGCGGTAGAGGGTCGTGGCCACGCGGTCACTCTAGGATCTTCCCGCCCCGGCCTCCGTCCGGGGTCAGCGGATGTGGTGGTCCAGACCGAGGACGTCGAGCGCGGCCCGGGCGATCTGGGCCTCCTCGTCGGTCGGCACGACCCAGGTCGGGATGCGGCTGGCCTCGGTCGACACCCTCCGCTCGGGCGGTCCGTCGTCGTTGGCCGCGGGGTCGAGGGTGACGCCCAGGATGCCGAGCCGGTCGATGACGCCTGCGCGCAGGACGGGACTGTTCTCGCCGATGCCACCGGTGAAGACGAGGGCATCCACCCGGCCCAGCACCACGGCATACGCCCCGACGTACTTCACGATGCGGTGAACCGCCACGTCGAAGGCCAGGGTGGCCGCGGGGTCGCCCTGCTCGCGGCGGGCGGTGAGCTCCCGGAAGTCGGACACGCCGCTCAGGCCCAGGAGCCCACTGGACCGGGTGAGGGCCCGGTCGTAGCCCTCGGTGGACAGCTGCGCGACCCGTGCGAGGTACCCACCGAGCGCGGGGTCGACGTCGCCGGACCGGGTGCCCATGACCAGGCCCTCCCCGGGCGTGAGGCCCATCGACGTGTCGACGCTGCGACCGCCACGGACAGCGCAGGCACTCGCGCCGTTGCCGAGGTGGAGGATCACGGTGTTCACGCCCTCGACCGCGAGACCGAGGACATCGGCGATCCGGCGTGAGACGTATGCGTAGGAGCTTCCGTGGAAGCCGTAGCGGCGCACGTGGTGGGTCGTGCGCCACTCCCGCGGCACGGCATACGTGTGTGCCGCCGCGGGGATGCCGGCATGGAAGGCGGTGTCGAACACCGCGACCTGGGGCACACCGGGGAAGGTCTCGCCGGCCCGCCGGATGCCCTCGGTGTTGGCCGGGTTGTGCAGCGGCGCCAGGGAGCCGAGGTCCTCGAGCGCCGCGAGGACTCCGTCGTCCACCAGCACCGGCTCGGTGAAGCGCGACCCACCGTGCACGACCCGGTGCCCGACGGCGAGCAGGGGTCCGGACTCGTCCCCGGATGCCGGGGAGGCCAGCGCTGCCGAGGCTGCTGCGAAGGCCTCCGCGTGACCGGGACAGTCGATGACGACGTCGAGGTCCGCGCCGCGGGCGTGGTGCACGTGCCGGGCCCGACCCCCGACGTTGGACACCGAGCCGGCGGCCGTGCTGCGCCCGGTGGAGACGTCGAACACCTCGTACTTCAAGGACGAGGAGCCCGCGTTGACGACGAGGACCCGTCCGGCGGACATCAGCCGCCGGCCTGGATGGCGGTGATGGCGACGGTGTTGACGATGTCCCTGACGAGCGCCCCGCGGGAGAGGTCGTTGACGGGTCGGTTGAGGCCTTGGAGCACCGGGCCGATGGCCACCGCGGCCGCGCTTCGCTGCACGGCCTTGTAGGTGTTGTTCCCGGTGTTGAGGTCGGGGAAGACCAGGACGGTGGCCCGACCGGCGACCGCGCTGTCGGAGAGCTTGGTCCGCGCCACGAGCGGGTCCACGGCGGCGTCGTACTGGATGGGCCCCTCGACGAGGAGGTCGGGTGAGCGCTCGCGCACCATCGCGGTGGCCGCTCGCACCTTCTCGACGTCGGCCCCGGTGCCCGACGCCCCGGTGGAGTAGGACAGCATCGCGACGCGCGGTGTGATCCCGAACCGTGCTGCGGTCGCCGCCGAGGAGATGGCGATGTCGGCGAGCTCCTCCGCCGTCGGGTCGGGGTTGACGGCACAGTCGCCGTACACGAGCACCCGGTCGGCCAGGCACATGAGAAAGACGCTGGACACCACGCGGACCCCGGGTGCCGTGCGCACGATCTCCAGGGCGGGCCGGATGGTGTGCGCCGTGGTCGTGACGCACCCGGAGACCATGCCGTCGGCCAGCCCGGCGTGGACCATCATGGTGCCGAAGTAGGACGGGTCGACCACCCGGTCGTGCGCGACGTCGAGGGTGACGCCCTTGTGGGCGCGGAGCGCCGCATAGTCCCGCGCGAACTGCTCGCGCAGTGGGCTGGTCCCGGGGTCCAGCACCTGAGTGTCGCCCAGGTCGACGCCGAGCCGGCTCGCCGAGCGGTGCACCGCGTCGGGGTCGCCGAGCAGGGTGAGCCGCGCGATGCCTCGCCCGAGCACCTGCCCTGCGGCGAGCACGATGCGGTCCTCGCCACCTTCCGGGAGCACGACGTGCGAGCCTGCATGCCGGGCCCGCTCGACGATCTCGTGCTCGAACATCAACGGGGTGACGACACGCTCCCCGCCGACCTCGTCAGCGATGGTGGCGGCTGCGACCTCGGCCAGGGCATCCGAGATGGCGATGGCGGCCCCCACCTTGCGGGTGGCCTCGCGGGTGATCCGTCCCTCGACCCGCCCGAGGCTCGATACGACCTCCATGGTGCCTCCCGCGGCGGCGACGATCGGCAGGTCCAGGTCGAGGCCCGCGATGAGCCGGTCGACCTGCTCGGAGAGCGGGAACCCGCCGTTGAGGACCAGGCCCGACAGGGACGGCAGGGTGGTGGAGCGGTGGGCGAGCAGCACCCCCAGGACGACGTCCTCGCGGTCGCCCGGCACGATCACCACTCCTCCCTCCACGAGCCGGTCGATGACGTGCGGCATCGTCATCGCCGCCACCACCAGGCCGAGGCACTCCCGCTCCAACAGCTCGGCGCCGCCGTGCACGAGGTGGCCGTCACAGGCGGCGAGCAGGTCTCGGACGGTGGGTGCCCGCAGGAGGGGTGTCTCGGCGAGCACCACGACGGGCACGGCCGGCAGGCGGGCCTCGGTGGCCGAGCGAACGCCATCCGCCATCGGTTCGCCCACCTGGTTGAGCACCACCGCCGCCACCCGAGCGTGGGCGGCGGTCGCGGCCCCCGCCGCCGACACCGCGGAGGATGCCGTGTCCTCGGGTGGTCCGGCTCCGCCGGGCAGCACGAGCACCATCGGCAGACCGAGGTGGGCCGCGATCGCGGCGTTGGAGGAGAACTCCGTCGGCGCGGGGACACCCGTGAAGTCCGAGCCCACGGCGAGGACCACGTCGTGCTCGGCGGCGACCTCGTGGAAGCGCTCCAGCACGCGCTCCACGGCCTGCGCGGGGTCGCGGTGCCACTCCTCGTCGGTGACCCCCCACGCGGCGTCGGCCGGGGTCCCGGCCGGCAGCTGGTCGAGCAGTACGGCCAAGAGCTCGTCGGTGTCACCGTCGGCGCGCACGATCGGTCGAAAGACGCCGACCCGACCATGGAGGCGGGCGAGCTGGTGGGCGAGGCCCACGGCGACCGCGGACTTTCCGGACCGCGCCTCGGTGCCGACGACGAAGAGACCCGTGGCGGCCGTCACGCCAGCCCCGTCCAGGTCCAGTCGGTGATCTCGCGGAGATCCGCGAGGTTCTCCACGATGTAGGACTCGTGGGCGGCCAGGCCCGCGTCACAGAACGCGACGAGGTCATCCCAGCCCGCGGGCCGCGTCCCGGCCCGGCGGAGCACCTCCTTGGCCAGGTGGTAGCGGCTCATCCGGTTGAGCACGACCATGTCGAACGGGGTTGTCGTCGTGCCCTGCTCGTTGAAGCCGCGGACGTGGAAGCGGCCCGGGTTCGACCGGCCGTGGATCAGCTGGTGGACGGCTCGTGGGTAGCCGTGGAACGCGAAGACGACGTGCTTGTCCGAGGTGAAGAGGTCATCGAACTGGCTGTCGGCGAACCCGTGCGGGTGGTCCGCCTCGGGGAGCAGGGCCATGAGGTCGACGACGTTGACGAACCGCACCGCGAGGTCGGGCACGTGCTCGTGGAGCAGCTCGACGGCGGCCAGCGCCTCCTGGGTCGGCACGTCACCGGCGCAGGCCAGCACGACGTCAGGGCTTGCATCGGGGGTCGACGTGCTGGCCCAGTCCCACACACCCGCTCCGGCGGCGCAGTGACGGTCCGCCTCCTCGAGAGTGAGGTACTGGAGGTGCTTCTGCTTGTCGACGACGATGAGGTTGACGTGGTCCGTACTGCGCAGGCAGTGGTCCGTGATCGACAGCGCGGTGTTGGCATCCGGCGGGAGCCAGACCCGCACCACGTCCGGTGAGAGCGGGATGAGGCAGTCGATGAGGCCCGGCCCCTGGTGCGAGAACCCGTTGTGGTCGTTGCGCCAGCAGGTCGAGGTCAGGAGCACGTTCAGCGAGCTCACCGGCGCCCGCCACGCGAGACCCTGGGCGTGCTGGAGCCACTTGACGTGCTGCACGGCCATCGAGGCGGAGACCATCGCAAACGCCTCGTAGGTCGCGAACACGCCGTGCCGCCCGCTGAGCAGGTAGCCCTCCAGCCATCCCTGGCACAGGTGTTCGCTGAGTACCTCCATGACGCGGCCGTCGGGGCCGAGCTGGCGGTCGGTCTGGACGAGAGGCCCCTGGAAGCAGCGGTCGGTCACCTCGAAGACGGCCTGTAGGCGGTTGCTCGCGGTTTCGTCGGGGCAGAACAGCCGAAACGTACCGCCGCCGTCCGCGGTGGTCGTCGCGGTGTACAGGTCCCGCATCAGCGCGCCGGAGCTGAGGGTGTTCTCGACCATCGACGTCCCTCGGGAACCGATGGGCACCTCGAGGGGTTCGAGCTCGGGCATCGGGAGGTCGGTGCGCAGCAGGCCGCCGTTCGCGTACGGGGTGGCCGACATCCGCCGGTCACCCTCGGGAGCGAGGGCGCGCAGCTCCGGCACCAGCCGTCCCTCGTCGTCGAACAGCTCCTCGGGGCGATAGGAGCGCAGCCAGTCCTCGAGCATCGCGAGGTGCTCTGGGTTCTCGGTGAGGCCGGACAGCGGCACCTGGTGGCTCAGGTTGGTCCCCTCGACCTGGACGCCGTCCACCTCGTGGGGGCCGGTCCACCCCTTGGGGGTGCGCAGCACGATAGCGGGCCAGGAGTGGCGCACGGGGGCGCTCGGGGCGTCACCGGCTCTCGCCTCGGCCTGGATCGCGGCGATCCGGGAGTGCGCGTGGCTCAGGGCCTTGAAGTATGCCGGGAACACCTCCTCCGGGTCGTCGCCGGCCACGGTGACGGGGTCCCACCCCTGGCTGCGGAGGTAGCCCTCGACGTCCTCGTCGCTGGTGCGGCCGACCACGGTGGGCCCTGCGATCTTGTAGCCGTTGGCGTGCAGGATCGGAAGCACGGCGCCGTCGCGTCGCGGGTTGAGGAAGTTCGGCAGCCGCCACGACGCCGACAACGGGCCGGTCTCGGCCTCCCCGTCACCGATGACGCAGGCGACGAGCAGGTCGGGGTGGTCGAAGGCCGCCCCCGCAGCGTGGACGAGCGAGTAGCCGAGCTCACCGCCCTCGTGGATGCTTCCCGGCGTCTGGACGCTCACATGGCTGGGAATGCCTCCGGGAGATGAGAACTGGCGGAACAGGTGGCGCACCCCTTCCGCATCGTCTCCGATCTGGGGGTAGATCTCGGAGTAGGTGCCTTCGAGCCAGGACGCGGCGACGAGAGCGGGGCCCCCGTGTCCCGGACCGGTGATGAAGAGGCAGTCCTGACTGGTGCGACTGATCAGGCGGTTGAGGAGGCCGTACGTCATCGAGAGCCCGGGGCTGGTCCCCCAGTGGCCGAGCAGCCGGGGCTTGATGTGCTCGAGGGTCAGGGGTTCGCGCAGGAGGGCGTTCCCCAGGAGGTAGATCTGACCGACCGTCAGGTAGTTCGCCGCTGCCCACCACCGCAGGTCCAGCTCCAGCTCGTGCGAGGGGTATGCCGTGCCGTTCGGGCTCGTGGTCATGGCACCAGCCAACCGGGCCCGCCCTGTTCCGGCAAGGCGGGGTCTCAGCCCTCGTCGCGCAGGCGCCTCTCGAAGAGCTCGCGAACCCCGGTGCTGCTGCGCAGCAGGTCCAGGGCGTGATCGGCGTGGCCGGGGGCGTAGCCGTTGCCCACGAGCATCCGAACGTCCGCGGCCAGGCCCTCGGCGCCGAGCGCGGCCGCCGAGAAGCTCGTGGCCATCGAGAAGTAGATGACCGTGCCGCTCTGCGCGGTGGCGAGGATCGCGGGCTGCTCGCAGCCCGGCACGTCGACACAGACCACGGTCACGTCGGCCGGGCCTCCGGCGCCGACGACGGCCGCGGCCAGACCGAGAGGTGAGCGGGCATCGGCGATGACGACCTCGTCGGCCAGGCCGCTGGCTCGCAGGACCTCCGCCTCGGCCTCGAACGGCACGACCCCGACGGTGCGGGCGGCGCCCGCGGCCCGGGCCGCGGCCAGGGACAGGGACCCCGACTTCCCGGCTCCACCGAGGACGGCAACGGTCGGCGCGTGGCCGCGACCGGCATACTCCCCCACGACCCGGGACACGAGGGCCGGAGCGCCGCAGACGTCCATCACCATGAGGGCGAGGGCTGGCTCGAGGTCCTCGGGGAGCCGCGCGGCGATCGAGCGGCCGAACAGGATCGCCGTGCCGGCTGCCGGCACCCGTTCGGACAGGCCGTCCCAGCGCTCCAGCCCGTCGGTCAGCAGCAGCGGGGTGAGCGAGAGCGAGACGAGGGTGGCGACGTGGTCCCCGACCTCCAGGCCGAGCGGTGAGTCCGGACCGACCTCGGCGACGGTGCCGATGAGCATGCCACCGGAACCGGTGACCGGGTTCTGCATCTTGCCCCGCGCCGCGACGATGTCGAGGACGTCGGCCCGCACCGCCTCCCCGTCGCGGCCGTGCTTCTCGATGAGCTGTCGGAAGGAGGCCGCGTCGAGGTTGAGCGTCTCGACGTCGATGCGCACCTCGTCGGGCCACAGCTCGGGGGTGGGGTCGAGCACGGCGGCCGCCTGGGGCAGGCAGTCGTCGGCCGGCTCGAGGACGCGGTGCAGCCCGAAGGGGGACGACTCGGTGGTGCGCACAAGGATCTCCTTACAAAGCGACACGCGACCACAGTATTTCCGGTGAGAGTGGCGCACGGGCAACATCCATCCCGTATCCTGCCATGCATGGAGACCTTGATCGACCAGCCCTACGCGTACCGACGGCGTGAGCTGACCGAGCCGGACTGGACCCGGCTCCCCGGATGGCGAGACGTGACCGATGCGCAGTGGCGCGACGCGCAGTGGCAGCGCGCGCACTGCGTGAAGAACGTCGCCCAGCTCCGCGCCCTGATGGGCGACCTGCTGGAGGACCGCTTCTACGCCGACCTGGAGCGCGACCAGGCCGAGCGGGCCACGATGTCGATGCTCGTCCCGCCGCAGATGATGAACACCATGGTCCCGGCGACGGAGGGTTCGCTCCCTGCCGCCGGGCGCCAGTTCACCGACGCCTTCTACGCGGACCCGGTGCGCCGCTACATGCTCCCGGTGCTCTCCGACCGACGCACCGACTGGCCGAGCCACCCCTTCGCCACCCGCGACAGCCTCCACGAGCACGACATGTGGGCGGTCGAGGGCCTGACCCACCGCTACCCCACCAAGGTGCTGGCCGAGATGCTCCCCACCTGTCCGCAGTACTGCGGGCACTGCACCCGCATGGACCTCGTCGGCAACTCCACCGCCCAGGTCACCAAGCTCAAGCTCGCCGGCAAGCCGGTCGACCGCTATGCCGCGATGCTCGACTACCTGCACCGCACTCCCGGGGTCCGGGATGTGGTCGTCTCCGGTGGCGACGTCGCGAACATGCCGTGGAAGAACCTCGAGGGGTTCCTCGACAAGCTCTTGGACGTCGAGTCGATCCGCGACATCCGCCTCGCCACCAAGGCGCTCATGGGCCTCCCGCAGCACTGGCTCCAGCCCGATGTCGTCGAGGGGGTCGCCCGGGTCTCCGCGAAGGCCCGCTCGCGTGGGGCCTCGCTGGCCATCCACACCCACGTCAACGCGGCCCAGTCCGTGACGCCGCTCGTGGCCGAGGCGACGAAAGCGATGCTCGAGGCCGGGGTGCGCGACGTGCGCAACCAGGGTGTGCTGATGCGCGGCGTGAACGACTCCCCCGAGGCGTTGCTCGACCTGTGCTTCGCGTTGCAGGACGACGCGATGATCACGCCCTACTACTTCTACATGTGCGACATGATCCCCTTCTCCGAGCACTGGCGGGTCTCGCTCGCGCGGGCCCAGGAGCTCCAGCACTCGATCATGGGCTACCTCCCCGGGTTCGCGACCCCGCGCATCGTCTGCGATGTGCCGTTCGTGGGCAAGCGGTGGGTGCACCAGGTGGACAGCTATGACACCGAGCTCGGAATGTCGTTCTGGCGCAAGAACTACCGCACCTCGATCGAGGGCGGTGACGAGCAGGCCCTCTCGCGCGAGTTCGTCTACTACGACCCGATCGACACCCTTTCGCCCTCCGGGCAGCAGTGGTGGCGGGACAACACCGACACCGAGGCGGCCCACGAGGCCGCGCTCGTCGGTGCCGGCGCCAGCCGCGCGGCCTCCGCCGCCGACCTCGGCTAGGTGGGCGTCCGGCATACCGTGGGGGTATGCCGCGACCTGACTCCGTCGGCACCCCGGCCACCGTGGCCCGCACGGAGGCCGGGGTGCCGTTCTCGGTGCACACCTACGACCACGACCCGGGCGCGCGCTCGTTCGGGTCGGAGGCCGCCGAGGTGCTCGGGC
>JBBSQC010000017.1:0-70616 GCA_038258215.1 Actinomycetales bacterium | reverse complement strand
TAGTGGCGAAGGTTGTCGGGATTGATGCCCAGATCGGTGTACCAACGGGTCCTCTCGTCGATCCAGTACTGGTGCCACTCCTCGTCCTCGCCGGGCTTGACGAAGAACTCCATCTCCATCTGTTCGAACTCGCGGGTACGGAAGATGAAGTTCCCCGGGGTGATCTCGTTCCGGAACGACTTGCCGATCTGGGCGATGCCGAACGGAGGCTTCATCCGGGAGCTGGTCACCACGTTGGCGAAGTTGAGGAAGATCCCCTGCGCGGTCTCCGGGCGCAGGTAGTGCAGCCCCGACTCGTCCTCGATCACCCCGAGGTAGGTCTTGAGCATCATGTTGAACTCTCGGGGCTCGGTCCACTGACCCCGGGTGCCGCAGTGCGGGCACGCGATGTCGACCAGGGCGACCTCGTCGGGGTCCCCGCCCTTCTTGGCCGCGATGGCCTCCTGCATGTGGTCGACGCGGAACCGCTTGTGGCAGGACTGGCACTCGGTGAGCGGGTCGGTGAACTCACCCACGTGGCCCGAGGCCACCCACGTCTGGCGCGGCAGGATGATCGAGGAGTCCAGCCCGACGACGTCGTCGCGGGAGGTGACCATCGACCTCCACCACTGGCGCTTGATGTTCTCCTTGAGCTCGACACCGAGCGGCCCGTAGTCCCACGCCGAGCGCGTTCCCCCATAGATCTCGCCGCAGGGAAAGACGAAGCCTCGGCGCTTGCAGAGGGAGACGACGGTGTCGACGGTGGAGGTCTGGGCCATGCGCGCAAGGCTAGCCGTGGGGCGCGCCTCGGGCCGAACTGCCCATCGGGGCCCCGGCTAGGCTGACCCACCGTGTCCACCCTCCGCGAGTCCATCGAGCGCGCCAGCCTGCCGGCCCTGACCTGGCTCAGCGGCCTGCCGCGCGCCGTCCCCTTCCTCCTCGTGCTGGGCCTGGCCGTGGCCGGCATCCTGCTCCCGGCTCCCGGCTGGCTGCTCATCGCGCTCGTCGCGTTGCTGCTGGGGTGGATCCTCTACCTCGCGTGGCCTCGGCTGGGGTCGTCCGAGCGCCTGCTGCGCATCGCGGTCGTCGCCATGCTCGTCGCGATCACCCTGACCCAGGCCTTCCCGCGGGGCTGACATCCGCCACGGCACCGCCGGACCTCACTTGACAATGGTTCTCATTCCACATGAGAATGATTGTCATGACGCGGTCCCTCGCCGCCCTCGCGGCCATCCCTCTCCTCGCTCTGGCTGCCTGCGGCTCGCCGGGCTCCTCCTCTTCGGGCACGGACGGCACGGGGCGGCTCGAGGTCACCGCGGCGTTCTACCCGCTCCAGTGGGCCTCGGAGCAGATCGGCGGCGACCTCGTCGACGTCCGGCCCCTCACCAAGGCGGGCGCGGAGCCCCACGACCTGGAGCTCACCCCGAAGGACGTCGCCGAGATGGCCTCCTCCGATGTCGTGGTCTACCTCGCGGGGTTCCAGCCCGCCGTGGACGACGCCGTGACGAACGAGGCGAAGGACGCCGGCTTCGACGTCGCGCCGGACGCCGACCTGAGCCTGGCCGCCACGTCGGAGGAGGGGCAGAAGGCCGAGCGCGGACGGGACCCGCACTTCTGGCTCGACCCGGTGCGCTTCGAGAAGGTCGCCACGGCGATCGGGGAGCGTTTCGCAAGCGCCGACCCGGCTCACGCCTCCGACTACCGGGCCGGTGCCGAGGGCCTGGTCGCCGACCTGGTGCGGCTCGACGACCGGTACCGCGCGGTCCTGGCCGACTGCGCGGAGACCGACCTCGTCACCGGGCACGCCGCGTTCGCCTACCTCGCCGAGCGTTACGGCCTGAGCCAGGTGGGCATCGCCGGCGTCAACCCGGACGCCGAGCCCGACGCCGGCACCCTGCGGGACCTCGTCGCCCACATCGAGGAGAACGGTGTGACCACCGTCTACAGCGAAACCCTCGTCTCCCCCGCGCTCGCGGAGACCCTGGCTCGTGAGACGGGGGCGAGCGTGGCGGTGCTCGACCCCATCGAGGGGATCACCGACACGTCCCTGGGCACCGACTACCTTGAGGTCATGGAGAGCAACCTCGCGACCCTGGAGAAGGGGCAGCAGTGCCGCTGAGCTCCGAGAGCCCGCTCATCGAGCTGCGCTCCGCATCCTTCGGGTATGCCGGCCGCACGGTCGTGGACGCGGTCGACGTCGATGTGCGGGCCGGCGAGGTGCTCGCCCTGCTGGGCCCCAACGGCTCGGGCAAGTCGACGCTCGTGCGAGGCCTCCTCGGACTGGTCGAGCAGCATGGTGGGTCGGTGAGCCTGTTCGGCTCCAGCCGTGAGCAGTTCACCGACTACACGAAGATCGGCTATGTGCCACAACGCCATTCCCTGTCGGCGTCGGTACGGGCCACGGTGACGGAGATCGTCGAGGTCGGGCGCCTCCCCCATCGGCCGTGGTGGAAGCCGGCGGGGCGGGAGGACCGTGAGATCGTGCGCCAGTCGATCCGGGCCGTGGGGCTGGCGGACCGCGCCCACGAGGAAGTTGCCTCGCTCTCGGGCGGCCAGCAACGCCGGGTGCTCATCGCTCGCGCCCTCGCCGGACGGCCCGAGGTGCTCGTCATGGACGAGCCGACGGCCGGCGTGGACCACGCCAACCAGGTGGCGCTGGCCGAGGTGCTGCACCGGCTGGCGGCCCGGGGCACGTCGATGATCGTCGTCACCCACGAGCTCGAGGCGCTCGCCGAGGTCGTGACCCGCATCGTCTGCATGGACACCGGGCACGTCGACTTCGACGGCAGCCCCGCCGCGTATGCCGCTCACGTCGCCTCCCACGGCAGAGGCTCCTCGCACCACCACGAGCACGACGACGGGCAGCCACCGGGCACCGTGCTCGGGTCCGCCCCCCTGGACCGGGGCGCCGGGAGACCCTCGTGATCCAGGACATGCTCGCGCTCGACTTCATGCGTCAGGCCCTCCTCGCGGCGCTGCTCGCCGGGGTGGCCGCCCCGCTCGTGGGGGTCTTCCTCGTCCAGCGACGGATGTCGCTCATCGGCGACGGGATGGGCCACGTCGCCCTCGCGGGAGTCGCGGTGGGGATCCTCACAGGCACCGAGCCCGTGCTCACCGCGCTCGTGGCCGCGGTGGCCGCGGGTGTCGCCATCGAGCTGATCCGTGCCTCCGGTCGCACCAGCGGCGACATCGCCCTCGCGGTGATGTTCTACGGCGGCATCGCCCTGGGCGTGGTGCTCATCGCCCGCTCCACCGCGAGCACCCCGGCCAACCTCACGGCATACCTCTTCGGTGCCATCCTCACCACGAGCAGCGGCGACCTCGTCGTGCTGGCCGCCCTCGCCGCCGTCGTGCTCGTCACCACGCTCGTGCTGCGACAGCGCTTCTTCGCCGTGGCCAACGACGAGGAGTACGCCCGGGCGGCCGGCCTCCCGGTCATGCGCTACAACCTGGTCCTGGCCGTGCTGACGGCGGTCACTGTCGTGGTGTCCATGCGCGTCGTCGGGTTGCTGCTCATCAGTGCGCTGATGATCATCCCCAACGCCACCTCCCAGCTCCTGGCCCGCAGCTTCCGGGCGAGCCTGTGGGTGGCGGTGGGCATCGGGGTGGTGAGCAGCGTGGGCGGGGTGGTCATCTCGTATGCCGCGGAGACACCGTCCGGCGGCACGATCGTGCTCGTGGCGATCGGGATCTTCCTCGTGACGGGCGTGGGAGTGAGCCTTCTCGAACGGGCCCGGCACGCGTCCCACTCCCGGGCCGAGGAGCGCCACGACCACGAGCACGGGCCCGACTGCGGGCACCCGGCCGTGGCCCACGGCGGTCACGTGGACTATCTCCACGACGGGCACCGCCACGCCGCGCACGAGGGTCACTACGACGAGCACGGGCAGCACGCGGAGGTGGAGGGCCGATGAGCGAGCAGCAGACCGACCGTCGACCGACGCGCCAGCGCGCGGCCCTCACCGACGCCCTCGCCGCCACGGCCGAGTTCCGATCCGCCCAGGACATCCACGCCGGCCTGGTCTCGACCGGCGCCCGCGTCGGGTTGGCCACCGTCTACCGCAACCTCCAGGCGATGGCCGAGGACGGTGACGTCGACGTCATCCGCACCCCGGACGGCGAGGCCGTCTACCGCTCCTGCTCGACCCCCGTGCACCACCACCACGTGGTCTGTCGGGTGTGCGGGCTCACCGTCGAGGTGACCGGCGACGCCGTGGAGCGGTGGGCCGACGCGATCGCCGCGGAGCACGGCTTCAGCCAGGTGCGGCACACCCTCGAGATCGACGGACTCTGCCGAGACTGCGCGCGCTGACGGCTCAGAGCTCGCGCAGCCGGGGCGCGATCTCGTGACCGACGCGCTCGACGTAGTCCGGCAGCCCCGGCTCGCGGGAGCCCAGCCAGACGGTGGAGATGCCCATCCCGGCATACGTGCGCATCTTCTCGACGAAGGCGTCGACGTCCTCGAAGGGGTCGCCCCCCGCGATGATGGTGCGCTCGACCTCCGAGGGGTCGCGCCCCGCGTCGGCGCAGTGCCGGTCGAGCACGTCGAGCTTGTGGGCGAGCACCTCGGGCCCGGCGTCGAAGAGGTTGCAGGCGTCGGCGTGGGTCGCCACCAGCTTGAGGGTCTTCTTCTCCCCCATGCCACCGATGAGGATGGGCGGGCCACCGGGTCGCAGCGGCGCCGGCACGCAGAGGGTCTCGGCGAGCTGGTAGTGGCGCCCCTCGAAGGGGGCGACCTCCGGGCCCCACATCTGCCGGCAGATGTCGAGGGTCTCCTCGAGCCGCTCGAACCGTTCGGACACCTCGGGGTAGGGCACGCCCAGGCCCTGGTGCTCGCGGTCGTACCAGGCGGCACCGATGCCGAGCATCGCGCGCCCCTGCGAGAGCACGTCAAGGGTGGCGAGGATCTTCGCGAGGAGGCCCGGGTGGCGGTAGGTCACCCCGGTGACGAGCAGGCCGAGCCGGAGCCGCTCGGTCTGACCCGCGAGGAACCCCAGCGTGGTGTAGCCCTCGAGCATCGGGTCCTCGGCGGGAGCCATCGCCTCCATCTGGAAGTAGTGGTCCATGAGGGTGAGCGTCGAGAAACCGGCCTCCTCAGCGGCCCGGGCCGTCGCGGCCAGGCCGGGGGCGATCCCGGCCGGCTCGCCGAAGGGGGTGAAGTCGAACACGTGCAGACCGAGATCCATGGCGGGCCCTTCGTCGTCGGTGGTCTCAGCAGGCTAACCCGCGCTGCCCCCGGGTCGCGGTGCGGTGTCTTCGGGCTTCGGTGCGTCGACCGCCCCTCCGTAGCGGCGCTCGCGGTCGACGTAGGACTGCACCGCCTCCCACAGGTCCCGGCGGTCGTAGTCCGGCCAGAGCCGGTGCTGGAAGACCATCTCGGCGTAGGCGCTCTGCCACAGCAGGAAGTTGCTCGTGCGCTGCTCCCCTGACGAGCGCACGAAGAGGTCCACGTCGGGCATGTCGGGTTCCGGGAGGTAGCGCGCGAGAGTGCGCTCGTCGACCGAGCGCGCCTTGAGCCTCCCCGACGCGACGTCGCCGGCGATCCGGTGCACGGCATCCCCGATCTCGGCCCGACCGCCGTAGTTCACGCAGAAGTACAGCGTGAGCCCGGTGTTGTGACGGGTCAGCTGCTGGGCGACCTCGAGCTCCTTGATGACCGAGCCCCACAGCCGCGGACGCCGGCCGACCCACCGCATCCGCACGCCCCACTCGTGCAGCTGGTCGCGGCGGCGGCGGATGACGTCGCGGTTGAAGCCCATGAGGAAGCGCACCTCGTCGGGGCTGCGCTTCCAGTTCTCGGTGGAGAAGGCGTAGGCGGACAGGTGGGTGACCCCCACCTCGATCGCGCCGGCGACGACGTCGAGCAGGGCGGCCTCTCCGGCCTCGTGGCCCTGGGTGCGTGGGAGCCCTCGCTGGTTGGCCCAGCGGCCGTTGCCGTCCATGACGACGGCGACGTGGCGCGGCATCCGGTCTGCGGGGATCGCGGGGGGTCGGGCCCCGCTCGGGTGCGGGAAGGGTGGCGGGTAGTGGCTCTGCACGCTCACCGTTCCACCATACGGAGGCTGCGGATGCCGCGTTCGATGTGCCACTGGAGGAACGCCGCGGTGAGCCCGCTCCCCTCGGCGCGGTGGCGCGCGTCGGAGGCGTCGGCCAGGTCCCAGTCACCGGCCAGCAGCGCCGAGAGCAGCAGGAGGGTCTCGGGCGCGGGGGCGGCCGACCCCGGGGGGCGGCAGGCCGGGCAGACCACCCCGCCGGAGACGACGTGGAACGCCCGGTGCGGGCCCGGTGCACCGCACTTCGCGCAGTCGTGGAAGGTCGGGGCCCAGCCCGCGATCGAGAGGGCGCGCAGCAGGTAGGCGTCCAGGACCAGGGTGGGCTCGTGCTCACGGCCCGCCAGCGATCGCAGCGCCCCCACCGCGAGGAGGTACTGCTGGAGGGCCGGCTCGCGCTCCTCGGTGAGCCGGTCACAGGTCTCGAGGACTGCCGTGGCCGCGGTCCACGAGGGATAGTCGCGGGCGATCACCTCACCCCACGGGTCGAGGGTCTCCACCTGGGTGACCGTGTCGAGGTTGCGGCCCTCGTAGCACTGGATGTCGATGTGCATCCCCGGCTCGAGGCGGGATCCGAACCGTGACGTGGTGCGCCGCACGCCCTTTCCCACGGTGCGCACCTTGCCGAGGCGGCGGGTGAGCAGGGTGACGATGCGGTCGGACTCGCCCAGCTTGTGGGTGCGAAGGACGATCGCCTCGTCGCGGTAGAGGGGCACCGCACCATTGTCGGTGCTCGGTGGCGGAATGTCGGTATGCCGGGCACGAGGCCAGCGGTGGGTCAGGCCGGCGGCAGCAGGGCGTGGTGGGTCCACAGGTGGAGGACTGCGAGCGAGCGGTGCGGTCGCCAGGCGTCGGCGATCTTGGCGGCCTCTCGCGCGGTGACCCCGCCGAGCGCCTTGCGCAGCACGAGGTCGCCGGGAAGGAACACGTCGGGGTCGCGCAGGCAACGCAGCGCGATGAGGTCCGCCGTCCAGGGACCGACACCGGGGAGCGCGAGCAGGCGGGCTCGGGTCGTCTCGAGGTCGGGCGTGACCGGCGAGTCTGCGGAAGGTGGAGCAAGGGGCAGGGAGCCGTCGGCGACCGCGCGGGCGATGGCCACGATCGTCTCGGCCCGGGCTCCCGTCACGCCCACGACCTCTCGGAGCCTCGCCGGATCGGCGCCGGCGAGGGACTGCGCCGACGGGAAGCCTCGGTGGTGCGCGACGAGCCGACCGGCGAAGGCTCGGGCGGCGGCGAGGGAGACGTGCTGCCCGAGGACGACGAACACCGCGCCCTCGAACGGGTCCAGCGCTCCGGGGACGCGCAGGTTCGGACGGGTTCGCACGAGCGGTCCGAGGACGGGGTCGCTGGACAGGGCCGCCACCGCAGCGCGAGGGTCGGTGTCGAGCCCGAGCCAGCGGCGGGCGGCCGACGATGCCTCGTGGCCGGCAGCGGTCGTGGTCCGGGCGCCGATCCGAATGAGTGGGCGCCCCTGTTCCGCGGCCGGGATCGTGACCTCGAGAGGGACGGTTCGCCGGCCAACCGGCAGTGTCCGGCGGTGCTCGGTGCTGCCGTCAGAGCGGGTCATGACCACGTCGACCCCGGGGATCGCGTGGGCGAGGAGGTACGCCCGGAGCGCCGGCAGGTCACAGGTGTCATCAACACCGGGCGAAGGGGTCACGATCCCATTCAACGGCACCCGGTGATCCCGGCCGCGCGACGACGGGGGACGTCGAGGCTCAGGCGAAGTCGGTGGAGGCCAGCGCGCGCCGGCCGCCCTCGATCGCGTCGAGGACGGCGCGGGCGACCACGTCCGGGTCCAGTCCCTGCGGAAGCTTCGGGGCCGTCCCCGCCAGTGCCCGACCCACCAACCCCGTCTCGGTGTGCGGGGGCCGCACGTCGATGACATCGACACCCGCGCGCCGCAGCTCCTTGACCAGCGCCTGGTCGACCGCCGTCAACGCCGCCTTGCTCGCCGAGTACGCCGCCATACCCGCCATCGGCTGCTCCGCGACCACCGCGCTGATCTGCGCCAGGAAGCCCTTGCTCTCGGTGAGCGCCGGGAGGACCCGGCGCAGGATGAACAGCGGCCCGATGACGTTGGTGAGAAAGAGCTCCTCGATCACCGCGTCGTCGGTGTCGACCAGCGTGCCGAACGCCACTGCCCCGGCGGCGTTCACGACACCATCCAGCCGGCCGTGGGACGCGCGGGCGGTCTCGACGATCCGGTCCCCCAGTGTCGCGTCGCCGAGGTCGCCGACCACCGTCGGCGCGCCCTCCATGACGCCCTCGAGTCGGGACTCCTCGCGCCCGACGAGCACCACCTTTGCGCCGCGCTCGGCGGCACCGCGGGCGATCCGGGACCCCAGCGCGCCGGAGGCCCCGAGGACGGCGACGACGGACTCGGACAGTGCGTGAGCGGCCATGGTCGCACCCCATCACGGGATCCCCCGGGCAGCATCCTCCCGGGCCCAAGGTTCGACAGGCCCAGCCCGCAGCATCAGCCCGTGATGACGACGGGCAGCCACCTGGCCGGGGCGGTCTGGACCCTTGTTCGATTTCCGGCGTAGCATGACTGCCGTGACGGCGCTCCAGGGCTCACTGCTCGACCTCTCCGACGAGGTCGTCGTGCACGACCTCGGTTCCACCGTCCAGCGCACCCACCTCGACGATGAGGCATGGGTGGACCTCCGCCCGGGCTGGGTCGGCGGCGCCGATGGGCTGTATGCCGCACTGCGCCGGGACGTCGACTGGCAGGCCGAGCGCCGTCAGATGTACGACTCCGTGGTCGACGTCCCTCGCCTGCTCCGCTTCTACGGCGAGGACGAGTCGCTCCCCCACCGCGCGCTCGACCAGGGTCGTCAGCGCCTCTCGGAGCACTACGCCGACGAGCTCGGCGAGCCGTTCGGCACCGCCGGGCTGTGTCTCTATCGCGACGGTCGCGACTCGGTCGCCTGGCACGGCGACCGCATCGGCCGCTCCCGGTTCGCGAACACGATGGTCGCCATCCTCTCCGTCGGAGCACCGCGGGACCTCCTCCTGCGCCCGCGCACCGGCGGAGCGTCGGTGCGGGTGCCGGCGGGGCACGGCGACCTCCTCGTCATGGGCGGGGCGTGCCAGCGCACCTGGGACCACTGCGTCCCCAAGACGGCCCGGCCCGTCGGCCCACGCATCTCGGTGCAGTTCCGGGTGCGCGGCGTCCGGTGACAGTCACCTCCCGCCAACTTACGGTTGAGTAAGTTACCCTCGAGTTCCAACCCCAAGGCTCGAGGAGCACGATGAACGCCCTGTCCCGCGTCGAGACGACCACCCTCCACGGTCACGAGATCTCGTACGTCGACACCGGTGAGGGCCCGGCCGTGCTCTTCATCCACGGACTCCTCGGGTCCCAGCGCCAGTGGACCCACCTCGTCGACCGTGTCGACGACGACCACCGCGTCATCATTCCCGACCTCTTCGGCCACGGGGCCTCCGACAAGCCCGCCATCGGTGACTACTCCCTCGGCGCCCACGCGGCGACGCTGCGCGACCTGCTCGACCGGCTGGCGATCGAGAAGGTCACCCTCGTCGGCCACTCGCTCGGTGGCGGCATCGCGATGGTGTTCCGCTACCTCTTCCCGGAGCGCGTCGAGCGGCTGGTGCTCGTCGCAAGCGGCGGTCTGGGCCGTGACGTCAACGCGATCCTCAGGGCGGCAACCCTGCCCGGCGCGGAGCTGGTGCTCCCGGTGCTCGCGTCGCAGTGGCTGCGAGACCGGCTGGACTGGACGGGGCGCACGCTCGGATCGATGGGATGGCGGCCGAGCCCGGACCTCAGCGAGATCTGGCACGGGTTCGGCAGCCTCGGCGATGCCGAGGCCCGTCGCGCCTTCCTCGCCACGACCCGCTCGGTCATCGATCCCGGCGGGCAGAGCGTGAGCGCCCACGACTTCCTCACGGAGGTCGACCCGCTGCCCACCCTCGTCGTGTGGGGCAGCAAGGACCGGATGATCCCCGCGTGGCACGCCATCACCGCGCAGAAGTCGATCCCCGGCTGCGAGGTCGAGGTCTTCGAGGGCGCCGGCCACTTCCCGCACCTGGACGACCCCGACCGGTTCGCCGAGGTGCTGCGGGTCTTCATCGCCGGCTGAGCACCGGCATCCGGGGTCAGTCCACTTTCGGGGTCAGTCCACCAGGGCGCCGTCGCGCTCCGCGCGGTTGACCGCCGAGAGGATGGCGCGCAGCGACGCCTTGACGATCGACTCGTGCAGGCCCACCCCCCACAGGACACGCTCGCCCACCGCGCACTCGACGTATGCGGCGGCCCGGGCGTCGCCGCCCGCGGACAAGGCGTGCTCGGCATAGTCGAGCACCCGGACGTCGACCCCGAGGGGGGCGAGGGCCGTGATGAAGGCCGCGATCGGACCGTTCCCCACCCCGAAGACCTCCACCTCCTTGCCCTCGTCGGACACGACCGCCTCGATCCGGTCCTGGCCGTCGTCGGAGCCGACGAGCGTCGATCGCACCGGACCGAAACGGCCCCAACCGACGTCGGCGCCCTCGCCGTGGAGGTACTCGTCGGAGAACATCTGCCAGATCTCGGCAGCCGAGAGCTCACCGCCCTGGGCGTCGGTGCGGCGCTGCACGACGTGGCTGAACTCGACCTGCAGGCGTCGCGGCAGGTCCAGCCCGTGCTCGGCCTTGAGCAGGTAGGACACCCCGCCCTTGCCCGACTGGCTGTTGACGCGCACCACGGCCTCGTAGGAGCGGCCGATGTCGTGCGGGTCGATCGGCAGGTAGGGCACCCCCCAGTCGATGTGGTCGATGTCGACCCCGGCGTCCTTGGTGCGCCGGTCCATGTCCTCCAGGCCCTTCTTGATCGCGTCCTGGTGGGAGCCGGAGAAGGCCGTGTAGACGAGGTCGCCGCCCCAGGGGTGGCGCTCGTGCACGGGCAGCTGGTTGCAGTACTCCACGGTGCGCCGGATCTCGGCCATGTCGGAGAAGTCGATCTCGGGGTCGATGCCCTGGCTGAACAGGTTCATCCCCAGGGTCACCAGGCACACGTTCCCGGTGCGCTCGCCGTTGCCGAAGAGACAGCCCTCGATGCGGTCGGCCCCCGCCAGGTAGCCGAGCTCGGCGGCGGCCACCCCCTCGCCACGGTCGTTGTGCGGGTGCAGGCTGACGACGACCGACTCGCGGCGGTCCAGGTGACCGACCATCCACTCGATGGAGTCGGCGTAGACGTTCGGTGTCGCCATCTCCACCGTGGCCGGCAGGTTGATGATCATCTTGTGGTCCGGGGTCGGGTCGATCACCGCGATGACCTCGTTGCAGATCCGCACGGCGAACTCGAGCTCGGTGCCGGTGTAGGACTCCGGGGAGTACTCGTAGTAGACGTCGGTCTCGGGGACGGTCTCCTCGAGCTTGCGACACAGCCGCGCACCCTGGAGCGCGATGTCGATGATCCCCTCCTCGCTCATCCCGAACACCACCCGCCGCTGCAGCACCGACGTCGAGTTGTAGAAGTGGACGATTGCCGACCTGCTCCCACGGATCGAGTCGAAGGTGCGCTCCACGAGATGGTCACGGCACTGGGTCAGCACCTGGATCGTCACGTCGTCGGGGATGTGACCGCCGTTGATCAGCTCCCGGCAGAAGTCGAAGTCGGTCTGGCTGGCGCTGGGGAACCCGACCTCGATCTCCTTGTAGCCCATCCGCACGAGGAGCTTGAACATCCGCATCTTGCGCTCGGCGTCCATCGGGTCGATCAGCGCCTGGTTGCCGTCACGCAGGTCGACCGCACACCAGCGTGGGGCCTTGGTCATGAGCCGTTCGGGCCAGGTGCGGTCCGGGAGCTCGACGGCGAACTGGTCCTGGAAGGGGACGTACTTGCGGGTCGGCATCCCGGAGGGCTGCTGGGGGTGGATCATCGCTCTCTCACGCCTTCGTCTCGTCTGCGGGTGCGGCCGGGGCACAGCGGACTCCGCGACGAGGGGCGGCCGGTGTCAGGCCCCGTCGCGGCAGCGAAGGAGGAGCAGGTGCTGGTGCACGAAGACGAGTATGCCGCGTGCCCGGCATCCCGCCAACCCCCCGTTCGCGGCAGGCCACGATCCGGACCCTCAGGACGTGTCCCGCCGGAGCACGGCGACGACCACGGGCCGACGCACGACGAACCCGATTCGGGAGTAGAGCCGACCGGCCCCCTCGTTGCCCTGACGCACGTGCAGGATGGGCCGGTCCCCGCGTGCGGCGATGGCGTGGGCCGCAGCCACAGTGACCACGGCGCCGAGACCTTCGCCGCGCA
This sequence comes from Actinomycetales bacterium, assembly GCA_038258215.1. GTDB lineage: Bacteria > Actinomycetota > Actinomycetes > Actinomycetales > Dermatophilaceae > Fodinibacter. The sequence goes on along the minus strand of JBBSQC010000017.1, from coordinate 58,328 downwards.
CCGACACGTCGACACACACACCGGAGACCTCGCCCCAGCCGGGCACGCGCATCCGTTCCCCGGCCATCGCGACCAGTCGACCCTCCCGACGCACTCCGAACCACCGTCCGGTGAGGTGGCTCTCGGTTCCGAACGGGCCCGGCTCGGTCTCGGCGGCGAGGCGCACCATCTCCGGGGAGTCGGCAGCGCCCAGCTCGACGACGTCGTGGCCGGCGAGTGGGTCGACGAGATCACCGGCCACCCACTGCGAGGCCTCCTCCCGCAGCAGCTCGGTCCACCCCTGCGGTGGGGCTTCGACGGCACCACGGAGGAAGACGGCGACCCCACGCGCTCCGACGAGCTCGGCGAGGGCCTCCCACCCGTGACCGTCGAGCCGTTCGACTCCGCAGAACGGCCCGATCTCGTCCCGGTAGCGGCGCGCCACTCCCCCCGCAGCGCTGACCGCGAGGTGGGACTGGGGTCCGCTGAGTGCGTGCCACGCAATGTCGTCGAGGACGTGGCCGCCCCCAGAGGGCGAGGTGGTCACCCCCGCACGCGCACCGACAGGCAGGTGACACAGCCCTCGAGCTTCTCGAACTCGGAGATGTCCACGGTCGTCACGGTGAGCCCCCGGTCGCGGAAGCGCCGGGCGGTGACCGGCGCACTTGCGGCCATCAGCAGGTGCCCCTCGCCGAGCAGCACCACGTGCGCTCCCGGCTCCTCGGGCACGTCCTCGTAGGAGGCGAAGGCAGCGGGGTCGTCCACCACGGGCTCCCATCCGATCACGGTGCCGTCGGGCAGCGCCGTCACCGCGGACTTCAGGTGCAGCACGCGGGTCACCGGCACGGTCTGCACGCGAACACCAAACTCCCGCAGATGGATTCCTAGCTGGTGTGCACCCGCCTCGTTGGTCCGACCCCCCAGTCCGACGTATGCCGTTCCCCCGGCCCGCAGCACGTCGCCGCCGTCGAGGGTGCCGGGCCCGGTGATCCTCGCGATGCGCAGGCCGAGGTCGCGGGCAGCCGCCTCGGCCCCCGCCCGCTCACCGCGCCGCTCGGGTGCGCCCGGGCGGGTGACCACCGCAAGGTCATCGTGCACGACAACGGCATCCTCGATGAACACCGCGTCCGGGCAGTCGTCCGCGGCGGACACCTCGGCCACCTCCCACCCCGCCTGGCGCAAGGCGTCGACGTAGCCCGCCCACTGCGCCCGGGCGAGGTCGACGTCGACCGGCACGCGGTCCACGTGGGTCACGAGCCCCTCGGCGAGGCGCGGACCCGGAGGGCGGACGAGGGCCGTCGGAGTGCTCACGCCCCCACGGTATCCATCTGTGGCGCGATGTGACCCACGCCACTAGCCTGTGAGCCGATCAGGCCTCACCCACCGGTGAAAGGGAAGCCCATGACCAGGCCCGCACTCAGGGAACAGCTCGTGCGCCGGAAGCCGATCGCCTTCCAGACCCACTCCCACGAGGGCGAGGAGCTGGCCCGCAACCTGACGACGTTCCAGCTCATGATGTTCGGGGTGGGCGCCACGGTCGGCACCGGCATCTTCTTCGTGCTCGGGGAGGCGGTGCCCAAGGCCGGGCCGGCCGTGCTCATCAGCTTCCTCATCGCCGGCCTGGCGGCGGGCCTCTCGGCCCTGTGCTACGCAGAGCTGGCCAGCGCCATCCCGGTCAGCGGCTCGACCTACTCCTACGCCTACCACGCGCTCGGGGAGTTCGTCGCGGTCATCATCGCCGGCTGCGTGCTGCTGGAGTACGGCGTGGCCACCGGGGCGGTCGCGGTCGGCTGGAGCGGCTACTTCAACGAGCTCACCGAGTCGGTCATCGGCTGGCACCTGCCCGATGCCCTCTCCTTCTCCCCCATCCCCGACGGCGACGGCGGCACCACCGGCCTGATCAACCTTCCGGCCGTCGTCCTCGTCCTCCTGTGCATGACCCTCCTGCTGCGTGGGGCCACCGAGTCGGCCAAGATCAACGCCGCCATGGTGCTCATCAAGCTCGCGGTGCTGGTGCTGTTCGTCGTGCTCGGCTTCACGGCCTTCGACTCCAACCACTTCTCCAACTTCTGGGCCATGGGGATCGGCGGGATCAGCGCCGCCGCAGGCACGATCTTCTTCTCCTTCATCGGGTTGGATGCCGTGGCCACGGCGGGAGAGGAGGTCAAGGACCCGCAGCGGGCGCTCCCACGCGCGATCATCGGCGCCCTGCTCATCGTCTCCGGTGTCTACGTCGCTGTCGCCGCGGCGGGCCTGGCGGCCAAGCCGGTCGCGTTCTTCGCGAGCGATGCCGCGGGTGAGGCGGGGCTGGCCCAGATCCTCAAGGACATCACGGGCAACGAGATCTGGAGCACCGTCCTCGCCGCCGGCGCCGTCATCTCGATCTTCTCGGTCACGCTGGTCACCCTCTACGGGCAGACGCGCATCCTGTTCGCCATCGGCCGGGACGGGCTCATCCCGCACCGCTTCACCGAGGTGAACCCCCGCACCCAGACCCCAGCCTTCAACACGGTCTTCGTGTCGGTCATCGTCGCGCTCATCGGCGGGTTCGTGCCGGCCGTCTACCTCTGGGACACCGTGTCGATCGGCACCCTCATGGCGTTCTCCGTGGTCGCCATCGGCATCATCGTGCTGCGCCGGACCCACCCCGACCTCGAGAGACCCTTCACGATCCCGGGCTACCCGGTGACCCCTGTCCTCACGGTGGTGGTGTGCGTCTACATCATGTGGGGCCTGGCCGCGATCACCTGGATCATCTTCCTGACCTGGCTGGCGCTGTGCATCGCGTTCTACTTCGCCTACGGCAGGTACCACGCGAAGCTCAACACCTACACCTCGCTCGAGGAGATCGCCGAGCCCGGTGGGCGGCGGGTGGACGTGGAATGACGTACGTCGTCGGTCACAGCCCGTGGCACGTCGACAGCGGCGTGCTCGAGTTCGCGGCCCAGCTGGCCCGGGCCGACCCGCAGCCCGTGCGCATCGTGTCGGTGGTGCCCGGCAGCTGGCCCACGCCAGTGGCCCGCGGCGCCGACCGGGAGTACGAGCAGTGGTCCACGAGCCAGGGTGAGACCGCGCTGCGCGAGGCCAGGGAGATCCTCGACCACGACGGTGGGGGCCTCGAGGTGGAGACGGTCAGCGTGCCCGCCCGCTCGGTCCCCCAGGCCCTCCTGGACCAGGCCGAGGAGCAGGGGGCGAGCATCGTCGTCGTGGGTTCGGCGCAGCACGGCGCCTCCGGGCACATCACCCTCGGCTCCAAGGCCGACCGGCTGCTGCACTCCTCGCCGGTTCCGGTCGCCGTGGTACCCCGCGGCTACCACCCCGCCCGGGGCACGCGCATCCTGCGTGCCACCTGCGCCTTCCGCGGTGACGACTCCTCACGCAACACCCTGGCCCGCACCGCGGAGATCTGTCGCCAGACCGGTTCCGACCTCCGGGTGGTCACCTTCGGTGTGCGGGGCAAGCGCATGTACCCCCCGGAGATCAGTGGCGCCGAGCAGATGGTCCTCGAGGGGTGGATGGAGCAGAACCGCTCCGCCCAGGTGTCGGCGCTGGCCGCCCTGGCGGAGGATCAGCTTCCCGAACACGTGGAGAGCACCACGGCGATCGGGCGCTCCTGGGCCGAGGCGATGGACGAGATCCCCTGGCACCGCCAGGACGTCTTGGTGGTCGGCTCGTCGTCCACCGGCACCTTCTCCAGGATCTTCCTCGGCTCGAGCGCGGCCAAGATCCTGCGGCACTGCCCGGTGCCGGCGATCGTCGTCCCGTGACGCACCGCGTCCGCTCCCAGCGCGACTGGGAGGCGTCGGTCGCCGGCTGACCACGCGCTGCTCGATGGGCCCGACAGGGCCTGCTTCGGGCCGGTGGCGCGGCCGGGACTCCGGCATCCGCGCCACCGGGACCATCCATTCGGATCGCACTTCCACGTTTGCCTGCGAGCAGCGGCCCGGGGACCCTACTGTGCCGCGCAGGCGGAACTGCCAACAGGTGGTTCCCGACAGGTGACGGAGACGTCGGGAAGTTGGTCGGCATGAGGATGTTTCGCAAGATGGGAGTGGGCATCACCTCCCTTGCGATGGCGCTCGGAGGTGTTCTCCTCGCTACCCCGGCGGCCCAGGCGGCACCACCTCCTGGAGGTCAACCGGTGCCACAGCACTCCGCACTCGCACCGCAGACTCCCCGCAAGGACACGCCGCGGATCAGCTCCGGTGAGGTCTTCGACATGGCCTACATCGGCAACCGCGTGTTCATCGCGGGAAGCTTCACCTCGCTGGTGAACACGACGGGCAACAAGGCGACCGTCTCCCAACGCTCCCTCGCGGCCTACAACCTGGACACCGGCCTCGTCGACACGACCTTCCGGCCCACCATCGCCGGCGGCCAGGTCAACACGGTCGAGGTGTCCCCCGACGGCACCAAGCTCTACATCGGCGGCTCCTTCAAGACGGTCAACGGCGTGAGCAAGAAGAACGTCGCGCTGCTCAGCCCGACGACCGGCGCGCCGGTGACCTCGTTCACGGCCACGGCCAGCGCCTCGGTCGACGCCCTCGCGGCCACGAACTCCACGCTGTACGTCGGCGGCCGGTTCAAGACGATGAACAACGTGCCGATGGTTGGCCTGACGGCCGTCAACGGCGCCACCGGCGCCGTCGACACCGGCTTCCAGAACCAGCTGAGTGGCGGCATCGGTGTCAGCGGAACCCTCACCGTGCACATGCTCAAGCTGACGCACGACAACACCAAGCTCCTCGTCGTCCACACCGCCCGCCAGATCGCGGGGCACGACCGCTACGGCATCGGAATGATCGACACCGCGAGCAAGGCGCTGCTGCCGTGGCGCACCCGGCTGTGGGACGACAACCTGCCCTTCGTCGGCGGGATCCAGCGGCTCTACGGGGGCGACGTCGCGCCCAACGACGAGTACTTCGTCGTGTCCAGCGCTGATGGCGGCGACCGTCCGCCGATCAGCGACGTCGCCGTGGCGTTCCCCATCTCCGGCGGGGACATGACCCAGCCGCTGTGGGTGCACCGCGCGTTCGACTCGATCTACTCGGTGGCCATCACCGAGCAGGCCGTCTACATCGGCGGGCACTTCAACTGGAACGAGTCGCCGAGCGCTCCCGACCCGTGGCCGGGCCTGGACAACGTCGGCTACGGCACCGGCCAGGGTCTCTCCGGTTACGGTCTGGGCGACTCCGTCGTCCGTCGCAACCAGCTCGGAGCCCTCAACCCGGCGACGGGCAAGGCGCTGGAGTGGAACCCGGGCTCCAACGCGTTCCAGGGCAACAAGGCCCTGCTCGCGACGCCGAAGGGCCTGCTCAGCGGGGGCGACGGCATGCTCGCAGGCGGCGTGAAGACCGGCCGTGTCGCGTTCTTCGACCTGAGCCAGCTGCCGGCCGCCACGGCGACCGACACGGCGATCACCGCGCCCATCGAGGGCCGCGTCTTCACGGCGGGGGAGCCCGTCACGCTCACCGGCACGGCCAAGTCCGCGGCGGGGATCAAGCGCGTCCAGGTCGAGATCCAGGACCACGACACCAAGCGTTTCCTCCAGGACGACCTCGTCACCTGGAGCTCGAAGAACAACAACGTCTACGCCACGCTCGGCACCCCCTCGGGCGGTGTCACGCCGTGGTCGGTGCCCGTCACCTTCACCGGCAGCCACGACCTTCAGGTCATGGCTAAGACGTTCGGGTCCAACGGCACGAGCGACCCGGTCAAGGCAGTGACCAAGTTCGAGACGTTCAGCTTCGACGACCAGACGCCGACCACGAGCGTGACGGGCCCCTCGGGCTCGGTCATCAGCTCGACGAGCTTCACGGTGACCGGTAGCGCGAAGGACGACCACGGGGTGCGCAGGATCTCGCTGTGGATCCGCGACGAGAGCCTCAAGTATCTCCAGGAGGACGGCACCCTGTCGTCCACCTTCACCAGCTTCAGCGTCGACCCCGACACTGCGGACGCCACGAGCACCACGTGGAGCTACGACGTGACGGTCCCCCACGAGGGCGTGTGGCGCGTCGCCGCCACGGCCATCGACACCGCCGGACAGCAGGACCTGCGCAGCGGGGTACGGGACTTCAACGTGACGAGCTCGGGTGTGGCACCGACGGTGACGATCACGTCGCCGGTGGCGCAGACGCCGCCGACGAGCGCGTTCCCCCTGACCGTCACGCCCGGTGGCACGATGACGTTCGCCGGCACCGCCACGGACGACCAGCAGCTCAAGAGCGTGCAGATCTCCCTGCGCAACTCCACCACCGGCGAGGTCCTGGCCGCCGACGGCACCTGGGGTCGCGACGTCGTCGCCGGCGCCTACCGCGTGTCGCCGCTCAACCTCAACGCCGCGACCTACAACTGGAGCTGGACCACGCCGTTCACCCTGACCCCAGGGACGTACAGCTTCAGCGTGGGAGCAACCGACAACCTCGACCTGAGCACGTCGGGCAGCAACCAGGGTCGACTGACGATCACCGCGCAGCAGACCGGGGACGCGTTCCCGGACGGCCGGCTCGACTTCACCGGCACCGACCAGTCGGTCGAGGTTCTGCACCTCGACCTGTCAGGCACCGCGACCGACGACATCGGCGTCGCCGCAGTGAAGGTGGCCCTCCAGGACAGCGAGACGCGCCGTTACGTGCAGCCCAACGGCACGATGGCGGCCAACTTCGCGACCCTGCCGGCCACCTTGGCCAGCCCGAACGCCACCAGCACGACGTGGACTCTGTCGACCGACCTGCCGGCATCCGGGACCTACGGGGTCACGGCGTACGCCGTGGACACCGCCGGCCAGCAGGACCAGTCGACGAGTGGAGCCACTGCGCGCTACCTCGTCTTCCCCGGTGACACGGACCCCTACCTGAGCGACACGCTCCGGCAGCCCGTCGAGGGGTCGTCGTTCTCCGACGGCCGGATCTTCGTCAGCGGTCGGGCGTTCGATGACGTGGGCCTGGCCCGCCTCGACGTGGGGATCTCCAACAGCCTCGGCCAGTTCATGAACAGCTCCGGCACGTTCAGCAACGGCGAGCGCTACGTCACGGCGTTCCTCACCAGCCCCGGGACCCCCGGCTCGCAGTACTCGTACACCTCGCCGGTGCTGCCTGCCGGCGCCTACATGGTGCGCGTGCGACCGGTCGACACCCACGGGCAGTACCCGCTGGTCAACCCCGACGTCAACGTGACGGTGACCCAGCCGAGCAACAACCCGCCGGTAGCCAGCGCCACCGGATCCTGCTCGGCGAACGTCTGCTCCTTCGACGGCCGCGGGTCGACCGACGAGAACGTCTCGACCCTGACCTACTCGTGGAACTACGGCAACGGGCGCACCGGTTCCGGTCCGCTCCCGACGTACACGTACTCGACGCCGGGCACCTTCACGGTGACCCTCACCGTCAAGGACGAGTACAACGCGACCGCGTCCACCACCCTTGAGGTCACGATCACCGAGCCGGCGGGCAACCAGGCGCCGACCGCGAAGATCGCTCCGCCGAACTGCCAGGGACTCGTGTGCAACTTCAGCGGTGCGGGCTCCTCGGACCCCAACGCCGGTGACACGTTCACCTACAGCTGGAACTTCGACGACTCGACCTCCGCGAGCACGTCCTCGGCGCCCAGTCACACGTATGCCGCCCCCGGCACCTACAACGTGACACTCACGACGACCGACGGCTGGGGCAAGTCCTCCACCGACACGAAGACGGTGGTGGTGGGCTGAGTGATCGACCCGGCCTGAGTGAGTGGCAGGACCTGAGCGAGTCACGGGGCCCGGGGGGGGGGGCGGCGGGCGCCCCGCGCCCCCGGGCGGCGCCCCGGGCCGGCACACAAGCCCCCCCCGGGGGGTACACCACCCCCCCCCCACCCCCGCCGGGGGGGGGGTCCTCAGCCCCCCCCCCGCCCGGCTGCCGGCCCCGCCCCGGCCCGCGACCCGGCCCCGGGGGCCCGCCCGCCCCCCCCCCCGCGGGCCCCGCGGCGCGCGCGACCGTCAGGGCCAGAGGGAGTGGTAGGCGTTGATCGCCGGCTGGCCACCGAGGTGCGCGTACAGGACCGTCGAGCCCGGCGGGATGTCGCGGCCGCGCACGAGGTCGATCAGCCCGGCGAGGGACTTCCCCTCGTACACCGGGTCGGTGATCATCGCCTCGAGCTCGGCACCCAGGCGCATGGCCTCCATCGTGGAGTCGACGGGCACACCGTAGAGCTCCCCCGCCCACCCCTCGAGCACGGTGATCTCGTCGTCACGCAGGTCCCGACCCAGCTCGATGAGCTTCGCCGTGTGGCGGGCGATCCTCGCGACCTGGTCCCGCGTCGTGTCCAGCGTGGCCGACGCGTCGATGCCGATGACCCTGCGGCGCACTCCGGTGAGGTCCTCGAGAGCCGCGAACCCGGCGATCATCCCGGCGTGCGTCGACCCGGTGACGGTGCAGACGACGATCGTGTCGAAGTGGACATCGAGGGCCCTCTCCTGCTCGGCCACCTCGAAGGCCCAATTGGCGAAGCCCAGCCCACCCAGGCGGTGCTCGGAGGCACCCGCGGGGATCGGGTAGGGGATGCCGCCACCCTCCTCGACCTCTCGCAGCGCCTCCTTCCAGGAGTCGCGGATGCCGATGTCGAACCCGTGGGGGTCCAGGCGGCTGTCCGCACCCATCATCCGGGACAGCAGGATGTTGCCGACCTTGTCGTTGACCGGGTCGTCCCAGGGCACCCACTTCTCCTGCACGAGACGGCACTTCAACCCGAGGTGCGCCGCGACGGCAGCGACCTGGCGGGTGTGGTTGGACTGGTAGCCACCGATGGAGACGAGGGTGTCGGCCCCGCTCGCGAGCACGTCGGGGACGATGTACTCGAGCTTGCGGATCTTGTTGCCGCCGAACGCGAGGCCACTGTTGACGTCCTCGCGCTTGGCCCAGACCTGCGCACCACCGAGGTGGTCACTGAGCCGCCGCAGGTGTTGCAGTGGGCTGGGCCCGAACGTCAGCGGGTGACGGGGAAACTCATCGAGTCGCATGGCTCTGGTCTACCACCGCGGCCCAAAACCGTGTGCGAAGGACCACACCCTTGCGTCAGGCTGGCTCCGTGTCCGCCGAGCCGCCTTCCGGACTCGCGACGAGGCCGCGGTGCCTCAACTTTCCCGCCCGATCCCGGAACCTTCACGTTCGCACCACCACCGATGAGGTGCTGAGCTGAAGGTGCCTGCTCCATGCGGGAAAGTTGGGAGGGGGTCAGGGGGTGAGGCCGCGCACGACCTCGACGTACTCCGCCTTCGCCGCCTCGGTGTCGGTGCCCCGCACGGCCGCCCAGGCGTCGTGCTTCGCGCGGCCGACGAGGTTGGTGAAGCCGGGGCGCTTGCCCTGCACATCACCCTCGGTGGCCTGCTTGTAGAGGGCGTACAGCCTCAGCTTGGTCTCGTTGCCCGGGTCCTGGGACAGCCCCGGCACCGCCGCGACCGCGGCCTGGAAGTCCGCGTCGTTCTCAGCCATCCCGACACTCTAGGGGGGAGACTGGGGGTCCGACGGCAAGGGAGCCACGATGAGCGCAGCCACGCACACGACCGACCCGAGCAGCACTGGAGCCGGTGCGACCGGCAGCCCACAGGTGTCCGAGCGGGAGGCCCGGCAGGTCGCCGAGGACGCCCGCGAGAGCGGATGGAGCAGCCCCAGCTTCGCCAAGGAGCTCTACCTCGGGCGCTTCGACCTCGACCTGGTCCACCCGCACCCGCGACCTGAGCCCGATGACGAGGCCCGCGGCGAGGCGTTCATGGCCCGGCTGCGCGAGGTCTGTGCCGGGATGGACGGTGCACGGATCGAGGCCGAGGCCCAGATCCCCGACGAGGACCTCGCCGCCCTCGCCGAGGTCGGCGCCTTCGGGATGAAGATCCCCACGGAGTACGGCGGGCTGGGGCTCACCATGCGGTGGTACGCCCGGGCGTTGATGCTCGTCGGCTCGGTGCACCCGTCGCTGGGCGCCCTGCTGTCCGCCCACCAGTCGATCGGTGTGCCCGAGCCGGTCAAGCTCGTCGGCACGTCCGAGCAGAAGGAGCGGTTCCTCCCGCGGTGCGCGGCCGGCGCCATCTCGGCCTTCCTCCTCACCGAGCCCGACGTCGGGTCGGACCCCGCCCGGATGGAGAGCACGGCCACACTCACCGACGACGGCACGGCATACCTCATCGACGGCGTGAAGCTGTGGACCACCAACGGGGTCGTGGCCGAGCTGCTCGTCGTCATGGCCCGGGTGCCGAAGCACGAGGGCGGGCGTGGCGGCATCACCGCGTTCGTCGTGGAGGGCACCGCGCCGGGCATCACCGTCGAGCGCCGCAACGCGTTCATGGGCCTGCGCGGCATCGAGAACGGGCTGACCCGCCTGCACCAGGTGCGGGTGCCGGTCGAGGACCGGCTCGGCAAGGAGGGCGAGGGCCTCAAGATCGCGCTCACGACGCTGAATGCCGGCCGCCTCTCGATCCCGGCCATGTGCTCCGCGGGCGCCAAGTGGGCGCTGAAGATCGCGCGCGAGTGGTCCGGCGAGCGGGTCCAGTGGGGTCGGCCCGTCGGCAAGCACGAAGCGGTGGGCGGGAAGATCGCCTTCATCGCGGCCACCGCCTACGGGCTGGAGTCCGTCGTGGAGCTGTCCTGCGCGCTCGCGGACGCCGGGGCCACCGACATCCGGATCGAGGCGGCGCTCGCCAAGCTCTGGGCGAGTGAGATGGCGTGCCTCGTCGCCGACGAGCTGGTGCAGATCCGCGGTGGACGGGGCTACGAGACGGCGGCCTCGCTGGCGGCCCGCGGCGAGCGCGCGGTGCCCGCCGAGCAGCTCGTGCGGGACCTGCGGATCAACCGGATCTTCGAGGGCTCCAGCGAGATCATGCACCTCCTCATCGCCCGCGAGGCGGTCGATGAGCACCTCAAGGCCGCTGGAGACCTGGCCTCACCAGATGCGGACCTCCAGGCCAAGGCGAAGGCCGCGGCCGGGGCGAGCGGCTTCTACGCGAAGTGGCTCCCCCAGCTCGTCGCCGGAGCCGGGTCGGTGCCCACCTCCTACGCCGACTTCGGCCCCCTCGCGCGACACCTGCGGTTCGTGGAGCGGTCCTCTCGCAGGCTCGCGCGCCAGACGTTCTACGGGATGTCGCGCTGGCAGGCCGCCATGGAGCAGCACCAGCGGTTCCTCGGCCGGGTGGTCGACATCGGGGCCGAGCTGTTCGCGATGTCGGCGGCGTGCGTGCGCGCGGAGATGCTCCTCGCCGACGACCCGGAACGCGGCCGGTCGGCCCAGCGGCTCGCGGACGCGTTCTGCTCCCAGGCGAGGTTGCGGGTGGACACCCTGTTCGACGAGCTGTGGACCAACACCGACGACATCGACCGCAAGCTCGCGGGCGCCGTGCTGGCCGGGGACGTGACCTGGCTCGAGGAGGGTGTGCTGGACCCGAGCGAAGGCACGGGGCCGTGGATCAGGGACTGGGAGCCGGGCGAGAGCACGGAGGAGTCCGTGTGGCGCGCTGTGCGGTGAGACGAGCGGTGCAGACCGCGCTCAGCGACGCTTGAGGAGCTCCTCGGCGATCTGCACGGCGTTGAGAGCCGCGCCCTTGCGCAGGTTGTCCCCGACGACGAAGAGGTTGAGCCCCTTGCCGTCGGGCGCGGCCTGGTCGCGCCGCACCCGTCCGACGAACACCTCGTCCCGCCCGGTCGCCTGGAGGGGGTTCGGCACGTTGGTGACGACGACCCCGGGGGCCCGGGTGAGGGCCTCGACGGCCTCCTCGGGGCTGATGTCATCCGTGAACTCGGCGTGGATGGCGAGGCTGTGCCCGGAGAAGACCGGCACCCGCACGCAGGTGCCCGACACGAGGAGGTCGGGTGCGTGCAGGATCCTGCGCGACTCGTTGCGCAGCTTCTGCTCCTCGTCGGTCTCGAGCGTGCCGTCGTCGACGACGGAGCCGGCGAGGGGCACGACGTTGAAGGCGACGGGCACGGCATACAGGGCGGGGGCAGGAAGCGCGAGGGCCGACCCGTCGAGGGCCAGCGCAGTCGGGTCACCCGCGGCGTAGCCCCCGCGCAGCTGGGAGTCGAGCTCGACGAGCCCCTTGCCGCCGGACCCGGAGACCGCCTGGTAGCTGCTCACGCGAAGCCGCACGAGACCGGCGAGGTCGTGCAGCGGCTTGAGCACCGGCATCGCGGCCATCGTGGTGCAGTTGGGGTTCGCGACGATCCCCTTGGGCAGGCGGTCGAGGTCGTCAGGGTTGACCTCGGAGACGACCAGCGGCACCTCGGGGTCCTTGCGCCAGGCGCTGGAGTTGTCGATGACCACGGCTCCCGCCGCGGCCACCCGGGGGGCCCACTCCTTGCTCGTCGCTCCACCGTTGGAGAAGAGGGCGACGTCGAGGCCGCCGAAGTCGGCCGTCGCGGTGTCCTCGACGATGATGTCCGTGTCGCCCCACGGCAGCGTGGTGCCGGCCGATCGAGCGGACGCGAAGTACCGGATCTGCTCGACGGGGAAGTTCCGCTCGAACAGCAGGGTGCGCATGACGTTGCCGACCTGACCGGTCGCGCCGAAGACTCCGATTCGCATGGCGCCAGTCTAGGGAGCCGCCGGGATGCCGGACGCAGCGCTCAGCATCCGGCGCTCCCCGTGCTGAGATCGACCAGTAGGTCACTCCAGCACGCCGCGCGGCATCCCTGGGGACATCGCGATCCCCCCGTCACCCTCCAACAGGACAACGACGCGCGGGATCGCTAGCGTGCGGGGACCAGGCCCGAGCCACAGGGGCGGCGGGTCGCCGCGTTGGAGGTCACCATGCGTCGAGGTAGCACTCTGGCACTCGGGGCGGTAGCCGCCCTCGTCGGCTCCACGCTCGCCGTGCTTCCGGCCGCAGCGCACGGGGCGCACGGGACGGACGGGGGGCTCCCCCAGGCGGTGACCAAGCACCGGGAGATGGTCGTGACGACCAACCCGCTCGCGACTCGGGCCGGCGAGGAGATCCTCCGCAAGGGCGGCACGGCCGCCGACGCCTTCGTGGCGGTCCAGACGGTGCTCGGGCTCGTCGAGCCCCAGTCCACCGGGATCGGCGGGGGCTCGTTCGTGGTCTACCACGACGCCAGGACCGACACCACGACCACCTACGACGCCCGCGAGAAGGCTCCGCTGGCGGCCACGGAGGACCGGTTCGCCGGCCTGGACTTCACCCAGGCGTGGCAGAGCGGCCTGTCCGTCGGCGTGCCGGGCAACCCGGAGGTGATGGAGGTCCTGCAGAAGGCCCACGGCCGACTCCAGTGGAAGCGGCTGTTCAACCCGGCGAGGAAGCTGGCCCGGAACGGCTTCCCCCTCAGCCAGCGCACCGCCGACCAGGTCGACGGGCTGCTCGCGGCCAACCCGAGCTGCACCGACCGGCTCTACTTCCGCGACCCGGTCGCCTTCGCCTACTTCACCAACGGCAGCACGACCGACTGCGCGTCCAAGCCCGCGGGCACGAAGATCCGCAGCCGGGACTACGCCGCGACGATGACGGCCCTGGGCACGCAGGGCGCGGATGCCGTCTACACCGGTCGCATCGCCCGGTCCCTGGTCAAGGCCGTGAACACCGACCTCAACATCCCCGGAGACATGACCCTCGCCGACCTCAAGGCCTACGAGGTGGTCGAGCGCGCACCCGTCTGCAGCACCTACCGGGGACACCGGGTGTGCGGGATGGGGCCGCCGTCCTCGGGGGCTCTGGCCGTGGGGCAGATGCTCGGCATCCTCGAGAACTTCGACCTCGGCGATGACCCCCTGGGCGTCGAGGCCGTGCACCTCTTCTCCCAGGCCGGCCGGCTCGCCTTCGCCGACCGCAACCTCTACGTGGGCGACCCCGACTTCGTCACGGTGCCCACCAAGGGGATGCTCAACAAGCGCTACCTCGCCTCGCGCGCAGCGCTCATCACCGACACTGACATGGGCACGGCCCAACCCGGCACTCCCCCAGGGGCGTTCGACCCGACCAGCCCGCAGGCGACCGACACCGAGCACGGCACCAGCCACCTGTCGATCATCGACCGCTGGGGCAACGCGTTGTCCGCGACGACCACCGTCGAGAGCTCGTTCGGCAACGGGGTCATGGTGCCCGGAGCCGGCTTCCTCCTCAACAACGAGCTCACCGACTTCTCGTTCGAGGCCGTCGGCGCCGACGGTCGGCCGGTCGCGAACCGCGTCGAGCCCGGCAAGCGCCCTCGCAGCTCGATGTCGCCCACCATCATTTTCGACCGCTGCGGCAGAGTCGAGTTCGTCACCGGGTCTCCCGGCGGGTCGCGGATCATCGCCTACACCGCGCAGTCGATCGTCAACCTCATCGACTTCGGTCTCGACCCCCAGGAGGCGGCGAACGTGCCGCACCACATGAACCGCAACGGGAGCACCGACATCGAGCCACCGACGCCCGGTGTCACGACCGACTACGACGTCCAGGCCCTCTCCGACGCACTGACGGCCCGGGGCCACCAGGTGAACGTCGTCGAGCAGAGCAGCGGTCTGTCGATCATCGCCGTGGAACGGCACCGACTGGTGGGCGGCGCGGACCCGCGGCGTGACGGGACCGTGGGCGGCCGCTGACGTCCTCCAGTCCGGCACGGACCGGGCTCTACCCACCGGCGCGCCGGTTCTTCGAGAGTCGCCACGACGCACGGCGCACTCGCCACGACAGACCGCTCGGCGCGGGGACCTCCCTCGCCTCGTCGAGTCGGCGGAGCATCTCCGCGCCACGGGGAGCGAGTGAGGGCGACCGGCCGTCGGCGCCGGGAGACACCGACACCAGCCACCGGTGCCCCACGCCCCGTTCGGCCAGGTCGACGGCGTACGAGCGACTCGCCGTCGCGAGCTCGCCGGCACCCGTGGAGCCCGGATCAGCAGGAGGCACCGGGTCCGCGACGACGAACCGCCGACCCGCCCGCTCGAGGTCACGGCCCAGCTCACGCCGTTCGACCGCGCGCAGCGCGAGGACCGGGGCCACGAAGGGATAGAACAGCCCGAGCGCGACCCCCAGCACGAGGGAGGTGACGACGAGGGCCACGAGCCACGCGGGGCTCGGTCCGGGATCCAACCCCGCCCAGATCGCCACCAGCGCGATCACGAAGTAGCCCGTGCCGTAGAGCACCGCCCACGAGGCGTTGATGCCGGCCGTGCTGACGAGCGGACCGTAGTCCCACGACATCGACTGCGTCCCCGGCTGGTGAACGCGCGTGGCGGGTCGGAGCTGGTCGCCGAAGAAGAAGGCCGCACCCGCTCCGAGGAGGATCGACGCGACGGCCAACCCCACGAGCCACCAACGGTGCTCGAGCAGGTCCCCGGCCACGGTCTCGATTCCACGGTGGACCAGCCACCACGACCCCGCCACGGGAAGCACCACCACGAGCGCGGGCACGATCAGCGCGGGGAGTGAGAGCACCACCCCGCGAGCCCTTCGCGTGGCGCCGACCGACAACCGGGTGGCCCTGGACCGTCCGTGGGTATCGACCTGTTGCACACCCCGGCGGTCGGCGAGCGACCCGAGAGCGAGCCACACGCTGCCGTAGGCCGCGGGAAGGCTGCCCAGCACGAGGAGGCCGACGGCAACACCGAGCATGGCGACCAGGGTCACGCCCCCGCGCGCGGCTCCCTCGACCGCGTCGGGGGTCCTGGGCGCCGTATCGGTCTGCGACAGTGCGAAGGTCAGGAGGGGCACGATCGGGCTGAGCAGCACCAGCCCGTGAAGCAGCGTCCCCGTTCGCAGGGCGGCGAAGGCGAATACCGCGAGTAGGCAGGAGGCGCCGATCAGGGCGGCCGGGCCCGACCACGCGCCGGGCAGCGCACCGAGCAGAGAAGCGGTGAGCAGGATGCCGCCCACCGAGAGACCCAGCAGGGCCAGCATCCTCGGCACGACAGCACCGGAGGTGAGTCCGACCGTGGTCCAGTGCACCACGAGCATGGCGCCGCGCACGAGGCGGGTCAGCGGGCGCACCGCCCCCAGGCCCGAGGTGGGCGAGTCGAGAACCGTCGCCGTCACCGCCCCCGCCGTGGAGGCGTTTCGGATCATCAGGTCGCTCGAGGCCTCGTCCGCGAGCGGCTCGCGCCCCACCCCGGCCCGGTCGAAGGCACAGAGGAGGGAGGCCCGGTCCGGACCCGACACCGGGGTGCCCTCGCGCCGGTGATCCTCGAGCCGTTGGATGAGGGGGGCCTCGGCGGCCACGAACAGCTCGCCGCGGGACCGGGGGTTGGCTCCGTCGGCCCGGTCCTCACGGATGGCGGCGGTCAGTGCCGCGACCTCCTGGGCCACGATGGACAGGTGCACCGACCATGCGAACAGATCCGCGAGGGCCGGCATCGACGGGGGCAGCTGACCCGTCGGGATGCTCGTGACGTGGAAGGCGCCCTTGACCTCTGTCACCGCCTTGTCGCGCAGCTCCCTCACACGCGGGTCGGCGCTGAGCTCGGTGCCGGCGAACAGGGAGTCCACCAGGTCGTCGACGGTCCTCTCGGCGAGCCTCCAGGGGTCGGGATCGGTGTCCAGGTAAGCGGACAGGACGGCGACCCGACGCACCCGGGCCGGGTCGAGCACGGTGCGACACAGCACGGTCGCCGCGTCCAGGCGCCCCCAGGTCCAGTCGTTGACCCGCCACGACCGCTTGAGGAAGCCGCCGAACCTCTTGATCGACCATCCTCCGAGCTTGTCGTCGGCGGTGGTGGAGTACCGGGCGAAGGCGTTGCGAGTCTGCGCAGAGAGCTGCACGAGCTCGATGGGGATCGTGGAGCCGGTCATCGACTCGTCACCGATCGTGGTGCACACCACCTCGAGCTGGAGCAGGGTGGTCAGCAGCTCGGATGCCGTGACCTCAACGCTCCCGGGAGCCAGGGCATCGCGCCACCGGTGGAGGGATCGGGAGTCCCCGAGGACCTCGGCGGCCCGAAGGACCGTGGCCGCAGACCCGGCGTCAGCCAACCGCCGGAGCACCGGCACCACGGTGAGCAGCTCGGCCACGACGGCATCCACGTGGGCAGCAACGGCCCGTCCAGCGCCTCCACCGGGCCTCGCGGGGTCCAGGAGCAGGCGCGTGTCCAGGTGGTCACTCACCACCGCCCTCCATGTGCCGGCGGCGGCCTCGTCCTTGCTGAGCGTGAAGTGTCGGACGTACTCCGACGTGGCGACACGGGCGATCGCCGCGCGCACGCCCGCGTCACCCCCGTCACCCATCAGCCGGGCGTACGACGCGAGGCGCAGCCCCCAGTAGAGCTGGTCCGGGCAGAGAGCAGCGAGGACCTCGTCGGCCTCCCACGGGTCATCGGTGACGCGCCGACACTCTCGGATGTCCCGGATCCGCTCGGTGACTCGTTTCCTGGCGGCCCTGGCCGTCTCCGAGTCCTCGCCGGCGGGCAGCACCCACACCAGGTCACGGAGCAGCTCGTTGACCGTCTCGGCAACCGCAACCGCCCCGGCCACCCCCCAACGCCAGGGGACCCCCGGATCCGGAGAGTTCCGTGTCGGGTAGGCGTCGGGCAGATAAGGGATGGCGAGAACCGGGCGAGAGCTGTCCTCGCCGCCGACCTGGCTGCTGCGCTCCACCTCCTGCTGCGCGAGCTCGGCGGCACGCCTGATGCGCTCGTAGTCCCAGACGTCGTCGCCCTCGGGCCAGGTCGCCGGTGGGCGGCGGCCGACCTGGTGCCGCGCGAGGTCGCGGGCCGCGTGCCAGATGCGGAGTCGGCGGTAGTGGGCAAAGAGCTGCCCACCAAGGCCCTCGAGGGTCTGCGGCTCGGCACCACCACGGCGGTCCCCCAGCCCGCCCAGGATGTCCGAGCGGGTTCCACGTCGGCCCGCCGCGCGGATGTTGTGGTCCTCGAGCTCGTCGACGAACGTGCGGCTGCCCTGTGCGGACAGGACACCGAGCAGCCCACTGATCGCCCCGGTCACGGTCGGCGGCTCCCCCAGGGTGTCGGCCGGATCCGGACCGGGCGCGGGCGCGTGCGGGTAGACCAGCAGCATGATGCGGCGCACGGGCCCCTCCGCCGGCATCCGCTCGATCGCCTCGATCGCGGACCGGGTCGGTGTGTTCGCCAGGACTCCCCCGTCCACGACGAAGCGCGACCGGTCACGCGCGGGATGCGCGTCCCCCCACTCCTCCACCACATCGGTCATCGAGGGCCGAAGTCCTGTGGAGTCGGTGTCGGGGGTGCCCTCCGTGGGGACCGGAACGAAGGTCGGCTCGAAGGCCACCGGGAAGCTCGACGACGCACGCGCCGCGAGCGCCATCTGTGCCGCCGTCGTCGCGATTCGACTGGCACTGAAGGGATCTGCGTCATCCTCCGCGTCCGCCGGCCGCTTCCAGCGGAACCGTGCCGCGTGCACGCTCTGCGGCAGGCGTTGCCCCAGGGCGTCGACGGTGACCTCCTGGTTCCCGACGAGCACGGTGGTGGCCATCGTCAGGTCCATCGGTGCCTGCTCCGGCGGGACGAGGTCGAGTGGCTCCGCCAAGCGGGTCATCGTCGCATTCAGCTTCGGGAGGAAGTGGTCGTCGCCCTTGAGGAGCGAGCTCGGCGCTCCGCGGAACGGTTGCCGAAGGAGCGCCTCGATGCGGCCGTCCTCCACCCAGGTGTCCCGTAGTGACGCAAGGTCGGCGTGGCGGTTGACCTGGGCGAGGGCCAGTGCAGCACCGTTGACCCCGCCGGCCGAGGTGCCCGACACCACGTCGACCCGCGCCGTGCACCCGGTGAGCGCGAGGAGGGTGGCGTAGGGACCGGTCCCCGCGGCACCCGCCTTCACGAGGTGGTCCAGCTCGAGGGCCACCCCGCCCATCCACACGGCGAGGGAGACCCCTCCGTTCATGACGACGCCGAAGCGGATCTCCTCCCCCGGCACGCCCGAGAGATCGTGGCCGCGAAGGCCCTGCACGGCATCGTCATCGGTCATGGCTCACTCCTAGGCCGCGGCTGGTGACCCCATGGTTCACCGCACGGAGGTCCGTCCACAACCAGCAGGAGCCGCCACCCGGCACGCTGATACGAGCGGGCGGGCGGGCGCGGTGCTCAGAAGCCGAGCCGCCGGAGCTGCTTGGGGTCTCGCTGCCAGTCCTTGGCGACCTTCACGTGCAGGTCCAGGTGCACCCGCTGGCCGAGGATCGCCTCGATACCGCGACGGGCGTTCGTGCCGACCTCGCGCAGTCTCGACCCGCCGCGACCGATGACGATCGCCTTCTGCGAGTCGCGCTCCACGAACACGTTGACCCGGACGTCGAGCAGTGGCCGGTCCTCGGGGCGACCCTCCCGGGGCTGGATCTCCTCCACCACCACCGCCAGGCTGTGCGGCAGCTCGTCACGCACACCCTCGAGGGCCGCCTCCCGGACGAGCTCGGCGATCATCACCGCCTCGGGCTCGTCGGTGAGCACCCCCTCCGGGTACAGCGGCGCCGGCGAGGGCGGGAGACGCTCGGAGAGCAGCTCCGCGACATCGGCCACCTGGTCGCCCCTGGTGGCCGAGCAGGGCACGATCGCGTCCCAGTCCCCCAGCCGGTCGATGGCGATGAGGTGCTCCGCGAGGCGCTGGCGGTCGACGGTGTCGGACTTCGTGGCGATGGCGACCACCGGGGTCCGCCTCCCCCGGCCCAGCTCCGCGAGCTCGCGCGCGATGAACTGGTCACCGGGGCCGATCCGCTGGTCGGAGGGGAGGCAGAAGCCGATGACGTCGACCTCCAGGAGGGTCTCGCGGACCAGGTCGTTCAGTCGTTCACCGAGCAGCGTCCGCGGCTTGTGCAGCCCCGGCGTGTCCACGAGGATCAGCTGGCTGCGCTCGGTCGACACGATCCCCCGGATCGTGTGGCGGGTCGTCTGCGGCTTGCTGGAGGTGATCGCCACCTTCGTGCCGACGAGAGCGTTGGTCAGGGTCGACTTCCCGGCGTTCGGCCGACCGATCAGGCACGCGAAACCGGCGAGGTAGGGCTTGTCCTGCTCGCTCATCCGGCGCGCTCCTCGATGTCGGTGGGCTCGGTGGCCTGGGCCACCCGCTCCACGACCACGGTCTCGATCCGGTGCCTGCGTCCGGACATCCGCTCCGCGGTCAGGCGCAACCCTGCCACCTCGCACGTCGAGCCGAGGATCGGGACGCGCCCGGTCACCTTGCCCATCAGCCCGGCGACGGTGTCGACCTCGTCCTCCTCGAGGTCGACGTCGAACAGCTCGGCGAGGTCGTCGACGTGGAGGGTCGCGAGCACCCGCATCCTGCCGGCCCCGAGATCCTCGACCTCGGAAGACTCCCGGTCGTACTCATCGGTGATCTCGCCGACGATCTCCTCGAGGATGTCCTCGATGGTGACCAGCCCTGCCGTGCCGCCGTACTCGTCGACCACCACCGCGAAGTGCGTCTGGTCGCGCTGCATCTCGCGCAGCAGGTCGTCGACCGGCTTGCTCTCCGGCACGAACGGCATGGGGCGCATCAGCTCGGTGACCGACAGCGCACCCGCGTCGGGGTCGGCGTTGAGCCGCCGGATGACGTCCTTGAGGTAGAGCAGGCCGATGATGTCGTCGGCGTCGTCGCCGACCACGGGGATCCGCGAGAAGCCCGAGCGCAGGAAGAGGCTCATCGCCTGGCGGCAGGACCGGTCATCGTCGATCGCCACCATGTCGGTGCGCGGCACCATCACCTCGCGGGCGACGGTGTCCCCGAGCTCGAAGACGCTGTGCAGCATCTCCCGTTCGTCGGCCTCGATGAGCGCGGAGTCGCGCGCCATGTCCACGAGGTCCCGCAGCTCGCTCTCGCTCTCGAACGGCCCGTCGCGGAAACCCTTGCCGGGGGTCACGGCGTTCGTCAGGGCGATGAGCATCCGGGAGAAGGGCCCGAGGATCCGCCGCAACCAGATCGCGGTCGGCGCGGCGGCCAGCGCCACGCGGGTGCTGTGCTGCGCGCCGAGCGTTCCCGGCGAGACACCCACGACGGCGAACGAGATCAGCGCCATGATGCCGATCGCGACGAGGAAGGGCTGCCAGGTGCCGTCCACCCGCTCGACGACCGCGAGGGTCACCATGACCGCGACCGTGGACTCCGCGATGACCCGCAGGAACGACAGCACGGACAGGTATGCCGCGGTGTCGCCAACGACGCGGACGAGCGCCGAGGCACCGGGACGGCCCTCGTCGCGCAGCTCGGCCGCACGGGTCCGGGACATCCGCGCGAAGGCCGCCTCGGCGATGGAGATGAAGAAGGCGAGGAGGGTGGCGAGCAGGGCCGCCGTGACGAGCCGCGTCATCGCCGCGCTCCGCCCTCAGGCACCGGGGCGGCCGCGGGTGGCGAGGAAGGTGAGCAGCAGCTGGCGCTGGAGCTCGAACATCTCCTTCTCCTCCTCGGGCTCCGCGTGGTCGTACCCCAGAAGGTGCAGGATGCCGTGCGTCGTGAGCAGGAGCAGCTCCTCCTCGGTCGCGTGTCCGGCATCCTGGGCCTGTCGTTCCGCCACCGATGGGCACAGGACGATGTCCCCGAGGACCCCTTCGTCGGGCTCCTCCCCCGCTCGCCCAGGTCGCAGCTCGTCCATCGGGAAGCTCATGACGTCGGTCGGCCCCGGGAGGTCCATCCACTTCACGTGCAGGGTCTCCATGGCCGGCTCGTCCACGAGGCGCAGGCACAGGTCGGCCCGGGAGTGGACCTTCATCTCGCCCATGACGTACCGGGCACAGGCGACGAGCTCCAGCTCGTCGAGCTCGAACTCCGTCTCGTTGAGCACGTCGATGCTCATCGGCGGGGGCCCCGCGCCTGCTTGTCGTCCCAGCGCCCGTAGGCCTCGACGATCGCGCCCACCAGGCGGTGTCGCACCACGTCGGCAGCCCCGAGCTCGGCGACGTGCACGTCGTCGAGGTCGGTGAGGATGTCCCTCACGATGCGCAGCCCGCTCGCGCCTCCCGGGAGGTCGATCTGGGTCACGTCACCGGTGACGACCATCTTGGAGCCGAAGCCGAGGCGGGTGAGGAACATCTTCATCTGCTCGGGCGTGGTGTTCTGCGCCTCGTCGAGGATGATGAACGCGTCGTTCAGGCTCCGTCCCCGCATGTAGGCCAGGGGCGCGACCTCGATGGTCCCCCCGGCCATGAGCCGGGGGATCGACTCGGGGTCGACCATGTCGTGCAGCGCGTCGTACAGCGGCCGGAGGTAGGGGTCGATCTTGTCGTTGAGGGTGCCCGGCAGGAACCCCAGCCGCTCCCCCGCCTCCACCGCCGGACGGGTGAGGATGATCCGGTTGACCTGCTTGGCCTGGAGGGCGGCGACGGCCTTGGCCATCGCGAGGTAGGTCTTTCCGGTGCCCGCGGGGCCGATGCCGAACACGATGGTGTTGGCGTCGATCGCGTCGACGTAGCGCTTCTGGCCGAGCGTCTTGGGCCGGATGGTGCGCCCGCGGTTGCTGACGATGTTCATCGTCAGGACGTCGGCCGGGCGCTCCAGGGTCTGGGCCCGAAGCATCTGGATCGAGCGCTCGATGGCGTCACTGTTCAGGCTCTGACCGGCGTCGATGACGTCGAGGAGCTCGTCGATGAGTCGTTCGACGAGCGCCACGTCGGCGCTGGGCCCGGCGATGTGGAACTCGTTGCCCCTCACGTGGATCTGCGCCTGCGGGAACTGGCGCTCCATGGTGCGCAACAGCCCGTCTCGCGGCCCCAGCAGGGTGACCATGTCGATCTCCGGCGGGATCGTCACGGTGTGGAGCGGCACGTGGGGGTGGGTGGGGGCGGCGCCCTGGCCTGGGGGGTGGTCGTTGTGCGCGTCAGTCATCGTGCTCCCAGTCTACGAGGCTCACCCGGGCGGCCACGTCAACTCACGCCCCCCGATGATGTGCAGGTGGGCGTGGAACACGCTCTGCTGGGCTGCGGCGCCGGTGTTGGCGACCAGGCGGTAGCCCGGCAGGTTCTCGGCGGCGGCCACGCGGGCGGCAAGGGCCACGGCATCCGCCAGCTCCTCGGGGGAGCTCTCGGCCAGCCCCGCGAGGTCGGGCACGTGACGCCGCGGGATTGCGAGGACGTGCGTCGGCGCCTGGGGCTGGAGGTCTCGGAAGGCCAGCGAGTGGGGCGACTCGCCGACCACGTCGGCGGGGATCTCCCCCGCGACGATCCGGCAGAAGATGCAGTCCTCGCTCGTGCTCTCGGTCGTGCTCTCGCTCATGTCAGCGAACCTATCGTCAGCGCCAGCGCGACATCGAGCTGAGCACCGCCAGTGCTGCCGGCCCGGCACTGGAGGACCGGAGCACCGAGCGGCCCAGCCGCACCGGCACCGCCCCGGCCGACTCCAGGGTGGACAGCTCCTCGGGAGCGATGCCACCCTCCGGGCCGACGAGCACCAACACATCACCCGCGGCCGGGAGGGAGACGGATGCGAGCGGCATCCGGGCGCCCTCGTGGAGCACGAAGACCGCGGCCGCGCGGCCGGCGCGCTCGGCGAGGTCAGCGGTGGTCGAGGTAGGCCCCAGCACCGGACGCCGGACCCGCCGGGACTGCTTGGTGGCCGCGAGGAGGACCGACTCCCAGCCGCGACGGGCCTTCTCACCGCGCTCGCCACGCCACTGGACGATGCTGCGCGCCGCCTGCCACGGGACGACCTCGTCGACCCCGCACTCCGTCGCGGCCTCGACGGCCTGGTCGTCGCGGCCCCCCTTGGCCAGGGCCTGGACGAGGACGAACCGGGGGCTCGGCTCGGGCTCCGTGCCGACGAAGGTCAGTCGCAGCTCCAGCGTTCCGGCTCCGAGCGTGACGACCTCGCCCTCCGCCCACCGACCGGTCCCGTCGGCGACCAGCAGGTGCTCGGCGACGCGGGTGCGGCGCACCGTCACCGCGTGCCGTCCCTCCGCGCCGTCGAGCCGCACCACGTCTCCGGCGGCGCGACCGTCGAGGGTCTCGGCGGGCACCAGGTGCAGGGGCAGCGTCATGAGGGTGGGGTGCGGCGCGGGCTCAGCGGGCCTTGAACGCGTCGCGGAGCTTGCCGAAGATGGACCCCTCGGCGGGGCTGGCGACCCGTCCCTGCGGACGTTCCTCCCCGCGGGCCTTCGCAAGCTGGCGCAGCAGCTCCTCCTGCTCGGGGTCGAGCTTGGTGGGGGTGTGCACCATCGCGTGGACGATGACGTCGCCTCGGCCCTGACCGCGCAGGTGGGTCACCCCGAGCCCGCGCAGGGTGATGGTGTCACCGGACTGGGAGCCGCGACGCAGGTCGAGGTCGCGAGCGCCGTCGAAGGTCTCCATCTCGAGCTGTGCGCCGAGGGCCGCGGCGGTCATCGGCACCTCGACGGTGGCGTGCAGGTCGTCGCCGCGACGCTGGAAGGTGGCGTGGGGCTGAACCGCGACCTCGACGTACAGGTCGCCCGAGGGTCCCGCTCCGTGACCGACCTCGCCCTCGCCGGCGAGCTGGATGCGAGTGCCGGTGTCGACCCCGGCGGGGACCTTGAGGGTGAGCGTGCGCCGCGTCCGGACCCGTCCGTCGCCGGAGCACTCGAAGCAGGGGTCGGTGATGATCTGGCCGAAGCCTTGACAGGTCATGCACGGACGGGTGGTCATCACCTGTCCTAGGAAGCTGCGCTGCACCTGCTGGATCTCGCCGCGCCCCTCGCACACGTCGCAGGTGCGCACCGAGGTGCCGGGCTGCATCCCGGCGCCGTGGCAGGTGGCGCAGGCGACGGCCGTGTCGATGGTGAGGTCCTTCTGAGCGCCGAACACCGCGTCGCCGAGATCGATGTCCAGCCGCACCAGGGCGTCCTGGCCGCGCGTCTGCCGCGACCTCGGGCCGCGTCCCGCCGCGGCTCCCTGTCCACCGAAGAAGGCGTCCATGATGTCGCTGAAGGAGAAGCCCTGCCCGAAACCCGCCGCGCCGCCGCCGTAGGGGTCCGAACCCATGTCGTAGGACTGCTTCTTGTCGGCGTCGGACAGCACGTCGTAGGCCTGGGAGACCTTCTTGAACTGCTCCTCGGCCTCTGCCCCGGGGTTGACGTCCGGGTGCAGACGACGTGCCGCGCGCCGGTAGGCCTTCTTGATCTCCTCGGCGCTGGCGTCGCGAGCGACTCCGAGATCGGCGTAGTAGTCATTCACAGGTGGGTGGTCCTTCGGGTGGAGCGGGCGGGAACGGGCGGGAACGGGGTGGTGGACGGTGAGCGGTGCGCGGGATCAGTCGGCGAGGATCCGCGAGACATAGGTGGCGACGGCCCGCACGGACGCCATCGCCGTGGGGTAGTCCATGCGGGTGGGGCCGACCACGCCGAGCCCCGCGACGACGTCGGCACCGACGCCGTACCCCGTGGTGACCATCGAGGTCGACCGCAGCCCGGCATACGGGTTCTCGTGCCCGATCCGCACGGCGACGGCCCCGCCCCCCTCGGCGACGGTGCCGAGGAGCTTGAGGAGCACCACGTGCTCCTCGAGGGCCTCGAGCACCGGGCCGAGGCTCAGGAGGTCGCCCCCGCCGCGCGCGAGGGTCGCGGTGCCGGCCAGGACCACGCGCTCCTCGCGCTCCTCGACGAGGGAGTCCTGCAGGGCAGCGGCGATCGACCGCACGAGGTCGCGCAACCCCGGCTCGAGCAGGGCGGGCACGGACGCCAGCTCGCAGGACGCATCCGAGAGGGTGCGACCGGTGGTGGCCCGGTTGAGCTCGGTGCGCAGGGTGGCCAGAGCGGACTCGCCCTCGTCGGTGAGCAGGTCGACGCCCACGTCGATCACGCGCTGCTCCACGCGGCCCGTCGTGGTGATGAGCACCACCAGCAGGCGTCCCGCCCCGATCGGGACGAGCTCAACGTGGCGCACCATGGAACGGGACAGGGACGGGTACTGCACGACCGCGACCTGGCGCGTCAGGGAGGCCAGGAGCCGGACGGTGCGGTCGACCACGTCGTCGAGGTCGACCGCCCCCTCGAGGAACTGCCCGATCGCCCGCTGCTCGGCGGAGGTCATCGGCTTCACCGCGGACAGCCGGTCGACGAAGACGCGGTAGCCGGCGTCGGTCGGCACGCGACCGGCACTGGTGTGCGGGGCGGCGATGAGCCCCTCCTCCTCGAGGACCGCCATGTCGTTGCGGACGGTCGCGGCAGAGACACCGAGCTGGTGACGCTCGAGGAGGGCCTTGGAGCCCACGGGCTCGGAGGTCTGGACGTAGTCCTGGACGATGGCGCGCAGCACGCGCAGGCGGCGGTCCTCGGTCATCGTCGGTCACCTCCGGGGCGGGTGGCGTGGCTGTCGTCTTGGCACTCTCAGGATTGGAGTGCCAATTCTACGTGCTGACCCGGTGCAGCGCGAAAGTGCGGACACGGCGGAGCTCCCCGTCCCACGCGAACCGTCCGGACGTCCCTGGGAGCGGTCCATGACGGGGCGACGGGCGGCGCGTGCGCCCCCACCCGGCGCGCCGGTCCGGTGCACCTTCACCCGCGGGTTAGCGTCGGCGCCGTGGTGGACAGATACGGCGGCGACGTGCTCGGCCGTGGCTGGCGCCGCCCTCCCCGCGGGCGGTCGACGGACCTCTCCGCCGAGCCGGGCACGGTGGTCGAGGACGTCGAGACCGGCTGGGTCGGAGCGGTCGTGCGCGTCGAGAAGTCCGGCGGGCTCCACGTGGTGCACCTGGAGGACCGGCGGGGCCGCACCCGCGGCTTCCGGCTCGGTCCGGGCTTCCTCGTCGATGGTGCCCCGGTCACGCTCACTGCCCCACGGGTAGCCGCCGACGCCCGGCTGGCCGCTGCCCGAGCCGCCGAGGACCGGACCGCCAGCGGGTCGCGGGCGGTGCACGGCCAGCGGGCACGCGTCGCCAGCGGATCCAGGATCTTCGTCGAGGGCAAGCACGACGCCGAGCTCGTGGAGAAGGTGTGGGGTGCTGACCTTCGCCTCGAGGGGGTGGTCGTGGAGATGCTCGACGGGGTCGACGACCTGGCTGCGGTGGTCCGGGACTTCGCCCCCACACCGGCGCGACGGATGGGCGTGCTGGTCGACCACCTGGTGCCGGGGACCAAGGAGTGGCGGGTCGTCGAGGAGGCCCGGAAGGTCAGGCCGTATGCCGCACACGTCCTGGTCGTCGGTCACCCCTACGTCGACGTGTGGCAGTCGGTGAAGCCGCAGCGCCTGGGGATGGACCGCTGGCCGGTCATCCCCCGCGGGACCTCGTGGAAGGCCGGGGTGGCCGCCCACCTCGGGTTGCCGCACGAGACACCGGCGGACCTCGGGCGGGCCTGGCAGCAGGTGCTGCGTGCGGTCTCCTCGTGGACCGACCTCGAGCCCGAGCTGCTCGGCCGGGTCGAGGAGCTCATCGACTTCGTCACCGCCCCGGGCTGAGCGACGCTCGGGCAGCCGAGACCCCCCGAGCCACCCACTCCCGAAGCGCGTCGTCGTCCGCCACGACGTCGAGGCCCACCGTGACCCATCCACGGCTGGTCCGACCGCCCATGACCATGGGCTCGACACCCTGCCGGTCGACGAGCGCCTCCTGGTCAGCGCGACCCACCCGCACGAGCAGTCCGCGGCCACCGACCGAGCACGCCAGGGCTCCGTCGACCATGAAGCCGACCCCCCCGAACATCCGCTTCTCCTGGGCCCTGGGCAGCTGACACCGGACCCGGTCGAGCAGCTCCATTGCGCCAGTGTGCACCCGCGGCGCCGGCTCCGGGTCGGGGTCGCCCCTGACCGCACCCTGATCCGGCCCCCGGCGCACCCCGGAACCGGGGCGCCGCGGGCCGCGTCGGGTGTTTGATGGAGGCAGACCACGACATCGAGGAGAGCGACATGAGCGACCAGACACCCGGCCAGAGCGACACCCCGAACGACCCGACCGCCCCCTTCGACGAGCACCCGGAGCTGGCGCCCCCGCACGCCGAGCCGCCGCCCGCTCCCGACGCACCCCCGGCCGCAACGATGCCGGGGAGCCCACCCCCGCCACCCCCGCCGCCCTACGCCCAGCAGGCTCAGGTGCCGGCGGCTGCGTATGGTCAGCCGGTTGCCTACGGCGCGGCGGCTCCCGTGCCGATGAGTCCGGCCAACGAGCGCACGACCGGGATGGCCGCCCACCTGGTGGGGCTGGTGGCGACGATCGTCAGCGCCGGGCTGCTGAGCTTCGTGGCGACACTGGTGATGTATCTCGTCTTCAAGGACCGCGGCCCCTTCGTGCGCCACCACTCCGCGAACGCACTCAACGTCCAGATCATCGTGGGCATCGTGTTCCTCGTGTCATTCCCTTTGATGTTCGTCCTCATCGGGTTCCTCACGTTCGCTGCTGCGTGGGTCTTCGCAGTCGTCGTGCACCTCATCGGGCTGATCAAGGCCAACAACGGCGAGTGGTACAACCCGCCGCTGACGCCGCAGTTCGTCAAGTAGGCGAGGGCCCGCCCCTCAGACCCCCAGCAGGGCGCGGACCACGGTGTCGGCCAGGAGCCGGCCGCGCAGGGTCAGCACCACCCGGCGGTCCCGCGCCGCGGCAAGCCCGTCCACCAACCCATCGGCCACGAGCCCGGCAACGGCCTCGTGGCCGATGGCGTCGAGCCGGCCGATCTCGAAGCCTTCACGCAGGCGCACCCCGAGGAGCACCTCCTCGTCGCGTCGCTGCTCCGCCGTGAGGGTCTCCCTCCCTGCGGCCGGCGACTGCCCGGCGGCCAGGCGCGCGGCATACGACCTCGGATGCTTGACGTTCCACCACCGCACCCCGCCCACGTGGCTGTGCGCGCCGGGACCCACCCCCCACCACGGGTCACCGCGCCAGTAGCCCTCGTTGTGGCGGCACCGACCGCTCGGCCGCCGGGACCAGTTGCTCACCTCGTACCAGTCGAAGCCCGCAGCGGAGAGCACCTCCTCGGCCAGCTCGTACTTGTCCGCCTCGTCGTCGTCCTCGGGCGTCGGCACCTCGCCGCGGGCGACCCGCCGGGCCAGGGCGGTGCCGTCCTCGACGACCAGCGCGTACGCGGAGACGTGGTCCGGCTCCAGCGCCACCGCGGCGTCCAGGCTCCTCCTCCAGTCCGACAGCGACTCCCCGGGCGTTCCGTAGATGAGGTCGACGCTCGTGGCCAGCCCGGCGGCGCGTGCTCCGGCCACCGCCGTGGCGACGCGTGCGGGGTCGTGGGTGCGATCCAGGGTGTCCAGCACGTGCGGGACCACCGACTGCATGCCGATCGACACGCGGGTGAAGCCTCCGCGGGCCAGCGCCTCGAGGTCGGCTGGGGACACGGAGTCCGGGTTGGCCTCCGTGCTCACCTCGGCACCCGCCGCCAAGCCGAACCGTTCCCGGATGCCGGCCACGCACCGCACGAGGTCGGCCGCCGGGAGCAGGGTGGGGGTGCCGCCCCCGATGAAGACGGTCTCGACAACCGGGGCGGTCGGGCCGAGCACACGGACAGCGAGGTCGAGCTCGGCGAGCGCACCGTCGACGAACGTGTCGGTCGAGACACCCGGCCCCAGCTCGGTGAGGGTGTAGGTGTTGAAGTCGCAGTAGCCGCACCGCACCGCGCAGTAGGGCACGTGCACGTAGATCCCGAGACGGGCAGCCGTCAGCGTGGCCAGGGACTGGTCGGGCAGGGAGCCGTCCCCCGGTGCCGGATCGCCCTCAGGGAGCTGTGGCACGTGCCCTCACGTCGGGCCGCGCGTCAGTGCTGGCGGACGCGCCGGGTTCGCGCGCCGGAGCCGATCACCATGGCCAGCCCGAGGAGCATGAGGCTCGCACCGGACCAGAGCACGGGGCCGATGCCGGACCCTCCGGTGCGCGCCAGCTCGGCGGGCGGCGTCGTGCCCGGGGTGACGACGGGGGTGGGCGTCACCGAGGGTGTCGGGGTCACCGAGGGTGTCGGGGTCGGCGTCTCCGACGGGGTGGGGGTCGGGGTGGGGGTCGGTGTGGGGGTCGCAACGGTGCCCCGGGCCTCACCGCTCCCCGAGAACCGCCGCACCATCCCGCTGACGTCGATGTCCTCCCCACCGACGAGGTTCACCGTGGCGGCGTTGGTGTAGGAGGTGCGGGTCGTGTCGGTGATGGTGGAGGTGCCGCGCACCCGCACGAAGCTGTCGGCGCTGATGTTCTCGAGGGTCAGGACGAACCCCCGTCCGGTCGGGTCGCCCCCGCAGTCGAAGGACACGATGTCGCCTGCCGGGATGCGCACGAAGGTGCCGGGGACCCCCCCGTCGTTCGGGGCGATCGCGATGTTCAGGGGGTTGCCGGTGACGACGTCGCAGTTGACCTCACTGCCCGCACCGGGTGTGTCGGTCACGACGAGCGTGCGAGCGGCGTCCGGAATCGCGTCGATGGTGGAGACCACGATGGCCCACGACAGCCCCGACTGGTTCTCCCGGTCCTCGAACCGGATCGTCTTGTCGGTGGGCTGCGGGGTGGTGCCGGTCACGGTGACCCGGTCGGTGAACGTCTCGTCCCCCGACTCGAAAGTCGCGTCGACGACGTCCCCGCCGGTGACGGTGCCGCGGTCGAAGAAGGCGAAGATGTTGAACGTGCCGGAGATGTCCCCGAACCGCTCCACGTAGTCGCTGAAGGTCAAGGTGGCTGTGTCGCCGCTGACGACCACCGTGCCGACGACCTCCCCGGTGTCGGGGTCGAGCACGTCGAACGTGAGGTTGATGAAGGTGAAGGGGTCGGAGATCGTGAGCGAGGCTGTGTCACCCTCGACCGTTCCCTCGGGGACCGTGAAGTCGACGTCGATCTGGACCCTGCCGAACTCATTGGTCGTCGTCTGGACGATGTTCACGTTGGTGAAGGTCCCGGGGGCCTCGGCCGCTCGGGCACCCGCCGCCCACAGGACGCTCATCGCGAGCATCACGGCGACGACGAGAGAGGTCAGAACGGACCGGACACGGACGGCGTCATCAGACGCGACAGGGGAAACCACGAGACCGGACTATAGACCATCCGCAGGCCGGTGTGACCCCCCTCTCATCGCACGGGGTCGACCACCCCGGTGCGGCCTCCTCGTGTCGACTCGATGGACCCCCCGGAGCCGGCGACACGGGGTCGCGCACGGGCTCCTACGATGAGGACGTGAACGACCGCTGGATCGACCTCGACGGCCTCGTCAACATGCGCGACGTGGGGGGCCTGCCCACCCGCGACGGCGGGCGGGTCGTAGACCGCCGCCTGATCCGCTCGGACAACCTCCAGGACCTGACCGAGGCCGACGTGCTCCGGCTCGTCGAGGATCTCGGCGTGAGTGACGTCGTCGACCTCCGCACCGACACCGAGCTGCACGTGGAGGGGCCGGGGCCGCTGCAGCGGGTCCGGTCACTCACCCACCACCACCACTCGCTCATCGAGGAGCGTCGGCCGGCGGAGGGGGTGCAGGGCGTCGGCGAACGAGCCCTCGCGATGCCGTGGAGCGGGGAGGACCCCGTGCGCGATGCGGCGTTCTGGGCCGAGCACTACCTCGGCTACCTCTCCAAGCGCCCGGACTCGGTGGCGGCCGCGCTCGGTGTGGTCGCCCGCGCGACCGGTGCCGCCGTGGTGCACTGCGCGGCGGGCAAGGACCGCACCGGCACCGTCGTGGCGATGGCCCTGGACGTCGCCGGCGTGCCCACGGAGCAGATCGTCGCCGACTACGTCCTCACCGGCGAGCGGATCGAGGCGATCATCGGACGGCTCAGCCCCAGACCGGCATACGGGGAGGCGCTGGCCAGGCAGTCGGTCGCCGACCAGGCGCCGCGCGCGGAGTCGATCGAAGCGATCCTGCGGGCCGTCGACGACGGCTTCGGCGGTGCGGCCGGTTGGCTGCGCGAGCAGGGGTGGAGTGCGGCCGACGTCGAGCGGCTGCGGTCACACCTGGTGCACTGACGGCGTCGTCACTCCCCCGTGCTGCCGTCGACGGCCTCACGCAGCAGGTCGGCGTGTCCGGCGTGTCGGGCGTACTCCTCGACGAGGTGGAGCACGATCCAGCGCAGGCTGAACTGCTCCCCGGTGCGGCTCAGCCGCACCGACAGGTCGTCGAACGACGCCGTCTCCAGGACCTCGTCGCTCGCGGCGATGCTCACCTCCAGGAGGTGGCGCACCGACTCGGGCGCGTCGTCGACGGCCGAGTGCCAGTCCCAGTCCTCGTCGGCGGTCCAGTCGACCGAGGCCCATGGCTCCTGCGGCTCGAGGCCGAGGAACACCTCACGGGTCCACCAGTGCTCGACGTAGGCGAGGTGCTTGAGCAGACCACCGAGGGTCATCGACGACGGCGCCAGCGGCTGCGCCAGCGCGGCGGCATCCAGTCCGTCGGCCTTGGCGAGCACGGTGGCTCGCTGGAAGTCGAGGAACGCCCGGGCGCTCGTGACCTCGTCGGCCTGCTTGGGCTTGTCCCGGCGCTGCATCGTCATGCCGCCGACCGTAGCCGCGCTCACCGTCAGCCCGCGACCGACGGCTAGCGTGTGGTGGTGGCCTCACCGTCCTACCCTGGTCAGCCCGGCTTCGTCGTGCCCGAGCCGGGTGACCGACCGAGAGTCGTCCGCCGCGCCGTGCGGGTGCTCGTCGTCGACCACGACGACCGGATGCTGCTGTTCCTCGACTCCGACCTGGGGCTGGACCCGGTGGCGCACTGGTGGGTGACCCCGGGAGGTGGCGTCGACCCGGGCGAGAGCGATCTCGAGACCGGCGTGCGTGAGCTGTGGGAGGAGACCGGGCTGCGCGTCACCGCCGGGGACCTCGTGGGCCCACTGCTGCGGCGCACGGTGCTGCACGGCTACAGCGACAAGGTCGTCGACCAGCACGAGGTGTTCTACCTCGTGCGGGTTCCGGCGTTCGAGGTCGACACTGCCGCGCACACCGAGGAGGAGCAGCTCACCGTGGCGGACATCCGATGGTGGCCGCGAGGGGACCTGAGCGCCACCGACGACGACGTGTGGCCCCGGGACGTGCTCGACATCTGGGACCTTGCGTCGAGCCCCGAGGTCTGGCGCGACGGGCCCGTGACGGGCGCCGACGTCGAGGAGTCCAGCCTCTCGGCCTGAGCCGGTCGACGCTGCCGGTGGGCCTACTTCTTGGTGGCCTGAGCGCCCGCACCGTCGGAGGTGAGCGCGGCGATGAAGGCCTCCGGCGGCACTTCGACCGAGCCGATGTTCTTCATCCGCTTCTTGCCCGCCTTCTGCTTCTCCAGCAGCTTGCGCTTGCGCGAGATGTCGCCGCCGTAGCACTTGGCGAGCACGTCCTTGCGGATGGCGCGGATGTTCTCGCGCGCGATGACCCGGGCACCGACCGCGGCCTGGATCGGCACCTCGAACTGCTGGCGCGGGATGAGCTCCTTGAGCTTCCCGGCCATCATCAGGCCGTAGCCGTAGGCGCGGTCCCTGTGCACGACGGCGCTGAACGCGTCGACGGTCTCGCCCTGGAGCAGGATGTCGACCTTGACCAGGTCCGCGACCTGGTCGCCGTCGGTCTCGTAGTCCAAGGACGCGTAGCCCCTGGTGCGCGACTTGAGCATGTCGAAGAAGTCGAAGACGATCTCGGCGAGCGGCATCGTGTAACGCATCTCGACCCGGTCCTCGGAGAGGTAGTCCATCCCGCCAAGGGTGCCGCGCTTGCCCTGGCAGAGCTCCATGACCGCGCCGATGAACTCGCTCGGCGTGAGGATCGTGGCCCGCACGATGGGCTCGCGCACCTCCGCGATCTTTCCGCCGGGGAACTCGCTCGGGTTGGTGACGACCACCACCTTGCCGTCGTCCATCGTCACCTCGTAGACGACGTTGGGCTGGGTGGAGATCAGCTCGAGGTCGAACTCGCGCTCGAGCCGCTCACGGACGATCTCGAGGTGGAGCAGCCCGAGGAACCCGCAGCGGAAGCCGAAGCCGAGGGCCACGGACGTCTCGGGCTCGTAGACCAGCGCGGCGTCGTTGAGCTTGAGCTTGTCGAGGGCGTCGCGCAGGTCGGGGTAGTCCGACCCGTCGAGGGGGTAGAGGCCCGAGAACACCATCGGCTTGGGGTCGCGGTAGCCCCCGAGCGCCCCGGATGCCGGCTTCCCGGCATTCGTCACGGTGTCACCGACCCGGGACTGGCGCACGTCCTTGACGCCGGTGATGAGGTAGCCGACCTCCCCCACCCCGAGGCCCTTGCCGGGCACGGGTTCGGGGCTGATCACGCCGATCTCGAGCAGCTCGTGGGTGGCCCTGGTCGACATCATCACGATCTTCTCGCGCGGGTTGAGGTTGCCGTCGATGACCCGGACGTAGGTCACGACCCCCCGGTAGGTGTCGTAGACCGAGTCGAAGATCATCGCCCGCGCCGGGGCGTCGGGGTCCCCGGTGGGGGCCGGGAGCTGGCGGACGATCGCGTCGAGCAGCGGCTCCACCCCCTCGCCGGTCTTGCCCGAGACCCGGAAGCACTCCTCCGGCTCGCAGCCGATCAGGCCGGCCAGCTCCTCGGCGTACTTCTCCGGCTGGGCGGCCGGGAGGTCGATCTTGTTGAGCACAGGGATGATCGTGAGGTCGTTCTCCATGGCGAGGTAGAGGTTGGCCAGGGTCTGGGCCTCGATGCCCTGTGCGGCGTCGACGATGAGCACCGCACCCTCGCAGGCGGCCAGGCTCCGGGAGACCTCGTAGGTGAAGTCGACGTGCCCGGGGGTGTCGATCATGTTCAGGATGTGCGAGACACCGTCGAGCTCCCACGGCATCCGCACCGCCTGGCTCTTGATGGTGATGCCTCGCTCGCGCTCGATGTCCATGCGGTCGAGGTACTGCGCGCGCATGGCGCGGTCATCGACCACCCCGGTGATCTGGAGCATCCGGTCGGCCAGGGTCGACTTGCCGTGGTCGATGTGGGCGATGATGCAGAAGTTGCGGATCGCCGCCGGCGGCGTCGCGTGCGGCTGCAGCACGGTGCGGGCGCGGGGTGACACGGGTGGGGGTTTCCTTGCGTCGGGGTCGTCAGGGCACGGTCCACCAGTCTCCCACGACACGAGGGGCTCCCCGAACCCCCGACCCGGGTGCCGTCGCCGGGCGGGCTAGGCTCCGCGATGTGGAGGATGCGGTGGCGGCGACGGCCCCTGCGCGCCACCGGCTCGCTCGGATGCTGGCGCCGCGGTCCGTGGCCCTGGTGGGCGCGTCGACGGTGCCGAATGCGCCCGGCAACGACATGGTGCTCGAGCTCGAGGTGGCTCGCTACCGGGGCAACGTCTACCCGGTCAACCCCCGTTACGACGACGTCGAGGGCTGGGACTGCGCCGACTCGATGAGCGACCTGCCCGAAGTGCCGGACCTGGCAGTCCTCGGTGTCGGCAACAGCGCCGTCGAGGAGCAGGTCCGCGAGGCGATCGACATCGGGGTCGGAGGTCTGGTCATCCCCGGCAGCCTGGTGATGCGCGGCGACGACCCGACGTACCCGCTCCGGGAGCGGGTGCGCGACCTCGCCCGGGCCGCCGACCTGCCGATCGTCGGCGGCAACTGCATGGGTTTCTACAACGTCGAGCACTGGTTTCGGACGTTGCCCTTCCACCGGCCCTACGAGCTCGACGAGGGCGGGGTCACCCTCATCGCGCAGTCGGGCTCGGTGCTCACCGCGTTGCTCTGGAACGACCAGAAGCTGCGCTTCAACCTCGCCGTCTCTCCCGGCCAGGAGCTCGTCACCACGACCGCGGAGTACATGGACTACGCCCTCGACCTCGACAGCACCAGGGTGATCGCGCTCTTCGTGGAGTCGGTCCGCTCCCCCGCCGCATTCGTCGCCGCACTGGACAAGGCCGCGGCTCGCGACGTGCCGGTCATCGCGCTGAAGGCCGGACGGTCGCCGGTGGCGGCCCACCTGGCGCTGAGCCACTCCGGCGCCATCGCCGGTGACGACGCGGCATACCAGACCCTGTTCGAGCGGTACGGCGTGTCCTCGGTGCGCTCCCTCGACGAGCTCGCCTCGACCGCCCTCCTGCTCTCGGACCGCCGCCGCCCCGCCCAGGGAGGCCTCGCCGCGATCCTCGACTCCGGCGGGGAGCGCGAGCTGCTCATCGACCTCGCCAGTGATGTCGGCGTGCCGTTCGCGGCCATCTCCGAGGCGACCACAGAGGTGCTCGCCGAGCACCTCGACCCCGGACTGGAGCCGATCAACCCGCTCGACGCGTGGGGGACCGGACGCGACTACCAGTCGGTCTTCGAGACCTGTTGGCGGGCGCTGGTCGACGACCCCGACACCGCGCTCGGCGTCTTCGTCATCGACCTCACCTCGGGCTTCCACCTCCACGAGTCCTTCGCCCGGATCTGTCGCCGCGTGCACCGGCGGACCACCAAGCCGATCGCGGTGCTCACCAACCACGTCGGCACCGACTCCCAGGACCTCGCGCGCCGGCTGACCCTCCTCGGCATCCCCGTGCTCGACGGCACCGAGACCGGGCTGAAGGCGGTGGCGCACGCACTGGCCTACCGCGACTTCACCTACCGCCCCGTCATCGCCCGATCGGCGCCCCCTGCCCCGGAGGTCACGGCGCGCTGGCGCGAGCGGCTGGGCCGGCCCGCTGTGCTCTCCGAGGCCGAGGGACTCGACCTGCTCACTGACTACGGGCTGCCGACCGTGCCGCACCGCTCGCTGGACTCCCCCGATGACCTGGCGGCGGCCGCCGATGAGCTGGGCTATCCGTTGGTGCTCAAGACGGCGGCTCCGGGCGTGCTGCACAAGTCCGACCTGGACGGGGTGCGGCTCAACCTCGCCGACGAGGAGTCGCTGCGGGCGGCATACGACGACGTCGCGTCCAGGCTCGGAGCGCAGGTGCTGCTCGCTCCGATGACCCTCGGTGGCGTCGAGATGGCGCTCGGCGTGGTCCGTGACCCGCAGTTCGGCTCCATGGTGATGGTGGCCGGGGGCGGGATCTTCATCGAGGTGCTCGGGGACCGACAGCTCGGGTTGGTGCCCATCGACCGACGCATCGCGACCCGGATGGTCGACAAGCTGGCCGTCCGCCCGCTGCTCAGCGGTCTGCGCGGCCGGCCCAGGGTCGACCACGAGGCCGTCGCCGATGCCCTGGTCGCCCTGTCCGACCTCGCCGCCGACCTCGGCGACCTCCTGGCCGAGCTGGACGTCAACCCCCTCGTGGTGACCCCCGACGGCTGTCTGGCCCTGGACGCCCTCGTCGTCCCCGCGGCGGCGTCGGCCGGGTCCGAGGGCTCCGCGGGGGTCCCACCCGGTCAGTAGGGTGCGGTGATGGAGTGGAAGCGTGTCCTGCGCCCGATCGTCGACGAGGCCCTTCGACAGGTCCGCCGAGCCGGTCGCCCCGCGTCCCGACCCCGTCGATCTCCCCGAGCCCCTGCCGGTCGTCGGGATGCCGGCCGGGGTCCGCAGAGCCGGGGCGCGGCATACCCCGGCGACTGGACCGGTCGGCTGGACCCGGTCTACGACCCGAAGCCGGACGGGCGACCGGACCCCGGCGAGGTCGTCTGGACCTGGGTGCCCTACGAGGAGGACCACCGCCAGGGCAAGGACCGGCCGGTGCTGCTCGTGGGTCGCGACGGCCGGTGGCTCCTGGCCCTCCAGCTGACGAGCCAGGACCACGACCGTGACGAGGCGCAGGAGGCCCGGGCGGGTCGTCGGTGGGTCGACATCGGGTCCGGTGCCTGGGACTCGCGGGGTCGACCCAGCGAGGTGCGCGTCAACCGGGTGATCCGGGTCGACCCCGACGCGGTCCGCCGCGAGGGGGCGGTGCTCTCCGCCGACCGGTTCGGCGAGGTGGCGGCCGCGGTGCGCTCGGCCACCGGCTGAGCACGCCCGGGCCACTGCCCCCGGTCCCCCTCCCGACCCCCCCAACAACGCCGTGGGGCCCGTCACCGGTGTCGGTGACGGGCCCCACGGAGGTGCCGGATCAGATCGCGGCGACCTTCTTGGCCATCGAGGACTTCTTGTTCGCGGCCTGGTTGCTGTGGATGACGCCCTTGCTCACAGCCTTGTCGAGCTTGGTGGAGGCGACCTTGAGGGCCTCCTGCGCCTGCGCGGCGTCGCCGGACTCGGCGGCGGCGCGGAACGTGCGGATCGCGGTGCGGACCTCGGACTTGACGGCCTTGTTGCGCTCGGTCGCCGAGCGGTTGGTCTTGATCCGCTTGAGCTGGGACTTGATGTTCGCCACTGGTATTGGGTGCTTTCTCTGGGGTCGGTATGCCGTGAGAGGGCGGCAGTCGCGTGCCGGGACCGGGCGTGGGGACACCCCGTGGCTGACACGTGCTGGATGGTGCTCTCGTGCGCGCACGACCTCAAGCGCGCACGCAAGTGCCCAAGTTACCAGCGCGCCTGCCGCCTCACCAAAACGGCGTTGCTCCCGGCCCGGCGGTCAGTCCCGGTTGCGGGAGTGCTGGGAGGTCATGGCGAGCACCACGCGCTCGACGGCGTAGACCGGGTCCCGGCCACCTCCCTTAACCTCGACGTCGGCGGCGGCGAGCGCCTGGACGCAGGCGGCCAGCCCGTCGGCCGTCCACCCCCCGAGAGCCCGGCGGGCCTTGTCGACCTGCCAGGGCGCCATGGAGAGCTCACGGGCGAGGTCGGCGGACCGGCCCCTGCCGGCCGAGCCCACCTTGATGAGCTGACGGACCTGCTGGGCCAGCACCGCGACGATCGGCACCGGGTCGACACCGACCGCGATGGCGTGCCGCAGCAGCCGCAGCGCCTCGCCGGTGTCGCCGGTCATGGTGGCGTCGGCGACCCGGAAGCCCGTGGCCTCGACCTTGCCGCCGTGGTAGGTGAGCACCACCTGTTCGTCGATGACCCCGGTGGTGTCGCTGATGAGCTGCTGGCAGGCCGCTGCCAGCTCGCGGACGTCCTTGCCGACGGCCTCCACGAGGGCATGCACCCCCTCACCGGTGGCCTTGCGGCGGGCCTGGCGGAACTCGTGCGCCGCGAAGTCGGCCTTGTCGCGGTCGGTCTTGATGGCCGGTGCGTCGACGACGCGGGCGCCCGAGCCCTTCAGGGACTCGAGCACCTTCTTGCCGCGTGCCCCCGACTTGTGGAGCACGACGAGGGTGAGCTCGGGGTCCGGACCGGCCGCGAGGGCGGCGAGCAGGTCGGTCTGGAGGTCGTCGGGGGC
This sequence comes from Actinomycetales bacterium, assembly GCA_038258215.1. Classification (GTDB taxonomy): domain Bacteria; phylum Actinomycetota; class Actinomycetes; order Actinomycetales; family Dermatophilaceae; genus Fodinibacter. Next base: position 19,449 of record JBBSQC010000017.1, on the reverse strand, counting down.
TTCGTCGAGGTCGTGCACGACGATGCACTTGGCACCACCGAACAGCGACGGGCTGGCGTGCAGGGTCAGCGCGCCCGGCTCGTAGTCCGCGGCGTAGACCCTGATCGTCTCCAGGTCGTGGTGGGTGACCTTGAGCTCGTCGACGGTGTGGGCCACGGCCCGCTCGGCCAGGATCTGTTCGGGGCCCGCGATGAGCACGTAGGGCGGCACCCGGTGCTGCACCTCGACCATGTCGCTCACGCCCGTCACTCTGCCACGCCTCCCCGACACCCCCCTCCCCCCGCGACTTATTGCGCCCCACCCACGTGCCGGGCCTGGTTTCGACCCCTCGGGCGTGGGTGGGGCGCAATAAGTCGGGGCTAGTCGAAGGTGAGGGTGGGTCCGCTACCGGGCTCCAGGCCCAGGCCTGCTAGGCGCGCAGACACCACCTCGGCCGATAGCTCCATCGACTCGACGAGCTCCTGGAGGCTGAGCCCGAGCTCGACACCGTCGCGCAGCTCCTCGTCCTCCTGCTCGGTCCACGGGTGCCCGTGGGTGACCGCCGTGCGCGAGGAGTCCGGGGGTGGCGGCGCCTCGGCCACCGGTCGTCCGGCGGGGGCGGGTGCGACGGCATCCGCCTCGGTGGCGGCGGCTCGGGACGGAGCAGCCAGCGCCCCGGTCAGCCCGCGCATCGCCGGCTCGGCCACCGGCAGGGGCGGCTCCGCGGTCTGGTCGAGGCGGCGCAGGGCCCCCATCACCATCTCGCGGTCCGCGGTTGGCCAGAAGGGTGGGAGCGACCGTTGGAGGAACCCGGCATACCGCGCCGTCATCATCCGGTTGTCGAGGAAGGCCACCACCCCGCGGTCGTCGGCGCGCCGGATCAGGCGACCGGCACCCTGGGCCAGGCGCAGCGCGGCGTGCGTCGCCGAGACGGCCATGAAGCCGTTGCCGCCCATCCGGGCGATGGCCTGGGCGCGTGCCGAGGCGAGCGGGTCGTCGGGCCGCGGGAAGGGGATCCGGTCGATGATCACCAGCTGGCACGAGGAACCAGGAACGTCGACGCCCTGCCACAGCGAGAGCGTGCCGAACAGGCAGGTCCGCGGCTCGCGGGCGAACTGGCGCACCAGGGTGCTGATCTGGTCCTCGCCCTGGCACGCGAAGGTGATCTCACTGCCCTCGAACCGCTCGCGCATCGCCTCGGTCGCCTCCTTGGCGGCGCGCATCGAGGAGAACAGCCCGAGGGTCCGGCCGCCGGCCGCGCGCACCAGGGCCTCGATCTCGTCGAGGGTCTGCGTGGCCAGACCGTCACGTCCGGGGGCGGGCAGGTGCTTCGCGACGTAGGCGATGCCCTGGCCGGGGTAGTCGAAGGGGCTACCGACGTCGAGCCCGCGCCACTGCGGCGCGCCCTCGCCGCGAAGGCCGATGGTGCCGGCGACCGCGTCGAAGCTGCCGCCGAGCTCGAGGGTGGCCGAGGTGAGCACCACGGAGCGGTCCTCGAAGACCTTGTCGCGCACGAGCATCGCCACGCTCATCGGGGCCACGCGCAGCACCGCGCCGCGCCGGGGGTCCTTGCTCACCCACACGACGTCGAGATCGCGCTCCCCGAGCACCCGCGACGCGTTCTCGAAGACCTCGTCCACCGCGGCGCGGGCGACCTGCCGGCCCCCGTCGGGCTCCTCCCCCGGTGCCGGCTTCAGCTCGCTCTGCACAGCCCTGGCGGTGTCCCGCACCCGCGCCAGCGCCATGGCCAACGCATCCGGGATGCCGGTGAGCCGCCCCTCCGACATCGGCTCGAGCACCGACTCCAGCAGGTCCGCCGCGTCGTCGAGCGTCTCCGAGGCGTCGGCCCGGCGACCCGCGCGCTTGGCCGCGGCGCGCACCATCCCGGGGGTCACCTCGTCGGTGATCGTCGAGGTCACCCGGTCGACGAGCTCGTGGCCCTCATCGATGACGAGCACGTCGTGCTCGGGGAGCATCTGGCGCCCCTCGAAGGCGTCGATCGCCATGAACGAGTGGTTCGTGACGATGATGTCGACGTCGCGGGCCGCTTCGCGCGAGCGCTCGATGAAGCACTCCGACACCATCGGGCACCGGGCGCCGAGGCACTCCTCGGCACTCACCGAGACCTGCCGCCAGGCGCGCTCGCTGACCCCGGGCACGAGCTCGTCCCGGTCGCCGGACTCGGTCTGCCCCGCCCATTCGCGCAACCGCACCACCTCCTGACCGAGACGGGACGCCTGCTGGTCGACGGCCCCCACCGACATCAACGTGTCTGCGTCGTCGTCGGGGAAGCCACCCTCGAGCTTGTGCGCGCACAGGTAGTTGCGTCGACCCTTGACGAGCGCGTAGGTCGGTCGCCGGCCGATGAGCGGGGCGAGGGCCTCCGCCAGTCGCGGCATGTCGCGGTCGACGATCTGGGACTGCAGCGCCAGCGTGGCGGTCGCGACGACGGCCGGTGTGCCGCGGTCGACCGCGTGCTGCACAGCGGGCACCAGGTAGGCCAGGGACTTCCCCGTGCCGGTTCCGGCCTGCACGAGGAGGTGCCCACCGGAGTCGACCGCGTCCGCGACGGCATGAGCCATCTCGACCTGGCCGGGGCGCTCGGTGCCGCCCACGGCAGCCACGGCGGCGTGCAGGAGGTCGTCGAGGGTGGCCACGAGAGCAGGGTATGCGTCCGGCAGCAGCCGAGCAGGTATGCCGGGCGCCATGCCACGCCCATGCGCTGCGTTCGCCGGTGAACGCGGCAGCGGGGTGCCACGATGACCGGGTGAGCACCGACGTCGAGACCGCGACCCCGTTCCCCGCCGACATCGAGATCGCCGACGCCGCCGAGATCGTGCCGGTGCTCGACCTGGCGCGGGACCGGCTCGGCATCCCCGGCTCGGCGCTGGTGCCCTACGGCCACGACAAGGCGAAGATCACCCTGTCGCACGTCGCCTCGCTGGCCGACCGACCCGATGGGGTGCTCGTCCTCGTGACCGCGATGTCGCCGACCCCGGCCGGCGAGGGCAAGACGACGACCTCGGTGGGTCTGGCCGACGGGCTCCAGAGAGTCGGGGTGCAGAGCATGGTGGCCCTGCGCGAGCCCTCGATGGGCCCGGTCTTCGGCATCAAGGGCGGGGCTGCCGGCGGGGGTTACGCGCAGGTCGTGCCGATGACCGACATCAACCTCGCCTTCACCGGGGACTTCGCTGCGATCGCCGCCGCGAACAACCTGCTCTCGGCGCTCATCGACAACCACGTACACCACGGAAACGCGCTGGGCATCGACCCCCGGACCATCACCTGGAAGCGGGTCGTCGACCTCAACGACCGAGCCCTGCGCGACATCGTCGTCGGCCTCGGTGGCGTCACCAACGGCATCCCGCGCGAGGACGGCTTCGACATCGTCGTCGCGTCGGAGGTCATGGCCATCCTGTGCCTCGCCGAGTCCATCGCCGACCTCAAGGCCCGGCTCGGCGACATCGTCGTCGCGCACACCCACGACAAGGATCCGGTGACGGCCCGCGACCTCAGGGCCCAGGGCGCGATGACCGTGCTCCTGCGGGACGCGTTGGCCCCCAACCTCGTCCAGACCCTGGAGCACACCCCGGCGCTGGTGCACGGCGGTCCGTTCGCCAACATCGCGCACGGCTGCAACTCGGTCATCGCGACCCGCACGGCCCTGAAGCTCGCTGACTACGTCGTCACCGAGGCCGGCTTCGGCGCGGACCTCGGTGCCGAGAAGTTCATCGACATCAAGTGCCGGGTCTCCGGCCTGCGCCCCTCGGTGGTGGTCGTGGTCGCCACGGTCCGTGCCCTGAAGTACCACGGGGGTGTCTCCCTGGCCGACCTGGACGCCGAGGACCTCGGTGCCCTCCGCGACGGCATGCCCAACCTGCTGCGCCACCTCTGCACCATCCGGGACGTCCACGGGCTGACCGCCGTGGTCGCCGTCAACCGCTTCCCCTCCGACACCGATGCCGAGGTGGGGGCCGTCCTCGACCTGGTGGCCGCCGACGGCTTCGCGGCCCACGAGGCGACCCACGTCGTGCGGGGCGGAGCGGGGGCGGAGGACCTCGCCCGAGGTGTCATCGAGGCCGCGGACGCAGCCACCGCCGACGGCCGCACGCTCCGCTTCGCCTACGACGACGACCTGACCCTGACCGAGAAGGCGGAGGCGGTGGCCACGCGCGTCTACGGCGCTTCCGGGGTGGTCTTCGAGGCGAAGGCCGCCAGGCGCCTCGCCCAGATCGAGGCCGAGGGCCACGGCCGGCTCCCCGTGTGCCTGGCCAAGACGCAGATGTCCTTCAGCACCGACCCGGCCCTGCGTGGTGCTCCGTCAGGGCACGTGGTGACCGTTCGTGAGGTGCGACTGGCGGCCGGCGCCGGGTTCGTCGTCATGGTGACCGGCGACGTCATGACCATGCCCGGCCTCCCCCGGGTCCCGGCATCCGAGCACATCGACGTCGACGACGACGGACGCATCGTCGGCCTCAGCTGAGCGGCACCTCGGCTGAGCGGCACCTCGGCTGAGCGGGCGCGTCAGGCCCGGCCGTCGGCCACGATCGGCCGCCCGTCGAGGCGGCGGGCCATGATGACGCTGTCGCGGTCGTCGCCCGGTGCGACCCGGATGATCCCGGGCACCCGGCCGACCTCGACATAGCCGCACCCTTCGTAGAACAGGGTGGTGCCCAGACCGCTCCGCACGTCCAGCACCGCGACCTCCACCTCCTGCTGGCGCGCCACCCGGTGCATCGCGGCCATGAGCAGACGGCCGAGGTTGCGCCCCCTGCGCGAGGGATCGGTCATCACCCGGTATGCCGTGCGCGTGTGAGCGTGCAGGGGGTTGGCGGCCTCGACCCAGAAACCCATCGCGATCACCGTATCGTCGGGCGCCCGCAGCAGGACGGCGGTGGTGCTGCCATGCTCCATGGACTCCTCGTGCCGGGCCAGCGTCGCCGCGACCTCGTAGCGGGGAGCACCGGGAAGGAACCCCACGGCTCCGCCGTCGTCGTTCACCGCACACCACAGGTCGAGCACCGACGTTCGGGTCGTGTCGTCCAGCCAGACCGGGGTCTCGACCCGCGGAGCGGCGTAGGTGCTCGCCCTCGCCACCTCGGGTCGCTTCTCGGGCCAGGACCCGTCGCTGACTGGTTCGAGGCCGGAGGCCACCGCGATCCGTACCGACGGCGCATCCTCGCGCCGCAGTGGTGCCAGCAGCGGCAGGGAGGGTAGCCACTCCAGGGCGTGCGCCGTCCAGGCGCGGGCGGCCTCGGTCCCGAGCCCCCGACCCCGGACCTGCTCGTGGAGCCGGTAGGCGAGGATGAGTGCCTGGGCGTCGTCGTCGTGCCGCATCCCCCCGATGCCGACGCCGGCGCGGGTGCTGGCCTCCTCGATGACCCCGAAGTCGAAACCCACGCTGTCCCAGCGGACCAGGCAGGTGTCCAGGGGTCCCCAGGCGATGGGGATCATGCCCGGTGCCTCGCTGAGAGAGCGCCAGAGACGGAGGTCGGTCCGGACCGGTGGCCGCAGTGTCAGCCGGTTCGTCGCGATCTCCCGAGGCACTCTCTGCACCCGCGCGACGCTACCTGCGCGCGGACTCGACGGGGGCCTTCGGTGCAACCCGATCGCTGGGGCTTTGGTGATCCGGTGTGCGGCCTCAGCGGTACTCGGGGTTGGGCTGGTCGGGCCGGCCCAGGTCCCAGTTCGTCGTGACGTTGCCGTGGGCGGGGAGCCCGCCCGCATCCTTGAGGCGGCGAGCGGTGTGCAGCATGTTCCATGCCGCGAACACCGTGTTCCGGGTGGTCCAGTGGTTCCGCGCACCCTGACCGTCGTCGAGGTAGGACGGTCCGGGCCCGGCCTCGCCGTTCCAGTAGGTGTCGGCCTGGGGCGGGATGGTGAACCCGATGTGTGAGAGGGCGTAGAGCATCTGGGCGGCGCAGTGCTTGCCACCGTCCTCGTTCCCGGTGATGACGACCCCGCCGACCTTGCCGTAGTAGGCCCACTGACCCTTCTCGTTCAGCTCGCCGGAGTAGCCGTAGAGCCGTTCGATGGTGAGCCTGGTCTGGGACGACTGGTCGCCCAACCAGATCGGCGAGGCGAGCACCACGATGTCCGCCGGCTCGACGAGCCGGCGGTACAGGTCGGGGAAGTCGTCCCGGTCCCAGCCGTGCTCGCGCATGTCGGGCTGGACCCCGGGAGGGATGACGTGGTCAACGGTGCGCACCACCTCCACACCGGCGCCGACGCCTTCGAGCACCACGCGGCTGACGGACATCAGGCCATCGGTGTGGCTCAACTCGGGACCGCGCTTGAGGGTGCCGTTGAGGTAGACGGCCCGGAGATCGGAGAAGTCGACGTCGTTGGCCGCGATCTCCGCCTCGATGAACCGCTGCACGTGGTCGGGGAGCATCGCTTGACAGTAGCCGCGAGGTGCGCCGCTGTCATGCTCGCGCTCCTCACAGCGCCGATCGGCCGGAGGGTTCGTCACGCAGAAGATCGGCGGCCACGCAGCTGTTGGTGCGTGCGCTCCGGTGTTCTGCGTGAGGGCGGCCCCGACGCGGAGTGCGGGCGCCGTCAGGCGCTGAACGCCCGCAGGTCCCCCGCCAGCGCGGGCGCCACCTTCGCGCTGATGCGGGTGCCCTCGCCGAGGTGCTCGCTCTCCAGCACCTCACCGGTCTCGTGGATCCGGCTCACCAGGTCGCCACGGTCATAGGGCACGAGCACCTCGACCTCGACGTCGGGCTGGGGCAGCTCGGCGGCGATGAGGTCGCGCAGCTCGTCCAGTCCCTCCCCGGTGCGTGCCGAGACCACGAGGGAGTACTTCTCGTGCCTGCGGATCCGGTCCAGGACCTCGGGGTCGGCGAGGTCGGCCTTGTTGACGAGGATGACCTCCCGCACGTTGGTGGCCTCGACGTCAGCGAGGACCGCGCGCACCGCGGAGATCTGGCCCTCGGGGTCGGGGTGCGACCCGTCGACGACGTGGAGGAGCAGGTCGGCGCCCGCCACCTCCTCCAGGGTGGACCGGAACGCCTCCACGAGCTGGTGGGGCAGCTGGCGCACGAACCCGACGGTGTCGGTGAGGGTGTAGAGGCGGCCGTCGGGTGTCTCGGCCCGGCGCACCGTGGGGTCGAGGGTGGCGAACAGCTGGTTCTCGACGAGCACACCGGCGCCGGTGAGCCGGTTGAGGATCGAGGACTTGCCGGCATTGGTGTAGCCGGCGATGGCCACGCTCGGAACGGCGTGGGCGCGTCGGCTCCCGCGCTTGGTGTCGCGGACCGTCTTCATCTCCTTGATCTGGTGCCGGAGCTTGGCCATCCGCGTGTTGATCCGCCGCCGGTCGAGCTCGATCTTGGTCTCACCCGGGCCACGCGAGCCCATGCCCTGGCCACCGGCAGCCTGCCCACCCGCCTGCCGTGACATCGACTCGCCCCAACCTCTCAGGCGGGGCAGGAGGTACTGGAGCTGGGCCAGCTCGACCTGGGCCTTGCCCTCACGGCTCTTGGCGTGCTGGGCGAAGATGTCGAGGATCAGCGCGGTGCGGTCGACGACCTTGACCTTCACGACGTCCTCCAGGGCGCGCCGTTGGCTGGGCGCCAGCTCGGTGTCGCAGATGACGGTGTCCGCACCCTCCTCGATGACGATGTCGCGCAGCTCCACGGCCTTGCCCTTGCCGAGGTAGGTGGCCGGGTCGGGGTTGGCCCGCCGCTGGACCACTCCGGCCAGCACCTCGGACCCGGCCGTCTCGGCGAGGGCGGCGAGCTCCTTCATCGAGTTCTCGGCGTCCTGGGCCGTGCCCTCGCACCACACGGACGCCAGGACCACACGCTCCAGGCGGAGCTGGCGGTACTCGACCTCGGTGACGTCCTCGAGCTCGGTGGACAGGCCGGAGACCCGCCGGAGCGCCGCGCGTTCCTCGCGCTCGAGCTGGTCGCCGTCGAACGCGCTGTCGTCGGTCGCGATGCCGGAGTCGTCAGTGGGGCCGTCGGCGAGCGCGTCAGCCCGCCCGGACAGGATGTCTCGTCGTGCAGTCATGTTCTCCCTAGGGTCTCATCGAACAACGCGCCCGGGCGACCGCTTTCTTCCGGACGGCCGCTAGCGTGGCCCTGCGATGGACGAGCCCGACCACTACTTCACGGCCGCCCCGGCGAGCGCACCCGAGCGTCGTCGGGTGGAGGTCCGGCTCGCCGACCGCGACGTGGAGGTGGAGGTCGCGGGTGGGGTGTTCTCCCACGGCGGGCTCGACTCGGGCACGGCCGTGCTCCTCGACCAGGCACCCCGGCCACCGGCCACCGGCACGTTCCTGGACCTCGGCTGCGGCTGGGGCCCGATCACTCTCACCCTGGCGCTGCGCTCGCCCGATGCGACGGTGTATGCCGTGGACGTCAACGAGCGCGCGCTCGACCTGACGACCCGCAACGCCGCGGCGCTGGGCCTGAAGGGGGTGCGCGCGACCACGGCCGACGGCATACCGGACGACGTGTGGTTCGACGTCATCTGGTCCAACCCACCGATCCGGGTCGGGAAGTCTGCGCTGCACGGCCTCCTTCGCGCCTGGCTGCCTCGCCTGGCACCGGGGGGCGTCGCGCACCTCGTCGTCCAGAAGAACCTCGGGTCGGACAGCCTGCAGCGCTGGATCGGCGCCGAGCTGGGGATGCCGTGTGACCGGCTCGCGTCGAGCAAGGGGTTCCGGGTGCTCGAGGTCAGGCCGGCAGCGCCCTGAGGTCGAGCACACCGTCAGCCACCAGCACGGCGGGCCCGGCGAGCTCCACCCCCCGGTTGGGGAGCAGCCGCACCAGCAGCCGACCGCCGCGCACGTCGACGATCCAGGAGGCGCCGGTGTCGTGCGACCCGGCCCAGAAGCTCGTCGCGATCGCCGCTGCGCACGCACCCGACCCGCACGACCGAGTCTCCCCGACGCCGCGCTCGTGGACCCGCATGCTGATGTGCCCGGGACCCAGCGGCCGAACCACCTCGATGTTGGTGCCGTGCTCCGGCACCGGGTTGACCATCGGCGCGCGGGTGAGGTCGACGGCGTCGAGGTCGACGTCCTCGGGCAGGGCGAGGACGGTGTGCGGGTTGCCCAGGTCGATGCTCAGGGCGGAGTACGGGTCGCCACCGTCGAGGTGGACCAGCGCGTCGAAGCCGTCGCGCTCGGCGGTCGTGGGGTCCCCCAGGCGCCACGGGCCGAGATCGACCGCGAAACCGTCCCCGTCGAGCCTGACCCGCTTGGTGCCGGACCGCGTGGCGATCGCGAACTCCCCTGCCGTCTCCAGGCCCTCGCGGCGCAGATAGGCGGCGAAGACCCTCGTGCCGTTGCCGCACATCTCCGAGACGCTGCCATCGGCGTTGCGGTAGTCCATGAACCACGGGGCGAGGGCCGCCTGGTCGCGCACTCCGGGCTCGTCGACGGACTCCGTGGGGACGACGCGGATCACCCCGTCGCCGCCGATCCCGGCGCGCCGGTCGGCCAGCGCACGAGCCCGCGGCGCGCTCAGCCCGAGGGCACCATCGAGGTCGGGCACGAGCACGAAGTCGTTCTCGGTGCCGTGCCCCTTCGTGAATGCGAGACCGTCAGCCATGCGAGACATCATCCCAGCCCGGGAGGCGGACCCTGCACTGGCCCGTCCGGGCCATGGCCCGGACGCGCCCAGATGGCCCGGGCAGGCGATGCGGCGCGGCGCGCGGCACGGGAGCGTGGTGGCAGTCGGTCACCACCCAGGCGGGCCGGAACGAACAGGAGAGCACCATGCCACTCATTCAGGTCAAGGTCATCGAGGACGTCTTCACCCCGGAGCAGAAGCACCAGATCGTGCGAGAGCTCACCGACGCCCTCGTGCGGATCGAGGGCGAGGCGATGCGCCCGGTCACCTGGTGCGTCATCGACGAGGTCCGGTCCGGGGACTGGGGTATCGCCGGGAACGTCCTGACGACGGCCGACGTCCGCGCGCTGGCCGCTGGGGTCACGGTCTAGTGCCGGGCCCGGGGAGGGGCCACCCTAGAGGGGTGACCCCTTCCCTCCAGCACGCCCACGCCCTGCTCTCGGCCGGGGTGTGGGCACCCGCGCTCGAGGCCTTCCTCGCCATCGAGAGCACCGTCGGGGCCGGAGCGGCCGAGGGCGCGGCACAAGCAGCCTGGTGGCTCGATGACGGAGCCGCCTGCTGTGCCGCGTGGGAACGGGCCCATGGACTGCACCGGCGGGCCGGCGACCAACAGGGTGCGGCCAGGGCGGCCACGGCGCTCGGCTACGACGCCGCGCTCTTCGGGCAGGGGGCGTCGATCGCGCAAGGGTGGCTCGGGAGGGCCCGCGACCTGCTCCAGAGTGTGGAGGGGCCGACGCCGGCGCACGGGTGGCTGGCGGTGCGCGAGGCCGAGCTCGCGCTCCAGGTCACCCACCGGCTGGACATCGCCGAGCGGGCGGCGGAGCGGGCACACGCCGTCGGACGGAGCCTGGGCGACACCCAGCTCGAGCTGGTCGCTCTGGCCCTGTCGGGTCTGGTGGACGTGCGGCTCGGCCGGCTCGACCGGGGCATGGATCGCCTTGACACGGCGGTCGCCGGCGCCCTTGCGGGCGAGGTCACCGACCTGATGTGGCTCGGGAAGACCTGTTGCTGGCTGGTGGTGGCCTGCCGGAGCGCCCAGGACCTCCCCCGAGCGCTGGAGTGGTGCGAGCGGGTCGACGAGCTGTGCCGACACCGGGACCTCGCTCCCCTGTTCACCGCGTGCCGGATCCAGTACGCCTCGGTTCGCCTGGAGAGCGGGCACTGGCTGGAGGCCGAGCAGGAGCTGGTCACCGCCCTCGACCGGATGCGGGGTTCGCGACGCTCGACCCGCCTCGACGCCGTCGTGCAGCTAGGCCACCTGCGCCGCAGGCAGGGACGCCTCGACGAGGCGGACGAGCTCTACGCCCAAGCCGGGTTCGACGTGCCCGCCGTCGCGGGACGGGCGCTCGTGCACCTGGCCCGTGGCCGGACCGAGGCCGCCTGGGCACTGGCCGCGGGACTGCTCGACGACGTCCCGGCCCGGGACCTCATGGGACGGGCCGCCATCCTGCTCCCCGTCGTGCGGTGCGCGGTCGCCGCCGGGGAGGAGCCGGCGGCCCGCGGGGCCGCGGCCGAGCTCGGGGTCATCGCCCAGGTGCTGGGGACGGAGGCGGTCTGCGGGGCTGCGGCGGTCGCACTGGCGCTGGTCGCGGAACCCTCGGACGCCGGGGCGGCGTGGCGCACCGCCATCCGGTGCTTCCACCGGGCGGGGCTCCCGGTCGACGAGGCGGACGCCCACCTCGCCCTGGCGCACACCCTCGCCGACTCCGAGCCACGTGTCGCCGCCGAGGAGGCCCGCGCCGCGGTGCACGCCCTGTCGGCGCTCGAGGCCCCCGAGCGGCTCAAGCAGGCCGCCGAGCTGCTCGCGAGCCTCGACCCGTCGCGGACCACCGCCACGACCGGTGCCCACGCGCTGACCCCTCGTGAGGTGGAGGTGCTCGGCCTGGTCGCCGAGGGCCAGGACACCCTAGGGATCGCCGCGACGCTGGGCGTCAGCGAGCACACCGTGCACCGGCACGTCGCCAACATCCTCACCCGGCTCGACCAGCCCACCCGCGCAGCCGCAGTGGCCCACGCCGTGCGCGACGGGGTGCTCTAGCCCGAGCCACCGGACGATGCGCCGACGTGCTCCAGCACCCGGTCCGCGAGGTCGACGGCGCGAGGGTCGAACCACCTGATCCGCGGGTCGGCACCGAACCAGGACTCCTGGCGCCGCACGAGCCGGCGGGTGCGCGTCGTGGTGTCCGCGACGGCCTGCTCCGACGTCATCGTCGCGTCGATGACCGCGAGCGCCTGGGCGTAGCCCACGGCCCGCCGAGCCGTGGGTCCGTCGCGCAGGCCCCGCTGCTCCAGCACCCGGGTCTCGTCCACCAGTCCGTCGGCGAACATCCGGCGGGTTCGTGCCTGGATCCGCGCGTCGAGGACCGCCCTCGGGAGCCGCAACCCGACGAGGACTGCGGGAGAGACGAACTCGCGCACCCGCATCGTCGCGCTGAACGGCCGGCCGGTGATGGCGAGGACCTCCAGCGCCCTGACGATCCGGCGGGTGTTGTTGGCCTCGATGGCGGCGGATGCCACCGGGTCGGCCCGCGTGAGCTCGGCGCGGAGCACGGCGACCCCCTCGTGCTCGAGCCGCTCCATCAGGGCCTGCCGCACTGCGGGGTCGGTCGGCGGGATGTCGAGGCGGTCCAGTGCGGCTCTGACGTACAGCCCCGAACCCCCCACGACCACGGCCACGCAACCGCGCCCCTGCACCGCCTCGATGTCGGCTCGTGCTGCGCGCTGGTAGGCCGAGACGCTGGCCTCCTCCGTGACGTCGAGGACGTCGACCTGGTGGTGGGGGACGCCGCGCCGCTGCGCCGACGGGACCTTGGCCGTGCCGATGTCCATCCCCCGGTAGAGCTGGGAGGCGTCGGCGCCGACGACCTCGCCGCCCAGTCGGAGGGCGAGGTCGATGCCCAGGTCGGACTTCCCGGTGGCGGTGGCTCCGACGACGCCGATCGCGCACGCGGGGTCAGTCGGCACGCTCCCCCTCGGGGGTCCCCTCGTCGTGACCGAACGGGTCGCGGTCCACGCCCGGCTCCCAGGTCAGCCCGGGCACGCCCCAGCCCTGAGCCTTGACGGCCTTCTTGGCCCGACGCGACCACTTGCCCTGGAGGCGGTCGACGTAGAGGAAGCCGTTGAGGTGGTCGTACTCGTGCTGGAGCATCCGGGCGAACCAGCCGGTCGCGGCATACCGCAGCTCCGTGCCGTCGAGGTCCTGTCCGGTGAGGACGGCGCTCTCCCCACGCCGGAGCGGGAAGGACTCCCCCGGCACCGAGAGGCACCCCTCCACCTCTTCGTCGGGATCGGGGTCCCCGACGACCGGCTTGCTCGCTGACAGGTAGGGGTTGATGACCACGCCACGGGGTGGGATGCCGTCGTCGTTGTTCAGCTGCCAGGTGAAGACCCGCAGGCCCACCCCCACCTGGGGCGCGGCGAGACCCACCCCGCGTGCGGCCTCCATCGTCTCGTACATGTCGGCGACGAGCTCGCGCACGGCGTCGTCGATGACCTCGACGGGTTGGGCGCGGCGGTGCAGGACGGGCTCGCCGGTGATGACGACGGGTCGGATGGCCATGCCCCGATTGTTCCAGAGCCATCGCGGCGTCCGGGACGGGGACACCCACGCCGCCCCGACCCTACGATCGGGCGATGAACCCCTGCATTCTCCTGATCGCCCCGACCCACGGCGAAGGGCTCGCCGACGAGTTCCGGCGCTACGAGCGCGACTACGACGTGCACCTCATCGGTTCGGTGGTGGATGCCGAGCAGCTCACCGAGGGCCTGGTCGCGCAGGGCCGTCAGGTCGCGATGTTCGTCGCGGAGTCCCAGCTCCCCGACGGCCACGTGCTCGAGGCGTTCGCACGGTGGCGCGCCGTCGTGCCCACCGCGCGCCGCCTCGTGGCGGCGCACCGATCCCGCTTCCTGCTCGACGCCGACGACCTGCGCGGCGGCCTCGCGAAGGGCAAGTACGACGCCTACCTCCTCATGCCGCAGGGGGCCCGTGACGAGGAGTTCCACACCGCCGTCTGTGAGCTCCTGTCGGACTGGGGCTCGACGGTGGCCGCGCCCGAGGTGGAGTCCGTCCGGATCGTCACTCCCGTGGCCGACGCCCTCACCCACGGCATCCGCGACTTCCTCGACCGGATGGGGATGCCCAACCGCACCTTCGGCCCGGACACCGATGAGGGGCGCGAGCTGGTGGACGCCGCGGGCCCCGACCCGGCGTTCCCCCTGGTGAGGGCCATGGAGCGTGGGGTGTTCAGCCCGCGTAGCGTGCGCGACGTCGCGGTGCGGGTCTACGGCGCACCGACGGACATCGACGTCACCACGGTGGTCGACGTCGCCGTGGTCGGCGCCGGCCCCGCGGGGCTCGCCGCTGCGGTCTACGCGTCCTCGGAGGGGTTGCGCACCATCGTGCTGGAGGCCGAGGCGATCGGGGGACAAGCGGGCACGTCCTCGATGATCCGCAACTACCTCGGCTTCCCGCGAGGCATCTCGGGGATGCGCCTGGCCCAGAGGGCCCGCAACCAGGCCCTCCGGTTCGGCACACGCTTCTTCACCGGGTGGTCGGTCACCGCGCTCGAGCCCGGGACCGGCGGCCAGGCTCACCTGCTGCGCACCGACGGCGGCGACATCCGGGCGAGGTCGGTCGTGGTCTCGACCGGGGTGACCTACCGCAAGCTCCGGGTGCCGGGTGTGGAGAGCCTCGTGGGGTCCGGCGTGTTCTACGGCAGCGCGATGACGGCGGCTCGGGAGATGGAGGGCGCGGACGTGGTGGTCGTGGGGGGTGGCAACTCCGCGGGCCAGGCCGCGATCCACGTGGCCCGCTTCGCCCGATCGGTGACGATCCTCGTGCGCAGGGAGGGTCTGGAGGCGACGATGTCGCGCTACCTCATCGGGGAGATCTCGTTCAGCCCCCGGATCACCGTGCTGCCCCTTTCCGAGGTGGTCGACGCCGGAGGGGACGGCCGGCTCGAGTGGATCCGGGTGCGTGAGACCGGGTCGGGCTCGGAGTCCGAACGGCCCTGCCACGGCCTGTTCCTCCTGCTCGGCGCGGATCCGCACTGCGAGTGGCTGCCCGAGTCGGTCGTCCGCGATGACAGGGGGTTCGTGCTCACCGGTCGGGACGTGCCGTCGAGCCTGTGGACCGACGGCCTGCCACCCGCCAACCTGGAGACGACCGTGCCCGGGATCTTCGCAGCCGGCGACATCCGCGCCGGGTCGATGAAGCGGGTCGCCGCCGCCAGTGGCGAAGGCTCCTCGGTGGTTCCGCTCATCCACGCCTGGCTCGACCCCGGTGCCTGATGGACTCCGCCAAGTCCGCGGGGTGGCGCACGGACGCGATCCGGTGTTTGCTGGGGGACGCCCCACGGGGCACACATGTTCCCGAGCGAGAGGAGGTCGCATGAGTTTCTTCGACAGCGCCAAGGAGAAGTTGAGTGGCCTGAGCAAGGACCACCCGGACAAGGTCGAGGAGTACAGCGACCAGGCCATCGAGCGCGGCGGAGACGCCGCCGACAAGGCCACGGGTGGGAAGTACGCCGAGCACGTCGACACTGCGCAGAGCAAGGCCGACGAGGCGATCGGCGACCGCTGAGCCTCTCCGACGCTGCACCCGGGGCCCCCGACCGACTGGTCGGGGGCCTCGGCCGTTCGGTCAGCATCTCTCCCGGTTCCGCCGAGCAGCCCTCGGGCGCAGCGACCCTCACCTACCCTGAATCGGCAACCATGACGGCGAAGGGACTCCACGTGCCGCACCACCCCATCGGGTCGGACCAGCTCACCGCAGCTGGTGTCGGCGGCCCGACAGCGTTCGACGCCGAGCCCCTCTACGCGGCTGCCCGGGCCCACCGAGCCATGTCGCGGGCCCGCTGTCGCACGAGGAGCGGTGTCGCCCTGAGCGTCGTCGGTGCGCTCGCCACCACGCTCGCCGTCCTGATGATGGTGCTCTGAGCGAAGCTCGGCCGGCCGGCGGTCGCCCCGGGCGTCGTCAGGAGGAGCAGGCGCTGCTGACGGGCCGCACCGCGGGCGCCCCCACGGCGGGCATGCCGAGGGACACGGCGGGCTTTCCGGGGACGGGTGCGTCCTGGAGGGCGGCCCAGGCCGCGCCACCCGGGGTGCGGCGCACGGCATACGGCCCGCCGGAGAGCGCACCGTCGGCGACGAGGTGGTGCGGCGCGCCGTAGGTGACCCCCACGGTGACCGCGTCGCCGGGGCGAGGGCGCTCGGCCGCCTCCGGGACCGCGAAGTGGACCAGCCGGTTGTCCCTGGCCCGACCGGACATCCTCGCGGTCTCACCGTCCTTGCGGCCCTCCCCCGGTGCCACGAGGACCTCGACCTCTCGGCCCTCCAGGGCCCGGTTCTCCGCCCAGGAGACCTCCTCCTGCAGCGCGACGAGGCGCTCGAAGCGCTCCTGGACCACCGCCTTGGGGATCTGGCCCCGCATGGTGGCCGCCGGGGTCCCGGCGCGGATGGAGTACTGGAAGGTGAAGGCGCTGGCGAAGCGCGACTCCCGCACGACCCGCAGGGTCTGCGCGAAGTCCTCCTCGGTCTCCCCTGGGAATCCCACGATGATGTCGGTGGTGATCGCGGCATCCGGCATCGCGCTGCGGACCTTGTCGATGATGCCGAGGAACTTCTCGCTCCGGTAGGAACGACGCATCGCCTTGAGCACCCGGTCCGACCCGGACTGCAGCGGCATGTGCAGGCTCGGCATGACGTTCGGGGTGTCGGCCATCGCCGCAATGACGTCGTCGGTGAAGGCCGCCGGGTGGGGGCTGGTGAACCGCACCCGCTCCAGCCCGTCGATCTCCCCGCACGCCCGCAGCAGCTTCCCGAACGCCAGCCGGTCGCCGAACTCCACGCCGTAGGTGTTGACGTTCTGGCCGAGCAGGGTGACCTCGACCACGCCCTGGGCCACGAGCGCCTCGACCTCGGCGAGCACCTCGCCGGGCCGCCGGTCCTGCTCCTTGCCCCGCAGGCTCGGCACGATGCAGAACGTGCAGGTGTTGTTGCAGCCCACCGAGATCGACACCCACCCGGCGAACGCCGAGTCGCGCCGGGTCGGCAACGTCGAGGGGAAGGTCTCCAGCGACTCGAGGATCTCGACCTCGGCGCGCTTGTTGTGCCGCGCCCGGTCCAGGAGCGCCGGCAGGCTGCCGATGTTGTGAGTCCCGAAGACCACGTCCACCCAGGGCGCCCGGTCCACGATGGTGGCCCGGTCCTTCTGGGCCATGCACCCCCCGACGGCGATCTGGAGGTCGGGGTTGGCGGTCTTCGCCGGCCGCAGCTGGCCGAGGTTGCCATAGAGCTTGTTGTCGGCGTTCTCGCGCACTGCGCACGTGTTGAACACCACGACGTCGGCGACGTCGGCGCGACCGGCGGAGGGGATGCTCGCGAGGTCGACGTAGCCCGCGGTCTCCAGCAGGCCGGCCAGGCGTTCGGAGTCGTGGACGTTCATCTGGCACCCGTGGGTGCGGATGTCGTAGGTGCGCGGGTCGGCGGTCTGTGCAGTCATGGCCCGCCAAGGGTATGCCGCGCGGCACCGTCCGCGGGAATCCTCAGGCCAGCCTGGTGATCGACACGACGACCTCGAGGGCGGCGGTCGCGCTCCCGGAGTAGAGGCCCTTGAAGGGTGGGACGTCGTTGTAGTCCCGGCCGCGCGCCACGACGATGTGGTCGGTGCCCACCGCCGTGCCGTTCGTCGGGTCGAGGGCGACCCAGCCGGCATCCCAGTACTCGATCCAGGCGTGGCTCTCCCCCACGCTGGTCTCGCCCACGGCGCTGTCCCGCTTGGGGACGAGGTAGCCCGAGACGTAGCGCGCGGGCAGCCCGAGGGTGCGCAGCGCCCCCACGGTGATGTGGGCGAAGTCCTGGCAGACCCCACCCCGCTCGGCCCAGGCCTCCTCGGCGCGGCTCTTCACGCCGGTGATGCCGGTGTCGTAGCGCATCTGCTCGCGCACCTGCGCGCAGACCGCCTCTGCGGCGTCCTTCGGCTTCGGGAGACCCCGGATGCCGTCGACGAGCTCGGCGATGCCCTCACCGGGCTCGGTTCGCGGCGAGTGGGTGAGCCACTCGTAGCTGCGGTCCTGGAGTGCGGGATCGCGTACGTCGTCCCAGCTCAGCACCCCCGCGGTCTGCTCGACCTCGGTGCGCTCGACGGTGGACGTCGCCTCGATGTCGAGCCGGTCGTGCGGCGAGAGGCTCTCCATCGCCATGACGTGGGTGCCCCAGTGGTCGCGGTAGACGTGGCTCCAGGTGAGCGGCTTGATCCGGATCCGGTTCTCCAGGGTGGTCTGACCGGTCTCGTTGAGCGGGGTCATCCTCAGCTCGTTGTGCGCGGAGCGGACCGCCCCGCTGTAGGTGAACGAGCTGGTGTGCACGATGCGGTAGCGACGCACGGTCAGACCCCCTTGGTCCAGGACTGGAGCGGGCCGGACTGGAAGTAGCGGCTGGCGATGGACTGGGCTGCCGTGGTCACGGCCGACTGGACCCGCAGCATCTGCGCGGGGAGGTCGGCGATGACGTCGGTCGTCGAGCGGTACTCCAGCGAGGTGCGGATCCTGCCCAGCTGGCGGCGGGCCTCGTCGGAGACCCCGATCCGCTCCTCCTGCGGCGAGAGAGCGACGAGACGCCGTTCCGCCTCGCTCAGCGCGAAGATCACCGAGCGCGGGTACTCCCGGTCCAGGACGAGGAACGCCGCGGCTCGGTCGTCGCTCAGCAGGCCGCGTTGGCTGCGCATGAAGGCCTGCTGCGCACCGCAGCTGGCGAGCACCAAGGACCACGGCGCGCCACCGCCGGGCAGGCCACCGGTGGCCACCAGGCGGGCGGTCATGTCGGCACGCTCCAGGCTCCGACCGAGGACGAGGAAGTCCCAGGCCTCGTCGTGCGACATCGTGGAGTCGGCGACCCCGGACACCAGGGCAGCACGCTCGCGGACCCAGGACAGGTGCCGCTCGGTCACGGCGTCGCGGCCGAAGCCGTTCCACCGGTGCCACGTCATGTTGATGTCCTCGAACAGCTCGGTGGGCAATGTCTCGCGGGCGCGGCGCGCGTTCTCGCGCGCGGCCAGCCACGCCCCGGTGATCGAGCTAGGGTTGGTCCGGTCGAAGACCAGGGCGGCGCCCACGTCACGGAACCCCACCTCGCCGTCCGCCGGCATCCCCATGATCACCGACATCACGGTGCGTGACACCTCGGCCTCGTCGGCCGCGGGGTCCTCGAGCAGCTGGAGGCGCAGCACGTCGACGATCCGGGCCGTCCCGTCGGCACGCTCGGTGTAGCGCCCGATCCAGAACAGCGACTCCGCGATCCGGCTCAGCACGAGGGGTCCACCCGCCGCTCGCGATCCTGCTGCTGCTGTTGTTGCTGGTCGCGCATGCTGTCCTCGCGGGATGCCGTGGGGGCGCTCATGACGACGACCTCCCGGTTGTCCGAGACCTCCGTGGCTCCGCGCACGCTCGCCCGCCGGTCCGAGAGCACCCAGGTGTCCTTCGAGCCCCCGCCCTGGCTGGAGTTGACGACGAGCTCGCCCTCGGGGAGTGCGACCCGGGTGAGACCCCCGGGCAGGACACTGATGTGCTCGCCGTCGTTGACGGCGAACGGGCGGAGGTCGACGTGCCTCGCGGCGAGCCGGCCGTCGATGAACGTGGGGACCGTGGAGAGCTGCACGACGGGCTGGGCGATCCACCCGCGCGGGTCGGCCACCAGGGAGGCGCGAAGCCGGGTCAGGGTCTCGCCGTCGGCCCTCGGGCCGACCACGAGCCCCTTGCCCCCCGAGCCGTCCACGGGCTTGACGACCATCTCGTCGAGGTGCTCGAGCACGTGCTCGAGCGCTGCCGGTTGGTCGCAGCGGTAGGTGTCGACGTTCGGGAGCACCGGGTCCTCGTCGAGGTAGAAGCGG